>DATJBW010000001.1:0-243788 GCA_035515135.1 Flavobacterium sp.
AAAACTCAGATCCTTACGAAAATGCTGTTGCTGAAAGGATTAATGGTATTTTGAAACAAGAATTTGATATTGACAAATACCATCAGGACTTGCCTATTATGAAACAAATAGTAAAAGAAGCTATTGAAATTTACAATAATAGAAGACCTCATTATTCTAACTTTATGCTCACACCAAACCAAATGCACCAGCAAAATAAAATAGCAATGAGAACCTATAAAAGAAAAAACACTTGCAAAAACGTTTTTGCAAGTGTTTAATTTAATTATTTTTGTCTAATAATCTGTATCGATTATTTAGGACGGGACAAAATCTAGCCTTTTTACAACATTCGCAAAACACACAAAAAACCTTTGAAAAAAAATTTTAAACTCATCCTAAAATAGTTATTTTTGCCCCTATGCAACACAACGTACTTATTTTAGATTTCGGTTCGCAATACACACAACTTATTGCCCGAAGAGTCAGAGAATTAAACATTTTCTGTGAGATTTATCCGTATAACAATCCTCCTAAAGATTTATCGCCTTTCAAAGCCGTAATCTTGTCAGGAAGTCCGTTTTCTGTCAGAGCAGCTGATGCTCCACAGCCCGACTTATCTGAAATCAGAGGCAAAAAACCACTCTTGGCTGTCTGCTATGGCGCACAATACCTCGCCCACTTTTCAGGTGGAGAAGTTGCACCTTCAGATACCAGAGAATACGGGAGAGCCAAACTTTCATACATCAAAGAAAATGAACTGTTCTTTGAAGGAATACACACCGATAGTCAGGTATGGATGAGCCATTCAGACAGCATTAAAAAACTACCCACGGGCGGTGTCAAACTAGCCTCTACTGCTGATGTAGAAAATGCTGCTTACAGAATAGAAGGCGAAACTACTTATGCCATTCAATACCACCCAGAAGTGTATCACTCTACGGATGGTGCAAGAATGCTAGAGAACTTCTTAGTGAAAATCGCTAAAGTACCTCAAAAATGGACTTCTGATAGCTTCGTAGAAACTAGCATTGCAGAACTGAAAGATAAAATCAAAGACGATAAAGTTGTCTTAGGTCTTTCTGGCGGCGTAGACTCTACCGTAGCAGCCGTACTGTTGAACAGAGCCATCGGCGAAAACTTATATTGTATTTTTGTCAACAACGGACTTTTGCGCAAGAATGAATTTCAAAGCGTATTAGACCAATACAAAGGCATGGGACTAAACGTAAAAGGAGTTGATGCCTCTGATAGATTCCTCTCAGCTTTAGCCGGAATTGATGATCCCGAGACCAAGCGCAAAGCTATCGGCAGGGTGTTTATCGAGGTTTTTGACGATGAGGCTAACCAAATTGAAAATGTAAAATGGCTGGCTCAAGGCACAATCTATCCCGATGTGATCGAATCTATTTCGGTCAACGGACCATCGGCCACTATCAAATCGCATCACAACGTGGGTGGATTGCCAGATTTTATGAAACTAAAGATTGTTGAGCCACTGAGAATGCTCTTTAAAGATGAGGTGCGTAGAGTAGGGACAGCTATGGGAATTGCACCTGAACTTATCGGGAGACATCCGTTTCCAGGACCAGGATTAGCGATTCGCATCTTAGGTGATATTACTCCAGAAAAAGTAAGTATCTTGCAAGAAGTAGATGCTATTTTCATAAACGGACTAAAAGAAAGTGGGCTTTATGACAAAGTATGGCAAGCAGGCGCAATATTACTCCCTATTAACAGTGTGGGTGTGATGGGTGACGAAAGAACCTATGAGAAAGTTGTGGCGCTACGCGCTGTGGAATCCACAGACGGGATGACTGCAGATTGGGTACATTTGCCTTATGAGTTCTTGATGAAAATCTCTAATGAAATTATCAATAAAGTCAAGGGAGTCAACAGAGTAGTCTATGATATCAGCTCAAAACCACCTGCAACTATAGAATGGGAATAGTTTTTGCCTTTTGAGTAAGAACAATAAAATAAGATTATGAAACGATTGCTTTTTTTGGTGCTCTTTGTCGGATGTACTCTGGGTGTTTTTGCACAAAACCATATTCAACATACTGTGGTCAAAGATGATACGGTGACTAGTTTGGCTCGTAAATACAGCGTTACTGCTCACGATATTTATCAACTCAACCCCGAGGCCAAAAATGGCATCAAACTAGGAGAGGTAATCATCATCCCTAAACTGCAAAAAGATACCAAAAAAGCGCCAGGAAAAGCAACCTATCACAAAGTAGAGCCGAAGGAAACCATGTTTGGCATTGCTCAGAGATATGGCGTAACCATTCAGGCTATACAAGAAGCAAATACAGAACTCTTAGAAGATGGACTTCAACCAGGATTAGAAATCAGAATCCCGCTTGATGTCAAAGCAGAAAGCACTACGACTATTCTTCAAGACGATAGAATCATACACGTGGTTTTGCCAAAAGAAACTAGTTTTGCACTCAGACAGAAATACAATATATCAGAAGAGGAGCTTTTGGCTGAAAACCCACAAATCAAAGACGGACTGAAAATAGGCGACACCATTCGCATTCCGCTGAGACAGGAAGTGGACTCTTTAGCAATGGATATCAGTGATGATTTATTTCTATCTAAAGCTACTTTTAAAGAATTAAATAAAAGCATTAGCAACACCGCTATGCAGGAAGTCGCCATACTGATTCCGTTTAACACTGCTAACGTTGGCACAAGTTCAGAAGATATTCAGAAGGGCTTCAGGACTAACAAACTGCTGAATATTGCAGTAGATTTCTATTCAGGAGCGCTGATGGCTGTTGAGGATATTAAAGCCTTGGGCGGAAACTTCAACGTTACTTTTTATGACTCTGAAGAAACTCAATCACACTCGGCCGTAGAGTCGATTATAAAATCAGCTAAATTTGAAAACGTTGACGCACTCATCGGACCTTTTTTTCAAACCCATAATGAGAGAGCAGCACTACTTCTAAAAAACAAAAAGACCTTGGTCATCTCTCCGATTTCAAAAGAAGGCGTTGCTAAGTATGAGAATCTTTATCTCTCTGTGCCTCCTTCAGATATTTCTAAAAAAATGATGTTGCACTATCTCAAAAACAAGAAGGAAAACAGCATAGCTATCGTAGACAGAAAAAAACAAAGCTCAAGAACATTTATCGCTCAGAATTATTCGGGTATTTCTTTTGTGAGTTTTACAGAAGAAGGACGATTAAATATAGAAAACCTAAAATCTTTACTCAAAAAAGACAGGGTAAATTATGTGATTCTAGAAACCGAATCATCATCGATGATTATGAATGTAACTCGAATTCTGACCGGGCTTAAAGACGACTACAACATCAAACTTGTGGCACTGGACAGAAATGCCGCTTTCGAATCAGATGAGGTGAGGTCGCAGACCTTGGCTGACTTATACTTTCACTATCCATCGCACCTGAGAGATATTACTGAGAACGACAACAACGCCTTTTACAGCCGTTATAAAGCACTAAACGAAACAGCACCGAGTTATGCCGCAATCAGAGGTTATGATGTGGTGTATGACGTATTGTTGCGCTTGGCACAAAAAGAAGACTTTGACAAAATAGCCAAAAATACAGCTACTGAGCAGGTGGATAGTAAATTTATTTACACCAAATCAGCAGACGGCGGTTATTATAATACGGGTGTTTATATTATGTATTACGATACAGACCTAACGATTAAAGAAGCAAAATAATGACCTCAAAAGTAACCTATACCGGACAACTCAGCACAGCATCTGTGCACTTGCAATCAGGAACAACAATTATTACTGATGCACCCACAGACAACAACGGCAAAGGGCAAGCCTTCTCTCCTACTGATATGGTATCGAATTCACTGGCTACGTGTATGTTTACGATTATGGGGATTAAAGCCAACCAATTGGGCGTTAATTTTGATGGTTCAACAGCTGCGGTGACCAAAGTAATGCAAGCAGAACCGAGAAGAATCGGGAAAATCATTATTGTTTTTGAAATGAATCTAGAAACCGATCAAAAAACACAAACCATCCTAGAAAGAGCTGGACTTTCTTGCCCTGTATTTTTAAGTCTTCATCCTGAAATCGAAAAAGACATTAGCTTTAATTGGCTATGATAGACAAAGAAAGCCAACGCGAGCAATTCTTAGAGTTGGCACGCGCCAAAATGCCATTCGGCAAATTCAAAGGAAAACTACTGATCGACATACCCGAACCCTATTTGGTATGGATGAAAAACCAAGGCTTCCCGAAAGGAAAAATTGGACAGCAACTGCAATTGATGTATGAGATAAAACTCAACGGATTAGAATTTCTGATTCGGGATATTCTTAGAAAATAAATAGCCTAACTTTTTTAGACTCAACTTTAATTAAACCAATAGAGCTATTTTTATTATCTTCTTATAATGAGTCTAACCTAGATAATAGGTCAGTATTTAGAGGCTTTCAAGAACAAATTATGATTTGGTTTTTGTAAGTTTGCTTAGTTTCAAAAAAACTTATAGATGACTATAACCCAACTTCAATATGCTTTGGCTTTGGCTGAGCACCGCAATTTTACGCTTGCTGCAGAAAAGTGTTCGATTACACAACCTACCCTGAGTATGCAAATTCAGAAGCTAGAAGAAGAGCTGGATACCCTTATCTTTGACCGAACCAAGAAACCCATACAACTTACCGAAGTAGGCGTAAAAATCATCGAACAAGCCAAGCGCATTGTCAACGAATCAGAACGCATTCACGATATTATCGATATCCAAAAAGGTTTTATAGGTGGTGATTTCAAAATCGGAATTATACCTACGATAATGCCAACGCTTCTACCGATGTTTCTCAACACCTTTATCAAAAAGTATCCGAAGGTAAATCTGATTATAGAAGAACGCACTACGGCTGATATTATTCAGAAACTGAAAAACGGACACCTCGATGCTGGAATATTGGCTACGCCGTTAGAAGACCCAGAAATCATTGAGAAAGTCTTGTATTATGAGCCTTTTGTGGGTTATATCCCTAGAAACAACAAGTTGTATGCACTGGACAAAATAACTCCGAATGACATTGACATCAATGAATTATTGCTGCTTCAGGACGGGCATTGTTTCTCTGAAGGCGTGCTTAATTTTTGTAAGAATAAATCTCTGCACGCCAATACGCACTTTCAACTCCAGAGCGGAAGTTTTGAAACCTTGGTACAATTAGCCAATGAAGGATTAGGTATTACCTTTTTGCCCTACCTGCATACGCTAAACATCAGCGAAAAAGACAAGTCAAAACTCAAACACTTTGAAAAACCAGAACCTTCTAGAGAGGTGAGTTTAGTGCACACAAAAGACGAGCTAAAATCTCAGATTACCAATGCATTGTATAGCCTTATTTCAGGAGTCATTCGCGGCGCTATTACTTTTCAAGACGTCAAGATAATTAGTCCGTTGCATAAGAAATAAAATAAAAATCACTCTATATCACCTATCTTAGATTTATCAACTATGAATATTATAATTACAGGTACTAGTCGAGGCATTGGGCTAGAAGTAGCTTTACACTTTGCATCACACGGACATCAGGTCTTGGCTCTCTCGAGAAAATCAAATCCAAAGCTATTGGGCAATCCTAATATTAGTTTTCTTGCAGTTGATTTAACCCTAGAGGCTGATGTGGATAAGGTAGTAGGTTTTATACAAAACACCTGGAAGAAAGTTGATGTGCTCATAAACAATGCGGGGGCGCTGGTCAATAAAGCATTCGAACAAATCACTTCAGAGGAATTTGAATATGTATATCAAGTGAATGTTTTTGGCGTTGCACGTATCACAAGAGCAGTACTTCCGTTTATGGATTCTGGGGCTCACGTAGTTAGTATCAGTAGTATTGGCGGGGTTCAAGGAAGTATGAAGTTCCCCGGATTAGCCGCTTATAGCTCAAGCAAAGCTGCGGTGATTATTCTGAGCGAATTGTTGGCTGAGGAATACAAAGAAAAAGGCATTTCGTTTAATGTTTTGGCGCTAGGCGCAGTGCAAACAGAAATGCTTGCTGAGGCTTTTCCTGGTTATAATGCACCTGTCGGACCGATAGAAATGGCAAAATACATCTATAATTTCGCCTTAGACGGAGCTAAATTTCATAACGGAAAGACAATTGAGGTCTCATCTTCAACACCTTAAGTCATAAAAAAAACACAATAGTATATAATTAATTTTTACTAAATTCGTATAAAACAAAGGCGTTACGGAGGATATCCTAACATTGGAGTAGCTGTTAATCTTTTTGTAAAACTTGAGTCTATGATTGAAATCATAGTTTGTAAGTCAAAAAACGGAATACATTTGCATCGAGAAATTTGACCCTACAAAGGATTAAATAACGCTTATTTTTATACCATGGTAAAGTTAGCCATACTGATGAGTTTCGGGTTTGTTGTAGGATGTGTACTACGGTATTTAGTTACTATATATGCATTTAAATACTTTAAACCGAACATTGGCATTGTATTATTAAGCACTTTAGGCTGTTATTTGGCGGGACTGGTGATTGGGCTAGTTGATCGGTATTTTACAGTCAACGAGATCTTACGTTTATTATTCCCTTTAGGCTTCTCTATGGGGTTCTTATTATTCTCAATACTATCCACAGAAACCTTAGAGGACATCAGATCCGGAAAAAGATCAAAAGCTTTTTTCCAAACAAGTACAGTTGTTACCCTCAGTTATCTGACTCTTTGGGCAGGATTAGAGACCGTTCTTTAAAAAACAACAAAGTTCTCCAAAAGGTAAGTACTCCATATGCTGAGATACCATACCTGCCATATTGGTAATATAACTACTGCTACCTAAATGGTCAGGGTGAAAGTAAAAAACATCCATTTTCTTAGGGTCGTGGGTGTCGTCATAGAGGCTTGTAAAATTATCTTCATAACTCAGTGTAGGCTGAAAAGCATTAAGTAATCCATGAATGGTTGTAACTACATCCGCAGCTTTAACAAATCTATTAGCACTGCTATCCTGTACCGCTATATTTAAATGTGACATCTCATTAGTCAGCCAATGTAAAGGATAATAACCCAACTTATCCATTGTGCCTGTCTTGGCACTTACACGTTCGCTGCCTATGTAGTAGTGTTTAGTGTAAGAAAGAGGCAAATCTTTCTCCATAGGATTTACTTTTAAGGCTTCTGCCATCAATAAACCGTTAGGGTAAAGCATCACATTATCTCTTGAACTTCTGTTTAAGAAAAGAGCATTAGAATGTGCATTCTTTTTGAATAAAGCATTTCTATTTAGGTTAAAGTTATTTGAATTGACTTTCAAATTAAATTCAGATTTTTAATCTTATTCTTTAGTAGATATTTGCTTAACAATATGCTTAAATCGAGATAAATTTGGGGAGTTTAAAACTCCTTTATACGAAGTAGTATAGAATCGGTCTGGATATTCAACTTTATATACTAACCAAAAATCCAATGTAACATAAACATATTGATCAGGTTCGGTATCCATACTGATTTCTGTTTGTACCATTTCCAAAATCTCATTATAAGCTTCTTTATCAACTGTTGATTTTTTAATAATACTGTCTTTATCAATAATTTCTAAATACACTTTATATTTTTCATTACTTTTCACATATATTTTTTCAGTTTTTCCTGAACCATAAGAAATTTGATATACAACCTCTTCTTTCTCTTTACAAGAAAAGAGAACCCCTAAAAGTAAGACAATTATAGCTATTTTAAAAACAACATAAATTTTCATCTGATATTACATTTAATTTCAACTCTTTTAAAACATTTTCAAACTCAGGAATAAAATTATATAAATCACTTACATTATAGTAAGTTGCTTGTTTATTTTTATATCCATATTCATTTCTATATCCATTTAAATAAATTTTCACAAAAGGAGTTGTATCTTTATTTCCTTGATTTACATTTGTTTCATTATAAAAATCAGGATCTATTTTTTTTATAAAAGCATTTGTAATTATTTTAGAAATACTGTCTGAAACTTTAACCCCAATAAGATACTTGTTTTCATAATTATCATACTTACTTATAAACAAACTATCTTTCTTTATGAAAAAGTATTTTTTTACAGGCAACTTATCGTCATTATTATTGTGCTCTAAAATGAAATGTGTATATTCAATTTCAGAATTATAAATAATTTCTTCTCCTTTACCACAACTAATAGTAAGCAATAAACTACATACTAATATAAAATTATATTTGTGTTTTTTCATAAAAATATTATTTTTCCTTTTCAGGTTGATATATTCTATATCCTGCTTTATTAGAATAATCCATCCAGTCTTTTTCTGATGGTCCATATATACCTTCAATCACACTTTGATTATTAATTATTATTTTACCGTCTTTTTGATTTTTTAAACCAAACTCTAATAATGCATTAATACTCTCTGGTACAATTCTATCTCCTTTACCCATTATGTCTTGAGGATTATTGGTTTTAAAAGGATAACTAACAACTTCACCTGTATTAATATGCTTTAAGTCAATATACCTATCTGCTAAACCTAATAAATGTCCCATTTCGTGTGCATAAGTTCTTTCATTTGCATTTCCAATAATTGTCATATCACGAAAATCTGATACATATGACCTATTATCTTTATCACTATTTGGTCGATGAGTCATAAAATTCACATCATCATTTGATAATATCCCTTGAGCTTGAGCTTGTTCAAAACTCACAACTTTAATATCAAATTGAACATTATAACTTTTATCGCCTATCGTTCCTGTGAAGTTTTTATTGTTATAATAGTTATCCGCGGCTTTCTGCATCATCATCTGAGCCTCTTTAGAATTTGTTGCTATAACTGTAGCACTAATAGTCACAGTATTCCCTTTAATGGTTAGGATAGCATCTTTACCGTCTGGATCAGTGTATATTATAGGATTATTATGCACATAATGATATGGTGTCCAACTTGGATGTTTTTCAGCACTTGGATCTACACTTATAAATATTGACCACTTCGGGTCATAATATCTCGCCCCATAAAAATAATTTCCTGTTTCTTCATCGAACTCTTTACCGTTGTATTTAAACGGAGAGTTATAAGAATTCTTATGTTCATCCACTAACAATTCTCCAAAAGGTAAGTACTCCATATGTTGAGATACCATACCTGCCATATTGGTGATATAACTACTGCTACCTAAATGATCAGGGTGAAAGTAATAAATATCCATTTTTTTAGGATCGTGGGTGTCACCGTGTATAGCTGTGAAATTATCAGTAGTGTTCAATGCAAACAGTGAAGAACCAAACAACTGATTATTGTAGGATTAGTGGCGTGTTTAAGCACCTAATTTAATAAATAAAAACGGAATAGAAAATCCGCAGGGATTTTCGTAAGTAGGCGAGAACCAGCCATTAATTATACACGGTGTTGGGCTTTCGTACTTTTTAACCGATGTCTTTTTTTAACTTTAACTTATCAGGTTGATTTGATATTTGTTTAATTTTATCGTTTAGTTTTGAGATAAACTTGTCACGAGTTTTTAAGTTCCACTCTTCTAATAAATATTCGGATAGCTTTAGAAGTTTTGATTCGGCAAGTTCGGATAAGAATACTTTCATTAAGAAATTTTCTTTAGGAATGACTCGTAGGAAACCCTTTTCCCTTTATCCAATTCCTCAATACCTTGTTTTATTTCAGACTGTTCAGATAAAGACAATTCGTCCCAAAAATCTACTTTTTCTTTTTTCACAAAGTCAGCTACCTTTTGGATGAAATCAGTGTTTTCAGTCTCCAAAATTGTTTTGAGTAGTTCAAGTTTTGTTGTTTGAATATCCATTTAAAAATTTCTTTTAATCAAATGTACAAAAAAATATGATTTAGTTCGGTTTTTTGTCAGTAGGAAGCCCTACTGATGAATACTTGTAACTTGCGTTGCAGCCTTAACAAACCTACCAGCACTATTATCCTGTACCGCTATATTTAAAAAAGGCATCTCACTAGTCACCCAATGTAAAGGATAATAACCCAACTTGTCCATTGTGCCTGTCTTGGCACTTACACGTTCGCTATCTATGTAGTAGTGCTTGGTGTAAGAAAGAAGTTGAGCTAATCTAATATTTCCTTCGGAATCTACCTTTAAAGCTTTTGCCATAAGAAGTCTATTTAATTATACTTAAAACTCTTAGTATAACATCCGAGCAATGCTCGGGTGTTCTTTTTATTATTGACCACACGAAAGGATTCGCGCGGGAGCGGGGAATCCACCTTTGATTTAAAAGTTGATAAAGTAAAATTATAAAAAAACACTTGATTTAAAAAAGACTGTCTGAAAAGTAGAAATCTTAGTTTTTTATAAATCTTACAGTTTCACTTCCTGTTTCTGTTGAGAGCTTTATTATATAGGTTGTAGCTAGTAAATTAGAAATATCTATTTGATATTCACTTTTATTTTCATTAATTGTTTTTATAATTCTTCCTTGTAAATCAAAAAACTCAATTTTTTTAATTTGATTCTCAAAATTATCAATAAATAAAATGTTACTAGAAGGGTTTGGAAATATTTTAAAATTATTTTTTAAAGAAAAATCAATGGTGGATAAAGTGGCAGCAAGATAATTAGTAACATTTGTATCGCAACCAGAAGTAGCAAGAGCAGTCCATGAGCTGACTTCTGTTGCAGAACAACGCGATCTAACAAAAAAAACATTACAACCTGTTTGTGGAAAATTTGCAAATATAAATGAATTAGTACTTGACACATAATAAGAATCGGTTGGTAGTGGGGAACCAACATAAAAATCAGGAACTACCGTTACATCCCATTCTGTTGCAGTACCATTTTCTGTCCAACTCAATAACGCATCTTGTGTATTAACAGTAGAATAAATTAAATTTGAAGGTGTTGGGCATTGCGTATAACCTTTAAAAAAGGTTGTAAAAACAAGTAAGATTATAATTTTTTTCATAATGTTTATTTTTAATAAACTCTTTGTCAAAGTTATAACTTTGACAAAGAGTTTGGTTAAGTTATTAATTTTTTATTAGCTTTTGGTTTGTGTCTAATGACTCATTTTTAATCCTTGCAATGTAGTAGCCATTTGCTAAATTAGAAATATCTATTTGGTTTTGTGTTTGCGGTGTTAATAATTGATTATAAACAAGTTCTCCTAAAACATTAAATATGGTTATTGTACTAGTCTCCTTTATAAGGATTTGAGAAAGATATTATTTCTTTGGCGGAAAGAAAAATAGCGCTGGTCTTTCTTTAAAAAACTTCCAAATTGATATGGCTACAAGTCGGAGCTCTAAGATTGGAATATTTCGAGAACGGAACGCAAGTGCCAGCGACAGCGAAAAGCTGACCAAAAAGTTAGTAAGCCCAACGATACCGATCCCCAATACACCCCAAATCAACATCGATAGCGGAATGTCAAAATGACCTCCGTATAGACCAAGGGCAAGGTTTCCGCTGGTGAAGGTGATGTGACGGATGTCTAGGTTGAGTCCTAAGAAGATACCTATTGAAGCGGTGCTTCCCATAAAGATACCAAACCACAAGTTAGAGGATATACCTGCCCATTTCTTTTCATATAAACTGGCAAATTTCTTGGTTTTCTCTACACCAAACACCTTTTTGAGAATCGGGTGTTCTTGAATTCTATAATAAACGCGGTTGTATTTGTCTCTATTGGCAATGCTTCCGGCTATTACGCCTGATACAAACAAGAAGAAACCGGCAATGGCAGCGTGGAATATAGCCGCTGAATGCACTGGGCTCAAGTCAGTGAGTAGTTTATTCCATTTTTGATCTGCTAGATTGTGTCCTGATATCATATCAATCAGCCAAATCAGCAACATCGCAACCGGAAAAGCGACCAATACGTTACCCACAAAAGCAATAAACTGAGAGCGGAATACGCGTGCAAAGAACACGGCAAAGCCCCTGTATTTATCACTCATTCCGGTAGTTTTGTCTTTGGCTCCTTGCTCTATAGCGCTGATAAGCGTAGAGGCAGTCATCGCAGGCTGCTTGGTGGCGAGGGTGAACCCCAACAAATAGATGGCAATAAACCCGAGTGCATAATTCATACTGTAATAAAAAGCATGACCAAATTCGCTCGCATCAACCTTGCTCAACAAGATTTTGAAGATGCATAGAAAACCAACGATAAGTCCTCCGCCAGAAGCGGTTTTGAGCATCTTGAAATACTCACTTTTGCTATTGGTGATATAGTGTTCTCCAGTTCTCGCACTGTGTTGGGTAACTTCATACGAAAGTAATTGGGTACTTTCATTGATGAGTTTTCTGATATTGTTTTTGTTGCAATTGTATTTGACTAGGCTATTTGCCAACTGAATAGATTTGGCTTTAGCCTCGTCTTGGTTGTCTAACACCAAATAGGGCAACATTTCTATCACGCGTTCTAGCTGTTGCCTGATGCGCAAAAGGTTTTGGTTGACCTTGATTGATATTCCGTATTTATGTGAGTTTTCAAAAGCAGATTTGAGGTAGTTATTGCATTGTTTAAGCAAAATAATGATCTGTTTATAACTCAAATCATCTGAAGTTGTAAATTTTTTCTTAGAACTCATTAGTTTATTGCTGAGCTCTGTAAATTCTCTTTGAATAGCGATAAAAGGACTGTCAAAGTTCTGAAATTCAGGCACCATTTTATTGACATCGGTTTCCATTGCCGTTCCAGAGATTCGCTGAAGCAGTACTTCAATGGCATAGATGACCTCTGAGAGTTCAAAGCCTTCTTTATCATCGCCATAAATAGAACCAAATCTGATCAGAGTGACGAGTTCTTCTACCTGATGTTCTGGAATTCTTGCTAACCATATTGGGTCTTTACTAGAATAGAAAACTTGGTTGAGTATAAACTGTAAGGTGTCTTTTGAGGGTTGGTACGGCAATATCTTTTCGACCACGCGCTTTCTGACTTCATAGAAGAAATCACTGTCTTTTATGATTCCGGTATCGGTGATGATTTGGTCAAACTCTTTTTTGTAAAATAATCGTTTGAGATAATTGCCGATATAGTTTTGGTAGAGGTGGTTCTCGTTTAAGATTTCCAAGAGGGGTGTGAGCTCAATATCATAGACTATGCGAACATCGTTAGGTCTGAATACGCCTACAATTTCAGTCAAAAACTCTACTCCTACATCGTCTTTTGAAATGTATTTTTGGAGTAAGGCTTCTAGGTGCTCTTTCTTGGTTTGGTATACTTTTTTGAACCTCATCTGGGAATATTTTTATAAAGTTTGCAAACATACATCTTCTAGGGTTCAAAAGTTGGCTTTGCTTCTGTTGTTTGCCTATAATTTATAGCAGTATTGGCTCGTAAACTTCAGTAAGATGCTATGCTTGTTCAAATATATATTTTTTAGAAAAAATATCCCAATCAATACATGACTATTTGTGTTTTCTTGTCTCGGTTGAGTCTACTATATAGCCTTTTTGATTGGCTTCTCCGTCGACCATTTTTTGTACTGCTCCTTTTTCGTCTTCTTTCTCCGCATTATAAAGTTCTTCATAATCTGGGGTATAAAGTGCGTTAGGGACTACGTTTGTCTTAAACAAAAACGTGTGTGAAGCGGGTTCTGTATTGGCGACAATAGTCGTATACAGCTCTACATAGCCAATGTTTTTATTGCTGTTGTATTCTAGTTGAATGAAACCCACTTCGCCAACTCTAATTGCTGACTTGGGGTAGCTGGCGATGATACATCCACAAGAAGGCAAGACGTGTTCGATTACTAGAGCACTTTTTCCTGTGTTGGTAATTTTTACTACTATATTTTGTTTTTCACCTTGTACTATGGGGTAATACAAGCGTTCTGGGTCTTCAATCTCAAGTAAAGTCGTAGATAATTCTCTACTACAACCACTGGTTATTGCGACTAAAAGCAATAAAATCCCGAAGGTCAATAAGCTTCTGAAGTATTGGTTTATATCTCTTTGAAGGTTCATCTCAAGTTTCTTTATTTAAAAACAACTTCGTCACAAGCAATCGATTTGCTTTTTAGTTCGGGTTGTTTTATAATTTTTAGTTCAATGTTTTTGTCAGATGGCGTTAGCTCTACCGCAATACGCAGGACATATCTAGAATTCGCTGCGGCGCTTTCTAAATCTATAGCTGCCGTATATAACCTTCCGCCAATAGTTACCTGGACTTCTGCGGGCAAATAAATTCTGTGTTTCAGATTATTTAGAAAGGAAATTTCAATGCTCTTGGTTTCGTATAATCCTTCTGCCTCGATACTAAGCCTTAAATCTTCTGCCACGGTGACCAACATCCAATTGTTGAAGTAATCGTTAAAACCGATGGTTCCGTCCGTCAGTGTTCGGGTATCAGCATAGTCTTCGTCAAGCTCAGAAAGTGCTTTGAGTCTCTTGCCGAACAATAAGTTTTGATATTCTTTATTGAGCAGTTCTGTTTTATATAGCTCTATATAACTATCTAGACTAAAGCCCAATTCGCTATACACGTCAATGTTGGTTTCTCTAGAGAGTTCTTCGAGTCGTGCTACGGCTTGGATAATATCTTTTTTGGTGGTGGCAATTTTGTTGTCTTTTTGAAATTCGGCATAACCTTCTTCGCCAATGCCACTGGTTCTTGCCATTTCTAATTTCTGGAACGTCAACGCCAAGAGCAATCTCTTTACGTCTTTTGCCTCTTGCTCGGGTAAGTTGGCTAGTTGTACGAGTAAACTGTCATAAAAAACAGTAAACTCCCTAGGGTTTAAGTATTTCTTTTGGGCTTGGGTTATACCTCCGTAGATATCTAATTCTCTGTCAGACAGCAAGGCGTTGCTCTCTATTTTAGCGTAATAGGCAAATAACAAACTGCTGAGCGTTGGGTAGCTCTTATCAAAGAATGCTTTTATTTCTGCTTTTAAGTTGAGGTCAGTATCCCTGAGCAGTTGTGCGTAGAGCTGACATTTAAGGTCTTGAAATGCCGCATACGAATCTTCGTTGCCCTGCATAAAAACACCTTTGACATTTTGTTTTTTATAGTACTGCAAGTTCTTTTGAGCAATGCTCAGCGTAGGATAAGACTCAAAATAACCGTCAAAATTGATGGCATAATCCCAGAGGTAAATTTTATCTGTTAAAGCATTCCATCGCTCAAAGGTTTGCTGCACGAGTGGGAACTTCTTTGAACGCTCTAGTACAACTCCTTTAGGGAAATCCATGGTGCTTAGCATTACCCCTACGTTTGAGGCGAATTTAGCCGTTTTAGGGGGTTGTTTAGTGGTGATATACGCCGTGCTGAAGAATTCCTGTTTGGGGAATTTGGCTGCCATTGTATTCAAAAAAGTAAAGACAGCAGGACTTGCGTTTGTCTTTGTATTTCCTGCAGCCACACAAGCCTCACACTGACATACCACAGCATTGTCATCAGGCATAAGCATATACCTGGTCAATTCTGGTGCATCTGCGATTTGGTTTTTTATGTATATCGTTAAGGCTTTTTCTAATTCGACACTAGAAAAGCAGAGTTGATCTTCAAACACTTCTGTGTCAATCTTTGCACACATATCTGGGGTAAGCGCAATCACCTTACGGATGTTATGCCCCCACAAGCCCCAAGTTTCTTCAAGGTTGTCAGTAGCGTACTCCAAACGGAAATCCTCTTTTTGATTCAGCGGAAAGTAGGGTTCTCTATATTCGAAATCAGGTATGTTCACGTAATTTAGATTTTCAGGGACAGTGATTGTATTAACCAAGTGATGACTATTCTTAGTTTTTTGGGCATAGCTAGTAAAAAAATAGCGAATGGCATAATTTAGTTCTTTGGGGCTAACCGCAGCAATTATCAATCTGTTATGGCTTTGTCTAAAACTAAAACCACTTCTATGTTCGCCGTCAATTTTTTCTACTAATTCTAGGACTATGACACTTTTCTCATCCGCATTTGCAGTATTTATGCGCTGCGGCTGATAGCCAGTCTGCTGCTGAAAAAGCGCTGTGATTAACTTTAATTCTCTGGTGAGTGCTTGGCTATTCTGAGAATAGATTACTGGTTTTATTTGGTTTTCAGCATACACGATGTGGTCTTTGTTTGAGCCTTCGCAACTCAAAAAAAGATTTAAAAAGACCAGGATCACTATACTTTTAGACATCTTTATAAAAGGCATTAAAACTTGGTTCGCACAGTAAGAAAGAGGTTGTATTGGTTGACGTAATAATCTTCAGCAATTTTGAAGTTATACCAGTTGCCCATCACCCCAAAGCTAGTTCTGTAGGTAATGTATCTGAAATAGCCACCACCTACCATAGTATTTACATACGACAACATGGTATTGGTCTGGAAATCTAGTTTCTGGTCTTCAGGTGCCGTACCTGCAGAGGCCATCACCGTTACGTAATCTTTATCATTGTCCAGATAAAACCTGCTTTGTACTAATATATTGTGGTATAAATCCTCTCCGTCACTTAGGATCATCCCTTTAAGGTTTAGCCAAACTCGGTCAAATTCTCTTTCGATTCCCACAATTCCGGTGAGCAAATCTCTGTCATCTCTGAGTTTGGCATATCTTGCCCCAAGTTCGCCAAAATACTTTTCTTTGAAAGGCACAAAATAAGACAGTCCTGCCTTTAGCTCCGGGAAGTATTTATTTGATATACCTGCATTGGCAATAAAATAAGATTTACCTTCAAAAGTATGGTACCAATCTGCTTCGGCTTGCAAGCCTACACCTTCTTCTTTTGCTGCATAATTTGCACGAGCAATATAAGTGTTTTTCTTTTCTAACCTTAGGTATTCAAAAGTGGCAATAGAGGTATTGATGGATGCATAATCAGATGAAGACCTGAGGTAGCTAATGTTGATTTGGTTTTTGAGCAATTTAGATTCAAGAAAACCCAAATAATCTTTATGCGTCTCTATCTCTCCACAAGCGGGTTGATAGAGCGAAAGCAACTTTACGGCTTCGGCATAATTTTCTTGTTTTTCATAAATCTGACCTTTGAGATAGGTCAACTCATTGTGATTAGGGTTGAGCTTCAAGCTGCTGTTCACCACGCTAAGTGCTTCTAAGTAGGTTTTTTCTCTAATTAGAATCTTAGTCAATTTAATGGCTGACAGTGTGTCTTTTGGTTTTAACTCTAACATTTCTCTATACGCTATCTTAGCACGCACCATATTTCGCTGTTGTTCGTGTTGCTTTGCCAATAAATAGAGTTCTTCTAAAAGCGCTCCTTTTATTGTTGAGTTATAGGGGTACTCAGCATTTAGATCCTTTAACATCTGAACTGCTTCTTGGTGTTCTGCTTGTTTTGAATGGATGTCTGCGAGAGACAATTTGAAATCTCTATTTTCTGGAAAGCGCACCAAAGCCATTTCAGCAGTTTCTTTTGCTTCTGCATAATTGCCTGAAGAGGCAAAAGCACCGATGGCATACCTATAAGCTTGAGGATTATTTGGCTCTATAAGCATGAGGTCAGTGGCAATTATAGCTGATTGCTCAAAGTTCTCCTCATCGTTGAGGTGTTTTATGTATTTGACCGAAACATCAGATTTGGCATATTGAAGTTGCAGGTCATCGGGATATTGTTTGCTATAGGCATAAACCAAGTCATAGGCCTGTTGATGATTGCCAACAGCTAGTAGTAAATCTGCTTTGCGCAGTATTTGCTGATGGTCTTCTGGGTTCTTCTGAATCAAATCATCGATGACGGCGGATGCTTGATCATACTCAGCTTGATCTATATATATGGCAAATAGATACTGACTTGAGAATTTCTGGTATTCTTGGAATTGTGAAAGCCTCTGAAATGCAGGAGTAGCGTCTTTATAATTGTGGTCTTTATAATCCTCCTTTGCCTTTGTAAAGCTCCAGGCATTATATTTCTCTATTACATCACTATCGTTGGGGTACAAGGCGTACAGCTTGTTTAGTGCAGCTTCTTCTTTGGGTTTATTTTGTTGTAATTCGTATAAATACAATTGCTTAGACAACAAGTCTTTTGAATTCGGATTTGACTTTAAACCTTGCCCTATCAATTCATCTGCAGCAGGATAATAACCCCTAGACAAAGAAGTGTTTAACAAATAATCATAGGCATCTTTATTTGATTTATCATTCTCATAAATCTGACCATATAAGGTATACGGATCACTGTTTCTATAATGCATTGCCATTTCTGATCTCAGATAAAGCAATAATTGTGCATAATACGGGTTTGGCATTTTGCGGTTTTGCTCTTCAACAAACGCAATGGCTTTGTGGTATTCATTTTTTTCTTGAAGTACAGCAGCCTTTTTGGTTGTCAGTTCTGTATTATACGGGAAGTAATAAAGTCCTTTATCAGCTGTTTCTAGCGCTCTATTAAAATCACCTAATTTAATATAGGTATTGACAAGATTCAGATAAACCTCTGGATCGTCATTGGCAAACTCCAATGACTTTTCGTATTGTTTGGCAGTGTGAGATAAATCTTGGCTTTTAGTACTTGCTAGCGCTTCTTCTTTGAGTATATTTCTGTATAAAGCTTTTACTTCAGGGTCTTCAGGGAAAATTTGGTATAAACGTTTAGTAGCTCTTGCTGCCTCGACTCTGTTATCCATCAAATTATAAAGCCCTATTTTTCTTTGCCATAGCGTTTTGCTGTAGGGGGTTATCTCTAGGAGTTCATTGGCATAACACACAGCACTTGAATAGCGCTGAGTCTGTGTTTCTATATTTAGTAGATAATGTCTGGCGTCTACGCGTTTAGGGCTTTTGTCCAAAACCTTTAATAAAACGATACGCGCTTGTTCAAATTCACCCAGCTCTAAATAACATTTACCTAGATATTCTTGGATATCCATATCTAATGGGGCCAATGCAGCGGCTTTCTTACAGTGCTCAAGAGCCTTTGAGAAATTTTGGTGCACATTGCCTTCTTTTTTGGCCAATTGGAAAAAATCATCAGATGATTTCTGTGCATAAGTAGTGCTGCTACTCAGGCATATAAATGCAAAAAGCAAATATAGAACGCCTTTAGCCCGTAACATTTTCGTTTTCATTTCTTGTCGTTATTTTTTCTGTAGTACCATGACCTTGTCTAGTCATCGTTCCCCATTCCATTCGTTTTGAAGTAAAGAAGTTGTAATATCCTTTTAAGGCAAAATAAACCAATAGTGGATGGTAAATAAAGGGTTCTATAAAGACCATTAACCATAAGCCAAACACCTCTCTAAAGCTTTGATATTGCCTTTGAATAAAGTTGTCTAACAGCAAAACCATAGTTCCGATTACGATCGCAAAAGAATAGGAGTATAAAAATATATAACCCGCCATACTCCAGTTAACATCTCCTTTAAGGATGAGTATGATAAACCAAATTAGCCCTAGAAATTCAATTATAGGTGCTAGAAACTCAAATATAAAATTGAACGGGAACACCACTAAACCAAGTCTTTTATAACGCGGGTTAAAGAGTATCTTTCTGTGTACCGTAAATATTTGTGCTATTCCTGTAGCCCAACGTACGCGTTGTCTAGATAGAATTCTCACGTTAGGAGGGCCTTCTGTCCAGCAACACGAAATGGGTACATAATCAATAATATATTTCTTGTCATTATCCATGCGGTGAGCCGCCATCTTCACCATAAGGTCCATGTCTTCTGCGTGCGAATTACCGTCATATCCACCGGCTCTAATGGCTACTTCTTTGTCAAAAAGACCTAACCCACCAGAGATGTTTGGCACACAGTTTACTAGTGCCCAACCCATCTTACCAAAAATATAGGCCCTTAGGTATTCTAATTCTTGAAATCTTGGTATTAATGCTTTTGGAGGTCTTACTCTTATAATATTACCATCTACTATGTCACAGCTATTTGACATCCTAAGGGTAGCCCCAACGGCTATTGTCTTGCTTTTTGAACTAAGGATAGGTTTTATCATCCTTAACAAAGTGTTTTTCTCAAGTATACAATCTACATCTGTACATAAAAAATAAGGATATTGAGAGGCATTTATACCTGCATTTGAGGCGTCTGCTTTTGTTCCTCCGTTGACTTTATCCACTACGGTTAGCTTAGAGAACTCGGCCTTTCTAGACTTGAAAATTCTCTTGAAGGGCTTGGTCTTAATTTTTTCTATATAGGCATAAGGCGTTTCAATTAAATCAAATTCTTCTATGAGAAGCTCTAAGGTCCTGTCTTTACTTCCGTCATTGATAATAATCACTTCAAAAAGCGGGTAATTCAACGTAAGTAATGATTTAGCATTTACGATAATGGTGACCTCTTCATTATAAGCTGGAGCGATAATAGAGATTCCTGGTGTAAGTGATGAAGTCAATAAGAAGTCATCATCTAGTCTTGAAGTATATGTTTTGTATTTAAAAATATTTATAAAGGAGAACATAGCCAAAAAGGTATAGGCTATGAACATTGCTGTTGCATAGAAAAAAACAAAGTATTCAAAAAAATTAGACATACGCGGTATATACTTTTTACACTAGGACTCACACTTGCTTCTTAATGTAAATCAAGTTCTAAGACAAACATTAAGATTCCTTTAGAAAGAAATGCGGACAAAACTACAAAAAGGATTTCTGATATTTTAAGGATATTTTAAGCTTTTGTATCTATATTATTCTTTCTAGACAATTAAAAATACAGGACTTAATTTATTCAAAACCACCCTTTAAATTACTGCAATATATAGATTTTAAGAATATCATCTCTCATAAACTACTATTTAAAAGCATTATTAAATCATTTATATCTTTGTCCATTTCTATTACAATAAAAAATCTGAAAGGCTTTTAAGAAAATCTAGTACACATAGCTCTTTTTAGGAATAGCACATTTATTACTATCAGCCATTCAATTTAAAAGAAGGTTTTTTATAAGATAAAGAAAGTTACAGCAGTGACTTTGATGGGCGCTTTTTGCAGTCATTGAAGGATTGCCATATTATAGAATACCAATAAAAACAGGAGATTGTCGCAGTATTATTTGAGGACTTAATAGAGCAGCATAAGCTATATTCTATGTAAATAGGGTGCACAAAGATATTTGTACACCGCTTGATTGAGATTGAACTATTAAGATAAAATCACGTCTAATTCCTTTTCCTTTTGTCTAACAACAAGACCTTTAAGGGCAGAAGGAATGAGTGGATTTCTAACGTGTTCAAAAATCAAATGACTGAAATCATCACAAACAGTACAAGAAGCAGATAGTTCTTCAAAACATTTCTTACCTTCTTCACCATAGATATAAATCGCTTCGGCAACTAGTCTTTTTGCATCTGGATTATTGGCATCAAAGAAGGCTTTTTTGAGAAACTCTAATGAATTGCCAGAACCGATATAAGCGATGGCTTCAATAATTGCATCTTGACAGTCTATAGGCTGGGTGTGATAAATCTTCTTCAACTCCTCTTCAGCTGAGACTATACCCATTCTACCAAGGGCGATAATCGCTACTTTTCTAACTTTATGATTATCTGTCTTTAATAGATCTACCAATACGTCAGCTGATTCTACTTGGTTAAAATAGGTAACGGCACGCACTAGAAAAATAATTTGAGAATTGTCATCAGAATACTTAATCCATTTACTAAAATTGGGCAAGTTATCACCGTGGTGCGCTTCAAACTGTTTTAATAAAGCTATTTGATCCCAATAATTGAGATCAGTATTCCCTTTGTCAAAAAACTTGAATGGGTCATTTTTACTAATCCCTACATATGAAGTTCTTGATTCCTTTCTTAGTCTATCGTCATTGCTATAGGTATGCGGCAAGATCTTTGAATCTGATACAGTGATGTTTAGACGAGACAAGGTCTGGAAAGCGCGCATACGCTTGTTGGTGTTTGAATAGCTAATTCTCTTTTCTAGAAATTCATCAATCTTAAGCCCTCTTATCAGTGCTTTATAGTTTTTTGAATTCATTAAAGATGGAGTCTTGTGGACTAGATCTTCCATCACAGGAATAATAGTAATATAACTTTTCTTAGAAAGTTTACTTATTTTATCAAAATATAAATTATCAATCTCTTGTTCTGAATAAATCTCATTAGAATTTAAAACATCCAGTATTAGCGCTTCTACTTTAGGGCGATATTTTTTTATCATTCTATCCTCAGACTCCCTTTTTCTTCTCATAAAGAAAGTGATTGAAAATAAACTAAGAGTAACCATTACGTTAAGTGCGATTACTACAATAGCAATTTGTATTACTAATGGAAATGAACCTAAAAGAATTTTGTAATGTTCTATAAAACTAAATATTGAATCCATAATAAATAATTATTAAAAAAAGATCTCTACGCGAATTGTATAACTAGACTTTGATTTAGCGCCTTGCCCTCAATCATTTAAACAAAGGTAAGGGTCGGTTAGTGTGATACCTAATGTTATAATTGCAGAATTCATTAATTCTAACACAAACAAACAGTACATATCAGTACATATTCTAAATCACAAGCAAAGTAAGTCTATAACAAGGAAAACAAAAATAAAATCTGCTAGACAAAACATAGATACGTTGCAATGTACGATTTACTATAAACAAATACAAACCAGCATCTTAGGTGTTACCGTCTATACTTCATCTATATAGTTAGGTTGAGTTTTTTTGATGAAACGCAAATACAACAATAAAATATAAAGGTTTTTAGAAATCAAGAAAGTATTACAAACAGGCAGAAGTATATAAGCTAAAGTAATTTATCTTCACAACAATATTTCACTCTCAAGATCTGATACGCCTATCTCAAAATCTAAGTTTAACCTGTCTATCAATTCAAAGATAAGCTTCTTATACCAATTCTCTGATTTAGGGTGAATGTAGATTTTGCTGATTAATTTCTCGACATCTACATCAATTTTTAGTCCTTCGTGAATTTCATCTTTGCTATGACTAGCATCGGTTATGATTCTAACTTCTTTTTCATAAATAAAACTCTTGCGTTTATACAGAAAGGGGAAAAAAGCATCGTCAAACGGAATGTGTTGAGTCTTGTAATCAATATAATTGACCTTGCCAATGTGCTGCTCAAAATCGTGTTCTAAAGCCAAGGCCTTTTGGATTTTACCCACTGTAGATTGAATGGCAATTCCCTCTTTGCTCTTGGTGAAAATTTGCCACATTGCAAATGATTCGTGATCATTGATATGCCAACTACTGATCACTACATTTTTTCTGTGGTTTTTATAGTACTCTAAAAACTCGGGTTTATGTTCTGAGAGTTTTTGAATCTCTACGAAAGTTGGCTCGCTAAAAGTACCTTCATATTGGTCTTCAAACTTATCAGAACGAGCCATAAAAAGTTGTTTGTGTAGCAATAAATCAAGAAATTTGGACAAGTCTAGGTACTTCCAAACCATGGTGTTTGGAGCTAAAGGCTTGATTCTTGAATTTACTACATACATGGTCTCAATTTATTATAGGTTGTCATAATTGGTCAGGTCCTGTCTCAACCAATCTGGAATTTCAATAGAGCGCTTTTGTGCTACATCAATAATCACCTGAATGCTTTTACCTTTGGCATGAATACTTTCTTGGCCGTTTTTGTCAAGGCTAGTAATCAGGTATTCAATCTCAAAACTCTTGGTCCCGATACTCGATGTTCTCATCCTGATCATCGGCTGTCTGTCAGTAAGCTTTAGCTCTACAAAATAATCACAGGCAATATGCGCAATGACAAACATGTTTTTGGTCCAGTCCCAGTCTTTACTGATAGCCTGCATAAAGAGGCCTCTTCCGGTCTGGAAGTACTCAAAATAATAGACGTTATTGACATGCCCTAGCGGGTCTAGGTCATTCCATCGGATAGGTATAGGTGCTTTGAATTTAAAGTCGTCAATATTTATATTTTTCATTTTTTATGTTTTATTCAAAAGATTGCATGGCTACTAATTTAGAATACATTCCTGATTTAGTTAGCAATTCTTCGTGGGTTCCTTGTTCTATAATTTCTCCTTTTTGCATCACTACTATTAGATCTGCTTTTTGAATGGTCGAAAGCCTGTGCGCAATCACAACTGAAGTTCGGTTTTGCATCATATTCTCAAGCGCTTGCTGTACGAGTCGTTCGCTTTCTGTATCTAAAGCTGAGGTTGCTTCGTCCAGAATCATAATCGGAGGATTCTTGAGCACTGCTCTAGCAATTGACAAACGCTGTTTCTGCCCACCTGAGAGTTTATTACCGCTATCGCCGATATTGGTGTGTATGCCCTCTGGCAAGTCTTTGACAAATTCGTAGGCATTGGCTACTTTTAGCGCTTCAATCACCTCTTCTTCTGTAGCGTCTTGTTTGCCGAGCTTTAAGTTGTTGTATACCGTATCGTTAAACAAAATACTGTCTTGTGTGACCAGTCCCATAAGCCCTCTGAGGCTTTGCAGGTTATAATCTCTGATATCAGTGCCGTCAATGTTTATACTGCCACTGTTTACGTCATAAAAACGCGTCAGTAAATTAGCGATGGTACTTTTTCCGCTTCCAGATTGACCTACGAGTGCAATGGTTTTACCTTTTGGGATAACCAGCGAGAAGTTTTTGAGTACCGGCTCGTCATCATAGGCAAAACTAATGTTGTCAACTATTATTTTATCTTCAAACCTATTTCTCTGAACTGAACCTTGTTTGCTCGTGATCGGATTCTCTTGTTCTAAGATTTCTAATACACGCTCTGCAGCGGCATTTCCTTTCTTAACCGAATAAGATGCTTTAGAGATCGATTTGGCTGGCGTGAGTACTCCGTAAGCCAATCCCATATAAGTAATAAAAGCAGCGCCAGAAAGCGTCTCTTCTACCAATACCATCTGACCGCCGTACACCAATAGCATCGCAATAGTCACAATTCCTAAAAACTCACTCATCGGAGAGGATAGATTTTGGCGATTTAAAATTCTGTTGTTGAGCTTAAAGAAACGATGGGTAGAGTCTTGAAATCTGTCTTCAAAAGTGTTTTCAGCATTAAAGCCCTTGATCACTTTCAGTCCGCCTAAGGTCTCATCGATAATCGACAGAAAAAAACCTTGTTCTTGTGCAGCTTTATCAGAGTTCTTTTTTAATGATTTTCCGATAATTGAAATGATAAACCCAGAGATTGGAATAAAAATAAACACAAAAAAGGTCAACTCCATACTGATGAAACACATCGCACCAATAGTGAATAATATAGTCAATGGCTCTCTAACGATCAGTTCTAGCACAGATAAAAACGAGTGTTGAATCTCTAGTACATCAGAGGTCATTCTAGAGATCATATCTCCTTTTCGTTTTTCAGAAAAATAAGACAGTGGCAAATCAATAGATTTTCTGTACAATGCATTTCTGATATCTTTTAAGATTCCGTTTCGCAAGAAGGTGATGAAAAACATCGCCCAATAGTTGAACACGTTTTTGAGCAAAAATGTCCCGATTACTATAGAGATAAGAATCATCAACGTATTCAGAGCTCCGTTATTCTCCATGGATTGATTGATCCAATAGCCCATATAATCTTTGAGGTAGTCGCCTACTTTCATAATCCCTTCATATTTGGGCAGCACGACTACTTTTTTCTCATTCTTGAACAAAACGTCGAGCATCGGCATCAAAGTCAGGAAAGAAATAGCACTAAACAAAGCGTATAATATGTTGAAAAATATATTCAACCACATATACTTTTTATAGGGTTTAGCAAATCGGAATATTTTTTTGAAATACTGACTTATCATGAATCTGTTTTATTATTTAGAGTTATTTTCTTCAGAAGTTTCTTGAATGTAGCTTAGAGTCCTAGATCCTTGATGATATTTTGAATTTGTTGGTCTAAAACTACTTCAGTTCCTTTAAAACTTTCTATATTCTCTAGCGGTGCATTCACACTAAAATAAAACTTTATCTTAGGCTCAGTACCACTTGGTCTGGCACAAATTTTACTGCCGTCTTCTAGGTAATAAATCAGCACGTTTGATTTGGGTATACTGATACCATAAACTCCTCCGCCCATCAAATCTCTGGCTTCTGAAGATTGGTAATCCTCTATCATCACTACGCGTTGTCCGGCAAGCTCTAAAAGTGGTTTTTCTCTTAAATCAATCATCATTTGTTTGATTTGAGCTGCGCCATCCATACCTTTTTTGGTAATTGAAATCAGGTGTTCTTTATAAAAACTATAATCGATATAAAGATTAAGCAGTTCTTTAAATATCGAGCTACCTGCGGCTTTTGCCTGAGCGGCAATTTCACACACAAGCAAGGCAGCTCCTACGGCGTCTTTATCTCGCACGGCATCACCTACCATAAACCCGAAACTCTCTTCTCCTCCACCAATAAACTTTTGGTCGGGGAAATCTCTGATAAACTTGGCTATCCATTTAAAACCTGTAAGTCCTACTTTGCACTCTACATCATATCCTTCAGCCAAATCGAGCATCATCGGAGTGGAGACAATAGTTGATCCGATAAATTCTTTTCCGGTCAACTTACCTGCTCTCTTCCATTGTTCTAACAAGAAAGCAGTCATGATAACCATAGTCTGATTTCCGTTCAACAATTGCATTTCACCCTCTAGATTTCTTACAGCTATCCCAATTCTATCTGAGTCTGGGTCAGTTCCGATGACGATGTCAGCTCCGGTTTTATTAGCCAAATCAATTGCCATGGTCAGTGCTTCTGGCTCTTCTGGGTTCGGAGATTTTACAGTAGGGAAATCGCCATTGGGTTCTTTCTGCTCTTGTACAATATTCAAATCTGTATAGCCTGCTTTTTCAAGTACAGGCGGTATCAGCTTTATAGAGGTTCCGTGAAGTGAGGTATAAACAATCTTCAGCTTTTCTTTGGCTTGTATAGGCGTATTAAAACTTGAATTCTCAAGGGTAGATTCGATAAAAGCGTTATCTACTTCGGCATCGATATATTCTATCAGCTCCGCATTGGCTTCAAACTTAATTTGGTCATACGCCAAGCTCTCAATTACATTGATAATTTCTCCGTCTTGAGGTGGCACGAGTTGCGCCCCGTCATCCCAATATACCTTATATCCGTTATACTCCGGTGGGTTGTGTGATGCAGTAAGCACGATTCCGGCTTTACAGCCCAAATGACGCACTGCAAATGATAGTTCTGGCGTTGGGCGCATAGCTGAAAACAAATACACTTTTATCCCGTTGGCCGAAAAAACATCAGCCACGAGTTTAGCCAACGAATCGCTGTTATGTCTGCAATCATAGGCAATAGCAACTTTGATCTCCTGGTTAGGAAATGATCTTTTGAGATAATCAGACAGTCCTTGGGTGTTTTTACCTAAAGTATATTTATTGATTCGGTTGGTACCTACTCCCATTATTCCTCTCATGCCTCCGGTGCCGAACTCCAAATTCTTATAGAAAGCATCTTCTAATCCCTTCGGGTCAGAAGTCATCAACGCCTCAATTTCTTCTCTTGTCTTTTGATCAAAAGTTGGTGTCAACCATAGATTGACTTTGTCTAATATATTTTGTGGTATATGCATTTTTTTTTAATGTAATGATGTTATCTTGTTATAATATGATGTTTCAAAATTATAACCTGGTAACAGATTAGTATTATTTTTATGTAGAGCTAATCTATTGAAAAAGATTCTTCTAGCCTATTTTTATTTTATAAGCTCACGACTTTCTAAGCTTATAATAAGGTTTTACTTAGTCACTTCCCTCACTTTATAATTCTCCTGATTTGGGCGATTTCTCAAGATGAGCTCGCCTAAGAATCCAGCTAAGAACAACATTGATCCTATAATCATAGTGGTGAGCGCTATATAAAACCAAGGGTTATCGGTCACCAAAGTATAGTTCAAATTGTTGTATAATCTATAGAGTTTTGAGGCTCCGATATACAAGGCAGACCCGAAACCTATCAAGAACATCAGCACGCCCAAAGCACCAAAAAGATGCATGGGTTGTTTGCCAAATTTTGAAAGAAACCAAATCGTTATCAAGTCTAAAAATCCGTTGAGGAATCTGTTCATGCCAAATTTTGTCTGTCCGTATTTACGGGCTTGATGTTTCACTGGTTTTTCAGTAATCTTAGTATAACCCGCATTCTTAGCCAATAACGGAATATAGCGATGCATCTCACCAGAGACTTCTATATTTTTTACAACTTCATTTTTATAGGCTTTTAGTCCGCAGTTGAAGTCGTGGAGTTGTAATCCAGATGTCTTTCTGGCAGCCCAGTTAAAGAGTTTTGAAGGTAGGTTTTTGGACAGGATTGAGTCATAGCGCTTTTTCTTCCAGCCAGAAACCAAATCAAACTTGCCGCTTATTACCATGGCATATAACTCCGGAATCTCATCTGGACTATCCTGCAAATCGGCATCCATAGTGATTATCACTTCTCCTTTTGCCTTTTCAAAACCTAAGTGTAAAGCTTGTGATTTGCCGTAATTCTTCTGAAATCTAAATCCTCTTACACTAGCATTTTCGCTCGCTAATACAGAGATAATTTCCCAAGATTTATCTGCGCTTCCGTCATCGATAAAAATAATCTCGTACGAGAAGTTATTGTTGTTCATCACCTGAACAATCCACGAATAAAGCTCTTTGAGCGAGTCTTCTTCGTTAATCAGCGGAATGACAACACTTATATTTATCATGCCATTTCTGGTTTATCTTTTTTAACAAATGCGCCAATAAGAATGGCACAAACGATTCCTATAACAGCATAAATCACGATGGTCATCGGAATTGAGAAAAATGATTTCATTGAACTTCTAGTGATGACTAACTGCCCTTCAATGTCTTCTAACGAATTGACCTCAGCTTCTGTGGCACCTTGTGCCAGAGCAGTTTCTCTTAAATTAACTGAGATATCACGCATCTTATCGATGGTTTGATCGATAAACTCCGGAAACATGTAATTATAAGCTAGGTTAAATACGCTAAATACTAAGGCAGCAATTACTGTAGTAGCCGCACCAATTCTGAGGGTTTCTGAGAATGTAATATATCCGTCGTTATATTTATTTCTAAAAGTGATAGCAGCTAAAATCACAAACATTAAGGGTAGCGCCATATAATTCAGTAGGCTGATTATAATTCCCAAAGAAGGATTTTTTACTCCGTCAACGTCTAAAGCAATCAGCGTTAAAAACTCGAGTATCATTATTGCTCCGAAAACTAATCCGAAGAAAATAGCAGATTTAAGAAAATTTGATTTCATCAAAATAAAAATATAGAATAATAACTTACAAATATACAAAATCAGATTCCAAGCTACTCAAAGCTTTTGAAATAATCAACCTCAAACAAGCTCAGATTATAGCAAATAAAACACAATAAGCAAATATCTTGTTTTCTTGTATAGCACCCAATAGGGTTTTGAGCTTTGAATGCTCAAAAGTTAAGAATAAAATAAGACTGCTATTTTACTGGGTTCATCAGAATTGGCTTAAATTTGCAAGCGTATTATGACGACACAAAACACACAACCAAAAATAATCAAGACCTTCTTAATTGTTCTATTGGGAATATTGGCCGCTTTAGGGCCTTTCACAATTGACATGTATCTTCCTGGTTTTCAGAGGATAGCTGAAGACTTGAATACCTACGAACAAAAGGTAACTTTTACGCTAACTTCTTATTTCATCGGAATTGCCATCGGACAACTCTTATACGGACCTATTGTAGATAAGTATGGCCGCAAGAAACCGCTGCTCTTTGGGTTGAGTTTTTATGTGCTCGCTGCTTTGGGTTGTGCTTTTTCAACCTCCATAGAGATGATGATTTGGATGCGTTTTGTTCAAGCCTTAGGCGGTTGTGTAGGGATGGTGGCTTCTGCAGCGATAATTAGCGATGTCTATCTTCCGGAGCATAGAGCTAGGGCTTTTTCGTCTATAATGCTAGTGATGGGTGTTGCCCCACTGATTGCACCAAGCGTTGGGAGCTTCTTCGTAGAACATGCTGATTGGTATTACATCTTCTATTTTTTGGCAGGATTTGCCACTATGGTTTTGTTGTTAATCTATTTCTTTTTACCTGAAACAAGCCAATACATGCACTCAAAAAAATTAAAGGTCAGCGAAATAGCGGTGAATTATTGGGGGATAGTAAAGAATAAAACCTTCTTGTTTTATACCCTTATCGGAAGTATCTCAATGGGGATTCTCTTTGCCTATATCTCCTCTTCTGCTTTTGTTTTCTTGACTTATTACAAGCTAGACAAGACTACTTTTTCAATATTATTTGCCATCAATGCCTCAGGCTTAATACTGGGTAGTTATATCAATGGATGGCTAACTAGAAGAGTGAATTATCTCAAAATTGGTAGGGTTGCCATTATCATGCTGTGCCTTATTTCTGGAAGTATTCTGAGCTTTTCTTATTTAAACCCCACACTTTCATACCAATGGGTTGTGCTAGGATTATTTTCAATTTTATTCACAATCGGATTCATAAACCCCAATGCAATGGCCGCTTCGCTAGTTCCTTTTACCGATAGAGCAGGTGCTGCATCAGCGCTGAGCGGGGCAATAAGGATGGGAATGGCTGCTTTGGTAGCGGGGCTAATTGGAGTGATTCAGGTAAAAGATGTATTTACGATGTTTATGATTATCTTTTTATTGACTCTCATAACTGTAATACTATTGCTTTTCTCACCGACCAAACTAAAGAGGTAAACTATTGTTTTGTTATTGATTCAGGTGTTCGTCTAACCTATATATAGAGTCATCTCCTTCTAAGATTTGGATATAACTCTTGTATCTGGACCAAAATACCTGATCATTGTCTAACGCCTCTTTTACAGCACAGCCCGGTTCTTCTTTGTGCAAACAATTATTAAACCTACAGTGGGCTTTTAGCTTGTAAAACTCAGGAAAATAATCAGTTACTTCAGCAGGTTCCATATCTACCATACCGAATCCTCTGATGCCTGGGGTATCAATAATTCTTGCTCCAAAAGACAAATCATACATTTCGGCAAAAGTAGTAGTATGCTGGCCTTGTTTATTTGATTCTGAAATCTGAGAGGTCTTTAAGTTTAAGGTGGGTTCAAGTGCATTGACTAGGGTAGATTTTCCTACGCCTGAATGCCCTGAAAAAAGACTTGTTTTGTCTTTCATAAGTGCTTTAACTTCTTCGATTCCTATGCCCTCAAGAGCAGAAACCCTCAAGCACTTATAACCGATAGAAGTATAGAGATGTTGCAAGAAAAGCTGGTTGTCTAAATCAGTTTCTTCTAAGGTGTCGATTTTATTAAAAATCAATATAGCTTTGATATTATAAGCTTCAGCCGAAGCTAAGAATCTATCGATAAATGAAGTGGTTGTCAACGGATAGTTGACCGTAACCAACAAAAAAGCCAAATCTATATTAGCACCAATGATATGCACCTGTTTAGACAGATTGACAGATTTTCTGATGATATAATTATGCCTGTCATGTATGTTTTTGATAACTCCGATGTGTTCATCAGTTGTGCTATCTAACTCGAAATCTACAACATCGCCCACCGCTACTGGATTAGTGCTCGTAATGCCTTGAATACGGAACTTACCTTTGATTTTACACTTATAAAAAACACCTTCTCGGCTTTTTACAGTGTACCAACTCCCGGTAGATTTATATACGATTCCAGTCATAATTTTGGGTAAGTTTATATAATCAGAAAAACCCATTTACTTTTGGTAAATGGGTTCTGTATCTAAAATAATAGATTTTTAAGCCTCAAAAGGAACTACAGAAACATAAGACTTATTGTCTCTTTTTTTCTGAAATTCTACAACTCCATCAACTTGAGCGTGAAGTGTATGATCTTTTCCTAGATATACATTCTCTCCTGGGTTGTGTTTTGTTCCTCTTTGTCTTACGATGATATTACCAGCTATGGCAGCTTGTCCACCGAAGATTTTAACTCCTAAACGTTTCGAATGAGATTCTCTACCGTTTTTCGAACTCCCGACACCTTTCTTGTGAGCCATGATGTTTAAATTTTAATTCTGTTTGAAATAATTTTATTGGTCTTTAAATTTGTTAAATCAAAGCCTTAAGCTGTGATCCCAACAATTTGAATCTTAGTCAATGATTGACGGTGACCGTTTTTCTTTCTGTATCCTTTTCTTCTTTTCTTTTTGAAAACGATTACTTTATCTGCTTTAAGATGCGTTAACACCTTGGCTTCAACTGAAGCTCCTTCTATAGCTGGGGCGCCTAATGTAATTGTTCCGTTGTTGTCTACTAGAAGAACTTTGTCAAACGTTACGTTTTTACCTTCTTCTACATCCAAGCGGTGAACAAAAACTGTATGGTCTTTGCTAACTTTAAACTGTTGCCCTGCTATCTCTACGATTGCGTACATAACAATATGTTTTGATTAAATAATTTTTACAGTCTGCAAATATATAGTTTTAATTCAAACCATACAAATTCTTTTTGCTCTTTTATTCTTGTATGCGCAAAGTCTCTACAAAACTCACTACTGCGCTATGTGTGATAGGCCTTCCCTTGAATCTTTTGAGTGTCAGTTTGCGCTCATCATGATTGGCTTCTAACTGATTTAAGATATTGATCAGGTGCATTTTCATGTGTCCTTGCTGAATTCCTGTCGTGGTCAACGAATTTAAAGCACCAAAATTTTGAGCTAATCCTGCCGCTGCTACCACTTGCATCAACTCCTGGGCATTTGGGTTACCCAACATTTGCAGTGAGAACTTCACCAATGGGTGCAAAGAGGTCAATCCGCCGACAACACCCAGCGCTAAAGGAAGATCTAACCAAAAGCGAAAAATGCCGTCTTTGATTTCAGCATTTGACAGGCTTCTGTACTGACCATCTCTTGAGGCATAGGCATGAACTCCTGCTTCAACAGCTCTGAAGTCATTACCTGTAGCTAAAACCACTGCATCTACTCCGTTCATAATGCCTTTATTATGCGTTACTGCTCTGAAAGGTTCTACTCGTGCAATCTGCACTGCCTGCACAAACTTCTGCGCAAAGGCAGGGTTCGGGTCCAAATCTTCTACCTTACAAGACACCTCAGCCCTAACCACACAGTTCGGGACAAAATTCGATAAAATACTCATCACCACTTCGATGTGCTCGTTTTCTGAGAAACCTTGGTAGATTTCAGCTTCTTCTTTTAAAGTTTTTGCAAAATCCTCTAAACAGGTATTGATGAAATTAGCACCCATACTATTTACCGTCTCAAAAGTAGCGTGCAATTGATAATAATTATCTAGCGCTGAGGTTTTATCGCGAAGCTCAATAGAGGTGATTCCGCCGCCGCGCTTTTGCATATTAGCGGTTATGCCTTGGGTATTCTCAAAAAATTTAGGCTTAACTAATTCAAAGAAATCATTTAGTTTTTCTTTATCTCCATCATACATAAAGTGTACTTGTCCTATTTTTTCAGTCCCCAGAATGGTGGTTTTAAAACCACCTCTTTTAGACCAGAATTTAGCTGCTTTTGAAGCTGCTGCCACAACTGAACTCTCTTCAATGACCATTGGGACAGTATAAAACTTGTCGTTAATCACAAAGTTTGGCGCTACGGCATAGGGCAAATAAAAGTTAGAAATTGTATTCTCGATAAAGTCATCATGAAGTCTTTGTAATGACTCATCTGCGTTCCAGTATTGCTTTAAAACCTTTTTGGCATGAGCATCATCAGAGAAATAGGCTGACAATAGCCACTCTACCTTATCGGCTTTTGAGAGTTTTGAAAATCCAGATTTAGATTGAGACATATCGAATAGAATTTTAATGAGAAAGGCAAAGGTAAACTTAAATTAGTTGAAGCACAAAATAGCGTTATCAAAAACAAATCTGTCAATACATAATCAAGAGCAACTTATAATAAATTGGATCTTTTGGAGTTAAATTAAGACGTAGCAACGACAGTTTTTTTTAAAAATCTCACTAGTTAAGTGATTCTCATAAAATTGAAATTAAAAGTGTTAAAAAAAATTGAGTTTTAAATCAGAACCGGTTTTTATACTTACATTTGAAAGTCACCATTAAAAAATCTTGAAAACAGTATATACCCATGAAAACTAAATTCTTATTTTTATTCTTAGCACTCGGCTTTCTAAGCTGCTCTTCTGATGATAGCGGAAGCACCCCAATTATTCCTGTAGGCGACAATGCATATTTTCCGCAAGACCAAGGCAATTATTGGGTCTATGATGTAATGTCTGAGCAGGCTCCTGCCAGTAGAGATTCTCTTTACATCAACGCAGCCATCGAAGAAAACGGATATACTTATTACAGTTATGCTACTGAAAACAATATGCCTTTAGGTTTTTACTCAAGAATTATGACCAGCGGAAAATCCAGAAACTCAGGCTCAAGAGTGCTGATTAGCGGCACTATGAATGCCGGTGATATTTTTGGCGGAAACCTAGGCGAACTAGAGGTGAATTTCAACAATTTCTTATTTTTTGACGCTAGTGCTACTTCAGGAAAACCACTAGACAGCAAATCAGATAGCTTCAACTTTCTGTATAACGATATTGATTTTAAAATTGATTATATACTTTCTACCACAGCAGGCCAAAGCTTCCCGACACACACCATCGGGGATGTGGTTTATGAGAACATCAAAACAACCACATTGAGCCTTAAAGCAAAGATAACGGCTACGGTTAATTTATTTGGAGTTGAGATTCCTTATGTAATTATGAATCAACAAGATATTATTCTTTCAACGCAATATTACGCCAAAAATGTAGGTGTGATTTTCGTAGATACTAAAATTGAATACCACTTAAACGAACTGCCTATTCCAGATGTTGAACTTCCAGTTCCTCAAGATTTTGAATCGAGTTCTTCTGAAACCTTAGACATCTTTTATATTCAACCATCCGCAGAAGAATAGTAAGCATTAGTCTATTTGACCAAACGCCTCTCATGACTGATCTAAATCAGGTTTCTATTTATGCTTCGCAAGTTTTTTATTTTAACAATTCTATCACTTGTTCTGCATAGTTGCGAAAGCGATTATGCGCGCGTGAACAATCCGTTTGTTCCTACTTATTCCTTTGGCTTTACAATAGATATGCAGTTACCTATGTACAGCTCGCTAAACTATCCGAGCAATGCTGTTTTAGTAACTTTAGTAGGTGCGGGTGCCAATGGAGTAATTGTTTTTAACACAGGTGCTGGATACAGAGCTTATGAAGCAAATTGTCCGAATCAATATGCATCGAGTTGCTCACAACTTCAAATAAATGGCATTAGAGCCGTTTGCCCTTGTGATGAATTAGAATACAGCCTATACACCGGACTTCCCGTTACAGAAGGTGATTATGCAATGATTCCGTATAGAGTTGAGCTAAGAGGCGGGAGCCAATTGTATATCTCAAACTAATTATGCCTCTTTATACGCGAATAGCAGAAACAATAGTTGATTCTGTTTTCTGGAGAAGCTCATCAATTGAGTAGTCACTCACTTTTAAGGGTGGATGAACGCTATAGCTAATACGACTTCCGAGTCCCATCGGGAAAGTGCCAAAGCGCACCATCTTCCAGGAATTATTAATCGTAACGGGCAAGATATAAGCCGATGGTGCATATTGACACAGGGTCTTAAGTCCGTTTTCTGAAAACTTTTTCGGCACACCAGTCTTACTCCTTGTGCCTTCTGGAAAAATAACAACTGATCGGTTATTTCTCTCTATATACTCAGCAATTTTCTGTATTTGAGGCATCGCCTGAGAAGGGTCTTTTCTATCAATCAAAACTGAGCCTCCGTGTCTTAGGTTATACGAAACACTTGGAATTCCTTTACCCAATTCTTTCTTACTGATAAACTTTGGGTGCAGTCTCCTGAAAAACCAAATTATAGGAGGAATATCGTACATACTCTGATGATTGGCTACAATAATAACAGGCACTCCTTTTGGGGCGAGCTTTAAATTTTTTACCTTATAAGTTGTTCCTAAAATATGTGTGGTGCGCGTCAGCCCAAAATTCAGATAATCAACTGTTTTTTTATGGGCTTGGTAGCCAAAAAGATGCAGACAAACCCATTGAATAGGGTGAAATATACACAGCAGAATTCCGAAAATCAAGTAGAAAACTATTGATAACGGATATGAAATAATCTTTTTCATAAAGTAAGATTTGAAAAAAAATAAATCTGTTTTTTTTTATTTAATTGGTTATATCAATAGAATTGGCTTTACCGATACCAATCACACGGTCATAACGATCAGTCGCTCCTCTGAAATAAGCCAAGACATAGTAATCATTTTCGGTTTCATAGAAGTTTCCGTCAATGGCGTCTTTCTGATTGACTTGTTTTCTGTTATTTGCCAATACATATTGGTAGTTTGTAAAGCCCTGCTTAATAAGTAATGCTTTTGTATAGACTCCTTCTTTTTGGTCATAATCCATTTTAAACTCATCAGTCAACGCATAGTTATTAAACATTCCGTTGATATAGACTGCATCATTGCCGAAGTAATTAGGCGCTTGCATAGTGAAGTATACCCATGAATAATCTGCCTCTATACTGGGCTTATTTCTATTGTACACCGTAGGCATAAAACCACCGTTTATATCTGGATAGTAGGTGTATGATTGTGTTGCTCTAGCCAAATGCGCATACAGGTGTGTGTTGTAAATTTCTCCAGCAGATACGCGATTTACTGTATTATTAGACGAGCGGATATCCTTGGTCTCTAGATATAAGAATTCGTTAGAACCATAGAAACTCGTCTCCTTGTCGTATTTATAAATCAGCTCGCTTGCAATAGAATATTGGGGACGTATGTTAGTGAGTGCCGTATTCCAAACTCCATTCTGTAGCAACACTACTTTTACATTTTCTGTTGGGTTTTGTAATTGCAAAGCTCCAGGTCGTATAGAAAACTCTAGATTGTGCATCTGTTGAATATCATCCATAGTTCTAGAGCGCTTGATTTGTAAGGGCACACCCACAGTGTTTTCATACATTACAAAACGTCTTGACAAAACTAATTGGCTCTGGTCGTCATAAATCTTTAAGATATAATTTCCGGAAAGCAATAATTGTTGGGTTTGTTGGTTTGGGATTCGCAGCACATAATGCGAATAACTTTGAAGTGTATTGACTGAATTCTCATAGTTTTGAATTCTAATGTTGTCAAAACCTTTTAGGTATTCCATTTTAGACAGACCAGAAGGTTTCCAGTCATAGTTACAGTGTGTAATCGTATAAGAATAATCTTGTTCAGAAGCATAAAGGTCATCAAACTCAAACACAAAGCTATCGCCCATTTTAAAGAACGGAACTGCATTTTGCCCATCCTTGACAAAAGAAACTGTTTTAATATTAAAGGGAGGTATTACCTCATGTTCTACCTGAGCTTCTGCGGTTATAAAAGATGCTATAAAAACTAACAAGACAATAAATAAGCTTTTCATGTAATCCTTTTTAAAAAAGTAAATTTACTCAAAAATACAGCAATAGCCATATTCTTAACACACTAAATAATAGGCATAAAAAAACACCCGAGAGTATCGGGTGTTTTTCATATGTTATTTACAGTTGAGATTACTTGATTTCAAAAGTAACTCTTCTTACTAATTTACGAGCTCCTGCAGATGATGGTTCAACAGATTTGTCTTCTCCTTTAGAGATAACATTTAATCTATTTCCGTCGATTCCTGCTTTCACTAGAATAGCTTTAACGTTTTCTGCTCTTCTGTTTGCAAGGCCATAGTTATAGTTTACATTCCCGATTTCATCAGCGTGTCCATAGATATTAACCGAAGCATTAGCGTTGTTTAATAAATAAGTGCGTATGAAATCAATTCCTTGTGTAGAAACATTTGTTGGTTTCTCTTTATCAAAGTCAAAGTAAACTGTTACGTATCCGCTGTTAATCAACTCTTTCACAAGTTCATTATTGCTCTTAGTATTTCTACCTACTGCTTCTGGACCGTAAGTTCTTTCTAGGTATGTTTCAAGTTCGTCTGGAATACCATTTCCGTTTCTGTCAATAACTCTACCCTTAGAGTCAACAGCAACACCAGGAGTTGAATTTGGCTCAACGTCTAAGTAATCTGGCACACCATCTTTGTCAGAGTCAACTAACATTGATTCGATTTCAGAAATTCTATCTTCTAAACTAGCCATTACGTCATCCATCGGAGTAACTAAGTACCAGTCAGCGTGAGTAGAAGCACTACCTAAATACATAGTGATACCTAAAGAAGCATTAAATAAATAATTTTTTTCTAGACCTCTTTTGTTATTATAGAATTCAGTCCCGTCCCAAGTATGGTTTTGTTTCAGGTTGTTGATCATAGATAAATCTCCAGTAAGCACAAACTTATCAGATAATTTAACTTGACCTGTAAGACCTGCAATGAAATTAATCATTTGGTCACTTCCGCTATAATGATCAGACTGAAGCATAGAATATCCAGCACCAGCATGAGCTAATAGTCCGATAGTATTTGTCCAATCTTCAAAGTTCAATACACGACCTACGTTTACAACTCCTTGTAAACTGAATCTGTAGTATTTGTTTTCAAAGTCAACTGAACTACTACTTCCTTGTTTAAATTGATCAAAACCTCCGTCTAGTTTAAGACCGAATTTTGGATTAAACATATATCTAACCCCTAAATCTAAATGCAGAGGCGATACTCTATCCACATAAGCTCCACTCACAAAAGGAGTTGTAGGCTTAGTTATACCTGCGTTTAACTCTACTGACCATTTGTTAAAGCTAGATTCTTTTTGTTCAGTCTCTTGAGCATTAACAATAGCTAACGAAGCAGCTAAAGCAGCAACTGTTAGTATGATTTTTTTCATAATTTATTTTTTTTACAGATTTTACTTACACTATACTGTTTGCAAAAGTAACTCATTTTTTTAAAATAATCTAAAAATAGAATATATTTTTTAACATTTTGTGTTTTTAAGTTAAGGAATTAGGAATTCAAAGGGCAAGACTTGTCTTAAATAAATAAGAAATTTATCTTAAAAGAACAATAATACCACTATGAATCTAATTTCTTCGCGATAATATTACAAGCTTCGTCCAGCATAGCATAGACATTTTCAAAGCCATCTTCAAGTCCGTAATAAGGATCCGGAACGTCTACATTTTCATCTTCAAAGATTTGGTTCAAGATTATACTGACTTTTTCTTTTGCTATATTAGTCGGAGCAAGTGCAAGTATATCTTTATAATTGCTGTTGTCCATGACGTATATATAATCAAAGTCTTCAAAATCTTGTACCTGGAATTGTCTTGCGCGCTGATTAGAGATATCAACACCAAATTTCTTTGCAATAGCCACAGAGCGCTTGTCAGGTTGTTTGCCTGAATGCCAATCACTCGTACCTGCTGAATCTACTAAGAACTTGGCCTTATCGAGTTTTGACTGTAAGATTCCTTCTGCTAGTGGGCTTCTGCATATATTACCCAAACACACCATTAGAATTTTAGTCTTCATTACAATTTATACTGAGAGTTTTTTATTGATATCCTCCATGTACTTCTTAAACTGCTTGTCAGTCTCTACCAAGTTATCGACTGTCTTACAAGCGTGAAGCACAGTAGCGTGATCTCTATCACCAATCTGGTTTCCGATATTTTGCAAAGATGACTTCGTATATTTCTTGGCAAAAAACATCGCCAATTGTCTGGCCTGAACGATATGGCGTTTTCTAGTTTTTGACTGTAAAGTCTCAAGGTCTAGCTGGAAATAATCTGACACTACTTTTTGAATATAGTCAATAGAAATTTCCTTTTTCACATGCTTCACAAACTTCTCTACTACCCCCTTTGTCAATTCAAGGTTAATTTCCTTTTTATTAAATGAAGACTGGGCAATAAGAGAAATGACAGCTCCTTCGAGCTCTCTCACGTTTGATTTTATGTTTTTAGCAACATATTCGATTATCTCATCAGGCATCTCTACCCCATCGCGATACAATATGTTTTGAAGTATAGAATAGCGTGTTTCGTAATCTGGTTGTAGCAACTCGGCTGAGAGGCCCCATTTAAAACGCGACAACAAACGCTGATCAATATCTTGCATATCTACAGGCGCTTTGTCAGAGGTCAAGATCACCTGCTTTCCGTTTTGGTGCAAATGGTTGAAGATATGAAAGAACACATCTTGCGTACCCGCTTTTCCTGAGAAAAACTGTGCGTCATCAATAATAAGCACATCGATAAGTTGATAGAAATGAATAAAATCATTTCTGGTATTTCTCCTTACAGAATCTACAAACTGCTGCGTGAAGACCTCTGCTGAGATATATAAAACTGTTTTCTCTGGATGCTTTTCTTTAATCTCAACTCCAATAGCGTGAACCAAGTGAGTTTTACCCAAACCTACCCCACCAAAAATCATCAGCGGGTTAAACGACGTTCCCCCAGGCTTACTGGCAACAGCCATACCTGCTGAACGAGCTAATCTGTTAGAATCACCTTCTAAAAAATTATCAAAGTTATAGTTTGAATTGAGTTGTGATTCAATTTTTATATTTCTAATACCCGGAATCACAAAAGGGTTTTTGAGCTCAGGATCTTTATTTTGTATCGGGAAATCTACTTCTTGTGGCTTGACAGTACCGCGCGAAGAACTCGGGAGCTGTTCAGTAAAAGGCTGCTTATTTCCCTTGGCATTCTCCATACTGATTTTATAGAGCAACTTTGCGCCTTCACCCAGCTCTTTTGTCAAAGCCAATTTCAGCAATCTGACATAATGCTCTTCTAACCATTCGTAGAAGAATTTACTAGGAACTTGAATATGCAAAACATTGTTCGAGAGTTCAATTGCCTTAATCGGTTCAAACCAAGTCTTGAAGGCCTGTTCCTGAATATTGTCTTTTATGAAAGACAGACAATTTTCCCATACCGATTGAGCAGTTTTGTTCATATTCTAGTTAAAGTTAGCTTTTTTATTATCAGAGTTGTTTCATAATCAGACACAAAGAGAGTTTTCATATTCTGATTATTGAGTTAGCAAATATGTGAATAAAATTCTTAATAAAAAAATCAAAAGACTATTGATTAATCGAAAAATTAGTGGCAATATAATTTTTTATTCTTTAAAAAAAATATCTTCAATTTATCTTTAAGACTATTCAAAAGCATAACTGTTAATTTGCATATCGAAACAACTATATGACAGATAAATACACTTTTAATTATGTTAATTTTTAACTAAAAAAGAATCCGGTGTTTTTTATCTAGAATCATTTCTTTTTAGAAATTCATCAAAAGTTTTTTCAATATTATTTAGCTCTGCTTTTATTTTTTTCGCTGTATAAAGTAGCTATAAAAACCCACATATAAAAGCCTTTAAAAAATACTTTTCGTTAAAACAAAATAACTAAAAAAAACCGCGGCAATGAGAAATAATTTTATTTTTTTTTGAAAAAAAATAGTACTATTGTTAAACTTATCTTAGCGTGCATTTATGGAAAACAATCAAAATCAAGACGAATTAAAACGTGAACTATCACTTTTAGACGGAATCATGTTGGTCTCAGGCTCGATGATCGGTTCGGGGATTTTCATTGTTAGTGCCAATATGATGCTGAATGTAGGCAGTGCTGGCTGGCTGATTCTGGCTTGGGTACTCTCGAGCGTGATAACTATTATTGCCGCTGTTTCTTATGGCGAATTAAGTGCGATGTTTCCTCAAGCGGGCGGTCAATACGTATACTTAAAAGAGTCTTACAACAAACTGATTGCCTTTTTGTATGGCTGGAGCTTTTTTGCGGTGATACAAACCGGAACTATAGCCGCTGTAGGTGTTGCATTTGCAAAATTTACTGCGTATTTATATCCGAGTTTCTCAGAAGAAAACACCTTGTTTGGCCTAGGCTCAGTAGAGGTAAATGCAGCTCAAATCTTAGCAATAGCCACTATTGTACTGCTGACATTCTTCAACAGTAAAGGCGTGAGAAACGGAAAAATACTGCAAACTTTCTTTACGATTATCAAAATAATTTCATTGTTCGGATTAGTGATTACCGGCTTTTGGCTGGCTTTTGATTCAGATGTTTGGAGTGCAAATTGGGCCAATGCCTGGGATGCTAGATCGTTTAATTCAGCCACAGGAGAATGGGTTTCTATTGGCGGAATGGTTTTGTTTTCTGCTATGGCAGCCTCGATGGTTGGGTCATTATTTTCGTCAGACGCCTGGAATGGCGTAACCTTTATATCTGGCGAAATCAAAAACCCAAAGCGAAATGTAGGACTGAGTTTGTTTCTAGGAACGGCAATCGTAAGCATCGTGTATATCATAACTAACCTAATGTATCTGGCTGTGATGCCTTTAGAGGCGATGGCATTTGCACCGCAAGAGCGCGTAGCGGTTGTGGCATCTCAGTTTATTTTTGGCGAAACAGGCACTTATATTATTGCCATTATGATTATGGTGTCTACTTTTGGCTGTAATAACGGATTGATATTGGCTGGAGCCAGAGTCTACTATACCATGGCAAAAGACGGATTATTCTTTAAAAAAGCCGAGAAACTCAACCGCTTTAGTGTGCCGAGTTGGGGTTTATGGATTCAATGTATATGGGCCTCTGTGCTTTGTCTGACCGGAAAATACGGCGACTTACTTGACTATGTGATGATTATCGTGATTATTTTTTATATCCTGACCATCATCGGCATATTCATTCTCAGAAAGAAAATGCCTGAGGCAGAACGTCCTTATAAAGCTTTTGGCTATCCGCTATTGCCGGCTATCTATGTGCTTATGGCATCTGTGATTTGCATCGCACTGCTGATTGACAGAACAAGCACTTGTGGATGGGGCGTTGTGATTATGCTCTCGGGTATTCCGGTATATTATTTAACCAAAAAAAGATTGCCCCAGAAGTAAAAACCTCTGAGGCAATCCAGCACTGATTATTTAAACCTAATAGTACTTAGCAACTTCCGCCACCTTTACCACATTCTAGCTCAGACTTTACGCCTACAGCTTTTAAGATAGAGTTGAGCAAACACCAGTTGGTCAGTGAAAACTGAAATAGGTTAGCTCCTACAAAAGCAGCAAGCCAAATCCAATTGATATTTACATAATAGGCTAAAAGTGAAGAAGCCAAAATCATTGTTCCTGCGATAAGCTTTATATAGCGTTCTCTAGTCATAGTTTAGTTGTTTAATGAGTTATATTTTTCAATAGGTATAATGGATATATGTACTCTAGAGTTCAAATCACATTCTTTGTTTAATTCTTGGATGCTGTTAAATAGATGCTCTGAAACTTCTGTGGATACAAAAGCAAAGAACAACAAGGAATCTACTTTGTTCATCTCTGTGCCAAACCAGTTGCTACCTACAGCGTCTTGGGTACTATCTCTATAGCCAACCACTGGATTATAAGAATACGTAAGCACTTTATTGTCAGCCAATACCTTTCTTACCTTTTCTTCAAATGCCTTAACGGCGGTTATTATAAGTAATTTCATGTTTCGTACTATTAAAAGTTTATGCTCTTTATTCTATTTCTCCCACTTCTTGCGCTCTACCATATAGTAAACCAGTGGTACTACCAGTAGCGTCAATATAGTTGATGAAATAGCTCCGGCGACAAGTGAAATAGCCAATCCTTGGAAAATAGGGTCAAACAATATCACCACTGCACCGATAACTACTGCACCGGTCGTAAGTAAAATTGGTGTGGTTCTCACAGCTCCAGCGTCAATAATGGCTTGTTTTAATGGAATGCCATCTTTAAGTCGGATTTCTATAAAGTCAATGAGCAAGACGGAGTTCCGCACCATAATTCCCGCTAGGGCAATCATCCCGATAAATGAGGTAGCGGTAAAGAAAGCTCCTAACATCCAGTGTCCTAGAATAATTCCGATTAACGAAAGCGGAATAGCCACCATCATCACAATTGGAGTCTTGAAGTTCTGGAACCATCCTACAATGAGCATATAGATGATGATAATCACTACCATAAACGCAATTCCTAAATCGCGGAATACTTCAAGGGTCACTTGCCATTCTCCGTCCCACTTCACAGTGAAATTGCTCTCGTCTTTGGGTTGCCCCATATAAATCTCATCTAAAGTGTAGCCTTTTGGCAATTCAATTTGCTTTAGCTTTTCTTCCATACCGAGTATGGCATAAGCCGGGCTCTCTAAATCACCAGCCATATCTGCGAGTATATACACCACGCGTTGTTGGTCTTTTCTGTTGATTGAGGTTCTGAGTGTGTCTTGTCTTACTTTGACAATATCACTTACCGGCACCATATTGCCATGTTGTCCTTTTATTTTCAGACTTTGAATATCTTGGATACTGGTTTTGTCTTTGTCCTCTAGAGCCATTACAATTCCTACAGGATTGACAGATCTCTCATCATATAAATTAGACACAGGATATTCTCTGAGCAAGTAGGTGAGGTTGCCCACTACTTGTTGTGGTGCAATTCCGTTGAGCATTGCTTTTTCTTTGTCCACTTCTAATCGGTATTCCACTTGCGCTGCCTCAACGTTCCAGTCAATATCCACAACGTCATCGGTGTTTTTTAGAATTTCCTTGATCTGATAAGCAATCTTAATTTGCTCTTTGTGGTCTGGTCCATACACTTCAGCAACTATCGTTGAGAGCACGGGTGGCCCAGGCGGCACTTCTACAATTTTTACGTTTGCTCCATATTTTGCTGCAATATTCTGAATCTGCGGACGCACCTTTTTAGCAATATCGTGACTTTGCATTTTTCTATCGTCTTTGTGTTGCAAATTCACCTGAATATCCGCCATATTGCTTCCGCCTCTCATATCGTAGTGACGCACTAATCCGTTAAAGGTAATAGGCGCTGAAGCTCCGATATAGTTTTGGTAATCCAACACTTCTGGCACTGTGGTCAAGTACTGTGCGATTTCACGCGTTACGGCTGAAGTTCGCTCTAGTGTCGTGCCTTCTGGCATATCAATTACGACCTGGAATTCATTCTTGTTGTCAAAAGGAAGCATTTTCACCGCAACTGATTTTGTAAAGAACAGCGACATAGAAGCCAAGAGCAAAACAAAAGTAGTTCCGAGCACTAACCAGCGTTTTTTAGAACTTTCTAATAAGGGTCTTTCTAGTTTGTTATAAATCTTATAAATCATACTCGACTCGTGACCTTCTTCTTTCTTTGCTTTGCGCTTGTCTTTTTCGATCAATAAATGATAGCCTAAATAGGGCGTAATAGTGAGTGCAATAAAGAGTGAAAGTATCATCGCGATAGAAGCTCCAATCGGCATCGGACTCATATATGGACCCATCATTCCCGAGACGAAGGCCATCGGAAGTATGGCAGCAATAACAGTAAATGTTGCTAGAATCGTCGGGTTACCCACCTCGTTAATCGCATAAATTGCTGCATCTCTAAACGGAAGCTTTCGCATTTTAAAGTGCCTGTGCATATTCTCTGCGATAATAATACTGTCATCTACCACAATTCCCACCACAAAAACTAGGGCAAAAAGTGTAATCCTGTTAAGCGTATATCCCAAGATATAATAGCTAAATAAGGTCAAGGCAAAGGTAAGCGGCACTGATAAGAACACGACCAATCCTCCTCTCCAACCCATGGCCAGCATCACTAGAATAGTAACCGCTATAATTGCAATAAGCAGGTGAGACAACAATTCGTTTACTTTGTCAGAAGCGGTTTCTCCGTAATTACGCGTCACCTCAACTTTTACATCAGATGGAATAATAGTGGTCTTCAACACCTCTACTTTATTGAGAATCTGCTCTGCAATATGCATGGCATCTGCTCCTTGCACTTTGGCGATAGAAAGCGTCACAGCTGGATATTCAGATGGGTTATCTACGTATTTCTCATTGGCTTTACTGTATCCGAAAGAGACATAATTCTTAGCTGTTTCTGCTCCGTCTACTATGCTAGCCACTTGCTTGAGGTATACGGGCATATTTTGATTTACACCCACCACTAGATTTTCTAAATCCTCTTCAGAAGACAAGAACTTGCCGGTAGTCACTAGGTATTCTGTGTCGTTTTGCACGAAACTCCCCGATTGCATACTTCCGTTATTGGCTTGAATCATTTGCATGATAGCCATGGCGTCAACTTTGCTTTCAGCCATTTTATCTTTGTCAAGAATCACTTTGAGTTCACGTGAGCGACCTCCGATTTCTTTGATATTTGAAACGTCTTTGATCTTTTTGACTTCCGTAGCTAGCTCTTCGGCTATTTGACGAATCTGAAAATCGTCATAGGTCTCACTCCAAAGCGTTAGTCCTAACATCGGCACATCGTCAATCGAACGGGTTTTAACTATCGGCGGATAGACTCCTTGCGGAAACATATCTTTGTTTTTGTTGAGCTCATCATAGAGCTTCACATATGAGCGCTCTACATCTTCACCCACATAAAACTGAACGATAATCATAGCTTGACCGTTCATAGCGGTACTATACAGGTGTTCAACACCCTTGATGTTGGTAATAATTTTCTCAAGTGGCTCTAGCACTCTGCTTTCCACTTCCTCTGGCGATGCACCTGGATATCCCACCAACACATCGGCCATCGGGACGTTAATCTGAGGTTCTTCTTCTCTAGGGATGAGTGATGAGCTGTACAAACCTATAATCATAAGTCCAATCATCAATAGCACAGACAGCTTAGAGTCTAAAAACATCGAGGCTATTCTTCCTGAAATTCCTTGTTGCATAGTTATTAGTTTTAAATATAATGCAAATTTAGGCCAACAAAGCAAGTTGTACAGTTACATTGGTTACAGAAGGAATAAAAGAAATTGTAGTTTATTTAGGTCTATACACGCGCTTGACACAAAATATTTTTTGAAGATTTTTGCATAGCTTTGGGCAACTATTCGGCGATGGTTTTAACTTACGTTATTTGGATATATTTTGAGTGTATACAACAGAAAAAGAAAACAATAGTTTAGAATATATTTTTCTTGTCTAGGACTCTGTATTACCTTTTGATTCTTCAGCATCTTGAGCGTAAAAATCACCAGTATTCTCTTTTATAGAATTAAGTCGTCATCATCCATTAACTCATCTAAGAACTTCTGGTCTTCCTTCAGCATTTCAAGCTTCTCTTCTGCAGTCATGTTGCTAGTGCGCTTACTCTTACCTAATTTATAACCTTCTAATTTAAGTGGTTGAATACCTTGTTCAATAAGATACTGCGCTAACCACGCCTGCCATTTTATGATGATTCCAGTTTGCATAGCGCACTAATTTTAGTTCGCCAAATATTATAAAAAAACCGTATCTTTTACTAACTAAACCTCAGCTTTTATAACAAAAAATCCCAGCCTTTACAGACTGGGATTGTATTTTAATTCACCTCAATGAGGTTTACTTTAGCTTTATATTAGCTCCGTTATAGAGCCTTCCGTCAGCAGTTACTACATACTTTTCGCCCGTTGAGAGCCCTGACAAAACCTGGATGTTATCTCCATAAGTTTTCCCTAGTCTAATCCATCTAAGGATGGCTGTATTGTCATCTCCTACGACATAAATACCTTTGAGTTGTCCTTGTGAGATAACGGCTTCAACAGGTATCATTACTAAATTATCATCCTTTTGAGCAGCTGTGTTTTCTATTGGGAAAACCACGTTGACAAACATGCCTGACAGCACGCTTGCATCTGCTTTGTCTAGCTCCACTTTTACGATATACTGACCTCCGGTATTTCTAGCTGATGAACTCGCCTCAATTACTTTTCCGCTAAAGGTTTTGTTTAATGATTTGACCATGACCTCGGTTTTCATATCTTGTTTGATATTTGAAATATCACTTTCAGAAACCATCACCACCACTTGCAACTTAGAGGTTCCCTCGACACTCACAATGGGCATCCCTGGGTTGGCCATATCGCCTTCTTTCATATAAGTTCCGGTAACTACTCCAGCAAAAGGAGCGGTGATATTGGCATATGAGAACTGCGCCATCACTTCGTTTTTCATTTGCTTCGCTCCTTCTAATCCCGCTTTAGCCATTTCTAAATGTGTGGTCATATCGTCCATTTCTTTTTGCGAGACACTCTTCTGAGCAAATAGAGTAGCAAACCTGTCAAAGTCTCTTTTGGCGCTGTTATACCCCGCAGTAGCTTGTGCAACGCCTGCTTCAGCTTGTGCTTTTTTGGCTTGTAAATCTGTATTGCTGATGCTAGCTAGCAATTGTCCTTTAGACACTTTCTCTCCTGTTTTTACTTTGACAGCAGTCACATAACCCATCATACGCGTACTGAGGTTTGCACTGTTTTCTGCCTCTACTTTTCCGCTAGCCGTCACAAATTGTCCTTGATGGCTTCCTGAGATTTCATTTATCGTAACAGCCACGGCTGGATGTTCATGCAAAGCTGATTCTTTTGGCTTTGAACAAGAAGCAACAACAATTAGCAAAGAAAATAGCGATAGGCTTAATATTTTATTTTTCATCTTGGTATGAGTTTAATTAGTTTTTGTTGGTTAAGAATTCGATTTGAATTATTGATAAGTTATAGTCTTTGATTGCCTCTAAGTGCTTAACTTGCTTTTCTAGCTCTGTAGCCTGAGAGACCAATAAGTCAGCTGTTTTTTCTAAGCCTTGTGCATATCTGTTTTCTATGATTCGAAGTGTTTCATTGGCTTGGTTTTTTGCCGTTGTGGCAAGATTTATCTTGGCTTGATTGGCTTCTAAATCTCTTTTAGACTTCTGCAACTCTAATTTATTTTTCTCGATATACAACTGCATTTCATCTTGTGCTTTGCTTAAGCTGATCTTTGTCTTTTTAATTGTATTAAAGGTTTTATTTCCGTTAAACAAGTCCCACGACAAAGATGCACCTACCATATAAGCATTAGCTCCGAGGCCAGCGATATCTCTGTCTTGATAGTTAAATTCGCCAAAGGCATTCAACCTCGGCAGCAAAGTTTGCTTGTGCATAGACAGCATTTTGCGCTGTGCTTCTACACCGCTTTTCATAGCCATGATATCTGCTCTGTTTTCAGAAAACAGTGAGTTGTGGTCTATAAGTGGGTTTTGCGTTAGGCTTTGTGTAGGCACATAAATCAGCGTAGTCTCCTCTCCCATCAACCACGACAAGTAGTCAGACAGGTTAGCGATATTGTTGTCAATTTCTATTTGTTTGTTTTGCACTTCTGATAACCCAACCTGTACCATCAAGACATCGGATGGCTTGGCATAACCTTGGGTTTGCATATTTTGAGTGTTGCGCAAGACCTCGTTATAGGCTAAAATCCCTTTGGACACCGCATTTTTAGCTTCGTATAAAAACTGAAGATTGGTATAAGCCTTTTTGATTTCTACCGCTAACATATCCTCAGCGTATTGTTTTTGATAAGCTACAGCTTTGATTTTCTCTCTGAGTGCTTTTCTAGCGACAAATACATCAAAGTTTAAAAGAGGTTGCTGAACAGACAGTTTGGTATTAAAGTGCTGCATCGCATCAGGGTTGTTCAGCAAGTCAGGATTGAAGTCAGCTTGGGTAACTATCTGTTGTTGTAGTTTGAACCCAAAGGCATTTAAGGGGTCATTGGTATAAAATCCGGTATGAGATACAGCAACAGAAGGCAAGAATCCAGAGAGGGTTTCTGACAATTCATTATTTGACAACTCGATTTCGTGTTGTTGAATTTTGAGTTGCGTATTGTTTTCCTTCATCAAACCGATAGCTGTTTGAAGCTCTAGGGGTTGTTGAGCAAAAAACGGTAAAGTTACCGAGAGGAACAAAAATGTAAACCAGTGTTTTTTCATCATCTTAATATTTTAATGCAAAATTAAGACGTAATGACACACCAGTCAGTAACAGTTGTTACACAGAGCAGAATATAAAATTAAAAGACGGCAAATGTAGCAAAGCAGCCTATTTAAGTGGCTGTAGATACTCTAAAGCCATATCGTAATCAGCTTTATCTACTAAGATATGAACCGCCTGATCGATAGTCCCAAAACCAGCGGTAACGCCAGATTGGATATCATTTCTTTCGATATAGGCTATGTTATTTTGTTCTAACAACAAACGGACTTTGATTACTTCGATCTCACTTCCTGAGAAAACTATAAGGTGATTTTCCATGGTTTTTGTTTTAAAATTACAAAAAAACTGAATTAGAATGCCACTTAAGGACAGAAATGTTTTTCAAATCAGCTAAGTCATCAACTAAAAGCTAGTCTTCTTTATCCTCTTCTGGCGGAGTAGGATCTTCAGGTTCAATGATTTCTGCTTCTATAATTTCTGTATTAGGAGAAACTAAATTGGCTATTTTATAATGCCATTGAGGAACTTTAGGCATATCGTCACCCATCAAATACCCCCATGGCGTGAGTGAAGGCACATTGTCAAACACCACTTTTATGATTGCCAATAACGGAATTGCCAAAAACATTCCGGCTATTCCTGCCAGCATACCTCCGATAAAAATACCGATAATTGAGGTGAAAGCATTGATTTTGACTTTAGAACTCACCACTAGCGGGACGGTAATATTGTTGTCTATCAGCTGTACTACAGTAGTAACGATCATCACTTGTAAGATAAGCGACAGATCAGGCGAGCCACTAAGGGTTGCAAAAATAGTAATCAACCCAGCAAGTACGTTTCCTAAATACGGAATAAGACCTAACAATCCGGTGATTGCCCCTAAAAGAAGGGCGTGCTCCACTCCCACAATTGTAAGCCCGATTGCAGTAAGTGTGGCAATCACCGTAATCTGAATCAATACGCCAAACAAATAACTCTGCACAGCAGTTTTGATGTCGTATAATATTTTCTTTAATATTTCTTGATATTCAGCACCTACTAATTTTGATAAGAAGGTGATCAAATGATTCTGATAGATCAAAAAAAGAAACATATAAATCGGGATCATAAATAGATTGAATAACGTATCTGAAAAAGAGAGTATGAAGTTAGTAACCATACCTGTTAAGGTTGATTTTGACTCACTAGTGGCATTTGACAGATATTCCATCTGTTCAGACTCGTCAAATCCGAAGGTCTCTTTCAGAAAGTCTTGCAGGCTATTTAAGTGTATGGTAATATTCTTTTCTATAGTTGACCAATCTTTTGAGAAACTCCCCACTTGCCACGAAATAAAGGTCAAGATACCCAAGATGATGATTACAAAAACCAAAACCGTAACCATCGATGCCAATACATTGGGGAAACGCAGCCTTCTTTGCATAAAAACACTGATTGGCCGAACCAGTATAGCAAACAAAAGCGCCATCAACACGGGAATAATCACGCCTTTGCCGACATATAACATTGCAAAAAGTATAGCAACAATGAGCAGCACTGAGGCCAATCGCGCATAAAACGGAAGTCTTACAAAGTTATTCATAATCTTGGTTTATTATTTTTCAAGCCTCTAAGTTAACAAAATCTAATCTGTGAATTCTTTTTCTGGTTCAGAATATTCATGAATTATTGCAATTCCTTTTTGTAGCAAAAGATTATTCGGATAAGAGATTTCTTCTCCGTTTTCAGTTTTCAATAACGTATAAAAAGATTTAATGTCAATTATCTCACCTTCAATAGGGAAATCTTTGTCTAACATTCTGATCTTATCGCCAATTTTAAAAGGAAAAGAGAAAAACAAAATAACTCCTGCCGTGATATTACTCAAGATTGACCATTGTGCAAAAAAAGCAATCCCGATGATTGTAAACACAGAAGATAGAATTACAAAAATCTGTTTTCCGTCTACTCCCCAAATGGTGATAAGCGAAACAACGCCTAAAATAGTAATCAAAAAATCAATGTATTTGATTACTAAATTCATTCGCACCTCTGACAAATTTGTTTTTCGGCCAAATCCTTTGATAAATGATTTAGTGATTATTCTCAGCGCTATAAATACAACTAGCACAGCCAAAGTGGCTATAATCTGTTTAAAGTTTCGATCAAAAAAGCTAATATTTAACGTATGAAGCATAATAATTCTTTATAAAATTTCTCTGTCGGCAATCCCACAACATTGGTATAAGACCCCTCGATTTTCTCAATTCCCACAAGACCTATCCACTCTTGAATTCCGTATGCACCTGCCTTGTCAAAAGGTTTATAAGTATCTATATAATACCCAATCATCTCATGGGTAAGTTCGGCAAAAGTGACTTTAGTAATCACATTAAAAACCTTTGTTTTTGAAACTGACTTCAAACACACCGATGTAATCACCTGGTGGGTTTTATTTGACAATTCCTTCAAAATTACAAAAGCATCTTCATAATTCTTCGGTTTTCCGATAACTTTATCCTCTAACCACACAATGGTATCGCTAGTGACCAAAATCTCATTTGACTTTAATTCAAAGGCGTTGGCTTTAAGTAGGGCGAGATAATCAGTAACCTCTGAAGCCTTTAGGTTTTCAGGATAAGTTTCTTCAATTTCTTTTAATCTAATCTCAAAATCTAATGCCAAATCTTTGAAAAACTGTTGCCTTCTGGGCGAGCCTGAAGCCAAAATAAGTTGGTGGTTTTTTAATTCTCTGGCAAGCATCATAGCCCAACGGTATTCACAATTACTAATAAAGATAAAATCCCAAACAGGATAATTGCCTTAAGAACCAAACTCAAGTGAGTGAAATCCTTCTTTTGATTGGCCTCCCACAGACGGACAACAATATATACCAAAGGTGTCAAAACTAGCGCCAACACATAGATCAATACGATATACAAATCATTCTCAAAGAAGTAAGTATAGCTATACCACCCGAGCAAAAGAATGCTAAGTATCAATAATACTGACAGCGCTATTTTAGTTTTTTTAATGCCAATGACTATCGGCAATGACTTGCTGCCATTGTCTAGATCTCCTTCAATATCCTCCATGTCTTTGATGATTTCGCGAATTAAATTAATCAAAAAAGCAAATACAGCATAATCGATGATTATCTTGAATAAGTTGCCTAAGCTGTGTTGGTTTTCTGGCGTAATTATCGGCAGTAGATCAAAAACACCTACGATCAAAACACTGATGGCAAGGATTGCAGCAATCAATACATTACCTGCCAAAAGACTTTTTTTCAGGTTCATCGCATACAGATAAAGCGTTGCAGCAATCAAAATGAAAATTGTCGAGAAGCTGGGTTTGCCAATAAAATTTGACAGGTAAAACCCAATACCTACACCAATGACGTTCAACACAATATAAAAGTTATAAGCAGCAGCCTCAGTGATGTGTTTATCGATAATTACACGCTCAGGCTTGTTGATCTTATCCATGTTTTTATCAAAAACATCATTGATCAGATAACCTCCCCCGGCAATACAAACTGTCGACAAAACAAGCAACAAAAACTGCCAATCATTCAGCGCTAGCTCTGGAGCCAAACCCCCAATTTGTTTTTGTAAAAATCCGTAATGAAAAATCAATTGCATCAAGGCAAGCAACAGTAAGTTTTGATAGCGAATAAGTCTAAGGAAATGCATGTTTTGTTTTTTGAATTAAGCCCCAAAGATAAATCTAAAATTGAAAATATGTTTTTAGATTCAAAATTTAGTTAAAAAACTCCCGAACTATCAGTAAAACAAGCCTTTCTGAAGAGCTGAAAGGTTGATTTAAAACCACTTAGTGGAAAAAGTTATCAACAAAGTGGGGCAAAGTGGGATAAAGTGGTAAAATTTTCTATATTTTTGCTTTAAATATAATACAACGAACCTCGAGTGATTACAATAATCGGAACATATGAATGCAAAGTAGACGCCAAATCCAGAGTGATGGTGCCTGCGCAACTCAAGAAGCAGCTAGATTCTTTGAGTGATGGCTTTGTGCTGAAACGTTCGGTTTTTCAGTCGTGTCTTGAATTATATCCGATGAACGAGTGGAATGTGTTAATGGAAAAAGTAAACCGCTTGAACCGTTTCAAAAAAGAAAACAACGATTTTATAAGAAGGTTTACCTATGGGGTGCGAATGGTTGAGATGGATAGCGCAGGTAGACTACTCATCCCGAAAGACCTTTTGGGATACGCCAAGATTGAAAAAGAAGTAGTCTTGAACTCGGTAGGAAATTTCTTAGAGGTTTGGGACAAAGATTTATACGAAAAAGCAGTAGATGAAGCTTCGATGGACTTCGGAGATCTGGCTGAAAAAATTATGGGAGGACTAGACGATGAGTAATACAGAATATCACAATCCGGTTTTATTAAAAGAGTCTGTTGATGGATTAAACATCAACCCAGACGGGATTTACGTTGACGTCACCTTCGGAGGTGGCGGACATTCCAGAGAAATCCTTAGTCGATTGGGCGAGAATGGAAGACTTATCGCATTTGACCAAGACCAAGATGCCCTCAAAAACAGTATTGATGACCCTAGGTTTTTGCTTATCAACGAAAACTTCAGGCATATCAAAAGATTCCTTCGCTTTCACAACATTCGTGAAGTAGACGGAATCCTTGCTGACTTGGGTGTTTCGTCACATCAGTTTGACGTGGCAGAAAGAGGTTTCTCAACGCGTTTTGAAGCTGATTTAGATATGCGCATGAGCCAGACGAATACTCTGAGCGCTTACGAAGTCATCAATGACTATGACGAGAAAAGCTTGCGCCATGTACTGGCAACATACGGAGAACTCACCAATGCCGGAGCTATGGCACACGCCATTGTCAACCAAAGAGAAATTGAACCGATCAAGAATTCAGAAAGGTTAAAAGAAGCTTTAGCGCGATTCTTACCCGCACACAAAAGCAACAAGATATTAGCACAGATTTATCAAGCTATCAGAATTGAGGTCAATCAAGAAATTGAAGTGCTAAAAGAATTTTTAGAACAGAGCCTTGACTTGCTGAAACCAGCAGGAAGATTGAGCGTGATATCTTATCACTCACTAGAAGATAGATTAGTAAAACGCTATATGAGAAACGGAATGTTTGAAGGCGAGCCCGAGAAAGACATGTTCGGGAATTTTGAGGTGCCTTTCAAATTGGTCAACAAACTGATGATTCCTTCTAACCAAGAAATTGCAGTAAACAATAGAGCCAGAAGTGCAAAACTAAGAGTCGCAGAAAAGAAATAAAATGAAAGAAGGAGTATACAACTTACTGAGAACAAAATTCTTGATAGACACCGATGCCATTAGACATTGGAAGTTTATTATTTTCTTAGTAATACTAGCCATAATCCTGATTGCAAATACACATCGCTTTGAACAAAAACTCTTTAATATCTCTGATTTAAACACTGAGAACAAAGAACTCCGATCAAAATTTGCCGATACCAGAACTGAGCTGATGAAACTCAAAATGGAATCGACCATTGCCAATAAAATGAGTGAAGTGGGTATTTTCCCTCCAGGAACACCGCCGATGAAAATTAAGGTAGTTGAAAAGAAAAATTAATAATGCAAGACAAAAAGGTTTCATATCGCATCTTCTTTGTGGCATCGCTGATGCTCCTGCTTGCCTTTGGTATTGTGTTCAAATTGACCAATATCCAATGGAAGCACGGTGAGTACTATAGAAATCTAGCTGAAGAAAGCACTATCAAAGCCTTTGTCATTCCTTCTAACCAAGGTAACATCTATTCTTCTGACGGAAGTTTACTAGCGATTTCAATCCCTAATTATACCGTGAGATTTGACGCCATCGCTTCTAAAGATGATGATTTCAACCAAAACATCAAAGCTCTGTCAGATTCGCTCTCAATGCTTTTCGGAAAACCTAGCGGCCATTATTACAACGAACTCAGCAAAGCTAGAACCCATAAAAACAGGTATTATTTAATTGCTAGAAACCTGAATTACACGAATTACATGCGTGTCAAAGGCTTTCCGCTTTTTAATCTCGGCACTTATAAAGGAGGACTCATCACAGAACAAAAAACAGTGCGTCAACACCCTATCGGTAGAATTGCTGAGCGAACCATCGGTTACAGAAGACTCAATGCAGATAGCACCTATACCAATATCGGTATAGAAGGCGCTTTTCAAGAATACATCAACGGAAAAGACGGAAAAGTTGTCAAACAAAAAATGGCAAAAGGCCAATGGAAACCCATCAATGACAACAACGAAATAGAACCACAAGACGGCTATGACGTCATCTCGACTATAGATGTGTATATTCAAGATATAGCCCATCACGCCTTGCTCAAGCAGTTAGAATACTACGAAGCTGATCACGGTTGTGTGGTGGTGATGGAAACCAATACAGGTGAAGTAAAAGCCATCTCTAACCTCGGAAGACAAAAAAACGGCTCTTATGCAGAGACTGTTAACTATGCCGTTTGGGAATCTCAAGAACCGGGTTCAACTTTTAAATTGGCTTCGCTCATGGTGCTTCTAGAGGATAAAAAAGTAGATACCTCAACAGTATACGACACAAACGGGGGTGAGTTTATTATCCATAACAGAAAAGTCCGCGATTCTAAAAAAGGAGGCTACGGAAAAATATCTCTGGCCCGTGGTATCGAAGTCTCATCAAACACAGTCATTGTTCAGGCAGTATATGAAAACTACAAAGACAATCCAGCTGCTTTTGTAGACAAGCTGTATGCGATGAAACTCAACCAACCCCTTGGGCTACCTATTCAAGGTGAGGGAAAACCGGTGATTTATCACCCGAAAAACGACAAAGCACATTGGTCAGGACTGACGCTGCCTTGGATGGCTTATGGCTATTCACTGCAATTGACACCCTTGCAAACCCTTACTTTTTATAATGCCATTGCCAATAACGGCGAAATGGTCAAACCACAATTTGTAAAAGAAATCAAAGAGTGGAACAAATCAATCAAGAAGTTTGACAAAGAAGTCATCGTTTCTAAAATATGTAGCGACCAAACGCTTTTCAAAATTCAGGATGTACTGAAAAACGTCGTAGTCAAAGGCACGGGCAGAAAACTATATTCGCCCAACTTCTCTATGGCAGGAAAAACAGGTACAGCTCAAGTAGGCTATGCCGTGAGAGACAGCATGTATTATTCCTCAACTTTCGTGGGTTATTTTCCAGCAAACGAACCCAAGTATTCTTGTATCGTAGTGGTGCATAAACCATCGCGTTCAAAGGGATATTATGGTGCTGATGTATCGGGTCCTGTTTTTAAAGCAGTGGCTCAAAAGATATTTACAGACTCGCCTACGCACAACGAAATTGACAACTTAAATAAAAAAATCGACACGCAAGAAGCGAGTTTTATGAAATACAATAGGCTTGCCAATACAACCAAAACCACCGTACCTGACCTTAGGGGAATGCCAGGCATGGATGCCGTTGCATTGCTAGAAAACTTAAGCCTGAAAGTGCGCATCATCGGAAGTGGAAAAGTAAAGAGACAATCTATTCCCGCTGGAGAGAAAATACAGAAAAACCAAACCATACTATTAGAATTATCTTGAAGAATCTAAAAGACATAGTAGGCAAAACTGCTGTCGAATCTATAAAAGGCTCGATAGAACTCTCTATTGATAAAATCGAGTTTGATTCTAGAAAAATTGCTCAAGCCGATGTGTTTATAGCAATCAAAGGAACCACTACTGACGGACATCAGTATATTGATAAATGTATCGAGCAAGGTGCAGTGGCTATTGTTTGTGAAGTGTTACCTCAAGAATTAAAAGAAGGCATTACCTATATCAAAGTAAGCAGCTCCAACAAAGCCTTGGCAGAAATGGCGGCTAATTTTTATGATAACCCATCAGACAAGCTGAAGTTAGTGGGCGTAACAGGCACCAATGGCAAAACAACCATTGCCACACTTTTATATAGCTTATTTGAAAGTGCAGGATATAAATCAGGTTTGTTGTCAACGGTCAAGATAAAAGTTCACCAACATGAATTTGCCGCGACACACACCACACCTGACCCACTTGTGATAAATTATTATCTGAACGAAATGATTGCTCAAGGCGTCGAATATTGTTTTATGGAAGTGAGCTCTCACGGCATTCACCAATCAAGAACAGAAGGGCTGACTTTTGCAGGCGGTATTTTTACCAATCTTTCACATGATCATTTAGACTATCACAGTTCTTTTGCAGAATACAGAGATGTCAAGAAATCATTCTTTGACCACTTGCCCAAAACCGCTTTTGCCATTACCAACATCGATGACAAAAACGGAAGTGTAATGCTTCAGAATACGCTTGCTAAAAAACGCACCTATGCCCTAAAATCATATTCAGATTACAAGGCACACGTCTTAGAGAATCAGTTTTTAGGCTTATTGCTAAAGATTGACAATCAAGAAGTATATACAAAACTTATCGGGAATTTTAACGCCTATAACCTATTGGCTATTTATGCCACCGCCATCGAGCTTGGTCTAGAAAAACAAGAGGTTTTAGTGCAGTTGAGTCAACTCGAAAGCGTATCAGGTAGGTTTCAATACATCATTTCTAAAACGGGTATTACAGCTATCATAGATTATTCACATACGCCAGACGCACTAGAAAACGTACTTAAAACCATAGCCGATATCCGTAGCGGAAACGAACAACTAATTACTGTTATAGGTTGTGGCGGCGATAGAGACAAAACAAAACGCCCAATTATGGCACAGATAGCCAGTGAGATGAGTAACAAGGCTATTTTCACCTCAGACAATCCGCGTACCGAAGACCCACAGGTGATTTTGGACGAAATGGAAAAAGGAGTTGAAGCGCAAAATTATAAAAAAACCACCGCTATTCTAGACCGCAAACAGGCCATCAAAATGGCTTGTCAGTTGGCTGAAAGCGGTGACATTATCCTGATTGCAGGAAAAGGACACGAGACCTATCAAGAAATCAACGGCATAAAGCATGATTTTGACGATATGAAAACAGTAACCGAATTGTTAGAACAACTAAACAAGTAGCCATATGTTATACTATTTATTTGACTATTTAGACACACATTTCGACCTGCCGGGAACGGGAGTATTTCAGTATATCACCTTCCGCTCTGGAGCAGCTGTTTTGTTGTCTTTGTTGTTGTCAATGGTCTTCGGTAAGAGAATCATCAATTTTATCAGACAAAAACAAATTGGCGAAACCATCCGTGAGTTAGGTCTTGAGGGGCAAAACCAAAAAGCAGGAACACCGACGATGGGCGGAATCATCATCATTTTTGCTACGTTAATTCCAGTAGTGCTATTCGCCAAACTCGACAATGTGTATGTCATCTTACTGATAGTTACCACACTTTGGATGGGAGTTATCGGCTTCTTGGATGACTACATCAAAGTATTCAAAAAAAATAAAGAAGGACTCAAAGGGAAATTCAAAGTTGTAGGTCAAGTAGGACTCGGACTTCTAGTGGGATGTGTGATGTATTTCAACGACTCTATCACCATTAGGACTAATGCCAAAGCAAGTGCAGTTAACGATACTGAAATACTGGTTTCTGGCAATACGATAGACGAAAAATCAACCGCTACGACCATTCCGTTTTTTAAAAACAACGAGTTTGACTACGCAGAAATCATCGCATGGGTAGGTGACGATTATAAAAACTACGCTTGGTTGATATTCATACCCATTGTAATTCTGATCGTGACTGCCGTCTCTAACGGAGCCAACCTTACCGACGGAATAGACGGATTAGCAGCCGGAACCTCCGCCATTATAGTGGTTGCCTTAGGGATATTCACCTTCGTATCGGGGAATATTATTTTCTCTAATTATCTGAATATAATGTATATCCCCAATTCCGGTGAAATGACGGTTTTCATCTCTGCTTTTGTAGGGGCACTGATTGGGTTTTTATGGTATAACGCCTACCCTGCTCAAGTTTTTATGGGTGATACGGGGAGTTTGACTATCGGCGGAATAATAGCCGTATTGGCAATTGCCGTCAGAAAAGAACTGATGATTCCGATGTTATGCGGAATCTTTTTGATAGAAAATTTATCAGTAGTGATTCAGGTAGGTTATTTTAAATATACCCGAAAAACAACTGGTGTAGGCAAAAGAGTGTTTTTAATGGCACCCTTGCACCACCACTTTCAGAAAAAAGGTTTTCACGAGAGCAAAATCGTAACCAGATTTTGGATTGTCGGAATTCTACTGGCTATTATATCGATTGTCACGCTAAAACTGAGATAAATGGCACGACTCGTAATTTTAGGAAGTGGAGAGAGTGGTGTGGGTACAGCGTTACTCGGCAAAAAAGAAGGATATGAAGTATTTGTATCTGACTTCGGAAAAATAGATACAGCATACAAAGAAGTTCTTATAAAAAATGAAATCAAATGGGAGGAGCACCAGCATACAGAAGACGAAATCTTAAATGCTGACTTGGTGATGAAATCGCCGGGAATTCCAGAGACTGCTGCTATCGTCAGAAAGCTCAGAGAAAAGAATATAGCCGTAATTTCAGAGATTGAATTTGCGTCGCGATTCTCTAAAGCTTACACAATAGGCATCACCGGAAGCAACGGGAAAACCACCACCACACTGCTGACCCATCACATATTAAAAGCAGCAGGATTAAACGTAGGTATGGCAGGAAACATCGGACAGAGTTATGCCAAACAAATAGCTGAAGAGCAGTATGATGGATATGTGCTAGAGTTGTCGAGTTTTCAGCTAGATGGCATAAAACAGTACAAACCCCATATCGCAATAATTACAAATCTGAGCCCTGACCATTTAGACAGATATGAGTATAAGTACCAAAAGTATATCGACTCTAAGTTTCGGATTACGATGAACCAAGACGAGAATGATTATTTGATTTATGATGCCGATGATATCGAAATTCAGAAATGGCTACAAAACAATAAAACAAAAGCAAAAACCATAGGTTTTTCATTAACAAAAAAAATAGAACCAGGTGCATACCTAACCCAAGATACTATGATGATAAATATTGACAACGACGAAATGACTATTCCAGTAAACACTATGGCACTAGAGGGAAAACACAATCTGAAAAATGCTATGGCAGCCGCAACTGTGGCTAAAATACTACAGGTCAGAAAAAATACCATTCGTGAGAGTATGTCTGATTTTCAAGGTGTAGAACACCGTCTTGAGCGAGTGATCAAACTACAAAACGTTTTATACATCAACGACTCTAAAGCGACAAACGTAAACTCGGTTATGTATGCACTAGACAGCGTTTCGGCTCCTATTGTTTGGATTGCCGGTGGCGTTGATAAAGGCAACAACTATTCAGAACTGATGTCACTAGTTAGAGAAAAAGTAAAAGCTATCGTATGCTTGGGTATTGACAACTCAGCAATCATCGATTCATTTAAAAATGTAGTAGATATCTTGATTGAATCTGAAAGTATGGATGAAGCAGTAAAAATCGCCTCTCGCATCGCTGAGCAAGGTGACACGGTTTTATTATCACCTGCTTGTGCCAGTTATGACTTATTCAAAAACTACGAAGACAGAGGATTACAGTTTAAAAAAGCAGTAAAAAGTTTATAAACAACACTAAATAGCAAATCAAGAAATGATTGCACAATTAAAAAATGCAAAAGGAGATAAAACCATCTGGGCCATCGTAGCTCTTTTGGCGGTTATCTCGTTCTTGCCTGTTTATAGTGCGAGTAGTAATCTAGCATACGGAGCTCATGGCACCGGCAATACAATCAATTTCTTGTTGAAGCATTTGGCTCATTTGGCCATCGGTTTTATAATTATATATGGTGTTCACAAAATACCCTATAATTATTTTAAAGCCATATCGATATTGGTGATTCCAGTCATTGTGTTGCTCTTGTTATATACGCTATTACAAGGGAAGACCATAGGTGGTGCCAACGCGAGCAGATGGATTCAGATTCCCTTTATAGGGGTCGGGTTTCAACCCTCAGCCATTGCTTTTGTGGCTTTAATGCTCTATGTAGCGCGGTATTTAGCCAAAATAAAAGATAAAGAATTTAGTTTTAAATCATCCTTATTAGAACTATGGCTTCCCGTATTTGTAGTGATAGCCTTGATACTCCCGGCTAACTTCTCGACGGCTGCAATTATCTTTTCGATGGTTATCATACAGACATTTATAGGTATGTATCCATTTAAATACTTGACCAAAGTATTGCTTGCAGGTATGTTATTCCTAACCTTGTTTATCGGAGCAGCCAAGATGTTTCCTGGCGCTTTCCCGAACCGAGTAGATACTTGGATAAGCAGAGTTGACAATTTCACCAGCGGGGCAGATAACGAGGAAGAGGCCTACCAAATTGAGAAGGCAAAAATTGCCATAGCAACGGGCGGAATTCAAGGTGTAGGACCAGGAAAAAGCGTGCAGCGCAACTTCTTGCCCCAATCATCGTCTGACTTTATCTATGCAATAATCATAGAAGAATACGGACTAGTGGGTGGAATTGCCATACTTGTATTGTATATGATTTTGTTTTTCAGATTTTTGCGCGCCGCAGTGCAATGCAAGAATATATACGGAACCCTACTGATTGTCGGGTTGGGATTCCCTATCATTTTTCAGGCACTCATCAATATGGCAGTAGCCGTGGAGTTGTTCCCAACTACTGGGCAAACCTTACCGCTGATCAGTAGCGGGGGTAGCTCTATCTGGATGACCTGTTTAGCTATCGGGATTGTATTAAACGTAACCAAGAAAGACGAAGAAGTCAAAGAAGAAGAGAAAGAAAAAGTACAGCGTCAAGAAGCCTTACAGCGATTGATTGACAAAGAAGTAGAGGAAGAAATAAAGAGAACTGAAGCAGGACACTCAATAGAAGATACTACAGCTGACGAGAAAATTGCTATCAAAGCACTAAAAGATTTACAATAATGAAACCAAGATTCATCATAAGCGGCGGAGGAACAGGAGGACACATCTATCCTGCTATTGCTATTGCAGATGAGCTGAAGGCGAGGTTTCCTGATTGTGAGATTTTATTTGTAGGAGCCAAAGACAAAATGGAAATGCAGAAAGTACCCCAAGCGGGTTACAGAATTGAAGGGCTTTGGATCTCAGGCATACAACGAAAAATCAGTATTCAGAACGCTAAGTTTCCGTTTAAGCTGATTGATAGTTTGCTTAAATCTAGAAAAATTATAAAAGAGTTCAAACCCGATGTTGCCATCGGCACAGGTGGTTTTGCTAGTGGAGCAGTAGTTAGAGTGGCATCTCAAATGGGTATACCCACTCTTATCCAAGAACAAAATTCGTACCCGGGCATCACCAATAAAATGCTGTCTAAAAAAGCCAAAACAATATGTGTGGCTTATGAAGGTTTAGACAACTATTTCGCAAAAGACAAAATGGTGTTTACGGGAAATCCAGTGCGTGAGGATATCACTAACGATACTAACAAACAAGACGCGCTGGCACATTTTGGTTTAAACCCCAACAAGAAGACCTTGCTGGTGTTAGGCGGAAGTTTAGGCTCGAGGAGAATCAACCAATTGATAGAAAAAGAAATAGACTTTTTCGCCAAACAAGACACACAAGTGCTTTGGCAATGCGGAAAATTCTATTTCTCAGAATACGAGAAATACGACAATCGTGATGACATAAAAGTCTTTGCTTTTATTGATCGAATGGATTTGGTGTATGCCGCTGCAGATTTTATTATCTCTAGAGCAGGTGCTTCTTCGGTATCAGAATTGGCAATCGTGGGCAAACCGGTGATTTTTATTCCTTCACCCAACGTAGCAGAAGACCACCAAACTAAAAATGCATTGGCAGTAAGCAGTAAAAACGGTGCTATATTATTAAAAGAAAAAGAATTAGACACTCAGTTTGAAAACAAATTTATCGATTTAATTCAGAGTGAAGAAGTACAACAACAACTGAGCAACAACATCAAAGCCTTGGCAAAACCAAAGGCGACTAAAGATATTGTTGACCAAATAGTAAAATTGATTAAACACTAAGCAATAGAAATGGAAAAGTATAAAAACATATTTTTTATAGGTATCGGCGGCATCGGCATGAGTGCCTTGGCGCGCTATTTCCATTCTCTGGGCAAAAATGTGTTTGGCTATGACAAAACGCCAACACAACTGACCAAGAAACTAGAAGATTTAGGGATTATAGTGCATTATTCAGATGACCTCGCCCATATTCCAAATGACCTGAATACAGAAAACACCTTAGTGGTCATCACTCCTGCCGTGCCTGTTTCGCATACAGAGTGGAAGTATTTTATCGAACATAATTTCGAAATCAAAAAACGCGCTGAAGTTTTAGACCTCATCACTAGAGATACCTACTGTTTTGCAGTGGCGGGCACACACGGAAAAACAACGACCTCGAGCATTTTAGGACATATATTGCACCAATCAGGCGTAGATGTCACTGCCTTTGTAGGCGGAATCGTAGAGAACTATAATTCAAATCTAATCGGTGACGGAAAAACAGTTTCAGTAGTTGAAGCAGATGAATTTGACCGTTCCTTCTTGAGGTTGCACCCTGACACGGCTTGCATAACTTCTATGGATGCAGATCATTTAGACATCTACGGAGATCAAGCCAATTTTGAAAAATCATTCTATGAATTTGCCGATAAGATTACAGATAAAACCAAACTCTTTACCCCTACTTCACTTCCGATAGAAGCGGTTAAAGTAGGTTTTGATACCACTGATGCCTTTACGGCACAAAACATCAGAATCAAAAACGGAGCTTATGTCTTTGACGTAAAAACCAGTGACGGAAATATTAAAGATATTCACTTTCATCTGCCTGGAAGACACAATATGAGCAATGCGCTAATGGCGTTGTCTATGGCAAAAACCTATGGCGTTTCAGACGACAACATCAAAAAAGCACTAGGTAGTTTTAAAGGAATTCAAAGGCGCTTTTCTTATCAAATAAAAAGTGATAACTTAGTCTATATAGATGATTATGCACATCATCCGACAGAAATAAATGCCGTGTTTAATGCGGTGCACGAGATGTATCCAGACAAAGAGAACCTGATCGTCTTTCAACCACATTTGTACAGCAGGACAAAAGATTTTATAGAGGAATTCGCACAGAGTTTATCGCAGTTTGACCAAGTGTTGTTACTGGATATTTATCCAGCCAGAGAAGTGCCCATTCCGGGAATTACCGCTGATTATTTGTTGAGTAAAATAAGTAGTAAAAAGAAAGGTATAGTGACAAAAAAGACGCTAAATCAAGAAGTTTTGAAGGCTGATGCCCAAATTATTATCACAGCTGGCGCAGGGGATATCGGCGAAATGGTAGCAGCCTTACAGGTGGCTTTAGAAGAAAAAATAAAGTAATTAAAGCGATGAAAAAACTAAATTGGAATAACATACGACTTCTACTAATGCTGATGGCAATAGTGTTTTTGTATGCCTTTAGTTTAGACAAAAATAACAAGAGAGCTGTATCGCAACCAGAGGTGGAGTTTCTGGGCGAAAGCAAGCTATTTATCACCCAAGAAAACGTTAATAACTTGTTGATAGAAAAATTGGGAAAGGGCAAGACAATCCTAAAAGATGAATTAGTTTTGAAAGCATTGGAAACTGTGCTTACAGATAACGGCGCTATTGAGAACGCCGAAGTATTTGTGACCACAGAAGGCAAACTAAAAGTGCAGGTGAAACAGAAAACACCCATAGCGCGAATTTTTGAAGGAAATGGCTCTTTTTATATTGACTATCAAGGCACTGAAATGCCCTTATCGACTAACTTCTCAGCACGCGTACCCCTAGTTACAGGCCGGGTTACTAAAGAAGACAGACCAGAACTCGTGCGCTTACTAAGGTATATTTATCAAGACGATTTCTTGGCAAAAAACATCATATCTGTTGATGTGAGAGAGGATAATAGCGCAGTGATGAAAAACCGAAACTTTGATTTCAATATCAAGTTCGGCAAAATAACAGATATGGAGCGCAAGTTTAACAATTACAAAGCTTTTTATCAAAAAGCAGTTCAGGAGTCATTGATAGAAAATTATAGTGAGATCAATTTAATATTCACAAAACAGGTAGTTTGCACAAAAAAACAAGAGTAGGTATGGGAAAAGAAAACATTGCAGTAGGACTTGACATCGGTACAACAAAGATTGTAGCGATGATAGGTAAAGAAAACGAATATGGTAAACTTGAGATTCTAGGAATCGGCAAGGCTAAAAGTTTGGGAGTTGCTAGGGGCGTGGTAAACAACATTACGCTGACCATCAATTCTATACAACAAGCAGTAGCAGAAGCTGAAAACAACTCAGGTTACAAGATCAATGATGTTGTCGTAGGTATTGCCGGACAACACATCCGAAGCATCCAACACAGCGACTATATCAGCAGAGCCAATGCTGAAGAAGTAATCGCAGAGGCGGATATCGACTTACTTATTGAACAAGTACATAAACTTACCGTCTTACCTGGAGAGGAAATCATCCATGTATTGCCGCAAGAATATAAAATCAACGGTTACGAAACCACTAACGAACCTATCGGTATGTACGGAAGTCGCTTAGAGAGCAACTTTCATGTAGTGGTGGGCCAAGCCGCTTCGATCAGAAATGCAGGCCGATGCATCAAAAGTGCCGGACTAGAATTATCAGGGTTAACCCTAGAACCACTAGCCTCATCTGATGCAGTGCTTTCTCAAGAAGAAAAAGAAGCAGGTGTAGCCCTTATCGATATAGGTGGCGGAACCACAGACTTGGCAATCTTCAAAGACGGCATCATTCGCCATACGGCAGTCATTCCGTTTGGTGGCAATGTCATCACTGAAGACATCAAAGAAGGCTGTTCAATCATAGAGAAACAAGCAGAACTGCTTAAAATAAAATTTGGCTCGGCATGGCCAGGCGAAAACAAGGACAACGAAATCGTATCTATCCCAGGACTAAGAGGACGTGAACCTAAAGAAATCTCGCTAAAGAACTTGTCAAAAATCATTCACGCAAGAGTGGTTGAAATCATACAACAAGTCTTCAACGAAATCAAAGCCTACGGATACGAAGAACCAAAGAAGAAACTGATTTGCGGAATTGTTCTCACAGGTGGCGGAGCAGAACTCAAACACATCAAACAACTCGTGGAGTACATCACCGGTATGGACACCAGAATAGGGTATCCGAATGAGTATTTGGCAGGAAACTCTTCAGCAGATTTATCAAGTCCTGTATATGCAACGGCAGTAGGTCTTGTGATGAATAGCCTAAAGAACAATACAAAAAGTGCTACCCCTATTTACAAGTTTGATATCAAAGGAGAAAAAGTAGCTATTGAAGAACCTGTGGCTAGCGTACCAGAACCCCAAGAGGTTGTAACGGAGCTAGAGGAAAAACCAAAACCAGAAGCAGAAGGAGATTCAAAAAAGATTATCCGAAAGAATTTCTTTGATAAGTATATCGAGAAAATAAAAGAATTTTTAGAAAACGCAGAATAAAAATATAGAGCTATGGCAGAGAATATAGATTTAGGAAACATAATGTTTGATTTACCAAAGAATCAATCAAATGTGATTAAGGTTATTGGTGTTGGAGGTGGCGGTAGCAATGCTATAAATCACATGTTTAAACAAGGCATCAAAGGTGTTGATTTCATCGTATGTAATACCGATGCACAAGCACTTCAGAGCAGTCCAGTGCCCAACAAAATTCAGCTAGGGCTAAACCTAACCGAAGGATTGGGTGCAGGATCAAACCCCGATGTAGGACAACAATCAGCAATTGAAAGTATCGCTGAGATAGAGAAAATGCTTGATACCAATACCAAGATGGTATTCATTACCGCAGGTATGGGCGGAGGAACCGGTACAGGCGCCGCTCCGGTGATTGCACAATTGGCAAAAGAAAGAGACGTATTGACCGTGGGTATCGTAACGATGCCTTTCCAGTTTGAAGGAAAAGTGCGTTTAGAACAAGCCCAACTAGGTATCGAGAAGTTGCGCAAACAAGTCGATTCACTTATCGTGATCAACAACAACAAACTGCGTGAGGTATACGGAAACCTAGGTTTCAAAGCAGGATTCTCTAAAGCCGATGAAGTGTTATCAACCGCTTCAAGGGGAATTGCAGAAGTAATCACGCACCATTATACGCAGAACATTGACCTTAAAGATGCCAAGACCGTACTATCCAACAGTGGCACTGCCATTATGGGTTCTGCAACAGCATCTGGAGAAGAGCGCGCAAAAGAAGCTATAACCAATGCACTAGACTCTCCGCTGCTCAACGACAACAAAATCACAGGCGCTAAGAACGTATTGCTACTGATTGTTTCGGGAACAAACGAAATCACTATTGACGAAATCGGTGAAATCAATGACTACATCCAAAGTGAAGCTGGGCACAACGCCAACATCATTATGGGAGTTGGTGAAGACGAAGACCTTGGTGACGCCATTGCTGTGACTATTATCGCAACGGGTTTTGACGTAGAACAACAAGACGAAATCGTCAATACTGAACAGAAAAGAATCATTCACCCCTTAGAGGATGAGCAAAAATTAGAACACAATCTTTCTAAAAAAGAGGTTTCTCCACTTCTCGGATTCTCTAATACGGAGCTGAGCGCGGAGTCATCTCCGCTAGCAAAGACGGAGGAAGAAGCCCAAAAAAAAGTGATTTTCAACCTTGAAGACGAGACGCCTGAACCCATAGCTGAGGTTGCTCCTGAAGCAACCCCTGAAGTAACTCAGACGCCTTCTTTTCAGATTTTCGAAGCCAATTTAATCCCTACCTCTGAGTTTATCAAAAACCTAGACGTAACCTTCGAAATCGTAGCTGCAAAACAAGAGGATTTCACAGCCGCCTATGCAGACAAACAAGTTGAAGCACTTAAAGAAGACAAAATAATCTTCGGCTTTGATGCCCCACTACACAAACAAGAGGAGCAAAAAGAGGAAAGTGTTTTTCAAATCTCTGAACAGACCAAAGAGATGAAGGTCAAAGACCCAGTACAGGTAGTACCAATGACTGAGGTCAATGAGTCAGGTGTCAAGAGATATTCGCTTGAGGATTATATGGAAGTGGAGTCTTCATTGACACACTCTAAACCAGAAGTAGAAGAGAAAAAAGCAGTAGAAGAGATTCAAGCCGAATATAACTTTACGCTTAAAAAAGAAGCACCAGCTGCACCAGTGCAAGAGAAACGCATTGACACGTCATTGCACCATGCGCCACAAGACGATATTTCAATAACAGAAATGACTATCGAGGAAGCACTAAAAGCAAGAGCTGACGAGCGCAGACAAAAGATGAAGGACTTTAATTATAAGTTCCACAACAACACCCAGAAGATTGAAGAACTCGAAAATGAACCTGCCTATAAACGCCAGAACATCGAGCTGAGCCAACCGGATAATGGTTTCGGAAAGTCACGCACTTCACTGAGCGTAGACAGCAATAACGATCCGCAACTCAGAAGCAACAATTCATTCCTTCACGACAACGTTGACTAATTACCTAAATACCTTAAATAATTTTTCTCAGAAAAGCTGCTTGTTCATTCAAGCAGCTTTTCGCTTTTTATGCGTTTTTATGTTTCTCTAACCAATCAAAACAATACTTTTGTAGTAGCTCTTTATCACAACCCAATGGACTTAGAAAATTACCACCAAAAAGCAAAAGCCAAACAAGCCGAGCACAAGAAATTCTTGACCAAGCTCAAAAACAAGCCGCCCAAGAACCTCGACCAGAAGATGCAAGAAATACATGAGGATGTTTTCAAAAAAGTCGATTGCTTGTCTTGTGCCAATTGTTGCAAAACCACTGGTCCGCTGTTTACCCCAAAAGACATCGATAGACTCGCGGGCGTGTTCAGACTCAAACCCCAACAATTTATCGAGAAATACCTCCGCATAGACGAAGACAATGACTATGTATTGCAGAGCGTGCCCTGCCCATTCCTAGGCAGTGACAACTATTGTATGGTTTATGAAGACCGCCCAAAAGCTTGCCGCGAATACCCACATACTGACCGAAAGAAATTCTATCAAATCAACAGCCTAACCCTCAAAAACACCCTCATCTGCCCTGCCGCCTATGAAGTCGTCGAACAAATGACAAGAGACCTAAAGCTGTAACTAGCAATTAAATTTTATCTTTTCAGAATAAAGAAGTAAACTTGTGTAGAAAAATCTATCAATAATGACATCAAAGCAAAAAGCTACAAAGACCCGCAAAATTATAATAGCTTTGTTTTCTTTATTCTTTAGTGTAGGCATAAGCCTACTCATAAGACCGCATTTTGAAAGCTATATAAAGTCTGAGATAGCACTTAATGTATTCTTGCTTATTTTTACAACAATTGGCTGTGTTGTACTTTACCAAATAATTATACGTCGGTAGTTCTTAATAAAAAACCCAAATGACAAGCAAACTGCAAATTGAGATACGAACAAAGCTTCATACCCGAGAAGCCCGGAGAATAGAGCAGCGTCTAAAGAACACAACAGGCATCACTGCAGTGGCTATCTCCACCACAGGTATGATTCAAATACAATGGGATGCCAACCAAACTAGCCAAGATGCCATTCTCAAATCCGTCAAAGATTTAGGATTGAAAATCCAGCACTTAAATACCAACGACGAGCAATCACACGACCACCACCATGACCACGGGTACTCTGACCTCCAAATTCTAGGTTCAAATACAGAACTTTATTTCGCTATCTTCAGCGGTATCTTCTGGATCTCAGGAATTGTCCTGTCTTTTATCGACAGCCTCTCTGATACTTTAACAACAAGTCTGTTTGTCGTCGGAGCCCTCTTCGGTGGAGTCTTTACCTTCCTCACCGCAGGAAAAGACCTCTTAAAAGGAAGGTTTGAAATTGATTTCCTCATGCTTTTTGCAGCCATCGGAGCCGCAATTTTGGGCAAGTGGAGCGAAAGTGCCTTGCTCCTGTTCTTGTTTAGTCTAGGTCATGCGCTAGAACACTACGCCATGAAGCGCGCGCGCAAATCCATCTCTGCACTTTCTGATTTAGCACCGCCCACCGCCCTAGTCAAACGCGATGGCGAGCTCCAAGAAGTACATATCGAAACGCTAAAAGTCGGAGACATCATCGCCGTACGACCCAATTCAAAAATCGCTGCCGATGGCGTAGTGATCAGTGGCACCAGCCCCGTCAACCAAGCTTCCATCACCGGCGAGAGCATGCCGGTTGCCAAACGACCGAGCCTAACTTGGCACACTGACAGCGACATCAAAAAACTCACGGCTGAGCACCGCGTCTTTGCTGGTACAATCAATGGCAACGGAGCCCTAGAGATAAAAGTTCTCAAAGAATCCAAAGACAGCACCCTCGCCCGACTGATCTATTTGGTCAAAGAAGCCGAAACCCAAAAGTCACCCACCCAGCACCTCACCGATAAATTCGAGAAATACTATGTGCCGTCAGTATTAATAGTAGTCATTGCCTTGCTATTTGCCTTTACTGTAATCGATGAAACCTTTGCACAGAGCTTCTACCGCGCCATGTCAGTGCTGATTGCCGCTTCGCCTTGTGCCTTGGCAATCTCAACTCCCAGTGCAGTTCTAGCCGGAATAGCACGAGCTGCCAGACAAGGCGTATTGATAAAAGGCGGACGCCCTCTCGAAGACTTGGGCAGCATCAGCGCCATTGCTTTTGACAAAACAGGTACCTTGACCCAAGGCAGACCCACACTCACCCATAGCATTGCGTTTGGGACAACCACCAAAGAACATTTGCTGAAAGTTGCTGTAGCCGTAGAAGCCCTAAGTGATCACCCGCTTGCCGCCGCTATTGTTGATGGAGGCAAAAAAGAATTAGGCACTATCGATATCCCAAAAGCAACCAACCTAAAAGCATTGATCGCCCGAGGCATCCAAGCCGATTGGAAACAAAGCCAAGTACACATCGGCAACAGACGTCTATTTGAAGAATTAACTGGCGCGCCTGTTCCCAACCAAATCGACCAACAAATGGCGACACTAGAAGCAAACGGACACACCGCTATGATCGTTCATCAAGACAACACATATCTAGGAATCATCGCCGCAATGGACATCGCTAGACCAGAGGCTATATCCACCTTAGCCGCACTAAAAGAGATGGGCATCCACAGGATAGTCATGCTCACCGGCGATAACCAACGCGTGGCGAATGCCATTGCTAAAAACATCGGCATCACTGACCCAATGGGCAGCCTACTCCCTGAAGACAAAGTTAAAGCCATCGAAAAACTAATCGAGCAAGAGAGCGGTGTGGCAATGGTGGGCGATGGCGTGAATGATGCACCCGCGATGGCAAAAAGCAGCGTCGGTATTGCAATGGGTGCCGCGGGCTCAGATGTGGCGTTAGAAACCGCTGACATTGCCCTGATGGCAGACAAACTCGACAACCTCCCCTTCGCCATCGGACTGAGCAGAAAAGCAAAAAGCATCATCAAACAGAATTTATTTATCAGTTTAGGTATGGTCGCTATCTTAGTGCCGCTAACCATTATGGGAACCATAGCCATAGGTCCTGCCGTAGTCTTTCATGAAGGCTCTACCTTGATTGTGGTCCTGAACGCCTTGCGACTCTTGAGGTATGATTTCAAAAAATAACTAAAAGCCATTGCGAATCATCTTTTTTACTTACTTTTATTTTTTAAACCAATAGACCTATGGCTTCAAAATATAAATTCATCCTACTACTGGCGTTATCGACCCTGCTATGCACCAGTTGCTCCAGCGACGACACTAACTATCAACCGATCAATGATGTGTCGGTAGATTTAGATTTGGTGCCTTATGCCAAGCTCTCTGATTATAATTTATTCGCAGGCAACCTAAGCGATTTGATACCTAGTGCAGAACTATTGCTTTACCGCCCACACAGCGAGCTATTTGTCGATTATGCACATAAATCTAGATATGTGTGGATGCCCAAAGGCACAAAAGCAACTTTTGTCTCTGAAAACGACCCGCTACAACTACCTGTGGGCAGCATACTGATAAAGAATTTGTTTTATGACGCACAACAACTCGGCAACAAGAGAAATACAGAAACGCGCTTGATGATTAACACCAATGATGGATGGATCTTTGCCAACTATGTCTGGAACGAAGCCCAAACCGAAGCCTATTACGACACCAACGGCGGAACTATTCCGTTAACCCTACAACACAACACTGAGTCGCTTGCGCTAAATTATATGATCCCGTCTACTGGACAATGCATCAACTGCCATTCAAAACAAGAAGAGATTGTACCTATCGGCATTAAGCCCATTCATCTAAACAATTCTTTAAACGGCAACAACCAACTCCAACAATGGATAGAAAAAGATTTTCTAGAAAACAATTTACCCCAAAGCATCAACGCCGTAGTCGATTATACAGACACTTCAGCTTCGCTTAACGAACGGGTGAGAGCTTATTTTGACATCCAATGTGCTTATTGCCACAATGATGACGGCGCTGCCTATTATGTCCCGCTTCGCATGAATTATCACCAAACAGTTGATCCTTATAATATGGGCGTGTGTATGCGTTCTGCAATGCCTGTTGACGGAATTACACGCGACTTTGCCATCGACCCACAAAACCCTCCTAATTCGACTTTATTAGCGATGATGAATACCAATAATCCTATGTTTAAGATGCCTAGAATCGGGCGATCTACCATTCATCAAGAAGGAGTAGCGCTGATAGAAGCGTGGATAGACTCTTTAGAGCCCTGTGAATAGCTAGAGAAGGCTAACCAGAAGTTAGACAACAGCGAATAAATTAGTTGTAAAGTATAACAATTTAGCCCAACACTTATATGCAGTATTTTAAATTCAAATGTATACTTCAAAAGTAGTGAGATAAACAAAAGATTATTATCAAATAAAAAGGCTCAGATTGTTAAATCTGAGCCTTTTGTTTTTAAAACAAAGCTTAGTATCGGGAAACTATCTTATTCCCTTGTGCTGCTATTGGCGTTGAAATGCTGTTACATACACATTACCTTCTTCTTCGACAGTGGTCACAGTCATCTTGTTATTACTATTTGAGAAGACTGTGGTGAAACCCATATACTCGCCGTCAATTTCAACCCCGTTTTGAAAGGCTTTTAATCTATAACTATTTTGAGCTATTTTTAACCATTTATACGTAGTGATTAAATCGGGTATACTTTGACTATCACGCACACATTCACCTTCTATCAATTCATAATCTTCATGAAAAAAATCTCCATTTGATTTAAAATCGAGCATTTCCATTAAATCACACTGATTCAAAGGTTGATCAACACCGTTTTCAGATTCACTAAGTTTTTTCCATTTACCCACAATTAGATCATCTGAACTTGAAGAGCCACTATCATCACTAGAGCATGAAAACAAGAGTGCGATAACCACTAGACTGAATAGTTTTTTAAAGTTTTTCATAATTTGTTTTTTAAGTTTTGCTTATCAAATTTATAAGCTAATTATTCTAAAAGTAATACGTCATTTAACTGATATTCAGAAAAGTTTTAGAGGGATAAAACTTAAAGTCTATAGGCGTTATACAGACAAAAAAATCAAATGCACTTTAGTTTTTCTCTATAATTGAGAATAACCGTATATTTGCAGTCTTGATTTTTTTTAAATCCTATTTTTTAGATAAAGCGTTTTACATTTATTACTTATAAACAATGAAACACACCAGCATAATAGAACTTTTAACAGGAGCAAAGTTATTAAACAGCATAGTAGCCAAGGGTTGGGTACGCAGCTTTAGGAGCAATCAATTTATTGCTCTTAACGATGGCTCTACATTAGAAAACATTCAATGTGTAGTCGATTTTGAGAAACTCCCTAGCAATCTACTCAAACGAGTAACTACGGGTGCAGCTATATCCGTTAAAGGAGTTTTGGTTGAGAGCCAAGGAGCAGGACAGAAGTATGAGATTCAGGTAGAGGAAATTCAAATTCTAGGCGATTGTGATATCAATACTTATCCTATCCAACTTAAAAACCGTCCGAGTTTAGAGCTCTTAAGAGAAAATGCACACCTTAGAATCAGAACCAATACTTTTGGGGCTATTATGAGAGTGCGCTCTGTATTGTCATTTGCTGTACACCAATACTTTCAAGAAAATGGTTTCTTTTATGTAAATACGCCTATCATAACAGGTTCAGATGCAGAAGGTGCAGGAGAAATGTTTCACGTAACTTCACTTGATTTAAAAAACCCTCCAAAAACCCAAGACGGAAAAATTGATTATGCTGAAGATTTCTTTGGCAAAGAAACCAACCTGACCGTTTCAGGACAGTTAGAAGCTGAGGCTTATGCTATGGCACTGGGCAAAGTCTATACTTTTGGACCTACTTTTAGAGCAGAAAACTCAAATACTTCGAGACACTTAGCTGAGTTTTGGATGATTGAGCCTGAGGTAGCTTTTAACGACCTAGACGCCAATATGGATTTGGCCGAAGACTTTATTAAGTATGTGGTGAAATATACCCTTGACAAATGCCAGACTGATTTGGCGTTTTTAGAGCAGCGATTATCTGATGAGGAAAAACAAAAACCCCAAGCAGAGCGCAGTGGTATGACGCTTACTGAGAAATTGAACTTTGTATTAGAAAACAATTTCAAACGCGTTTCCTATACAGAAGCAGTAGATATCTTAAAGAACTCAAAACCCAACAAAAACAAGAAATTCAAATATCCTATTGACCAATGGGGTGTTGATTTGCAAAGTGAGCACGAGCGCTTCTTGGTAGAGAAACACTTTAAATGTCCTGTGATTTTATTTGACTATCCAGCTGACATAAAAGCATTTTATATGCGCTTAAACGAAGACCAAAAAACTGTGCGCGCCATGGATATCCTCTTCCCAGGAATTGGTGAAATCGTAGGTGGTTCTCAAAGAGAAGAGCGCTATGAGGTATTGGTTGAGAAGATGAAAGCACTGAATATTCCTGAAGAAGAAATGTGGTGGTATCTTGACACTAGACGCTTTGGCTCTGCTATTCACAGTGGTTTTGGGCTTGGTTTTGAACGACTTGTATTATTTGTTACAGGTATGACTAACATCAGAGATGTAATTCCCTTTCCGAGAACACCAAAAAGCGCCGAATTTTAAAAAACAATAAAACACAATTATGATTATATATAACGTAACAGTAAACATTGATGACAGCATACACGAAGAGTGGCTTACGTGGATGCGTCAAAAACACATCAACGAAGTGTTATCTACTGGAAAATTCTTTAAAGCGCTGTTTGTACAGGTTTTAGTAGAAGAAGAAATGGGAGGCACTACTTATTCAGTGCAATATTTTGCAGAAAATAAGCAACAGTTAGACAGCTATTACAAAGAAGATGCTCCGCGTCTTAGAGAAGAAGGTCTACAACTTTTTGGGAGTAAGATGTTGGCATTCAGAACAGAATTACAAGTACTTGCAGAGATTCGTCCGAATACCAATTAGAATTTATTCAGGTAATCTTGCAAGATTATAGTAGCAGAAATTTCGTCAAGCAATCCTTTGTCTTGGCGTTTTTTCTTTTTAACACCACTGTCTAGAAGACTGCGCATTGCCATTTTTGAAGTAAAGCGCTCGTCCATACGCTCAATTTTTATCGTCGGAAATGCAGTTATAAATTTTGCTACAAAGGCATCGATCATCGCGGCACTTTCTGAAGGCGTTCCGTCCATTTGTTTGGGCTCACCTACTATGACAATCTCGATGTTCTCTTTAGAGAAGTAATCCTTTAAAAACACAAACAGCTTGTCTGTTTCTACGGTTTGCAATCCAGAGGCGATGATGCGCATCGGGTCTGTAACGGCTAATCCTGTTCTTCTTTTTCCGTAATCAATGGCTAAAATTCTGGACATACATAAGTGAGTTATCAGGCAAAGCTACGAAAAAGCACCGCAACAACTTTAGATATTTATATTCAATACTACACAGGTCTTTTATTTTATAATTTCTCTTGTACTACTAACCCAAAAAGCTGACTTTTGCTTTTCACTTGATTTGTATGCCACATGAAAAACTATTTTATATACTTGTTTTTATTCAGTTGTCTTTTTGGTCAAAGCCAAATCTCTGAGCAAAACCTACAAAAACACATCTATTACCTCTCGTCAGATAAAATGAAAGGCCGCCAGACAGGCAGCAAAGAAAACCTAAAAGCGGCGAAATACATCGAGAAGCAATTCAAAAGATATAAACTTCTGCCCAAGGCAGAAAAAGGATATCGCCAAGAGTTTGATGCTAAAATCAACAAAGTAGTGGTTGCAGACAGCATTCGCAAAGCAAAAAATATCATCGGATTCTTAGACAACAAAGCGCTAAAAACCATCGTAATCGGAGCGCATTATGACCATATCGGCCACGGAGAATTGGGCAATAGTCGCGATACGCTGCATATCGGAGAAATTCATAACGGAGCAGATGACAATGCCTCTGGAGTGGCTGGGCTTTTAGAATTGGCTAGACATTATGCTCAAAATAATTATACAGAGCCGTTCAACATCTTGTTTATCGCCTTCGGAGCTGAGGAATTAGGGTTATTGGGTTCAAAGCACTTTACTGAAAACCCAACTATCCCTTTAGATCACATTCATTGGATGCTCAATATGGATATGATTGGCAGGTATAACCCCGACAACGGATTAGCAGTTATCGGCTACGGAACAAGTGCTGCTTTTGAAGAAGTCTTTAAAGATATTACTAGTGAAATCAGCTTTAACCTCAGCAAAGATGGCAGAGGTGGGTCTGACCAAACTTCTTTTTATGACCAAGAGATTCCAGTCTTATTCTTTCATACCGGCGGACACCCTGACTATCACAAAACAGGTGATGATGCGCACAAGATCAACTTCGAAGCCTTACGGTCAATTCTAGAACTCGAAATCGAGGTTATTGACAACTCAATGAAGATTCCAAAAATGGAATTTATCTGGACCAATTGATTTTTATAGCTCTATGCTTAATTTACTTTGAACTTCTGCTGTAATAAAATACCTTTGTATAAATCCAAAATAAAGAAATGGCAAAAGTATTGACAGGAGTTCAGAGTACAGGAACACCACATTTAGGAAATCTTTTAGGGGCAATTCTACCGGCAATCGAAATGTCTAGAAACCCAGAGAACCAAACATTTTTATTTATCGCCAATTTGCATTCTGCCACCCAGATCAAAAATGCAGCATTGCTAAGACAAAACACCTTGAGTGTTGCGGCTACTTGGCTTGCGTGCGGACTAGATGTGAATACCGTAACTTTTTATCGCCAAAGTGATGTGCCTCAAACTTGTGAATTGTCGTGGTATTTGAGCTGTTTCTTTCCTTTTCAAAGATTGACTTTAGCCCATTCATTCAAAGACAAACAAGATTACTTAGAAGACGTAAATGCCGGATTATTTACCTATCCGATGCTGATGGCTGCTGATATTTTGTTGTATGACGCTGAGCTGGTTCCGGTAGGAAAAGACCAATTGCAACACCTCGAGATCACGCGTGATGTAGCTTCGAGATTCAATAACCAGATGGGAGAAACCTTTGTTATTCCTGAAGCGAGCATTCAAAAAGACGCTATGGTTATCCCAGGGACAGACGGAAACAAAATGAGTAAATCCAGAAACAACTTCATCGATATTTTTCAAAACGACAAAGCACTGCGCAAACAAGTAATGGGCATAGAAACGGATAGCACTCCGCTAGAAGAGCCTAAAAACCCAGATAGCTGTAATGTGTTTGCACTCTATAGCTTATTGGCTACAACAGCGCAAATAAACCAAATGAGAGCTAATTACCTTGGCGGAAACTACGGTTATGGCCATTCAAAACAAGCTCTTTTTGAGGTTATCAAAGAAAAATTTGACCCGATTAGAGAGAAATATGAATATTATATGAGCAACCCCAATGAAGTAGAAGAAATTCTGCTAAGTGGTGCTAAAAAAGCCGGAGCAATTGCCGATGGCGTTCTAAATAGAGTTCGCCATACTTTAGGTTACTAGTTTTAGGATTTACGCAATTCTATTATGGAATACCTATTAAAACAAGCTGTTTACCACTAGTAAACAGCTTGTTTTATTTGGGCTAAGAGCCTTGGGTTAAGTCTATATAAACAGTGATTACCGCAGTTGTGAATTAAAAATCTTCTATTTCTATTCTAGCTTGTAGCAAGAGGCAAAATTGTGTATTTTTGTATTTGTTATATACATAACCCTATGCTTAAGCAAAATCTAAATCTCAAATTATCTCAAAAACTATCTCCTCAACAGATTCAACTGATGAAGTTGATTCAATTGCCTACACAGGCTTTTGAACAACGTCTAAAAGAGGAAATGATAGAAAACCCCGCATTAGAGGGTTCAGAAGAAGAATACGAAACCGCTGATGAATTCGACAACCAAGAAGATGAGTATGACGATGATTATGACAACGAGAGAATCGAAACAGAAGATATCAACGTAGATGAATACTTAAGTGATGATGAGACGCCAGACTATAAATTACACTCGAGCAATTACAGTGCTGATGACGAAGACAAAGTAATGCCAATCGCCTCACAGATGAGCTTTCATCAGGATTTATTGCACCAGCTCAACACCTTTATTCTATCGGATACTGAAAGAGAAATAGCTGAATTCTTAGTGGGGAGTATAGATGACACGGGTTATATCAGACGCAGTATTCAAGATCTAGTTGATGATATGGCTTTTACGCAAGGCATTTATACCGATGAAAAAACTGTAAAAGAAATACTGAGTTCTGTTCAAGAACTTGACCCGGCTGGTGTAGGAGCGCGTGATTTGCAGGAATGTCTACTTTTGCAACTCCGTCGAAAAACACCTACAGATTTTATTGAACTGGCTATGGATATTCTTGAAAACCAGTTTGATGCTTTTACTAAAAAGCACTACGACAAATTACTCCAAAAATATTCAATTACTCAAGACACGCTCAGAAAAGCAATTGACGAAATCGAACGTTTAAACCCGAAGCCCGGAGGGTCTTATGCCGGAAACAGCCGCGTTACAGAACACGTAGTGCCTGATTTCACTATCAGAATTGTAGACGGAGAACTAGAACTTTCGCTTAACGGCAGAAATGCACCCTCGCTATACGTATCTAAAGATTATCAGGATATGTTGCGCACCTATAAAGATTCAAAAGAGAAGTCGAACACTCAAAGAGATGCGGCACAATTCATCAAACAGAAATTAGATTCTGCCAAATGGTTTATCGATGCCATCAAGCAACGTCAAGAAACGCTTTTTGTGACCATGAACGCCATTATGCACTACCAAGAAGAGTTTTTCTTAGAGGGAGACGAAACCAAATTGCGTCCGATGATTTTAAAGGATATTGCCGATATGGTGGGGCTTGATATCTCTACGGTATCTAGAGTAGCCAACAGCAAGTTTGTCGAAACTCCATACGGAACCAAGTTGCTCAAAGAATTTTTCTCAGAGTCAATGAAAAATGACCAAGGAGAAGACGTATCGACCATTGAGATCAAGAAAAACCTTCAGGATATCATCGAAGCTGAAGACAAGCAAAAACCCTATCCAGATGACAAGCTAGCAGAACTTCTAAAAGAGCGCGGCTTCCCGATTGCAAGGCGAACTATTGCTAAATACCGTGAGCAACTAGACATTCCGGTAGCCAGGATGAGAAAAAAAATATAACGAGCAAACTACAAATCAAACTTGTATTGAAAAACTTTTTAAGGCTATTTTCATACCTTTTCCATCCGCTTTTTATCCCGATAATGGCAACGTTGCTGTATTTTTATTACGGCACTAGCTATTCGCTGTTTTCTAATATCTATCTGATAATTATCCAGACAACCCTCATCACGGTTATCATTCCTATCTTGCTGTTTTTTTTGCTATTTCTATTCAGACAAGTAGATTCACTCATGGTGGCTGACATCAACCAACGAAAAATTCCGTTGATGTTTCAGATTACCTTGTTTTTCTATCTTATCAAAAGAATCATCAGACCAGAGTATTTTAACGAATTGTATTTTTGTTTCTTAGCGAGTATTCTCAGCACCTTTTTGGCTTTTATACTGCTTTTTTTTAAACAAAAAGCGAGCTTGCATATGTTGGGAATCACTAGTTTGACCACTTTTGCGCTATTGCTGAGTTATCATACCCAATATAATTTCATTTACCTGATTGCTTTTTTAATTTTCTGTTGTGGAGCAGTGGCTAGCTCGCGATTAGTTATGAAAGCACACGATGGCAAAGAGCTTGTTTTAGGCACGCTCATCGGAGTTATTCCTCAGCTTATCATGGCTTTTGTCTGGGTGTAGAACAATTCTTTAAAACCATTCACTATACAACTCATGCTAGAAATTCTATACCAAGATGAACATATCGTAGCAATCAACAAGCCCCACGGGTTATTGGTGCACCGTTCTGCAATTGCGCGTGATGCTAAAGTTTTTGCCTTGCAAATCCTGAAAAAACAACTCGACACAATGGTTTATCCCTCACATAGATTAGACAGAAAAACCTCTGGAGTACTCCTGTTTGCTTTAGATAAAACAACAGACAGCATGATGCAACAGAAGTTTCAGAACAAAGAAGTAGAAAAGAAATACTTGGCATTAGTACGGGGTTTCGCTCCTGTAGAGATGACGATCGATTATGCTTTAAAGAAGGATGATTTTACGATTCAAGAGGCAGTGACACATTTCATGACTTTAGAGAGTTTTGAGATTGACTTACCGCAAGGCATACACCAAAGCTCGAGGTATTCACTTGTGGAGGCCAGCCCAGAAACGGGAAGAATGCACCAATTGCGGAAGCACTTTGCGCATATCTTTCACCCGATCATCGGAGACAGACCTTATGGATGCAATAAGCAAAATAAATTTTGGCTAGACCAATTTCAGATGAATACCATGCTTTTGCACGCCTCTGAGCTCGTGTTTGTGCACCCGCACACAAACCGCCCTATACATATAAAAGCTGCGCTCTCTGATGAGTTTAAAAGGGTTTTGACAATTTTAAAAAACTCAAATACAGAGAAATAGTTTTTCTTTAGGTACAAAAATTTTCAAAAACAGTATCTTTGTATTTTGAAATTCAGAAAATGAGAACATTTTTTCTTTTTATCATACTCACATTAACTGTCTCTTGCGCAGATAGCGACGCTATTCGCAAAGAAAATGCAGTTAAAGCTGCTCAAAAAGAACAAGAGATATTTAAGTTACTCTCTGAAAAATGGGTGTTCAAGCCTGCTGATTTTTCTGAAGAATCTTATACTATCGTGCAGCAATGGTCAGAGTGGAATATGTTTTATAACGAATTACTTCAAAAACCACAAACAGATATTGGTGCATTTCAGAGAAAGACAAAAACTCTGATTGATTTATCCTATTCGCTGCACAGCACAATTCCACATACTTTTAATGTAGTGCAGATTCAAAGTCGCTTTATGGTATTAGAAACAAAGCTAAAAATGCTAAAGACGTATATCTCACTCGACGATATCCCGATGGAGAAAACAATTGAGATTATCGGTGCAATCAATACTGAAATAGAGTCAATTGTAAATAGAATGACCACTATATTGGCTAAAAATAAAATTCAAAGAGAAGAGGGAGAAATCGAGTTGCTCAATTCAATAGCCATTCCGCATAAGGAAGTCACTGATGATGCTGAGCTTGAGTTTTAAGCATTAAACAACTGATTTCACCTACATTCGAAGTAAATAAAACAGAAACTTTACCACATTTACTAATTTGAAGACAATCTGAGCTATTTTTTGTAACTTAGTATTTAAACCCTACTATCAAACCTGACAATTATGGCACAACTCATCAAAATATACCCTGAAAACCCGAATGAAAAAGAAATAGCCAAGGTGGTGAAAATTCTTAAAAATGGAGGTCTAGTCATCTACCCTACCGATACAGTTTATGGACTGGGTTGTGATATTACCAACACCAAAGCCTTAGAGAAAATCGCTAGGATTAAAGGCATTAAGCTAGAGAAAGCCAACTTTTCTTTTGTGTGCTGTGACCTGAAGAACATCTCTGATTATGTCAGACAAATTGACACCCCTACTTTTAAGATTCTAAAAAGAGCATTGCCAGGACCTTATACTTTCATTTTACCGGGCAACAACAACTTACCCAAAGAATTTAAAAAGAAAACCACGGTGGGGATTAGAGTTCCTGACAACAATATCGCTATTGAGCTGGTGCGTCAACTGGGTAATCCTATCGTATCGACTTCAATCTATGACGAGGATGAGGTTTTAGAATACACCACTGACCCTGAGCTTATCTTTGAGAAGTGGCAGAATATAGTGGATGTAGTTATTGATGGTGGCTACGGAAGTAACGAAGCCTCTACGGTTATTGATTTATCTCAAGGTGACCCCATTATCATCAGAGAAGGCAAAGGCAGTATTGCAGATTTATAAATACCTTTAGAGATAGATTTTAAGCCTCTTGCACTTGTTCTTCTTTTTCGAGATGATTGATAAACACAGAGGGTGTAAGCCCGGTTATGGCTTTGAATACCGATGAGAACTTACTGTGAGATGAAAACCCAAACTCTTCTGCTAGATAACTAATCTTATATGTCCTGTACTTTTTATCAGTGGTTAGCTTCAGCATTGCATACTTAATGCGGAGCTCATTGATATACAGATTAAAATCTTTTTCGTATACGTTATTCAATATGTGCGATAGATAAATCGTATTGGTATTGATTTGCCCGGCAAGTGTTGCCAAAGATATATTTCTATCGATAAAGCCATTGCTTCTCTCAAATTCTTTTAGACCATCAAAAATTTCCTTTTCTTTTTTGTCAGAGATATTGATTGACTTTTTAGTAGATTCACTGTTATTAGAAGGCTCTTCGCGTTTATCTTGAATGACAACGGGTGCTACTTCTGCTTCATTAGCAGCAATTAGCTGCTGAGAGGCGTGTTCACTTTCTTTAAGTTCTTTAATAATTTGTTTGAATCGCTCTGTAGTTTTCTTTTTTCTTTGGTTGGTATAGAACAAAGCTCCTCCGCCAATAATCATTAGACCACCTAGGCTATACAAAAGTATCGACTCATTCTTTGACATTTTTTCAACATCTGAATCAAGGTATTTAATCATCTTGTCAATAGCTGCTTTTTGTAGGCTATTAAAGGCATAGGTAGTACTGATAAGTTTTTCTTGATACACAGAGTAATTCTTATAATCTTCTATGCTTTTATAGTATTCTGACAAACTGGTATAGGTCTCTATCTTTAGGTTTACCGCATCGGCTATATCGGCTATTTCTTCAGACATATCGAGGTACTCTTTTGCCTTGGGATAATCTCCTAAGGCTAAATATGCCGCACCAAGTTCACCGTGTATAAATCCGGTGAGCAGCTTGATGTCTCCGATATTGTTTGACAAGAGTGAAAGCGCAGCATTATAATATTCAATAGACTTCTGATAGTCTTTCTTAAAGAGATAGGTTCTAGCGTACAGATAATAGTTGGTGCCTTTTAGATAATCCTTCTGGAATGAATCAGTGATTCCGCTAAAATACTTTTCTGCAAGATCCACATGCCTTAGAGCTTCGTCTAATTCATTATCAGCAATGCTGGCATAAGCCCACTCTTGATAAACGAGTCCTAAAAAGCTATCACGGCGTTTTTCATCTTTTATTTGTTTGCTCAACTCGACTCCTTCTGCTAAATATGATTTAGATTTTTCATAAAGAGACATATTGCGAAACTGGGTAGATAAAAAACCCAGGATGCGCGCTTGCCAGTTGACATCCTTTGACTTCACCGCAAGCTCTTTGGCTTGAAGAGCTAAAAGTATGGCCTCGACAGGATCACCTACTTGCGAATATAAGCTTGCTTGAAGCATGAGGGTTTTGACGCCCTGTAAATCATTGGTTTTATGAATATATAGTGAATCGGCAATTGCAAAAGCCCTTTGCACATCAGTACCTGCAATCTCTGTAGCGGTCACAAAATAAATACTGTCAAATTTCCTGTCAGCCTCTGTAGGAACTTGAGCATGTACTAGATTAAATGAAACAAAGAGGAAGTATAAGTATATAATTGTTTTTTTTCTCATTCTTGGTTTTGTGTAGTAATTTATCAAACAAATATAGTTTAAACACAGTGCAAATATAGGTTTTTTTTAACAGAAAATAATGTTAAAATCACTACCATCTAAAATGCGATTATGCACTCTTATGACTCAGTACTAGATAGACTATAAAAAACCAGATGGTTTAAAAAACTATTAACTTTGAAAATCAATGGTTTTAGTAGATGTTTTTTTTAACTTTGTTAAAGCAGATACCTAATCCACAGATAACAAGCTTATGCGATTCTTACTAAAGAAAAAATATATCATCACCACAGTTTTGGTTGGCTTCTTTTTTGTTGGAGTTAGCTTTAAGAATGATTTTTTTGAAATTGCTAAACAAATCGAAATCTTTACCACCACCTTCAAAACTATAAACACTAACTATGTTGACCCAACCAATCCTGGAGATTTAATGGATAAAGCCATCAAAAACATGCTTCAGGAATTAGACCCTTATACCGTTTATTTCAACGAGGCTGATGTGGTGAAGTTCAAAATAAATAGTGCTGGAGAATACACCGGGATTGGCGCGTCTATCAGCAGAAAAGAAGGCAAAATAATCATCAAAGAGATTTTTAAAGATTATGCCGCAGACAAAGCGGGGCTCAAAGCAGGAGACGAAATCACACATGTGGGCGACATCAACCTAGAAGACTATAAAGAAGACACTTCTCAATTATTGACTGGTGCTAAAAACACGGTCATTCCAATTCAATACAAAAGACAGCACAAAACCCATACTGCAAAAATCACGTTAGATGCAATCGAACTAAAGGCAGTTCCGTTTTATGCCAAAATCAACGAAAACACCGGATATATCGTGCTTTCTCAGTTTAATGCAAAGGCGAGTCGCGAAACGCAGTTTGCTTTAGAAGAACTCAAATCACAAGGTGCTACACAAATTATCTTAGACGTAAGAGGCAATCCTGGAGGACTTCTGGGTGAGGCAGTAAATATTTGCAACCTCTTTGTAGACAAAGGAGAAGTGATTACCACGACCAAATCTAGAATTGACAAACACAACAACACTTACGTCACGATGCGTGAGCCTGTAGACACTGAAATAGCCTTGGCCATACTCATTGACGGCAGAAGTGCATCAGCCTCTGAAATCGTGGCTGGAGCCTTACAAGATCTAGACAGAGCAGTAGTTATCGGGAGCAGGAGTTTCGGGAAAGGTTTAGTGCAAAGACCCATTGATTTGCCATACGGCACACAAGTGAAAGTTACTATCTCTAGATATTATACGCCTTCAGGAAGATGTATCCAGGCCTTAGATTATTCGCACAGAGATAAACAGGGCAATGCGATACGCACAGATGCTAAGAATTATAACGCCTTCAAAACCAGAAAAGGCAGAACAGTTTATGATGGCGGTGGGGTTTCGCCAGATATCGAACTTGAAGAATCTAAACTCAGCCCCATTACCCAAGCAATAGTTGCTCAGGATGAGTTGTTTAACTTTGCTACTGATTATTTTTATAAACACCCAACTAGCGGAGATAAAATTCCCAACATCAACGATACTGATTTTAACGAGTTCAAGAATTGGCTGAAAAAAGAAAATTTTTCTTACGGCACTGAAACCCAAAAAGCCTTAGAAAAAACACTTGAAGCCGCTCAAAAAGAAAAAATTGACAAAGACATCGTCGCACAATACGAAGCACTTTTGCAAGCGCTAAAAAAGAGCAACGAAACTGAGTTGAACAAAAATAAAGAAGAAATAAAACGCCTGTTGACCGACGAGCTTGTCATACGATACCAATACAGAGAAGGGCTTTATAATTACTATTTAAAGAGCAATACTGAAATCAAAAAGGCAGTTCAGATTTTAAATGACAAAGCACAGTACAACCGAATACTCAAAAAATAAAATGAATAGAATTGGCTACATAACACTCCTTTTTCTAATGCCTTTAGCGATTTTGGCACAGGAGGAAATTGTACATTCTGTTTACTTTGACTTTGATAAACACGAACTTAAAGAAGACCAAAAAAACACTGCCCTCAAATTTATTATGGCACTTGACACTACAATGGTCGAGTCTATCTCTATCTATGGCTATACCGATGACAGAGGCAAAGACGATTACAACTTTGTGCTATCTACTAAAAGGGCAAATACCATCAGAGAAAAGCTTATTGAACAAGGCATCAAACAGAAGATAATCGTTTCTATTGAAGGTAAAGGCAAAATCAGAATTGATGATGATATTGTTGAGAATTTGCCTGAAGTGCGCTCTAAAAACAGAAGGGTAGATGTAGTGGCCAACCTCAAAGAAATTGAAGATGAAGAGCCGATTGCCATTCCCGGGATGTATGAAACCTTGGCAAAAAACAATATTGTAGGCGATAGAATTCACCTTAAAAATCTATTGTTTGATCGCGGAAGCAGCAAACTGACCAATGCCTCTAAATCAGAACTCACCAAAGTGGCTAAACTGCTGCATAAATACAAGAATTATCATTTTGAAATTCAAGGGCACGTGTGTTGCACACCGCCTTATCACACTGAGGCTATCGATAGAGATACCCGTAAAAGAGAATTGTCAAAAAATAGAGCTGAGGCTGTCTATAAATATTTACTGCTAAAGAGAATACCCAAAAACCGCATGACCTATAAGGGCTACGGTACTTCTGAACCCTTAGGAAAAGACCCTCGATTAGACAGAAGAGTAGAGTTCTTGATTACCAAAAAATAAGACTATTAACTAAAAATACTGTGCACCACGTCTTCAATCTTAGACACAAACTTGATTTCTATCTGGGTGTTTTTGAGTGATATCTTATTGTATTTAGATATAAATATAGTTGAGAAGCCAAGTTTCTCTGCCTCTTGAATGCGTTGTTCTACGCGACTCACAGGGCGTATCTCACCTGAAAGCCCCACTTCACCAGCAAAACAAAAATCTTTTTTGATTGAGACATCTTCATTTGACGAAAGTATAGCAGCTACTACTGCCAAATCTATAGCGGTATCATCAACTGATATTCCGCCCGTTACGTTTAAGAAAACATCTTTTTGAGCCAATCTAAAACCAACTCTTTTTTCTAGTATAGCCAAAATCATATTCAGCCTTTTGGCATTATAACCCGTGGTGCTTCGTTGAGGTGTTCCGTAAACAGCTGAACTCACTAGTGCCTGAATCTCAATCATCAGCGGACGCATACCTTCTACCGTTGCAGCGATAGCTGTTCCGCTAAGGTCTTCTTCTTTATGTGATATTAGTATTTCTGATGGATTGCTCACTTGTCTTAAGCCTGTGTTTTGCATTTCATAAATACCGAGTTCAGCCGTAGAACCAAAGCGGTTTTTGAGTGAGCGCAAGATTCTGTAGACATGGTTTCTATCGCCTTCAAACTGAAGAACGGTATCTACCATATGTTCTAATATCTTTGGTCCTGCAATAGTACCGTCTTTAGTAATATGACCGATAAGGATGACAGGAACGTTAGATTGTTTGGCAAATTTGATGAGCTCTGCCGTACATTCTCTGATTTGAGAAATACTACCCGCACTTGCCTCGATATAATCAGAATGTAGTGTTTGAATCGAATCAATAATCACCACATCGGGTTCAGTGTCTTGGATGTGTTTAAAGATAGTTTGGGTGCGCGTTTCGGTCAAGATATAACAATCTTGGCTGATGTTCTCAATACGCTCTGCGCGCATCTTAATTTGTTTCTGACTTTCTTCTCCCGATACGTATAGGGTTTTATAAGGTAACTTTAAGGCTATCTGCAGCAAGAGGGTGCTCTTTCCAATTCCGGGTTCTCCACCGAGCAAAGTCAATGAGCCTGCAACCAATCCTCCGCCTAAGACCCTGTTGAATTCAGCGTCACTCGTGTCTAAACGCACTTCTTGTGTGGCGTCAATCTGATCTATTCTAAGCGGCTTTGGGGCAGCTTTATCTGTTGGTTTGGTTAAGTTCCAAGATTGTTTTTCTTCTTTGTGTACCACCTCTTCTACTATGGTATTCCATTCTTTACACGAATTGCATTGCCCTTGCCAACGCGCCGATTGCGTTCCGCAATTCTGACAGAAAAATGCTGTTTTTACTTTAGCCATCACCTTAGTTTAAAAAATAATAATACAAATATAGTTGTTTAGAAAGCTGAAATAAAATAAAAAGAGGAATTACATCTGTCTGACATAATTCCTCTTTTTTAAATAGTATAAGGGCTATTATCTGTTTCTCAACACCCCGATTGAATCGTTGATGTATTTAGCTACATCCTCTCCAGGATTCAGTTTTAGGGCTGCATTGAAGTATTCAATCGCCTTAGTTTTATCTGATTTAGAATACTGAGATCCCAAGAAGGTATATCCTGCTAAAAGCTCTCTTTGTGTTCTGTCTTTTGAGAGCTCAGCCTCACCTTTCTCAGTTACTACATCGATATAGTTTTCATAACTCTCGATTGCTTTCTCAATAGCCTGGTCACTTCCGTTCACACGGTTGATTTTGGCTTTATTCAAATGCGCATCTTGAGTGGTAGGTGCAAACTCAATCACATGCGCATAAGCTTGATCTCCTTTTTCTAATAGAACAGCAAATTCTTCTAGCTCTTCTGGCGTAAACTCTTCTTTATTTTCTAATTTCTCGTTTTGCAATGATGAGGTGTAGAACAGCAAAGCGTTTCCTAAGTATAGATTATCCAAAGCAAAAGTAGGTGATTCTGGATCTTTTGTAGAAAGCATAAATACTTTTGCCGCTGCTTCATAAGCTCTTTCTTTGTAGAGCTCCTCTCCTAGCTGGCTGAGTTCTTTAGCAGCTTCTGGATCTTGCTGAATAGCAGTTTCTAAATCTTGAAGTGCTTCGTCAAATTTTGCCATATCAGTAATTTCGCCATCTGTTTTTGCCAATGCTAATTTAGCTTTTGCAAATACTAAGTAATCTTTACCGATGAATTTTTTTCCTTTGGCAAAGAAGTTATCCATAGCCTCGATACTTTGGTCATAATTTTTATTCTCAAAAGCAGCATAACCTAAATATCTATAGATTCTTGGATTAACTTTGTCTTCTGATTTCATTTTCTCTGCTTCTACTTCAAGTGTAGCGAAGTCTTTGGTCAAGATAAGAAAGTCACAGTAACGCATTCTAGAATCTAATGAAGTATCGGTTAAGCCCATATACTTTCTGTAATTCTCAATAGCTGTTTTGTTGTATTCTCTATATTTCTGAATGTCTTCTGTACCCCAATAGTAATAGGTCTCAGCCAGTTCTCTGTAAGCAGGCCCGTAGTTTGGGTCTGATGAGATGATTTGGTTAATTTCTGCGATAGCCTCCGGAAAAGCTTTGGCATTTTTAGTAATCACAGCCATTTGCAACTTGGCTCTCTTCATATCTCTATCTAGTGACAGGGCATCTCTATAAGCTCTATAGGCTTCGTTTGTGTTGCCGTCAGCCAAATAAGCATCACCTAAATAAATAAGAGCCATAGCTGATTTAGCATCTGCATTTTTAGCTCTTATAAGAAACTCAATTGCTTTTTTAGGATCAGAATTATCTGAGTTTAAATAAGCTCTACCAATTTGGATTAGCTCTTCAGAATCTCTTTTGCGTATTTTTTCAGTTGCCGTATTAAATTTAGTGATTGCTCCTTGAATATTATTGTTGTTCAAATCAATATGCCCCAATCCGATATAATTCAGGTGCGCGTTGTTTTTGGCGTTAAGCCCTTGGTTCAAATAGACTTTGGCCGAGTCATCTTCCTTTTGAATAAGATAGATATCAGCCAGATAGAAAAAGTTTTCACCTCTATCTGCATTTGAAACCACAAGTGATTTAAGGATGTTTTTAGCTTTGTGATACTGCTCTGCATTGATTGCATTTTTAGCATCATTCAGGTCTTGTGCTTGAATTGTGAGACCTGCTAAAAGTAGGCTTGAAAAAATAATACGTCTCATTATATGATAATTTAGTTATTGTCTTTTTTTACATTTACTTTGAGTGGCTCAACTTTTACTGGAGCCAGCCCTGAGGTTAGGACTATCTTTTGTCCGATGTCAGAGGCTATGAAAGATGCAAATCCCATGCCCAAACCAGTAGAGCCTTGATAATTTAACAAATATACATCGCGTGTCAAAGGATAAGTTTTCTTACCTATATTGGCCTGAGTAGGCAAATAATAGGTTGGGTCATCGCTGTCAGTTTTAACATTCTTAACACCCAACACCCTTACTTTCTCTGTGTACGGAAGCATCTCTTTTGGGGTTTGTGTAAACCAATTTATACCTACCACACCAATATAACCTTCGTTTTCTGCAATGTATTTGATCAGTTCTTGCGATGATTTTCTTGAGAATACATTTTTATTTGCACCGCGCTCAACGCCTGCCATTTCGTGTAGAATTCTACTGGCACTAGAGTTTGGATTATCAAAAACAAGACCTTTGATTTTGCTTGGTTCTCCTTTGATATAAGCCATCACTTCATCGAGCTCTATTATAGTATCACGCGCTGTTGTATTGGCAATAAGCGCTAGGGCATCAATGGCAAATCGGTTGATTTTCGGAACAATGTTTTGTTGTTTAAAGAGAGACTCTTCTTCTTGTGTCAGTGTTCTAGTCAGTACCGCAAGACGCGTAGTGTCTTTAAGGCTGAGCAAATCATTTATGATCTCTGACTCTGGTGCTGAGATGATATTGAACTTAGCAGAATAGGTATTCTCAAATACACTTATTTGGTCTTCTACTATCGGAAATATAGATTCATCGGCAAAAATGGCAATTTCTCCTGAAAGCATGGTTTCTTTTGGGGTGGTTTCTTTTTTACAAGAAGTAAGTCCAGTCAAAAAAACCAAAACTACTATGGTCCATAAAATTGATCTTTGTTTCATGATTGTCTTTTTTTAATGATGCGTAAAAACCTAAAGAAAGCATAAACGACAAGAAGTATCCCAAAGGCAATTCTGTAGTTTGTCTCTAAGCTAATCGGGAAGTCTTCCCAAAAAATTATAGCTATGCCCATAAAGAAATACAAGGCGAAAAAGCATATTCCGAAAACAAACAAAAATCGCTGTTGGAGCGATTTCTGTTTGTTTATTTTATCTGATGTATTGCGCAAATTTAGTTACTTTTATCTTCCTCTAACATTAAGAATAATAGGGAAAGTATAGTTTACTCTTACTTTACGTCCGTTCTGAACACCTGGATTCCACTTCTTAGAGCTTTTGATCACTCGTTCAGCTTCTTTACCAGTACCGTATCCTAAGTCTCTAACTGCTTTGATATTAGACAAGCTTCCGTCAGGCTCCACCACAAAAGTAACGATAATTTGTCCTTTTAGATCTCTGTCAATTTCTGGGGCGATGAATTTATTCATCACATAATTTCTGAATTCGTTAATTCCTCCAGGATATTCTGGCATAACCTCTACAGCAGTATAGATTTTTTTATCATCAATAACCTCTGCATCCACATTCTTATCAGAAATAAGTCCTTCAATCACTACCTCACCAGCATCAAGATCTGCTTCAATGTTTTTACTGCCCGCAATCTTATCTTTAAGATCGTCAACACTAGTAATTTCTTGTTCAACAGTTTCTTTCTCGACAATTACAGGAGGCACGTGTTTCACAACCTCTTGAACAGTTTTAGTTTCTTTCTGGATTATCGGTTTTTCTATAATTTCTTCAGGTTGTTTTATAGGCTCTAAGATATCCATAATTACGATTTTAGTATCTATAGGTGCTTTATCTTCAACCACTTCATCCTTGGACAACATCTTTGAGATAACCGGTGCACTTATGGCTAATGAAAAAACAAAAGCTCCGATGAATAGTGCTAGTAGCGTTACCTTTCCGTTTTCTTTACGCATGGTATAGGCTCCATACTCTTGGTTTCTTCCTTCAAAGACTGTATCGACCCAAGTGTCTTTAAATAAGTTCATAATTTTCTTTTTATTAGATTAAAGAAACAGATTCTGTACTCACACTTAGTACGCTCCTTTTTCGATCAACATCTGTACGTCTGCATCGGTCATATCTACTACAGCATATCTTTTTTCTTGTGTGATAGCCATCTCGTCAAGTATGTCCACAAAGTTTTTGTAGTTGGCCTTTTCGCTTGGTTTAATAATTACTACTAAACCTTCATCGGCTTTTTTACGTCTAGGGTCTGACTCAACAGACTTTGCTTTGCTAAGAATTACTTGTCTAATGCCATTTTTACCATAAGCGGTAATTGTTGGCTCTCCTCCGGGTTGTGGATTTTCAAGGCTTCCGATATAGTGAACTACCTTGTCATCCTCACCCAATACAATTGTCAGTGTTCTCCAAGCAGGTGTTTCTGCTGGTTTGTTATCTTCGTCAATCACCTCATCTTTGTCTGGCATTGCCAAGTCCATTGATTGTGGCTTAGACAAAGTGGTGGTTAACATAAAGAATGTAATCAACAAGAATGCCAAGTCAACCATCGCAGTTAAATCTACGGCTGGGGTTGGTTTTTTGCTTCTACCTTTTTTACCACCGCCTTTTGGGGCTGTATTTAGTTCTGCCATCTTATATGGTCTATATTTTTATATGATTAAAAATCTTCTCCTCTGAGCCCTGTAACCAAATAAAAGTTATTTTTATTTCTCTTTTGAAGGATATCAATAACCTTTTTGATTGTCGGGAAGTCCTCTTCAGCATCACCTTTAATAGCGATATCTATATCTCTTCTGTCTTTTTTAGGGACGTCATTTTTTATCAGAAGTTCTGCGTTTGCCTCACGTGCTGACTGAATCCAATCAGAAAGCTGGTTGTCTACAGTGTCTAACGCAATTCCTTTTTGCACTCCTGGCTCCATACGCTTAGCTCCTTCAAGGGCAATAAAACCCTTTAGTTCTCTTACGTCAACCCCGAATGATTCTATCAAAGAGAAACGTTTTGTTTCATCCTCAGTAAAAGTCAATCCATATCTCTCGCCCATTTTCTCAAGCATCAAAGCGCGAGTGTCTTGCCCTACCGTACCGAAGTAGGCTCTTTGACCTGCAACAGTAATAGTTGCTAGATTAGTATCAGGCAATTTGATTTGGACCGTAGAGGCCGGAGTATTTACTTCGACAGGTTCAGGCAAACGAGCTGTAGACGTCATAATGAAGAACGTAAGCAACAAGAAAGCAATATCAGTCATTGCCGCCATGTCGATCCTGGTGCTCTTCTTTGTCATTTTCACTTTAGCCATTCTCTCTTTATTTTTTTATAATTAAAATTTTCTTTTTCGCAACACACAGCGGTGTTGCAAAAAAGAAAACCTAAGTTTTAGTTATTACTCTTACCTCTAGCTCTTCTGTACGCTTGTGTGATAGAAGAACCCGCCTCATCGATAAAATACGTAAGTGTATCAATCTTAGCAGTAAAGTAGTTATAAGTAATCGTAGCAATAGTTGAAGTCGTAATACCTGTTGCAGTATTGATAAGTGCCTCAGAAATACCGTTTGCAAGTGCAGCTTGGTCTGGAGCTCCAGCAGATGCTAATCCAGAGAACGCTTTAATCATCCCTGATACTGTTCCGATAAGTCCAACTAACGTACCGATTGATACTAATGTAGCAAGAATTGTCATGTTTTTCTCAAGCATTGGCATCTCAAGAGAGGTAGCTTGCTCAATTTCCTTTTGGATTGCCTCTTCAGCTTTTTCGCTATCAAAACCTTCGCGTTTCACTTCTTGATATTTTACAAGAGCTGAACGGATTGCGTTTGCAACTGAACCTTGTTGTGTATCACAAGTAGCGATAGCTGCATTGATATCTCCTGAAGCAACTTCAGCTTTTACCTTAGCAACAAACTTATCTAGGCTTCCTTTTCCTGCTGCTTTAGAAATCACAAAGAATCTCTCAATTGAGAATACAATAGTCATCAATAAAAGCCCCATCAAGATCGGAACAATAAATCCTCCTTTGTAAACCATCCCAAGGATACTCCCTTCTTTTGGTTGACCATTTTCAGGATCGCCTCCCATAAAGTTATCTGGATGACCCATTACAAATTCCCAAATCGCCCATCCTACAATAAGGCAGATTACAATAATAATTCCTGCGACTACGTTTGAGCCTTTTGCTTTAGAATTGTTTTCAACCGATACATTTGCTTCGTTTGTCATTTTTCAAAAATTTAAGTTTGTTTTTTTTATATTTTGGGTTAATAGTAATTGCTTTAAAAAGTAAAGCTACTTTATAATCTTTCTAAAAAAGAACCACAAATTTATATTTTAAACCGAAATAAAAAAATTATATGGGTTTTTTTTATTGTTAATAAAGGGTTAACTACTCTATAAGAACAAACTTAATGTCTAATTATTATACAGTTAGCCCAAATAAAGTGGGATTTAGATTATAGACTAGATTCAAATTGTTTTAAGAACCTGACATCATTTTCATAAAACATACGAATATCTCCTATTTGATACAGCAACATAGCCATTCTTTCGATACCCATCCCGAAGGCAAATCCGGAGTAGGTTTTTGAATCTATATTACAGTTTTCTAATACATTCGGGTCAACCATACCACAACCCATAATCTCTAACCAACCTGTTCCTTTAGTTATCTTATAGTCAGTGGGTGTATTGAGCCCCCAATATACATCTACTTCAGCACTTGGCTCAGTAAACGGAAAATAAGATGGTCGCAATCTGATTTCAGATTTGCCAAACATCTCTTTGGTGAAATACAACAAGGTTTGTTTTAAGTCTGCAAAAGACACATCTTTATCGATGTAAAGTCCTTCGACTTGATGGAAGATACAGTGAGAGCGAGATGAAATAGCTTCATTTCTAAACACTCTACCGGGAGATAAGGTTCTAATTGGGGGTTGGTTTTTCTCCATATACCTGATCTGAACCGATGAAGTATGGGTTCTGAGCAAGGTGTCCGGATTGGTCTGCACAAAGAAAGTATCCTGCATATCTCTAGCAGGATGGTATTCTGGTAAATTCAGCGCAGTGAAGTTGTGCCAGTCGTCTTCAATCTCTGGTCCTTCTGAGATATTGAATCCGATGTTTGAAAAAATCTCGATTACTCGGTTCTTGACAATAGAAATAGGGTGACGTGCACCAAGGTCTAACGAATAGCCCGATCGGGTCAAGTCTCCGTAAGCACCCTTGAGGTCTTCTTTGTTTTCAAGCGCATCAAGTGTGTCTTTGACTTTGTCTTCAACTGATTTTTTCAGCTCGTTGACCACTTGACCAAACTCTTTCTTTTGCTCATTTGGCACGCTCTTAAAAGCTAAAAAGAATTCGTTTAGAATTCCCTTTTTACTAAGATACTTAATTCTAAATTGCTCTAGCTCTTCTTTGCTCTGTGTCGAAAAAGCCTTGGCTTCTTGTATATGAGCCTTAATCTTATCTATCATTACCCTTTATTAAAACTGCGTAAGGGGCAAATCTAGTCAATTTGTTTTAAAAAAGGTTTATAAAATGACGCCTTTTTCTAGAAAATAATTTACGATAGCGCCTTTCATCAGTACGGTTTGTTCTCCTGCTTTAAGCATCGGAAGTTCTTCTTTTACGATATAGTGCGGCCATCCGTCAGCATCAAAATAGTCAAACTCATAATAGCCATACGGCTCTAGAAGTTTGCAAATAGCGATATGCATTAGATTCAGTTTCTCGTCTTTTTTATAGGTGTTGTGGGGCTGCCCTAACTCTTGAACCCCAATAAGAAAGATAATTCCATCTAAATCTAGTGGTTCTTCGAGATCGGCAAACTTGTTCGATAAAAATCGAACAAGTTCTTCCCATCTTGATTTTAATTGTGCGTCTCTTGACATTTTATTTGATTATAATCTCGTAAGGCATTCTGAGTTGAACTCCTTTACGCGAATTCATAGTTTTGATTTGTTGGATCACTTGATAATTTTCTTCTCCAATTTCTTCTTTGATCATCGCTTCTCTTGTTTTCATAAAAGGAAAAGGCATATTCTCTAGCAAGAAATCTTCAAATGACTTTTTGAATACCGGGAAGTTTCTAGTGCTGTATTTCTCAAGTTCTACTAGATTAGCGGCATAGGCAATAGCGTCGTCCAGACTTCCTATTTCATCTACTAAACCTAAGCCAAGTGCATCTGAACCTGTCCACACACGTCCTTGTGCCACTTCGTTTACGGCCTCTACAGTCATTGAACGACCTTTGGCAACTCTATCTAAGAAAATGTTGTATATATTCTCTACGCTTGCCGTAGTCACTTCTCTGAAGCTATCGGTCATCGGTTGAAAAGGGCTGTACTCAGAAGAATTTTTGTGTGTCGAAACGATATCAGAGTGAATTCCCCAGTTGTTGGCTAGTTTTGTGAAGTTCGGAACTGCTCCAAAAACTCCAATAGAACCGGTGATAGTTGTTGGCTCTGCGAATATTCTATCTGCATTACACGAAATGTAATAACCACCAGAAGCCGCCAAGTTACCCATCGATACAATTACTGGTTTGTGTTTTTTGGCAAGTTCAATCTCTCTCCAAATAATATCTGAAGCCAAGGCGCTTCCTCCAGGAGAGTCTACGCGAAGTACAATTACTTTTACCTTATCGTCTTTGACAGCATCATCGATTGATTTTCTCATATATCCTTCACCGATACTCATGGCATTTCCTTCTCCGTCAATGATTTCGCCTTGCGCATAAATAACTGCAATCTTATCATCTGCTTTTTTACTGCTTAGTTTAACTCCTACATTGGTTGCATATTTTGCAATTTTAATAGTGTTATAGTCTTTATCGTAGTCTACTCCTAAAGCTTTTTTGATACCGTTGTGAAACTGATCTTCATAATCCACTTTATCGACCAATTTATTAGCTGCAGCCATTTCTGGTGTTCTAGCCATTAAATTATCAGCGATGTCATTCAACTCTTGAATTGAAATATTCCTGCTTTTAGCGATGTCACCTACAATAGTTTCCCAAGCAGAGCTCAATAATTCAAGCATTTGGTGACGGTTCTCATCACTCATCTTATTTTCTAAGAATGGCTCAACCGCACTTTTATATTTTCCGTGACGGATCACCTCCATCTGTATGCCTGATTTTTCTTGGAAGTCTTTGAAGAACAGGATTTCTGACGAAAGCCCTCTAAAATCCATCGCCCCTACTGGGTTCAGATAAATAGTATCCGATACTGAACTCAAATAATATTCTGATTGCGAATAGGTATTGCCATAAGCCACTACAAATTTACCAGAATCTTTAAAGTCAATTAGCTTTTCTCTAAGTGCTTTTAGCTGTGCCAAACCAAGGTTAGTAGTGGGGTTAACCATTGATATGCCTTTGATTTTATCATCGGTTTTGGCGTTTTCGATAGCGTTGAGCACATCGACAAGCCCGTCATAACTCTGACTGTTCATAAACTGAAAATCAGTGATAATGATGTTTGAAGCATGGTCTTGTGTGATTTTCTTGATATCCAATACAAGTACCGTATTGTCTTTTACGGTTGTCTTTTTGGGGTCATCAGAACTACCTCCGATGATGACTCCTACGAAAAAGAGGCCAAAAAACAGGATGGCAAAAAACAGAAACAATCCTACAATAGTAGATAAAATATTACTTAGAAATTTCATAGTGGTTGATTTTAAAAATTGACTACAAACCAATAAGTCGCAGGCTTGGTAGAAATGTTACAGCAGTAGTCAAAATATATGTATTGATGTTCATTTTTTAGCAGTTGTTAATTAGTGAGCCAGTTTTGAAGTATCTTCATTCCGAGTGGCGTCAGAATAGATTCTGGATGAAACTGCACTGCTTTGATGGGATATACTTTATGCCTGAGTGCCATAATTGTTTTCTTTGTATCGATGGCAGTAACTTCTAGCGCATCCGGAAAGTTCAACGGATTTACTGCCCAAGAGTGATACCTGCCTACCTCAAAATGATAAGGCATATCTTTAAACAAGATTTCATCATCGACCTTCACCTCAATAGGCGTGGCAATGCCGTGGGTTACTTCGTCGAGTTTCATCAGTGTTGCCCCAAAGACCTCTGCGATGGCTTGTTGTCCTAAACAAATGCCAAGAATAGGTTTGCTTGACGCATAAGTCCTGATTACGTCTTTGAGTATTCCGGCGTCATCTGGCTTACCAGGACCTGGAGAAAGTATAATCCTGTCGTAGCTCTTGATATCTTCTACATCAATTTCGTCATTCCTATACACATCTACCTTTGCGCCTAACTGCTCTAGATAATGCACTAGGTTATAAGTGAAGCTATCAAAGTTATCCAACAAAAGTATGTTCATTTGGGTCTTTTATATTAGTTTGATTACACCAATTAGCGCAATAATAAAAGTAATACTACCGATGAGGTAATTGACGTTTTTCATAAAAAAGTCTGTTCTAGATTCTATCCTTTGGATAAAAACGGTATAGCCATAAAAAGCCAACATCGCCCCCGAAGAGGCACCTAAGGCAAACATTCCTAAAAACATTTTCTCAAAACTAAACCAATTATAGGCGCTGAGCGTCACGCTAAGCACCACATAAAACGGAATCGGAAATAAGTTGATTAGCGATAGTAGCATTCCTGACAGAAAATAACCTTTCTTGTCTTTAAGCACCACACGCTTGTCTTCCACCTTAGCTTTGCCTGCAAAGAAGAAGAAATACACACTAATCAACAAGAATATAACAATCGCAACACGCTGAATCAGGTGACTAATATCCGCACGTTGGTCAAGAAACTTACCGAATAGCGTGGCTATAAAAGCTTGGAAAAACACCACGAAGCTCGCTCCTAGACTCAAGGTCAGTGCCTTTGACTTACCCTCATTCAGGCTGACTTTTGCAATAGTCATATTGATAAGACCTGGCAAAAGAGTCGTAGTAAAAGCTACCACTAGTCCGATGGAGAACGAGGCTACATAATTCATTTATTTAACCCTAAATTTAATATAGGTTATGGGCTTATTGTGTTCTAAGTATTGGTTTTCATAAAAGGTCTGGATAGATGTCACCACTTCAGGCGAACCCGCATTGGTATAGACATCGTGGTTGGCATAAATCACTTCGTGTCCTGCACCGTGCAAGAGTCCGAGGGTATAGCCGTGCATAAACTCGCTATCGGTCTTTAGGTTAATGGCTCCTTCTGGTTGGAGAATTTTTTTGTATCGCGCTAAGAATTCTGCATTGGTCAGACGGTGTTTTGTACGTTTGTATTTAATCTGAGGATCTGGAAAAGTAATCCAAATTTCTGACAACTCTCCTTCTGCAAAAATATTTTCGATTAGCTCAATTTGTGCTCTTACGAAAGCTACGTTGGGCAAATTTTCTTCCAGAGCGGTCTTGGCACCTCGCCAAAAGCGAGCCCCTTTGATGTCGATTCCTATAAAGTTCATCTCAGGGTATTTTCGTGCAAGTGCAACGCTATACTCTCCTTTCCCACAACCGAGTTCTATGACTATCGGATGGTCATTTTTGAAGAAATCTTGGTTCCATTTCCCTTTGAGTTTGAATGCATCTGAAACAACTTCGTCTCGCGTTGGCTGAAAGACATTCTCAAAAGTCAGGTTTTCTTTAAATCGTTTTAGTTTATTTTTACTTCCCACTGTTGTTCTAAATTTTGACAAAAGTAGAGAATAATCGTTTAACAAAAAATTTCTGTTACTTTGTATGACAAATAAACTTACGCCTTGGCTGCATCAAAAAACATATTAGTCGCTCCGCTGAATTGGGGTTTAGGACACGCAACGCGCTGTATCCCTATCATTAACAACCTTATCAAATGTGGTTTTAACCCGATCCTGGCTTCTGACGGAGCTTCGTTAGCGCTGCTCAAAAAAGAATTTCCAAGTCTTGTGGCTCTAGAACTGCCTTCTTATGAGGTCAAATATAGCCGAAGTGGCAAGCACCTAAGACTGAAACTCACCTTTAGCGCACTTAAAATGCTTGGTGCCGTGCGCAAAGAAAAGCGCGTAACCAACCGAATAATCAAAGAACACAACATCAGCGGCATCATTTCTGACAACCGATTTGGAGTTTATAGCAAGCAGATTCCGTCAGTGTTTATGACGCACCAGCTCAATGTGCTTTCAGGAACAACCACCCAACTCACGAGTTATATTCATCAAAAACTTATCAAAAAATTTGATCAATGTTGGATTCCGGATGTGTATGAAAAACCTAACCTCTCGGGTTTCTTAGGTCACTTACAGAAATCAAAACTCGATTTAAGGTACCTCGGCGCTATTAGTAGGTTTGAGAAAAAGGAAATGCAACACACGTATGATTTAGCCGTAGTGCTCTCTGGTCCTGAGCCTCAGCGCAGTATTTTTGAGGAAATCATTACCAAAGAACTAAAGAGTTCTGATAAAAAAGTGATTGTCGTAAGAGGAATAATCGAAACTAAGCAAAAGTCGGAAACTATGGGCAACACCACTTTCTATAACTTTATGCAAACTCCAGAGTTAGAGCAACTCCTCAACCAGAGTGCGATGGTACTTTCTCGTTCGGGTTATACCACGGTTTTAGATTTGGCTCGGTTAGAGAAAAAAGCCTTTTTTGTGCCCACACCAGGGCAGACTGAACAGGAATATTTGGCCAAAAAACTTAAAGTACAGAAGATTGCCCCGTATGCCACGCAAGAAGATTTTAATATAGAAATGTTAACCGAAGTAGAACGATACAAAGGTTTTAAAGGTTTTGATACGCATCCCAATTGGGAGTATTTGTTTGAGGTTTTTAGTAAGGAGAGCTAAGTATTAGCCCTCATAAAAGTTATCGGAAATGCTAAAATAAATCAACTCGTGGAGAGGGTTTTAAATCTTAAATTCTCTTTTGGATTTCATTTCTCAAAAAAGAAATTTCTTCTTTGAGATGACTTATTATTTCTTTGTAATTCTGTCTTTCACGTTCAAAAGACTCAAGGATTACTTTTTCAGGGATGAGCCAATCTTTTGATTTTTCAGTAAAAGAAGTATAAAATATCTGATTATCATCAAAAAAAATCAAATCAGAAAAGTCAACTTCCAATACATTTGCTATCTGCTTAATTCGGATAATATCTAATTTAGATTTATTAGTTTCAATATCGGAGTATGCCGATTGGGAGATTTTTAGCTTATCGGAAATATATTCTTGTGAATATCCTTTTAAAGTCCTTATTTTTCTGATTTTATTACCTAACATAAGCATGTGTTTTTTACAAACACAATACTTTAAAAGTAAAACAAATATATTATAGGGACATTGTAATAACTATTATTTAACGTATTTGATAATTTTACGTTATATTAACCAATTAAAACTGGTTATTAACTAAAAGTAATGCAAGAACTAAAGCTTATATTGCATTTTTATAAAAGCATCTTTTTGATATTGCTTTTGCTTTGTGCAATAGTTGTTTTTGTTCAAGCCTTGCCTATTCCTTTTTTTATTGCTTTCATTCCAATTGGGATTGACTTTTTATTTAGATATACATTTAGAAAAAACATTTTCTATTTTTACCTAAATAAAGGCTTCGGTATTCACAAACTATATCTATACAGCCTTTTCATAAATATTCTTATTGTTAGTATATCTCAACTCTTTTTGAATGGAACAAGTTCATATTGACAGCATAACTAAATCATTTTCTGGGAAAACCATTATTTCGGGAGGATACATGCATCTGAAAACAGGAGATGTAACAGGCTTATTTGGGAGGAATGGAACTGGAAAATCAACACTCCTTTCTATACTTTTTGGAGTAATTCCTGCGGATACTATCTTTTTAAAATACAATGAAAAAGTAATTCTAAACCGATATCATTTTAAAAAAGCGTTTTCTTTTTGTCCTCAATTTGTTTTTTTACCTGAGATGAAGGTTTATAATCTTATCAAGTTGTTTTTAGGAAAAGTAGACCCGCTTTTTATTGATGATGATTTGATTAAAGACATCTTAAATAAAAAGGTTTCTGATCTGTCTTTCGGAAGTCAAAAGTATTTACAGACAAAACTTGTGCTGTATAGCTCTCAGCCTTTTTGTCTGCTAGATGAACCATTTAGTGGACTTTCTCCATTATTGACCGAAAAAATAAGCTTAATTATCCAAACACAATCTTCTGAAAAAGGCATACTTATTACAGATCATAATTATAGTTCTGTGTTAGAAATTTCTACTCAAAATTATATTTTAAAAGACAGTTCAATATTCCGATTAAAGTACAAAGAAGAACTATTAAGCTACGGATATATTAAAGATTCCGTTTAAAGTACAGCTGTAGAGAAAAACTATTTCTTTAGGCTATCGTGAGAATGAGATTGGATGCCGTCGTTCCAGAGTGTGAGGATATCGGTGGCAACGGCAGCACCACTCCCAGCAGCAATAGCCACTTGGCTTCTATGTCCGGCTAAGACTCCTGCAACATAAATTCCGTCTATGACTTTATGGTCGTCGTTGGTAAGTTGTACTCTGTTTTTGGTTGGGATAGATTTTTTATGTGGAATAATATATTGGTTCAAGCCATCGATATCAAACAGATGAGAAGCACCAATAGCTATGACAAGTTGTTTGGTCTCATAGATATTCTCTGTGGTATAGACCTGAAAGAAATCATTGTTTTGGACTATTTTGATTACTTTTTCGTTGGGGATTTGCTCGATTTGCGGATAATTATTGAGGTGTTCTATGCTCTCTGAGAGCACTGCTGAACCCAACTTCCCGAAAGGGATACCATAGACATTATTCAGCACGGCATCTTGAAGGTTTCCTGCTCTTTGATGGGTGAGAACACCTATTTTTTTGTCTTGAGCAAATGGCTTTTTGTGTGCCGAGCCTAAAACTAAAGCACACGACATACCTGCCACTCCACCTCCGACAATCAACACATCAAACATAGTTTATTTACTTTTATATTTATCTTGAATCGCTTTTGAAGTGGTGAAGATAAACAATATCAGAATAGCACAAAACGAAGCAACAATTCCGATAAGGGCAATAAGGCTATTCCCTGAGAATATATTGTCGAAATCTAGTTGGGTAATGTTAAACACAACTAGGGCAAAAGCCATTATCATAAGTGTATAAACTAAAACTTTCATGTCTGAAATCTTTTAAACTTTTGAACAAAAATACAACCCCTAAGGCTGCATAAAAAGCCCTTTAACATTAGATGCGAATAATTTAACAGCGATAGCCAGTAGAATTACACCGAAAACTTTACGGATAACACCTAGCCCTCCGACGCCTAAAAACCGCTCGATTCTACCTGACATCTTAAGCACAATATAAACCATTACCGTATTGATAAATATAGCAATTATAATGTTGATGCTCTGAAACTCGGCTCTAAGGGCGAGTATAGTGGTCATTGTTCCCGCTCCGGCAATCAACGGAAAAGCAATAGGAACAATGGAGGCTGTGTTGGGCGCTTCGTCTTTATAGAGCCTAACGCCGAGAATCATCTCAAGAGCCAAGAAAAACAATACAAAAGCTCCAGCTACCGCAAACGAATTCACGTCAAGCCCGATGAGTTTCAGGATTTCATCTCCTACAAACAAAAAAGAAATCATAATAAAAAACGCCACTATCGACGCTTTTTCTGATTGGATATGTCCTACTCTAGTGCGCAAATCAACGATAATCGGGATGCTCCCCAAGATATCAATTACGGCAAATAGAATCATGGTTACCGTTACTATTTCTTTCCAACTAAAACCTAAAGAAAAATCCATTTTTATTATAGTAAAATTAATTCCGGCAAAGATACTGAACAACATGTAGAAGTCACTCAACTTCATCAGCCAAATATTTTATAAAAAATACAGCTAGATTTGTCAAGTCTTAAAAAACCAAAACTATGCGTATTCTAAGCTTACTATGCTCTTTTCTGGTTACAACTTTACTGTGGAGTCAGTGCACGTCATCCCGATGATAGGCACAGACGGAACAGGGCATACCTCCCCCCGCTGGTGTGAGCGTCACGCTCGTACTTGTTTCTATTTCAGTCTATTTCCAAATTCTTATTTCTGAAATGACAGGAGCAAGATGCTCGTGCTAGCGCAGGGAATACTTAAAATAAAACTTTCTTTAACTATAACTCAGTCTTTAAATATTATTGATTTTAGAATAGTATTAACCTTATGCCAATTATCATCTTTCTCTTCATTGTTATAAAAATCACCTAAAGATATAATCTTAGTGTATTTAGGTGTGATTATTTGTAAATTATAATCTCTGGAGTCTATATAAGTGTGACTAGACTCTATATCAGATATTCGTAAAATATCATTAGAAACAATAGTGTTTTCAAAAGTTTTCCAGCCAAAATCAGGAACAAAGCTCTCTTTTCTTTTTATTTTGAATGTTGCATATTCTATTATAAATAACTCACCTACCCAAGTCATATCATTATATAAAAATCTATAACAATAGGTATCATTAAATGATTGAGAGGAGACAATTCTAATTTCTACATCAGAATAAATACTGTCTTTCATACCAATTGCTCTATTTACTGTTTGTAAATAATTGTATGTTATCTTCGAGACATCATTTGAAGACTCAAAACAGAAGTATTTTTGAATACTTTCTGGCGTATTATCCTTAGCATCAATAAAACTAACATTTTTTACCGTTTTCTCACATCCTATTATTATAATCAATATGATTACAAAAGATATTATTTTCAAAACCTTACAACCCGTTGTACTTGAATAAAGCATCTCAATTTAGATTAAATTTATTGTTTATTGTTTATTGTAGAGTTTACCTTTAAATCTTACCTAAAACTATTCCGCAGCAGACCACTTAAGCTGCCCTAGGCGTAGTAACTTTTCAGAAGCTGCCAATTGATTCGGGTTGGTTCCGGGTTGGTCTTGCGGCACTTCGAGTTGCTGTTTTTCATAAAACCCAAGCCAAAAATCATCAATCTTGCCTGTGTTAGGGTTCTTAAAATTCATCGGGATATGTTCAAAGACAGCCCCTTTTCTGAAAGCGCGCTCTATAAAATCAGAGCAATAATAAGTCTCATCATTCAAGATATAACTAAAGTTGTACGCTTTACCCAACATAGCCTTAGCCTCTTGCAAGGCTTGGGCAGTAGTGTGCTGGTAGGCATCCCGCAACCTATAAATGACCATCTGTTGTTGATTCGCCTTGTTTTTAGAATAGAAATCAAACAGCTCCTCACGGGCAGAACCCAATTTAGTCGAGGCATGCAACACAAAAACTGCGTCTTCTGAAACCTCAACCAAACCTATGTGGTCAAAATTTGCCGCCAACGTTTGTTGGGTAACTCTATTGATGGCGCCTGAAAGATTTTCTACTTGTGCTTCTACAAAAATCAAATTGCCGTTTTTTAAGCCATCAGGATACATCTCTAACTGGGGCTTGCCTTTAGCCGTGGCGCACGAAAATAAAACGCTCAAAAAAAGACAGCTAATAAATGTAGTACTTGTTCTCAACATATATTTTTCAACCAAAAATACGAAAAGCAGCTTACAGAAAACAACTATATTTGAATGTTTTAGTGCGTTTTGAGTACATTTGAATACATTTTTGATGTTTTCTAGATAGCGCAGAAGTGGCATTATGCAATACTATCAAAAAGAAAGTTTTAGAAAACCAGGCGAATAACAAGCCTAAAAAAGTTATTTTAGCCATCTAAAAACAGCATTTATTAAAAACACTATAGATTTGAAATCCACCATGATTATTCCACCCTACCTCAAAAAAGGTGATACCGTCGCACTTGTCTGTACTGCCAGAAAATTCACTCCTGAAGAAGCGCAACCCGCTATCGACCTGCTCAAAAGCTGGGGTTTGAAAGCCAAACTAGGCGCTACTATCGGGTTGGATAACTTCCAGCTTGGCGGCTCAGATACAGAAAGAGCTGTAGATTTTCAAGCGATGCTCGATGATGCAAACATCAAGGCGATTTGGTGTGCGAGAGGTGGCTACGGAACTGTTCGCATTATTGACCAAATTGATTTCTCTAGATTTACTGCAAATCCAAAGTGGGTGATGGGCTTTAGCGATGTGACGGTTTTGCACAGTCATATTCATACTTTGGGTGTCGCTACGATACATTCCGTAATGCCTTTTAGTATCCCGAAAGCTGATCCAAAAGCAATTGAGAGTCTTAAACAGGCGCTGTTTGGAGAAAAAATATCTTATACCATAGAAAGTTCAAGTCTGAACAAAAACGGAAAAGCAAAAGGAGTTTTGGTAGGCGGAAATCTATCCATACTGTATAGTTTATTAGGCTCTGAATCCTGTTTAGATACGCAGGATAAGATTCTGTATATCGAAGATTTAGACGAATATTTATACCACATCGATAGGATGCTGATGAACCTCAAGAGAAATGGCTATTTCAAAAACCTAAAAGGACTGATCGTAGGTGGTATGACTGATATGCACGACAATTCAATTCCGTTTGGTATGGATGCATATCAAATAATTCTAGATATTACTAAGGAATACACCTTCCCTATTTGCTTCGATTTCCCCGCAGGACATCTTCCGGACAACAGGGCTTTGGTTCTAGGCAAAGAAATTTCACTCGAAGTAACAGATACTTTAACTAAAGTTGATTTTTTATAAAAACAACTAATAATCAACAGGCTACACCTATAAAACCCTTTCTTATGGGCTATCTAGATTGGTCTATCCCACTAGCGGGTTATTAGTGTTTTTTTGTAATGTACTACGACTAAAAATTTGTAACTTTGTTGCTTATCAAATTGTAAAATCATCAAATTCAAAATAAAATGACAACTGTTTCTACCCAATTTGGAATAAAACAAGCTTTAGAGCAATTAGGAATTAAAGATTTAAACCTCGGAACCTCAACAGGTCAGGAGAGTTTCGCAAACGGACGTATCATCGAATCATACTCCCCGGTTGACGGAACACTTATCGGGAAAGTACAAGCTTCGACCAAAGAAGACTATCAAGCTGCTATGAAAAAAGCAGAAGAAGCCTTCAAAACTTGGAGAATGATTCCCGCACCGAAAAGAGGAGAAATCGTAAGACAAATGGGAGAAGAGCTTCGCAAAAACAAAGAAGCACTCGGACAACTCGTTTCGTATGAAATGGGGAAATCACTTCAAGAAGGATTAGGTGAAGTACAAGAAATGATCGATATCTGTGATTTTGCTGTCGGATTATCGCGTCAACTTTACGGACTTACGATGCACTCAGAACGTCCAATGCACAGAATGTATGAACAATGGCATCCGCTAGGAGTAGTTGGAGTTATTTCTGCATTCAACTTTCCGGTTGCGGTTTGGAGCTGGAATACGATGATTGCTTGGGTATGTGGAGATGTTTGTATCTGGAAACCAAGTTCAAAAACACCGCTTTGTGGAATTGCTTGTCAGAACATTATCAGAAAAGTATTAAAAGACAACAACATCCCTGAAGGCGTAAGCTCACTAGTAATCGGTAACGAATGTGGTGACCTTATCAATAACGACCCAAGGATTCCGCTAGTTTCGTTTACAGGTTCTACAAGAATCGGACGTCACGTAGGGAAAACCGTAGCTGAGCGTTTTGGGAGCACTATCTTAGAATTAGGAGGAAATAACGCCATCATCGTTTCTGAACACGCCGACATCAATATGGTATTGGTCGGAGCTGTTTTCGGAGCTGTCGGAACAGCCGGCCAAAGATGTACGTCTACCAGAAGACTTATCGTTCACGAAAGTGTATACGACAAAACTATCGCCGTATTACAGAATGCGTATGCTCAGCTGAAAATCGGAAATCCACTCGATGCAAACAACCACGTAGGGCCGCTAATCGATAAAGCTGCTGTACAGGATTATCTGAATGCTATCGATAAAGCAAAAGCAGAAGGCGGAAAAATCATCGTTGAAGGTGGCGTTTTAGAAGGCGAAGGTTACGAGAGCGGATGCTATGTAAAACCTTGTATTATCGAAGCTAAAAACGAATACCAAATCGTTCAGGACGAGACTTTTGCTCCGGTATTATACCTTATGAAATACTCAACTATCGAAGAGGCTATCGCTATGCAAAATGGCGTGCCACAAGGACTTTCTTCTTCAATCTTCACCAGCGATATGAGAGAAATGGAATTGTTCTTATCTCAAGCAGGTTCTGACTGCGGAATTGCAAACGTAAATATCGGTACTTCAGGTGCTGAAATTGGCGGGGCATTCGGTGGAGAAAAAGAAACTGGAGGCGGACGTGAGTCAGGCTCAGATGCTTGGAAAGCCTATATGAGAAGACAAACCAACACCATCAACTACGGTACAGAGTTGCCAATGGCACAAGGCATCACCTTTGACCTGTAAGCCAAATACACAACCCAATAGTAGTACTAAAAAGGCTCGAACTCTGTTTCGAGCCTTTTTAGATTTTGGGCAATAAATGGTTTTTGCCTTTATCTATCCGCATTTAGAAAGCCTAAAAAAGTGCTATGTGCATTTATTTTATTATTTTTGGTTTTTAAGTGAACAGTCAAAAAAACATCTATGTATCATTCTAAAATTACTGGCCTAGGATATTATGTTCCTGATAATATTGTGACCAATGAGGATTTGTCAAAGTTAATGGACACCAATGACCAATGGATTCAGGAACGCACAGGAATCAAAGAAAGACGTCATGTTTCTACGCCTGATGACACCACCACTTCTATGGGTGTTAAAGCAGCAGAGATTGCACTCGAGCGCTCAAAAGTAGCCAAAGAGGATATTGATTTTGTCATCTTTGCCACCCTTAGCCCTGATTATTACTTTCCGGGCCCTGGGGTAATGGTACAAAGAGATTTAGGACTTAGAACTGTGGGGGCACTCGATGTGCGCAACCAATGTTCGGGTTTTATCTATGCCCTTTCAGTGGCTGACCAATTTATAAAAACCGGTATGTATAAAAACATCCTAGTCATCGGTTCAGAAGTACATTCCAGAGGGCTTGACTTCACTGACCGCGGAAGAGGAGTTTCAGTTATCTTTGGCGATGGCGCTGGTGCTGCCGTGCTCTCGCGAGAAGAAGACGCGACTAAGGGAATTCTATCCACGCACCTTCACTCAGAAGGTCAACATGCTGAGGAACTCGTGCTTGTTGCACCCGGAATGGGTAAAAGATGGGTAACTGATATTATCAAAGACAACGACCCTGATGACGAGAGTTATTATCCACATATGAACGGACAATTTGTGTTTAAAAATGCGGTGGTTCGCTTCTCAGAAGTCATCAACGAAGGCCTTGCGGCAAATAACTTAGCGGTATCAGACATCAATATGCTGATTCCGCACCAAGCCAACCTGAGAATCTCACAGTTCGTTCAACAGAAATTCAGACTGACCGATGACCAAGTCTTCAACAACATTCAATCTTACGGAAATACAACTGCCGCTTCTATCCCTATCGCGCTCACACAAGCTTGGGAAGAGGGCAAAATAAAAGAAGGAGATCTGGTAGTTTTGGCTGCTTTTGGCAGTGGGTTTACTTGGGCAAGCGCTATTATTAGATGGTAAGCCAACGTGGCGTAAAGCAATAAAAACAGGACTAGCAGCACATAGATTATGACAAAAATTTCTGGGGTAATCATTACGTTTAACGAAGAACAATACATCGAAAACTGCCTTAAATCAATGCAAGGGGTGGTAGATGAGATTGTGGTCATCGACTCCTTTTCGACCGATAAAACCAAAGAAATTTGCTTGAAGTATGGCGCTCGATTTATTGAAAACCCGTTTGTAGGCTATACTGACCAAAAAAACTTTGCCAACAACCAAGCCAGCCATGACTACATCCTGTCTTTAGACGCCGATGAGGCATTGTCTGACGAATTGAAACAATCTATACTTAAGGCAAAGAAAACACTCGCATTTGACGGCTATTCATTCAATAGGCTCAATAACTATTGCGGAAGGTGGATCAAACATTCGGGTTGGTATCCTGATAGAAAAATCAGACTTTATAACCGCAGTAAAGCGCGCTGGTACAGCCCGACGAACTTGCACGAAATCATCAAATTAGACGACCCGCAAAGCCACCAAATCTTAAGTGGAGATGTATTGCATTGGGCCTACGACACCTATACAGAGCATTACCTGAAAATTGACAACTTCACTTCTATTGCCGCCAAGTTCTATGTGCTGAACGTCAATAAAAAAATAGGATTACACAAAATAATCATCAATCCGAGCTGGAATTTCTTTAAGTCGTATATCATCAAAAGAGGGTTTCTAGACGGATTTGAAGGTTTTGTCATCGCTAAACTTCACGCTACAGGCACTTTTCTGAAATATATCAAGATTAGAGCACTTCAAAAACAAAATAAAAACGGATGAGAATAGGCTTTGATGCAAAACGGTATTTTCATAACAATACCGGGCTAGGCAATTACAGTAGGGATTTAGTGCGTATCTTATCGCAGTACTATCCGGATGACTTCTATTTTTTATACAATACCAAACCCAATTTAGCGCGGGCAACACTTGTCAACCCCAAGAATACTTTTGAGCGATTGCCTATGGGCTATTTGAGCAAAAAACTAAAAGGACTTTGGCGAACACTCTGGGTAAAAGAGCAAATCTTAAAAGACAACATCGATATTTATCACGGGCTATCGGGCGAAATCCCGATTGGGTTGCCTAAAAATGTCAAGTCAATAGTGAGTATACACGACTTGATATTTATGCGCTATCCCGCATTGTATTCGTTTTTTGACAGAAAAATACATTTTTATAAATTCAAATACGCCGCCCAAAAAGCCGATTGTGTGGTGGCCATTAGCGAGCAGACCAAACGCGATATCATAGAGTATCTACAGATAGATCCAGAGAAAATAAAAGTGATTTATCAGGGTTGTGCAGCAGTATTTAAACAAGAATTTTCAACAGCACAAAAACAGACCGTCAGCCAGAAATTTCACCTTCCTAAAGAGTTTATTCTCAACGTAGGCACTTTAGAAGAGCGCAAAAATGTACTTAGCATCATCAAAGCCATCAAGGATATAGACACGACTTTGGTAGTGGTGGGCAGAAAGACAAAATACTATGAACAGGCAGCAGCCTATGCCAAGCAAAACGGCATTGACCACAAAATCATTCACCTCAAAAACATTTCACAACAGGAATTAGCCATGCTGTACCAGCTCGCTACGGTGTTTGTTTATCCATCGATATTTGAGGGTTTTGGCATCCCGATTATTGAGGCTTTGTTTTCTAAAACTCCTGTGATTACTACAAATTCAGGTGTGTTTCCAGAGGCTGGAGGTCCGGATAGCTTGTATGTTAATCCGGCAGATGTCCTTGAATTGCAACAGAAAATAAAATACTTGCTAGACAATCCCGAGGAGCGCGACCATATAGCAAGTAAGGGTTTTGAGTTTGTGCAACAGTTCTCTGATGCAAACATCGCTAAAAACTGGCGAGAAGTTTATACAGGACTACTGTAAACTTCACCTTCTATCACGCGTTTGCCCACATAATCACAACTCATTATACGCAAGATTCCCATATAATCGAGGTTAAACTCGATGAGGCTTCCCACTTTATAGTTTTCTGGATTATCGCCTAAATCAACCACCATCATATCTGAGCTCGAACCGACGAGTTTGACATTCTTTGAAGTGGGGAAAATATGATTTTCATCGACATCTAATAATCCTACATCGATAATGGCTCTGTAAGACGTGTTGTCTGAATCGGGGTCTTCTTCAAAAACCACTTGTTCTCCGTTGAGGTTATTCCCCATAGTGCCATCTGGAATCATCGGTTTTTCTCGTAGCTCAATGATCTCTGCATAGAGCTTAAAAACGTCCTGACACATCTTTGGATTGGGTTTAGAGTCATAAACATCAGTACCTAAGTAAACGGTCTCTCCTACTCTAAAGTGATTGACTCCCTTGGGCAACAATCCTTTTTCGATAAGCGGAATGGTCACTGAAGTACCCCCGGTGATATACGGAATCATCTTGTTGAATTTTGCTTCAATCAGTTGTTCATACAAACAAAGTTGCACGAGTTTGTCCTGACTAGGCAAAACGCCATACATACAGGTGAGGTTAGTACCGATTCCCGATACTTCAATATTGGGTAGTTTAAAAACCTTTTCATAGAAATCTACAAAATCCTCTCGCATCACTCCTTCTCGAAGTTCGCCGAGCTCAATCATAATAATGATTTTATGAATTTTGTTCTGTTTGACCGCTTCGTCAGACAGCATTTTGATAGTCGAGTATTCTGTATTGAAACTCGCATCGGCATATTTGACTACACTTGAAATATAACGCTTGGCAGGTGGTTTTATAAAAACGGTTTCGATAGTGGGGTCAATAGATTTGATGATTTTCAGGTTGGTAATCCTACTGTCACACAACTGCCCGATGCCGAGGTTGATAATTTCTTTGAGGTATTCTTTAGAGCCACAAAACACCTTAGAGACTATGCCCCATTCGATAGCGTTGTCTTTGAATAATTTGTCGAGGTATTGGTAATTGTGGAGTAATTTCTGTCTGTTTAATACGATGTGTGCCATGTGTCTATTTATTAAGCCTCATTTCAAGATACTTATTCGTAAAGCCCAATTTCTCATATAGTTTCTTAGCAGGATTGTCAGGCTCTACGTGCAAGGCAATGTTACCCGTAGTTTTTTCGATGGCTAGTTGCATCATTTTCTTTCCGATTCCTTGGCCTCTGTAGCCGTTGTGCGTAGCGATATAGACTAAGATATTTTCTGGAATATAACCGTCCATACCTGTCTGGTTGATCACTACAGCTCCGGTCATCTCGGTTTCGCTTTCTGCTGTGATGAGCAGTCCGCCTTTGCTGTCATTGCGATAAAGGGCGTAGTCAATCGCTTTTTGGATGTCTTTTTTTTCGTCTCCGTATTGCTCTAAGTGTGTGTAGAGAAAATCGCGGATTTTGTTTTCTTGGGTGGTAGTGGGTTTGTTTTCTTCTTGATATACGTTATATCGTATCATAAAATTTGTTTTTATACAACATTGGGCGTTGTATGTGGGTTTGCACGTTAGTTGAACAATGTTAGTGCCAAAAGGTTTTTCTGCGTGTAGTTCTACAAGAATGTATTCATTGAGAACCAAAGCGAATAATGCAAAGAATTGACAGAATTCATACTGTCTAGTTCATTATTCAGAATAATTATTGGTGCAAAGGTACGAAAATAAAATTAAACGCATTTCTAAGCTGTCACTCCCAACGGGGTTTCAGCCTCATTTAGGCAGTTATTTATGCCCTAAGACACTTGTCTTTAGATAGATAAAAAGTTTGTGTGGATAAGTTATTTAGCCTTAAGCCCCAGAGATCGGGGAGCTGTCTGAGACAGATGTTTTTGATTGAGCTACTCTATTAAGCAATTGCCTTGGAGATTCATCGGCACTTGCTTGGAGTTTTTTGCGCACGCGGTTTAGCGTAACGCGAATGGCTGATTCTGATACACCAAGCGCATTTGCCATTTCTTTATTTGACAAATCTAGCCAGGCCAACATTAAATACCTCTTTTCTGAGGATGTGAATGAGGGAGTATATTTTCTTAAGTGATACTTAAGCTCAGGATATGCTTTCCCGAAGTTGTATTTAAAATCTACCCAATCATCTTCTGTAAGAATTCTGATGTCTTTTAGGCTGGCTAAGGATGCCTCAACACTATCGGCATCTTGCTGATTGGCTTCTTTGATTCTGATTAAATCATCTACAAATTGCTGTACAAGTAGGTTTTGTTGATTGATTTTATCTACAAATTGATTGATTTGGTTTTTGGCATGGTCTAATTCGCCAAGTGTTTTTGCGTTTTCTAAGGCTGATACTTTGCTTTGTGCAATCAATCTTTCATTTTGTTTTTTGTTTTTTATTCGCGAACGGTAGATTTTAAACAACACAAACCCCAACACCCCACTTAGCAGCACTACAATCAAAATGAAACTAAGGCTCTGTCTGAACTTCTTGTGTTCAGCTGCTGCAATTTCGAGTTGATGTTCTTTAATTCGGAGTTTATTCAAAGCCAATTCTATCTGAAAAGTATTGTATTTCTCAGCGATACTTTCAGTTATTTTATTCAGACTATCTCTATACATAAGTGCATTGGTATAGTCTTCAGCGGTTAAGGCTAATTGGTATTTGTTCTCTAAATGAATTTTACTGATTTTTTCTTTTTGCTGAATACCCCCTAAAAACGTAATGTTAGACTTGCCAAGAGAGTCTTCAGTTTTCTGAATCGTTTGTTTGGCTAGACTAATAAAATCTAATTTTAAATAGACTTTGGCTAGATTGGCATAACCAGAAACTCTGATGATGGGTGCCTCTTCTTGCGCCTCACCGCTTTGTACTTGTGTCAGATAATATTGGAGTGCTTTTGTGTAGTCTTTTTCGTCAAAAAAAATGTTGCCTAAACTACCCGAAGTGATTGCTCTCCAAGAATTAGAGGTGTATTTATCAGCTAGCTGATAGGTTTTTTGTAAGTAATATTTTGCGCTGTCTTTATTATTCAGATGCAAATGTGCCATAGCCAAATTGTTATACCGTTGCATATCTAGACCATTGGTAAAAGCCGGTAAAGCAATGGAAATATGCATGAGCCTGATAACCTGCTCATAATCCTGAAAGAAGTAATAATTCAGCGCTATTTCGTTGAGCACCTTACCGATAAAGGGTGCATTTTTATAGCCTATCTTTTTGAATATCTTTAAAGCGTGGGTGGCTTTTTGAAAAGCCAATTCATACTGTTCACGCTGAAAGTATATCTGAGACAACTCGTGATAACAAACCGCTTCATAATACCATTCCCTTTGGTCACGGTACTCAATAACTAGCTTTTCTAGCTCTGCTATCTTTATTACCTCCGGATAATCATGAGCTCTAGATTTCTTATATCTCTGGAAAGCCAAGTCTTTGAGTAGTTGTGTGTCATTTATTGACTTGGCATAATCTTCAGCAGTCTGATAATACAACAGCATATCATTGCCTATCTTTTTGCGATGGGTCTCAATATATCCGAGTAGGATGCGCCTTCTTTCTGTCTGATCAGATTTCTTAAGCGTGTCTATAAGGTCCTGAAATTGAGCATTTGCATGCTGTGAATAACAGAAAAGAAATAAAAACAAAATGATATAACGCCGCACTTTCATTATAGCAACTCCACTATTGAGGGTTTTGATTTTTTAATTAACTGAAGACCATCGCTTCTCTTCTGGCACTTTGTTCTAAGACTTGGTTGATATTCTCTGCTGTAATCTCCACTGACAAATGCATTATCTTTTTGCGCACCCTACTGCGCGTGACGCGTATAGCAGCATCAGAAACGCCTAGTGCAGCTGCCATCTCTTTGCTAGACAAAGCTAAAGAAACCAACATTAAATATCTCTTTTCAGAAGCCGTAAATGCAGGTGTATATTTTCTTAAATTATACATGAGTTCTGGAAAAGCCTTTCTGAAGTTTAACTTGAAGTTTTCCCAGTCTTCTTCTGTGAGAATTCTGATATCTTTTAAATGCTCTAAGTTATCTTCCAGCTCGTCTGCGTCTTGTGTATGTGCTGCTTTAATTCTCACCAAATCATTTTTAAATTTCTGAACCAAATCGTTTTGTTGGCTGATTTTACCTATAAATTGATTAATTTGATCTTTAGCATCTTTCAATTCGCTGAGTGCGTATGATTTTTCTAGTGTAGCGATCTTACGCTGAGCTACCAATCGCTCATTTTGTCTTTTCTTCTTTATACGAGCGCGATAGACTTTGAACAACACAAAGCCCAACAGCGTTAAAATCAAAATAATCAACAACACAAAACCCAAACTCTGTCTAAATTTTTTAGCCTCCGTTTCTACAATTTTAAGCTGGTGTTCTTGAATTCTGTGTTTTATGGTGACGAGTTCTACTTGAGAGGTATTGTATTTTTCAGTGCTGCTTTGTGATATTTTATTCAGGCTGTCTTTATATATCAACGCACTTTTATAATCCTCAGTCTTTATGGCATAACCATATTTGTTCTCAAGATGCGCCTTTTTTAATTTTTCTTTTTGTTGAATATCACCTAAAAATGCGGCACTCGGATGATTTAAAGAATCTTCTGTCTTTGCTATAATTTGCTTAGCTAGGCTGGTAAAGTCAAGATTCAGATAGACTTTGGCCAAATTGGTATAGCCAGAGACTCTGATGAGGGGTACATCTTGATTCTCACTATTCTCCACTTGTTTTTTATAAAACACAAGCGCCTTATTATAGTCCTTTTCGTCGTAGTAAAGATTGCCTAGACTACCTGATACGATAGATTTCCATGAATTTGATTGATACTTTTCTGCCAGTGCATAGGTTTTGTTTAAGAAGTATTTTGCGCTATCTTTTTTATCTAAATGCAAATAGGCCATAGCCAAATTGTTATAGCGCTGCATATCTAGGCCTCTGCTAAAAGCAGGCAATGCAATAGAGGCTCGCATAAGCTGGACAACCTCGCGATAATCCTGAAAAAAGTAATAGTTGAGTGCTATTTCGTGAAGCGCCTTACCGATACTCGGCGTATTTTTATAAGTGTTTTTCTTGAATATCTTCAGTGCTATAATTGCATTCTCAAAAGCCAATTCATATTCTTCGTTTTGAAAGTGAAGCTGAGACAACTCGTGATAACAACCTCCTTCATAATACCATTCTTTTTTCTTGTGGTATTCTTTGGCTAACTTATGAAACTCAGCCTGCCATTCCGCTTTAGGTTTATTAAAAACCCTGTTTTTTTTTGTCAACTGAAAGTCTATGTCTTTGAGCAGTTGTTTGTCATTGATAGATTGGGCATAGTCTTCAGCCACCTTGTAATAAGTGAGTATGTCACCTCCAATTCTCACCCGATGAGATTCTAAAAACCCAATCAAAACACGTCTTCTCTCAGATTGATCTGATTTTTTGAGCGTATCGACCAAATCTTCATATTGCGCACTGATTTGCTGTGCACAGCAAAAAACAAAGAAGAGTAATACAAAAAACTGTTTTGCTTTGTTATTCATTATTAGAGACTCTAATTATGAGTGTAGATTTTTCTTAAACTGACTAATTTAAATGAGTTTCCTCTAGGTTGTTTTGCTCTAAGGCTTCCCTTATATTCTCAGGCGTAACCTCTTCAGGCAAATTGCTCATTTTCTTGCGGACTCTACTCAGGGTAACTCTAATTGCCCCGTCAGACACACCAATCGCCCTAGCCATTTCTTTGTTTTTGAGTCCTAGACAAGTGAGCATAAGATACCTCATCTCAGAGACTGTGAATGCAGGCAAATGTTGTTTGATACCATACATAAGCCTTGGGTAAGCTTTCTCAAAGTTGAACTGAAAGTCATGCCAATCTTTGTCAGTAAGGATTTTTATAGTCTTGAAGTTCCCGATACCGCCCTCAGCATTGTCTTGTATCTGATGGGTTTCTTTGAGTTTCTCGAGTTCGTTTTCAAACTTCTGAACCAGGTGATTTTGTTGATTGATTTTTGAGACATAGTTGTTAATATGACTTTTAGCCACAATGAGTTCTCTTTCTAGTTGTTGTTTTTCTAGAATCGATATTCGGTTTTCTGCCAATAGCTTTTCGTTTTGTCTTTTTTTATTGACTTTAGAACGGTATAAATTAAAGTAAATACCACCCCCAACAAGCAATAAGACCAAGACTATTCTTGCAAATACCAGTCGTTGTTGGGTGCGTTTTTTTTCGTTTTCAAAGATTTTGAGTTGTTGCTCTTGCAGGTCTAATCTATCTGCAGCAATTTTTATTTGAGCTGTATTGTATTTGCCATTGAGTGATTCAGTGATTTTATTTAAGCTATCACTTACCTCTAAAGCACTTTTAAAATCTTTAATGTGTTTGAAATAATTCTCTTTGTTTTTAAGATGTCTGGTGCGCAAAACCTCAAATTGTTGCGTATCTGCTTGAGAGAGTTCATAAGCAAGTTGCTTTAATGAAGCGTCAACTCTCTGGAGATAGTCTTTGGCCAAAGCAATAGAATCAAGCTTTAGGTAAGCCTTACTCATATACACATAAGACGTTAATCTAATAATGTGATCAGATTGATTTTTACCATATTGGTATAATTTTTTATAATGCTCATAGGCTTTATCATAGTCTTTGAGGTCATAATATGTAGTCCCTAAATTGCCAGAGGCGATAGCCTTCCAGATATCTGATTGATACTCATCTGCCAGTTCATAGGTTTTATTGAGATAAAAAATAGCACTGTCTCGTTGTTGAAGTCTGCTATAGGCTAATCCCAAATTATTATAGCATTGAATCTCGACAATATCATTGTATTTGGGTAGCTTGATGGCCTTGTGCATCAGTTTGATTACCTGTTTATAGTCTTTGAAGTAAAAGTGTTTGAGTGCCAACTCGTGTAGAAATTTTCCGATTTCTGGCGCATTCTCAAAACCAATTTTTTTATAAATGTCTAATGCCCTGAAGTTGTTTTCAAATGCCAATCCGTAGTTCTCTTGTTCAAACTGAATAAAGGAAATCGCACGATAACAATTAGCCACAAACAAGGGTTCATTCTCTTCTTCGTATTTAGTGATGAGTTGTGATAAAGCATTAATTTTTTGGTTATACGGATCATCGCCTAGGCTAGTCATCGCCTTTTCTTTGAGTCTGAGAAACGCAATGCCCTTGAGCATTATCTGATCGTTTTTTGTTTGCGCTTCTTTCTCAAAATAATCGAGAAATGAAATTAGAGCTTCTCCCTTAATATTATGCTGATCGATATAACCAGAAAAAACACGGTAGCGTTCAACTTTGTTAGGCAAATTTAACGCAATGTGTAAATCCTCATACTGAGCACTTATATGCTGAGAATTTGCAAGGATTAAAAATAAAAAGGCAACAATTCTATTACAAATACAGTTCATCTACACCACTTAAGCACGCATCTCACTGCGTGCAATTATAGACGAATATAGATATATGAATAGCATTTAACTATTCGCAAAAGTTAAAGTTTTAACTTTTAACAAAAATCTAAAAAGCTGCAAAGAGCTTTAGAAGCATCACCTCTGCATGTTTAATAGCCTCAGTTTTTGCTAAATATCTGATAAACAAATATTAAAGAGGCACCAATTAGCACTATTACATCAGTTCAAACCTAAAAACACATCACAAGTTAGCAATTGATTTGCACTACATACAACTAGGTATTGGCATGTCACATTTTGTTAATTTCTACTACTTCTTAGTTTTTACTGCACATGCAAACCCTCAAATTCAAGTTTCGACCAAAGACTTTGTGCGCACATCTCATAAAAACAATAATTAAATTGTAGCGCAACTAACTTTTTTAAAACCCATAAAATTATTGTATTTTTACCGACTAAATTTCAGAACATACAAATGGGTAAAATAATTGCAATAGCCAACCAAAAAGGAGGTGTCGGGAAAACGACTACATCAGTTAATCTAGCTGCTTCTTTAGGGGTATTAGAGCAAAGAGTACTGCTTATAGACGCAGATCCACAGGCCAATGCAAGCTCAGGACTTTCTATCGACATCAACACCGTTGAGAAAGGAACTTATCAGGTTCTTGAACACAGTGTTACCGCGAGAGAAGCCATCTTAAAAACAAATGCACCCAATGTAGATATCATCGCTTCACATATTGATTTGGTGGCAATCGAGATCGAACTTGTAGACAAAGAAAACAGGGAATATATGTTTAAAGAAGCCATCCAAGAAGTAAAGGATGACTATGATTATATACTGATTGACTGCGCGCCTTCTTTAGGACTCTTGACCTTGAATGCCCTCACCGGTGCTGACTCTGTTATCATTCCTATTCAGTGTGAATACTTCGCGTTAGAAGGATTGGGTAAACTATTAAACACCATCAAAAGTGTGCAGAAGATACACAACCCAGATCTAGATATAGAAGGGTTATTACTCACCATGTTTGACTCTCGATTAAGGCTCTCTAACCAAGTAGCCGAAGAGGTTCAGAAGCACTTCTCTGATATGGTTTTTAAAACCATCATACAGCGAAACGTGAAACTAAGTGAGGCACCTAGCTTTGGCGAAAGCATCATCAGTTATGACGCAACTAGTAAAGGAGCAGCCAATTACCTACAATTAGCAGAAGAAATAATTAAGAAAAATAGCAACCAAACAAATGGCTAAAGCAACTAAAAAACAAGCTTTGGGTAGAGGACTCTCAGCATTGCTGAATGATCCTTCAAACGACATACAATCTATCAACGACAAAAACGCTGATCAGCTAGTGGGCAATATCATTGAGCTTGATTTACATACAATTGAAATCAATCCGTTTCAGCCTAGAAGTAACTTCAACGAAGAAAACCTTCAGGAATTGGCGCTTTCGATCAAAGAACTCGGTATAATTCAGCCTATTACTGTACGAAAATTAGATTTCAACAAATACCAACTCATCTCTGGAGAACGCAGATTGCGCGCTTCTAAACTAGCTGGGTTTACCACTATTCCCGCTTATATCAGAATCGCTAACGACAACGATTCGCTTGTGATGGCTTTGGTCGAAAACATCCAAAGACACGACCTAGACCCGATTGAAGTAGCCATTTCTTACCAGAGACTGATTGACGAAATTGGCCTAACACAAGAGCAAATGAGCGATAAAGTGGGCAAGAAACGCTCTACAATTGCCAATTATTTGCGCTTGTTAAAATTAGACCCCATCATCCAAACAGGAATAAGAGACGGTTTTATCTCTATGGGGCACGGTAGAGCGCTGATCAATATCGACGATTATGACAGCCAGATTGACCTTTACAGAAAAGTAGTCAAACAAGCCCTGTCTGTAAGAGAAACTGAAAGCCTAGTAAAAGCCTATCAAGATAGCCTGAAACCAAAAGCAGCAAAGAAAGCCTCAGCAGCATTTGAAGTGCCAGAAGCTTCAAAAAAATCATTTGCGGAGTATTTCGGAGCTAAAGTAGAGGTGAAAACAACCGCTAACGGAAAAGGCAAAATCAGCATTCCGTTTCACTCAGAAGAAGACTTCAAGAGATTGTTAAAACTCATAGAAAAATAAGTGAAAAGAGGTGTATACATAGCCATAGCAACACTACTTTTGGGCAACCTATTGGGGTATGCACAAGATAAAATAAGCGACCTAAAGATTGCGCAAGACTCTATTATTGTCATCGATCACGATCCGCTAAAACCCTCAAAAGCAGCTTTTTATTCTGCACTTGTACCCGGGCTAGGCCAAGCCTACAACAAAGATTACTGGAAGGTACCGATCGTGTATGCAGCCATCGGAGCGAGCACCTATTTTTATATCACTAACAACAACGAATACCATAGATACCGCGATGCCTATAAACGAAGACTCGCCGGCTTTAACGACGATGAATTTCAAGGCGATAAATACTTAGATGACGATAGACTAGTCTATGCCCAAAAAGTATTTCAACGCAACAGAGATTTATCGATGATGATCACCATTGGTTTTTATATCTTAAACATCGTTGAGGCAAACGTTGCCGCTCACCTAAAGCAGTTCAACGTCAGCGAAAACTTATCGCTAAACACAGATTGGTACAGAGATGACCTGAACACCGGAAACCACTTAGGACTTACGCTCAAATATAGTTTTTAAAAGACACAAAACCTTTATAACCTCAACAACCACTTGATCCTCAGGTGGTTTTATATTTAAAAGAATTTATTTTTTTATTCCTATTATTAAAAGTAAATTTGTACCACTTTTAAGATAGGTTGTTATATACAACATCAAAAGGGAATCAGGTGCGGATTATTGAGATAATCCTATTCCTGAGCTGTTCCTGCAGCTGTAAGCTCTATTAAAAAGCAAATCGTATCACAAGCCACTGTCCTTAGATGGGAAGGCGCGATTTGAGAGCAAGCCAGAAGACCTGCCTATCCGAATATAGTTTAACGCTTTCAGGACAAAAGCATCTGAACAATTGAATTCTTCATTGAATTTACCTCTATTCTATAAAGAGGTGTTCTCTCTTATGTCTTTATGCGTTTTTGAATTTGTATCTAATTTAAAACCAATAAAGAATGAAAAAACAATGTACTACCGCAATTTTATTTTTACTACTCACGGCCAATCTTGCCTATGCTCAATTTACCTCTAGTGACGTGGTGTTTTGGGTGGGCGAAGGAGACTCTGAAGCTGTCTTAGCAATCGATTTTAGAGATGGCACGACTGACCCTTCATTTGCTTGGGGCTACCGCTTTAATACCGCTGACCAGAAGACTTTTGGCGATATGATGCTCGCTGTTGAAGCCGCAGAACCAAACCTAACTTTAGGCACAGCTTATGGCGGAACTTTCTTAGAAGACGTTATTTATAACCACCACACAAGACTAGCAGGTGAGCCCGATTGGTGGAGCAGCTGGAGCGGCCCGAGCCTTTCTGGTCTAGAAGCCAATATGGGACTTTCAGAAGAACTTGTAGACGGCGGTTGGTATGGTGTTTCTTACGGATTCAGCCCTGAGCCTGTGCAACCTACCGTTAGCTATGCAGCATATAGCTCACAATGGTTTACAGCTACTGAACTCACGTATACCATCGGAGAAGGAGCTAATGCTGCTGTTGTAGTAATTGATTTTGTAGACACAGATCAAGTTTCGTTTGCATGGAAAATCAATTTTAACGGAACTATCACTCCGCAAGCAGCACTACAACTGATTGCTGATAACGATGCTGATTTTGATGTGACTTTTGACGCAGAAAACACCTTAATTACATACGGTGTATTATCTGCAAACCTCTGGACTGCATACAACGGAACTAATCTTTCTGATTGGGTAATGGGTGATTTCACAACAGCTATTGAGAACAATACATGGTTAGGGATTTCTGCTGGAGACGATACTAGAAGACCTTTTACGCCTATTCCAGCGCCTGAGAACAGCGCAAGCACTGATTATTTCAGCACTCTAACACTATCGGTTTACCCGAATCCCGCTACAGACTTCTTTACTGTAACTTCTGACAGTACTATTACTGCCATCAATATATTTAATCTTTCAGGACAAAAAGTAGCTAGCCAATCAGCAAACAACACTTCTGAAACGATATTCACAAACCAACTTACCACAGGTCTTTATCTGGTTGAAATCTCAACTGAGGAAGGAACTGCAGTACAAAAAGTTGCTGTTAAATAAATCCTAGTTTTTGTTTTTGTGTAAAAAATCCCGGCTGAATGACTTCAGTCGGGATTTTTGTTTTTTATGGATGTGCGTTTTATGGGTTGAAATAAAAGCCATTCGGAATTACACCTACACTATACTCCGTAAGCAGATTTCCTGAAGCCGAATATACATAGGCCTTTCCGTCAGAATCTCCGGCGCCAAAGACATCGGCAATATATATTTTTCCGTTTCTCACCGCAAAGCCATACATCGCTCCCCAAGAAGTAGAACTCGACTGGTGCGTCAACACAGCTGTACTTGAAATCTCAGTTGCATCAGCAGAAAACGAATAAACAGAAGCGCCATTACCTGTGAAATAAAGGTTATTCCCGTCAATGCTCAAATGGTTGGGCGATGATATATTCGACGGAATTTCAATACTGTCAAGTATTGCATTATCTGCCATGGCTATCTTTAGAACTTCGGTTTTGGTCAACACATACAACACATCGTCTTTCTGCACAATTGAGATGGGCATTTTTCCTTGTCCTAAATTGACCGTCGCTTCTAGGTTTGCCGATAGGCCGTCAATCACCGTAATCGTATTCCCGCTACCAAACGACCCGTTAGAGACATAGATTTTGTTGTTTTTAGCTAAAATTCGCTCTGCTGTAGTATTGAGCATGATTTTAGTAGACGAGAGATCAGACAGGTCAATCACCGTTACAAAACCTCCAGTAGCACTATAATTGCCCAGATTGGTTACAAATATTTTTCCGTTTGACACAACGCCATACCTAGGATTGGTCAGATTAGTAGCGATGGTATTCACGTATTCAAAGCTGAACCTGTTGACCACCGTTATCGCATTTGAACTCCCTGAAATGATATAGGCTTTAGTCGCATCAAAAAACATACTTTGCAAATAAGTACCCATCTGGTCTGCCTGAGGATTGATGGTTCTGAAAATATCTTGCTCAACTCTATGATCATCACCAACAAAAGTAATCGAGGCTGAAGACAGGTTGCTGTTACCTTCGTTGAGCACAAAAAAACCGTTTTCAAAATCTCCTTCTGAGGTATATCCGTTAGCACTCTCGTCAGTACTACACGAGCTAAGGCTGAACACTAGCGCAAAGAGCAGCAGGAATAGCTTGTTTATTTTTTTCATATTTCTAGTTTTTAGATGTTTTTTATTTATATTTTTATACTGAGGTAGGCCATATAATTTCTACCGGGCATGGTTCTATTTTCTACACTTTCGTAAAAGACATTCGCAATATTCTGCACTTTCACGCCAAGAGTATAGGCTTTACTCAGTGTATAATCTGCTCCGATATTCAGGGTCTGGTAGGCCTTTAGGTTATATTTTTTCTTGTTGTCAGATCTAGTATAAACTTCCCCTACATACAGCAACTCGCCAAAGACACTCAAACCATCAAACCCATACACAAGGCTCGCATTGGCTTTGTGCGCAGGCACATACACCAAGAACTTATCTGTCTGTTTGTCTTTTGATGCGGTATAACCGTAGTCTGCTTGTAAGTTAACAGAGTGTTTGCCATAAGATTTGAAATAGGACACGCCCACTTCTACACCCATCACCTCTACTTCAGCAGTATTGATAGGCTCCCAAATAGAACTACTCGGAATCCAGCGCAACATATCTTTGATGTGGTTATAATAAGTCGTGAGTGTGGTTTCTAGCGCACCAAACCGAAGGACATGGCTTAGTTCAGCTTGATAAGAAGTCTCTGGGTTGAGCCTCGGATTGCCGCTTCCCGTCCAATACAAATCATTGAATGTGGGGATTCTGAAATTCTTTGAAGTATTTAGTTTCAAGCTATAAAAAGCAGTAGCGTCATACTTTAATCCAACAGAATATAAAAACGGACTGTTATAGTTATCGGTAGCTTCTTTTCTCAAAGCAATTTCATACAGCAATCTGTCTGTAACCAGGTGTTTCATCATCAGGCTCAAAGCGCCAATCTGACGTTTTTCATTTTGAATATCTGAACCTTGCCCTTTGTTTTGAGTAAAGTCAAAAACGCTGTTTAGCTGTAGTTTATCTGACACTTGATAGCCCAAATCATACTTGGCAATAAGGCTTTCTACTTTTCCGAACGCATAATGATCACTGTCAATATCAGGGTAATAGTTATACTGCTCATGCAGATGAGCCAGCTTTAGATTTGAGTTAAACTTGCCTAATACGCTTGACCACGTCACCAAATTCCGAAGGTTAGTATTGTGATATTTGGTAGGTGTTTCTGACGGAAGTATAAGCGAGAAATGACGCTCTCCATCAAAATACTGAGTATTGAATTTTAGTGTGTTATGTTTATTAATTTTATAGCCAAAATCAACATTAAAACTGACATTCTCAAACTGTCCGTTGAGGTTTTTTCGGTTTTTGTTCAGCCAGGTATAATCATTGTCAGAAGTAACATGCGTCACGCCTACGCGAAAGCTATACAGCTTAGAAGCGATTGTGGTCTGAACGTGCGTGTCTAAAGTATTAAAACTCCCGTACCTGAGCAACACCTCAGTATCAAAATGCTCGTAGAAATACAAATCGTTATTCAGGTGAATACTACCCCCGATGGCACTACTGCCATAAAGCACACTACCACCACCTGACTTAACAATGATGTTTGTCGCGTTTAAAGTAGTAAATGCATTAAAATCCGTTTGCCCTAAGAACTGAGAATTGATGTTAATGCCGTTCCAGATCACGGCGGTCTGTGCAGCAGTTGTTCCTCTGAAGGAAGGCGAAGAAGCACCTCCGTAACCATTTTCTTTGAAGTAAATAAGAGAATTATAGTTGAGAATCGAAGTTAGGAAACCCGGACTTCGCTTGATCATACTGTCATTTATCGTTTTTGTTTTCTGAGATTGCGCATAATCTCTGAGCATGTGATCTGAAATTTCAACGGCTTGAATTTGCACATACAAGCTGTCTTGTGACCACACTGAAAAGTGCAACACACTACATATAACAATACAAATTCTGAGTAATTTCATAGACTACTGAATCCTTGCTTCCCGAAGATTCAACCTGTTAGTTAGTACTGTTTTTGGTAGGTCTCCTGACTTGCATCTTGTTGTTTGACCTTCCCGTTCTCATACATAAAAACAGTGGTTTGTAGAAATAACAACAAGTGTATAGCTTACAGTTGCGGGTACAGTTCAGGAATTTGATACTTTATCTTCTTCACCTGATTCCCTTTTAATGGATGTATATAACATACATCCAACCAAAAAACTCAGCGCAAATATACGCTTATATTGGCTAGTTATAAAAGAATAGAAGTATAATATGGGTTTTTATACTTACCTGCTTGCCTCTTCTGTTTTGATAGAGGGCTCGATAATTCGGTTGAGTTCAGTGAGTTCTGCCGGGGTGAGTTTTCTGTATTTCCCGACGGGCACATCAAGTGAGATGTTGATGACTCTGATTCGCTTTAGCGCGGTAACTTCATAGGCGAGAAATTCACACATCCTGCGAATCTGTCGGTTGAGTCCTTGGGTGAGGATTATTCGAAATACATATTTGCTGATTTGCTCTACCTCACATTCTTTGGTTACGGTATCTAAAATCGGTACACCCGCACTCATGCGCTTGATGAAACGCTCTGTGATGGGTCTATTGACCGTCACGATATATTCTTTTCCGTGGTTGTTTCTAGAACGCAAGATTTTATTGACAATATCGCCGTCATCCGTCATCAGAATCAATCCTTCACTGTCTTTGTCTAAACGTCCAATTGGGAAAATCCGAGTGGGATAATTCACATAATCTACGATATTCCCCTTTACACTCTGGTTGGTCGTACATTCAATGCCCACCGGTTTGTGAAAAGCCAAGTACACATTGTCAGTTTTGCCAATAGAAACTAATTTGCCATCTACCCTCACCTCATCTGACGCAGCTACTTTAGTGCCCATTTCTGGCACTTCGCCATTGATGGTCACTCGTTTTTGTTCGATGAGTTTATCGGCCTCTCTTCTGGAACAAAAGCCAGTCTCTGAGATGTATTTATTGATGCGTTTTAGTTCTTCCATAGTATAAAAAATTCGAAATAATAAGCCCTTAAAGTCTTTTGACCACTAGCCTAGCTCTCCTCTGTGCGGACGCAGTGCATCTCTAACGGCAAGCATATCCTCTTGGTTGACCGTAAGAAAAGCAATGGCATAGAACTCTGATAGCTCTTCAAAACCAGATTGGGTTTCTTGAACTTTCTCAGCTGCGACAAATTCGTCTAAATGGATTTGGTGGTGTTCTGCTGTATGTAAGGCATCTGGACCTCTAAAGTCCCAGATTAGTTTTATTCTTTTGCTCATAGCATGGCTATTGTTGATAGATTAGCTTTGTCTTTAAAGACATAAGCTGTATTATTTATTTGTGCAAAGGTACAGATAATTGCCCAACCAATGTCTTTGCAATAGCCTGTTTTCAGGTTTATGCCTTGATGAGTTCTACTTCTGCATTCGGGTTAAAGAGGTATATTTTTCCGGTGGCAATTTCTTGGCACTCATACCTTTTGACTCTAATGGCTATTTTTTTGAATATTTTGCCGTTGTGGATTCTAAAAACACTGCCATACGGAATTTCAAATACATAGTTTTTGTCGTTGGGTGGGTCAAATTGTTTTAGGGCCAATGCCAAGGTAGCATCGGTGTCACTACTGGCTTTTGGGTTTCTGAAATGCCTCGCCAATAAAGGAAGTAATTGAGTAGGAAAAACTTCTGGTCTGATAAACGGAACCATCAATTGTTGAAAAGTGTGTTTCCACTCTGGCCCGTGAGGCAAGATGTTTTTGCCGTATTTCTCAAAAGCGACCAGATGGGCTATTTCGTGAATCAGGGTAATAAAGAAACGGTATTTATTTTGGCTTGCGTTGACCGTAATCTGGTGTGAGCCATTTTGCAGTCTCCGATAATCTCCATGACGAGTAACCCTTTGGTTTACAATCTTTAGATGCACATGATTGCTCTTAATGAGTTCAAAGACCGCATCTAAGGTAAATTCAGGGATGTAGGGAGCTAAAGCTTGTTTCATTGTAAGAATTCTTTATACGTATAACACTACAAAAGGCTAACGCACAAACGCATCTATAACAAAAAAACCTCGAAATTCACATCCGAGGTTTTTTGTCAAAATAGTTTATTATTTGAATGCAGCAAAACCTGTAACATCCATACCCGTAATCAGTAAGTGGATATCGTGGGTTCCTTCATAAGTAATGACTGACTCTAAGTTCATCATATGACGCATAATCGAGTATTCGCCTGTAATCCCCATACCACCGAGCATTTGTCTTGCTTCACGGGTGATGTTGAGCGCCATATCTACGTTGTTTCGCTTTGCCATTGAGATTTGCGCTGAAGTTGCCTTGCCCTCTTCTCTAAGTACGCCAAGCCTCCAAGTCAACAATTGCGCTTTGGTAATCTCTGTGATCATCTCAGCTAATTTCTTTTGTTGCAATTGGGTTGCGCCGATGGGCTTGTCAAACTGGATGCGCTCTTTTGAATATCTGAGTGCCGTGTCATAACAATCCATCGCTGCTCCGATAGCTCCCCAAGCAATGCCATAACGAGCAGAATCTAAACATCCTAGCGGAGCTCCTAATCCTGATTTTCCTGGCAATAGGTTTTCTTTCGGAACCTTTACGTTGTCAAAAATAAGCTCACCGGTTGCAGACGCGCGCAGTGACCATTTGTTGTGCGTCTCTGGAGTAGTGAATCCCTCCATTCCTCTTTCAACCACAAGTCCGTGGATTCTTCCTGACTCATCTTTTGCCCAAACTACAGCGATGTCTGCAAAAGGAGCGTTAGAGATCCACATTTTTGCTCCGTTGAGCAAATAGTGATCGCCTTTGTCTTTGAAGTTAGTAGTCATCCCGCTTGGGTTTGACCCGTGATCAGGCTCGGTAAGACCGAAGCATCCCATCATTTCTCCGGTAGCTAACTTCGGAAGGTATTTCATGCGTTGTTCTTCAGTTCCGTATTTCCAAATAGGATACATCACAAGTGAAGATTGCACTGATGAGGTTGAGCGTACGCCCGAGTCTCCTCTTTCGATTTCTTGCATAATTAATCCGTAAGAAATCTGGTCTAATCCTGCTCCTCCGTATTCAACAGGTATGTATGGACCAAAGCCACCTATCTCTCCTAATCCTTTGATTAGTTGTTTAGGGAATTCAGCTCTTTGAGCGTAGTCTTCGATAATCGGAGACACCTCTCTCTTTACCCATGCACGCGCAGCATCACGCACTAATTTATGTTCATCTGAAAGTAATTCGTCAAGTAAATAATAATCAGGTGCTTGGAACAAATCTGGTTTCATAATCGTTTTTTTAGAAATTGATGCAAAAATAAGCAAACAAAAACTAATAGCTATATTATTCTGACCAATAATAAAATTATTCTAAACACTTATGGCATATATAAGTTTTTTCCTTACCTTTATTGCATAAAATTTTACATCAAAACTATCTTTATCTTTATTCGAATATGAAAAAAATCCTTGTACCTACAGACTTTTCAACACACGCAGACTATGCCCTGAGGACGGCTGCCCAAATCGCCAGAAAAAATAACGGAGAAATCATTCTACTTCACATGTTAGAGTTACCAACTCAAGTGGTGGATAAAATTTCTGGTGGTGGGGGTGATATTCCAGAGGTAATGTTTTTTCTTAAAAAAACCAGAGAGCGTTTTGATGAAGTAAAAGCAAGTTCATTCTTAGAGGGTATTCCTATCACAGAAGCTGTTCAATTTGAAAGAGCTTTTGAGGGAATTATCAAAGCCAGCCAATCGCACAACATTGATCTGGTTGTAATGGGCTCGCACGGTGCTTCTGGAGTTCAAGGCTTTTTTGTAGGATCAAACACAGAGAAAGTAGTGCGCACCTCTGACGTGCCTGTACTAGTTGTCAAAAAAGAACTAGACATTCAAGATATCAACAAATTTGTTTTTGCCTCTGACTTTAGTCCAGAGATCAAAGCTCCTTTTAAGAAAGCCATCGCTTTTTCAAAAGCTTTCTGTGCCAATATGCAACTGCTGATGATCAATACCCCAGGGCGTTTCTTATCAACTGATGAGGCCGAGAAAAAAATCACTGGTTTCTTAACAGAATTTCCAGAGCTTGTAGACTATTCTATGCACGTCTATAATGACTATAGCGTAGAGAAAGGCGTACTAAACTTTGCTAACCGCGTCAACACTGACCTTATCGGGGTAGGCACACACGGCAGAACCGGAATTAACCACTACCTCAACGGAAGTATCGGTGAAGACATCGTGAACAGTGCCGTAAGACCAGTAGTGACCTTCAAAATATAACAAACTACATTCTATATACTATAAAAAAGAGGCAGTGTACGTTGACGTATGCTGCCTCTTTTTTTAGTTGGTGACTATGTCTGACTATTTATTATTAGACAAATAAATTGGATGCACCTTTACATCTATAATAGTTAGCTATATGTATTCCCTTAAAACTTCTACTTATTAAAATTTTGTTATATTTACGACGTTTTGCGCTAAAACTGAGCTATATCACATAAAAAAATGTATTTAAACACAAGTGAAAGCACATTGAATATGACAAATAAATAGAATCTCAATTAAACGAATTTGAACTCAATAGCTTTTATAGACACCGAGATTGACCCAAGGAGTTTAAAGATCCTTGACATTGGAAGTATTAAGAATGATGGAAGTCAATTTCACAAAAACTCAATATATGATTTCACTTACTTTCTAAAGGGAACTGAGTTTATTTGTGGGCATAATATTTTCAATCACGATCTAAAATATATTGACAAAGCTTTGTATAATGCGGAGATAAGTTCTAAAAACATTATTGATACACTTTTTCTCTCACCACTACTTTTTCCTACTAAGCCATATCACGCCTTGTTAAAGGATGACAAACTCCAAACTGATGAATTAAACAATCCGTTAAATGATTCAATCAAAGCAAAGGACTTATTTTATGAAGAGATAACTGCTTTCAAAGAAACGGATGAAATACTTAGACAGATTTTCTATTTACTATTAAGGAACCAAAATGAATTTCAGTCGTTTTTTAGGTATATGTCTTATACCTCTAAAAATGATGACCTTGAAAAAGTAATTCGTGAAAAGTTTAAAAATGAGATTTGTGAACAAGTAAATCTGACTGAAATAATACTTGAACAACCCATTGAGCTTGCATATAGTCTGTCACTCATAAATACATTTATTCACTATAAAAACACTTATTCTATTACACCACCTTGGGTGTTGAAAAATTATCCTAAGGTAGAGAAAATAATGTTCAGTTTACGCAACACACCCTGTATAACTGGCTGCCAATATTGTGCAAAAGCATTAGACGCACACAAAGGATTAAAAAACTTCTTTGGCTTTAATTCATACAGAACTTACGGAGGTGAAGCGTTGCAAGAAAAAGCAGCAAAAGCAGCTGTTGATAATAAATCATTACTTGCTATATTTCCGACTGGAGGTGGCAAGTCAATTACATTTCAGGTACCTGCACTGATGAGTGGAGAAAATATAAACGGATTAACCATTATAATCTCTCCGCTGCAATCTTTAATGAAAGACCAAGTTGATAATCTAGAGAAAAGCGGAATTACCAATGCAGTAACTATAAACGGCTTACTTGATCCTATCGAGAGAGCAAAGTCATTTGAAAGAGTCAAAAACGGCTCTGCATCCATTCTTTACATTTCACCTGAATCATTGCGCTCACGAACAATTGAACGACTAATTTTAGAAAGAAAAGTCATTCGATTTGTTATAGATGAAGCACACTGTTTTTCTTCTTGGGGGCAAGATTTTAGAGTTGATTATTTGTATATTGGAGATTTCATTAAACTAATTCAAGATAAAAAAAACCTTGAATATAGCATCCCAGTATCTTGCTTTACAGCCACTGCAAAACAGAAAGTCATTGAGGATATTAGAAACTATTTCAAAGAAAAACTATCCCTTGAGCTTGAACTCTTTACATCTAAAATATCTAGGACTAATCTACAGTATAAAGTACTTCAAAAGAAAGATGAAGAAGAAAAATATCTAGCTCTAAGAGACCTGATTAAGGAAAAAGAATGTCCGACTATCATCTATGTTTCAAGAACCAAAACAGCCTATTCGATTGCCGAACGATTGTCAAAAGATGGTTTTAATGCCAAGCCATATCATGGAAAGATGGACAAGCAGAATAAGTCCGATAATCAAGATTCTTTTATCAACGGTGAAACCCAAATTATGGTGGCAACCTCCGCTTTCGGAATGGGGGTTGACAAGAAAGATGTAGGGATGGTCATTCACTATGAGATATCTGATTCACTTGAAAATTATATTCAAGAAGCTGGAAGAGCCGGACGGGATGAAAACATTATTGCTGACTGCTTTGTATTATTTGACGAAGAAGACCTAAGCAAACACTTTATTCTATTGAATCAGACAAAACTTTCTATCAAAGAGATACAACAAATATGGAAAGCAATAAAAGACTTACAACGATCAAAAACACAATTTTCAAACTCTGCTTTAGAGATCGCAAGAAAGGCAGGATGGGATGAAAATATATATGAGATTGAAACTAGAGTAACAACAGCAATCGCAGCACTTGAAGATGCAGGCTATTTAAAACGAGGGCAAAACATGCCGCGAATTTTCGCAAACAGTATACTCCCAAAAAATGCGCAAGAAGCAATTGATAAAATAAATACTTCTGAAAAATTTGAAGAAAGACAGAAACAAAAAGCAACACGAATTATCAAAAAACTTTTTTCAAGCAGAAACAAAAAACATGTAAATGATGAAGCTGCTGAATCTAGAATTGACTACATCGGTGATCATCTAGGAATTGCCAACAAAGATGTGATAAAAATTGTCAATCTTCTTCGTTCAGAAAATATTTTAGCTGACACAAAAGACCTTACTGCTTATATTAAAAATGGTGAAAATAAAAATCGCTCTCTCAATATAGTTGAATCATTCAGCAAAATTGAAGTTTTTCTTTTATCAGTTTTTGAGGAACAAGAAAAAATATTTCACATCAAAGATCTAAATGAAGAAGGCGAAGAAAAAGGTTGCAATAACATCTCTCCGAATAAAATTAAAACACTAATTAATTTTTGGGCAATTAAAAATTGGATCAAACGCAAAAACTTAGAGTATTCCAAAAATCTTACTGCGGTTATTTGCCTTCATTCAAAAGAAGTTATAAAAGCAAAACTAGAGAAGCGACACGAGATATCAAAATTTATTGTAGAACTACTATATGAACGCAGTAATATAGTAAAAAACGAAATTGAAAAAGAAGAAGCATTAGTTGAGTTTTCTGTACACGAATTAAAAGCCGCTTATGACAGCCATCATAGTCTGTTTAAACTTAAGATCAGTATAGATGATATTGAAGATGCACTCTTTTATCTTTCAAGAATTGAGGCTATCAAAATAGAAGGAGGTTTTCTTGTTATATATAATCAATTAACAATTGAAAGAATTGAACTTGACAATAAAATACGATATAAGGTTGAAGACTATCAAAAGCTAAATCAGTTTTATGAAAATAAGATTCAGCAAATACATATTGTAGGAGAATATGCGAAAAAGATGATTAGTGATTACAAAGAAGCACTACAGTTTGTCGATGATTACTTCCAATTAAACTACCCTACATTTCTGAATAAACATTTCAAAGAAGATCGTCAGAACGAAATCAAACGCAATATAACACCCGCTAAGTTTAAACAACTCTTCGGGGAACTTTCAACAAGACAATTAAAAATCATAAATGACAATGAAACAAAAAACATTGTAGTAGCAGCTGGTCCTGGAAGTGGCAAGACAAGAGTGCTAGTTCATAAACTTGCCTCCCTTCTTTTGATAGAAGACGTCAAACAAGAACAACTACTTATGCTGACATTTTCAAGAGCTGCTGCAACAGAATTTAAAAAGCGCTTACTTAAACTCATCGGTAATTCTGCTAGCTTTATTGATGTAAAGACATTCCATTCTTATTGTTTTGATCTATTAGGCAAAGTAGGCAATCTGGAAAAATCAGACTCAATCTTAAAAAGGACAACTGAGAAAATCAAAAATAAAGAAGTTGAAATAAGCGGCATCACTAAAACCGTATTGGTTATTGACGAAGCACAGGACATGAATGAAGATGAGTTTAAGTTAATCACTTCGTTAATGGACCAAAATGAAGAAATGAGAGTGATTATGGTGGGTGATGATGACCAAAACATTTACGAGTTTAGAGGGTCTAGCCCAAAGTATCTAGAACAATTTATTATCGTAAATAACGCAAAAAAGTATGAATTGATTGAGAATTATAGAAGTAAAAATAATCTCGTTGAATTTACCAATCAATTTGCTAAAACAATAAGCCATCGATTAAAAGACACACCTATATTTGCAATACAATCTGACAACGGTAAAATCAAACTAATCAGCTATGAAAGCAAAAACTTGATTACTCCATTGGCTAAAGACCTAATTGAAACTAATATTGCTGGAACTACTTGTGTGCTTACAAAAACCAATGAAGAGGCACTTCAAATCACAGGCTTACTTTTGCTGCATAAGAAGAAGGCTAAGTTAATTCAAACCAATGATGGCTTCAATTTGTATAATTTATTTGAAATTAGATTTTTCTTAAGTCAGCTAAACCAAGATGCCTATACAATTAGTGACACTAAATGGGCAGAAGCAAAACAAGAACTATCTAACAAATTCCACGACAGCACAAACTTAGATGTTTGCAAAAACATCATTAAGGATTTTGAGGTAACCCACCCAAAGATAAAATACAAATCTGATTTAGAGGTTTTAATTCGTGAATCAAAATTGGAGGATTTTATCAATGAAAGTGGTGAGACAATCTTTGTTTCAACAATTCATAAAGCAAAAGGGAGGGAATTTGATAATGTTTTCTTAATGCTGGAAAACCACACCAATTCAACAGATGATGCCAAACGACTTTTGTATGTAGCTATGACAAGAGCCAAACAGAATTTGACTATACACACTAATTCAAACTTTCTTGACAACTTTTATGCAGAAAATCTAGTGCATACAAAAAATAATTATGCTTATCATTCACCAAAAGAATTAGTAATGCATTTAAGTTATAAAGATGTGTGGCTTGACTATTTCATAAAAAAAGAAAGCTTAATATCTCAACTTAAAAGTGGCGACAACTTGGTATGGGATGGCAATGAGTGTTTGAACTCAAACAGTCAACCAGTTTTGAAGTTTTCTCAACACTTTTCAGGAAAAATTGAGGACCTGAAAAAGAAAAATTATGAACTGAAAAGCGTTAAGGTTAACTTCATCCTATACTGGTTAAAAGAAGGAGCAGAAAACGAAGTGAAAATCATCTTACCAGAGCTATTTTTTGAAAAAAAAGACATTGAAATTGAGGAAAAGCTGAAAGACGTTAGCAATGATTCAGTCTTTGATATCTCACAATAATAGTTAAATGCAATAATTAGACAGTTCATTTATATTTATAAAGAGCAAAAGACAATTTATATTGTCAAACAATCTTAACATAAAACTAAATTTTTTGAACAATATAGTAAGCCGCTATATTGTCCTATTTAAAGCTATTATTATAATTAGTTGAGTTAAAACTCAACCCACCCTACTTGACCAAACCAATTCATTAGCTTCACTCACCCCATTTGTTTGTCTTATATCAGCAACCACTAGATTCTTTATTTTCTGTATCTTTGCACCAAAATCACAGCAACAAATCAATTTAGACCTAAGCCACTCATGTATATAGCCTATCATTTCACCATCACTCCCAAAGAAATAGGAAGTGATATCTTGCTTGCCGAACTCGAAGATACCGCTTTTGAAAGCTTTGAAGAAACAGAAAACGGACTGTCTGCCTATGTGCAACAGAGTTTGCTTACCGATGCTATTCTGGCTGGGGTAAGCATCTTAGACAATCCTGAGTTTTCTATCAGTTATGAAATTGAGAAAATAGAAACAGTGAACTGGAACGAAGAGTGGGAGAAAAACTTCTCGCCTATCCAGGTTAGAGAAGACTGTTATATCAGAGCTCCGTTTCACGAGACCAAGAATGCCAAATACGAAATTGTCATCGAACCTAAAATGAGTTTTGGTACCGGTCATCACCAGACCACACATATGATGCTCGAGCATCTTTTAGATACTGACTTGGCCAACAAGAAAACCTTAGATATGGGTTGTGGTACGGCTGTGCTGGCTATATTAGCCGAGATGAAAGGCGCCAAACAAATTGATGCTATTGACATTGACAACTGGTGTTATCTGAATTCGCTAGAGAATGTAGAACGCAACAATTGCAGTCAGATTGCAGTTTATGAAGGTGACGTATCGCTGTTAGAAGACAAAAAATATGACGTAATCATCGCCAATATCAACAGAAACATCTTGCTTAACGATATGCAAGCCTATGCGGCTTGTTTAGACAAAGGAGGTTTATTGTTTTTAAGCGGATTTTATCAAGAGGATATTCCGGTGATTGATCAAAGTTGTGTAAACAACGGATTGAAGCTAGAGAAACAACTCCAAAAAGATAATTGGGTTGCTTTAAAATACATAAAACAATAGAAATGAGTACCAGAGAAAAAGTAGCAGAAGAGGTGATCACACAAGAGGTCACGACCAAGTCACACCAAATTATTTTGTTTAATGACGAAGTAAACACCTTTGACCACGTTATTGAGATGCTTATTAGCATTTGTGACCACGAACCACTTCAGGCAGAGCAATGTGCATTACTAGTGCATTATACCGGAAAATGCGAAGTCAAAACCGGAGTACTTGAAGAGCTTACGCCAAAATGCTCAGCACTTCTTGACGCCGGACTTTCCGCCAAAATCGTGTAACTTCAACTCACATAAAATACTACGGCTAAAGTTTCAACTTTAACCTTCAAAGAACTATCTTTGCCAAGTTAAAAATTCAATGAAAGCAGCCTTGAGTGCAACTAATTCAACTTTATCACTAAAAACTATCATTTCTGAGTTTAAGGAGGTTACCAAATTCCGCCTTTCAGTAAGTGTAGTAATTTCGTCTATTGCAGGATATTTATTAGGCGTAACGCAGTTCAACTCCAGCAGTTGGGTAACGCTTGTGATGCTTGCTGTGGGTGGTTATTGTATGGTTGGCGCCTCAAACACCTTCAACCAGCTCATCGAGAAAGACATCGACCTGAAAATGGACCGCACAAAAGATCGTCCGATTGCTGCCAAACGCATGTCTCCAACGACGGCTTTTATCATCGGCTCGCTACTCACCCTCGCAGGACTTATCATCTTATACAACATCAACCCCAAGACCGCAATGTTTGGGGCTATTTCTATATTTTTATACGTAAGTGTGTATACGCCACTGAAAACCATGACGCCGTTATCGGTTTTTGTCGGGGCTTTTCCGGGTGCTATTCCGTTTATGTTAGGCTGGGTTGCCGCAACAGGACAGTTTGGTATCGAGGCAGGAACCCTGTTTATGATACAGTTTTTCTGGCAATTCCCCCATTTCTGGGCTATTGGATGGTTTTTATATGACGATTATAAAAAGGCAGGTATCTTTATGTTGCCCAACGGAAAAAAAGACAAAGGCACCGCAATACAAATTATCAGCTACAGCTTCTGGACGGTGCTCACCTCGCTCATCCCAGTAATAGGCTACTATAAACCGGATATCTTAGGCAGATTCTACATCACGCCTGTTTCAGCTGTTATTGTGCTTGGATTAGGAGTTTGGATGATTGTGTATGCTTTTAAGCTCTATAAGAAAAGAGATGCAAAAACCGCCCGTACGCTTATGTTAGTGAGCGTTTCGTATATTACACTATTGCAGTTAGTGTATGTTTTAGATAAATTTATTAGATAAGAAGTATGGAAAATCAATCCGTTTTTAATACCTATCAAAATAAGTCAAGAACTTATAAAACCATGCTTTGGATCGGGATGATCAGTATGTTTATGATGTTCGGAGGGCTTACAAGTGCTTATATCGTGAGTAAATCAAGACCTGACTGGATGTCTGACTTTGAGTTGCCATTTGTATTTAGTTTGAGTACTTTTGTGATTATCACAAGCAGCATCATATTTCACCTTGCTGTAAAGGCTATAAAAAGAGATAACCGAGCGCAAACCTCTTTATTTCTTGGGATAACGCTTATATTAGGAATTATTTTTATAGTTTTACAGTTCGTTGGGTTTAATGAAATCATCGAAACGGGCTATTTTTTCACAGGCCCAGAGAGTAGCGTGACCACTTCATTTCTCTACATTGTAGTCGTAATGCACTTGGCACACTTATTTGCAGGGATTATTTCGCTTTTGATTGTAATTTATAATCATTATAAACAAAAATATAACTCGTCTCAACCGCTTGGTATAGAGCTTAGTGCATTGTTTTGGCACTTTCTTGATTTCGTGTGGTTGTACTTGTTTTTATTTTTATATTTCTTCAAATAAGAAAAAAAATATACATTTGAAAAAAATTTTATTTTAACAAAAATATGGGGACAACAGCTACTTCAACAGCTAAAGACAATCTTTGGGATGGTGACAATGAACCACTAAAAGTAAGCTACGGAAAGCTTATGATGTGGATTTTCATCTTATCAGATTCTTTAACTTTTACGGGTTTTTTGATTTCTTACGGATTTATGCGATTCAAATTCATCGATATTTGGCCAATCGCAGATGAGGTTTTTAATCACTTTCCGTTTATGCACGGTCAAGACTTGCCAATGTTTTATGTGGCACTGATGACCTTTATTCTTATCTTCTCTTCTGTAACGATGGTATTAGCCGTTGACGCAGGACACCAGATGAAAAAGAACAAAGTAGCCACCTATATGGCGCTAACTATCTTAGGAGGTTTAGTGTTCGTTGGATCGCAAGCTTGGGAGTGGAAAAACTTTATCATAGGAGGATACGGAGCTGTTGAAACAAAAGGTGGCGCAATGCTACAATTTGTAGATACAGAAGGAAACCGACTCAGCCTTGACGATGTAGCCAAACCAATGGATTCTGATCGCGAGCGCCACACCGCTAACAAAGGTATTTGGTTTACAGGTGAGAAAAAGAGAGTGCCGTATACTACTGATGAAATCATCGCCGGTGTAAAAGCCAATCCAAACGTATTGATCAGAACGGAATTTATCTATAAAGCTACGCCAGAACAACTAGTTGATAAAACGCTTCACCCTACATTAAACAAAGAAAAACACAAAGTAGTATTGACGCACGACGCCTCTATTGAGCGCATCAAAGATGCCAAATACCTAGTCAAAGGAGCTACACACGTACGCAACGAATACGGAAATAAATTATTTGCCAACCTATTCTTTTTTATCACCGGATTCCACGGATTCCACGTTTCGATAGGGATTTTACTAAACATCATCGTGTTTATCAACATCTTGATGGGAACCTATGAAAGAAGAGGCTCTTATGAAATGGTTGAAAAAGTAGGTCTATACTGGCACTTTGTCGATTTAGTTTGGGTGTTTGTATTTACATTCTTCTACCTAGTTTAATTTTATAAAATATTCTATTTAAAATATATTATGGAAGCACACGCTCACACATCAAACACTAAAAAAATATGGATTGTATTCGGAATACTTTCTATACTGACCATAGTCGAAGTTGTTCTAGGAATCTTAAAGCCTGATTCGCTACACCACGTACACTTTTTAGGCACTTCACTGCTGAACTCAATATTCATCATACTCACCATCGTAAAAGCTTATTATATCGTTTGGGCATTTATGCACATGGATGGAGAAACGGCATCGCTAAGATGGTCAATAGTGGGGACAACTATCTTTCTTATTGTTTATATCGTAGTTTTATTCCTTATTGAAGCTGAGTATGTTCACGAAGTATTAAACGGTCCTGGGTCAATCAGCAAATGGATTTTCTAAATAAATTAGATTCATAAAATATATGAAAAAACCGTCTTGAATAATCAAGACGGTTTTTTTGTGAACTATATATACTACAAAAAAGAAGCAGATTGAGCTGACTGCTGAGAATTACCTCCTTAGAATATAAACAAAGCCAGCCCAATCAATTCTATGACGGCTTCTTTTTTTGTATCTTTGCCCATAGCAAAAAAATATTTTCCTGATCTTTCATATGCTCCTAGAAGAAGAAATAGATTGACAGTCATCACAAAAATTCAGCATACTTAAAACACAACGTTTATGAAAAAGGCAATCGTTATTATTTTCTTATTTGTACTGCCCATATTAGCTTATTTGTTCTTTGCATCAGGTGTGAATTCATTCACCAAACTACCTACCATAACTGAACACGTAGCTGAATTGCCCCTGTGGGAGTCTTTAGATGCTGGTCAAGTCAAGCTACAAGATAAAATTACTGTTCTTGGTTTTATGGGTACAGAAGTATTGGACAATAAAAGCAATGCTTTCAACCTGAACCAACTCATCTATAACAAGAATAAAATGTTCTTGGACTTTCAGATCGTGATGGTGGTCCCAACAGAAGCTAAACCACAAGTAGAAGAACTCATACACGAATTTGAATGGGCAAAATTAGAGTCATTCTCAGGCTGGAAGTTTGTCTTTGCGCCTGAACAAGAAATCAAAGCTTATTATGAATCACTCGGGCTTATCAATCACTTAGACTCACACGCAGGCACGCCATATGTCTATATTCTAGACAAAGAGCGCAACCTTAGAGGTAGAAAAGGCATGAATAAAAAAGGAGTCGAAGAATACAAAGAAGGCTATTCTACGATCTCTCCAGCCGAACTGAAAAACGAAATGGAAGATGATTTTAAAATTATCTTATACGAATACCGCGCAGCTTTCAAGAAAAACGAACATAAAAGACAAATCTAATGAAAAGTAAATCATACATAGGAATCTCTCTTATACTGCTTGTTTTTGGGATACTTGTCATCCCTGAAATTATCCAACGATTTAAAACTGACAGCATCGTTGAAGGCGATCGCCTCAACACGGTAGAGAAAGCTAAAAAAAACAGTGGTCTTTTTACTATTGGGAGTGTGCCTAGTTTCAGCTTAACAGATCAAGATAACAAAGAACTATCTAACAAAGATATGTTGGGCAAAGTTTATGTATTAGAGTTTTTCTTCTCTACCTGCCCAAGCATCTGCCCGGTAATGAATAAAAACCTAGTGGATATTGAGCAGAAATTCATCAACCAAAAAGACTTTAGTATAGTATCGATAACTATAAACCCGAAGTACGATACGCCAGAAGTACTTAAAAACCACGCACAACAACTGAATGTCATGTCAGATGATTGGCATTTCTTGACTTCAGAAGACCAAAGCTATATACATAAATTAGCGCAAGAGTTTAATATGTATGTCGATGAAAATATAAATGCACCAGGAGGATTTGAACACTCAGGGCTCTTTGCACTTATCGATAAAAACGGAAAAATAAGATGCAGAAGAGATGCACACGGCAACCCAATTATGTATTATACCGCACTGAATTATGCAGATGCAGATGGATTTGAAGAAGACTACAAAGGAAAATTCAGACCAGGTGTAGATGCCATTATAGAAGATATTGAGAAACTTCTCAACGAATAACACAAGCGTTTTTTTAGCCCAAACAATGACAACAAAACCAAACAACTCATTAGAGAAAAAATACAATAGATGGGTAATTATATTATCCGTTTTAATACCAGCGGTTGTAGCCATGCTTTTTAAAGTAAAACTAGCTGACTTCGGGATACAAGTTGAACCACTTGGCTTCTTACCTCCTATTTATGCCACTATCAACGCTTCTACAGCCGTATTATTAGTATTGGCAGTAATGGCTATCAAAAAAGGCAATCGCGACTTACATCAAAAATTAGTCACTACGGCTATTGTCTGCTCTATCCTATTCTTAGGCATGTATGTGGCTTATCACATGACAGCTGACTCTACGCCCTATGGCGGTGAAGGCGCTATGCGATATGTCTATTTCTTTATTTTACTCACGCATATCTTACTCTCAATAGTAGTGATTCCGTTTGTGCTGATTACCTATATCAGAGGAATTTCAGGCAACTTTGTCCAACACAAAAAAATAGCTAGAATTACTTTTCCGCTGTGGTTATATGTAGCCGTGTCTGGAGTGGTTGTCTATCTTATGATTTCACCTTATTATACCTACTAATATGAAAAAAGGAATCGCATTTATCACAATATTAGTTTTTGTTTTAATGAGTTCTCTGAGTCTAAACGCACAATGCGCTATGTGTAGAGCTGTGTTAGAGTCTGAAGAAGGCGGCGTAAAGGCAGAAGCCATCAATGACGGAATTGTCTACCTAATGGCAATACCCTACATTCTTGTGGGCATTGTGGGTTATGTCATCTATAAAATGAAAATGAAGAAGAAGCTGTAGACAACAGCACAAGTTCTTTAGAAAAAAATAAGCTCATCACTATAAAACAAAAAAAATCAGGAGAATCTCCTGATTTTTTTTATAATATAGGTTTTAAATAGGTCAAAAACGCAACTTACCAAGCTATGGTTTAGTCTTCTTCGTCGTCCTCTTCGTCATCAAATTCGGGCTTGTCATTGTCATAACTGTCGTCCTCTTCGTCGTCAACCTCTTCGTCTTCGATGTCTTTGATTGGAGGGGCAGTAACCACTAGATCTACATCTAGCTCGTCGTCCTCATCTTCAAAGTTCTCGATTCTGTCAGCTAATTTCAGACTTACTTTCACCAGATAAATGGTGTCTTCAGTGCGCACTTCAACTGCTTCTACAGTTTCGTTTTTAGCATTTTTAAACCGGATGATATCAGTATCATCATATCCGTCAGGAAATTTCTCGACTAATAAAGTCAGAATTTCGTTCGTTAATTTTGCGTAATCAACTATAACTCGTTTCATAAACTATACAGGGACTATAATTCTATAAATCTAATAAATAAGCGAAAATAAGCGGTGCAACAATTGTAGCATCTGACTCAATCATAAACTTCGGCGTGTCTGTATCTAGCTTGCCCCATGTGATTTTCTCGTTAGGGACTGCTCCAGAATAAGAACCATAAGAGGTAGTAGAATCAGAAATCTGACAGAAGTATGACCAGAACGGAACATCTGTCCACTCTAAGTCTTGGTACATCATCGGCACAACACAGATAGGGAAATCTCCTGAAATTCCTCCGGCAATCTGGAAGAACCCAACGCCTTTTCCGCCTGAATTAGCACGGTACCATTCGGTTAGATAAATCATATACTCGATACCTGACTTTACCGTAGACACGTTCAGTTTTCCTCTGATTACATTCGATGCAAAGATATTTCCGGTGGTAGAATCTTCCCATCCTGGACATATAATTGGCAAGTTTTTCTTAGCTGCTTCTACGATCCAAGAATCTTTAGGGTCAATTTCGTAGTATTGCTCTAATACTCCTGAATTCACAACTTGGTATAAATATTCGTGCGGAAGGTATCTCTCTCCTTTGGCTTCAGCTGCATGCCATACGTCTTCTAAGTGCACTTGTAGGCGTCTGAAAGCTTCTTCTTCAGGAATACACGTATCTGTAACTCTGTTATAGTGTTGGTCTAAAAGATCTCTTTCGTCTTGTGGAGTCAAATCTCTCCAGTTCGGGATTCTTTTATAGTGTGAATGTGCTACAAGATTCATTACATCTTCTTCTAGGTTAGCACCCGTACAAGAGATAATATGTACTTTGTCTTGACGAATCATCTCTGCTAGCGAAACGCCTAGCTCAGCCGTTGACATGGCTCCACCTAAAGAGATAAGCATTTTTCCGCCTTCTAATAGATGTTGTTCATAACCTTTTGCTGCATCTACAAGAGCTGCGGCATTAAAGTGTCTATAATGATGTTCAATAAATTTCCTAACAGATCCTTTACTCATTTTGCTTAACTTTTATTGTTTGTGTGTATATTATTTTCAAAAATAAATTATTTTTTGTTGTAACCTAAAATTTTCAGCACATCTTCTGCACTTTGTTCTTTTGAGAAAAGCTCTGTAGACAGAATTCCGTTGTTATCTCTATCGATTAAGATGTGTTTGGGTTGCGGAATCAAACAGTGGTGAATTCCGCCAAAACCTCCGATGGTCTCTTGGTAAGCTCCGGTATTAAAGAACCCGATATACAGCGGTTTGTCTTTGTTGTATTTCGGCAAATAGACTGCGTTCATGTGTTGTTCAGAGTTGTAATAATCATCGCTATCACAGGTCATCCCCCCTAGAAGCACACGCTCATAAGTGTCATTCCATCTATTGATAGCCATCATCACAAAACGTCTGTTGATAGCCCAAGTGTCTGGCAAAGTGGTGATGAAAGACGAATCGATCATATTCCATTTCTCTCTGTCGTTTTGTTGTTTCTGGTACAATACTTCATAGATAGCTCCGCCACTTTCACCTACGGTAAACGAACCGAACTCAGTAAAAATATGGGGCACCGGAACATCGGCATCGTCACAGGCAATTTTGATTTGGTTTAAGATTTCCTCAACCATATATTGGTAGTCATAGTTGAATGCCAAGCTAGTTTTGATTGGAAAACCACCTCCGATATTCAGGCTATCTAAAGTAGGACATTCTTTTTTCAAAGCGATATACACCTTCAGACATTTCAAGAGTTCGTTCCAATAATAAGCCGTATCTCTGATTCCTGTATTGATAAAAAAGTGAAGCATCTTGAGCTCCAGCTGTTTGTTTTCTTGAATTTGTTTTCTGTAAAACGGAACAATATTTTTGTATCCGATTCCTAAACGAGAGGTATAGAACTCAAACTTAGGTTCTTCTTCAGCAGCAATACGTATCCCGATTTTGAATTTCTTATCGGTTTTATCGAGCAGCAAATCCAGCTCTTCAAAGTTGTCAATAACTGGAATCGTGTTTTTGTGTCCGCTGTTGATAAGACCTGCAACATTATCGATATATTGATCGCGTTTAAATCCGTTGCAAACGATAAAGGTATTTTTATTTATTTTGCCCTCTTCAATCAGTTTCTCTACGATGTTAATATCATAAGCCGATGAAGTCTCAATATGGATTTTATTTTTGAAAGCCTCATCCATAATAAATTTGAAATGAGAGCTCTTGGTGCAATAACAGTAGAAGTAATCACCCTCATAGCCCAATTTCTCCATTGATTTACTAAACCAAGACTTAGCGCGGTTGATGTTGTTAGAGATAGCGGGTAAATAGGTGAATTTGAGTGGTGTACCGTATTGCTCAACCAATTTCATTAGGTCAATTTGGTGAAAATGTAAGTTATTGCTGTCATCAAGCGTAAATTCGTCTTGAGGAAAGTAAAAGGTTTGATTGATAAGGTCGAAATATTTAGTATTCATTTTTCTGACTATTTAAAAGGTTATTTTAACTAAGAAATAATTACGAAAACATGATTAATCTCAAACTCTTATGTTTGCATAAACGATTTCTAGTTCTTTATTTAAATCGTCACCAAGACACAATACGCTCATTATAACCACTTTGGCATTCATGAAAAAACACCTCAACAACCTACTAAAAGCGTTGAAATGCCTACTCACAAAAGGGGTATCGATATGGTTTTTTGATCTTTTCACTGCGGGCAAATGTAAAGAATATTATTTTTGAATTACAATATATTATGGCAAAAAAACCTTAAAATATATTTAGACTTTTATCTCTTAGAACCTCTAATATACTATTTTATAATCTGTATTTCACAATGCTACAGCAACAACTTATGCTAAGACTTATATTGCATTATTACAAGCACTATGTCATTTACAAAAGTCTAAATATAAAAATATTTTTCTTTAAAGCTATATTTTATAATCCTCAAAAGCTTCGTAGATCAATTCGTCATCCACGAGTTGATTTATTTTAATGTTTCCGATACCATCCAATAGTACAAATAAGACTTTGCCGTATTCGTTTTTCTTGTCTGCAGCGAGCAGTTTGATTATTTCTTGTATATCGTCTAAGCTAAATTCTACAAAAGGATAAATTCCTTTTAGTATTGCTTTTATTTCTTTGTATTGCGCATCACTTAACAATCCTTTTTTAAAAGAAAGATAGCTTTCTAGAATCATCCCCACAGCAACGGCATCACCGTGTAGAAGTGCAGTTTTATTAGGGTTTTCTAAACAATAACTCTCAATGGCATGACCCAGTGTATGCCCAAAGTTCAATGCTTTGCGGATGCCCTCTTCAGTCAAATCTTCAGAAGTGATTTTTGTTTTTATCTCAGCTGAGCGGATGATTAGTGCATCCAAATCTGTCAAATCTATGTTTTGTATATCAGAGAGTTTATCCCAATAGGCTTTATCTTGAATCAAGCCATGTTTAAGCATTTCTGCATAACCTGAGCGAATTTGCTCGTTGGGCAACGTGTCTAAAAAGCGAAAATCAATCAATACCATCACTGCATTGACAATCGTGCCGATTTGGTTTTTCAGGCTTCCTAAATCCACACCATTTTTACCTCCGAGCGCTGCATCTACCATCCCTAAAAGTGTTGAAGGCACATTGATAAAATCAACTCCCCTTTTGAACACCGCCGCTACAAAACCTGAAATATCAGTGACTACACCGCCACCAAGACCGATAACCAAACTCTTCCTGTCAGCACCTAGTTCTATCAGCGCATTCCAAATCTCTACACAAGTTTCGATGTTTTTATGTGTTTCACCCGCTTCTATCTCGATAATCTCAATGGGTATCTCAGTGGTTAATTCGCCTAAAAAGCTAGACGAGCAGAATTCATTGCTGTTGAGGTCTGTCAGCACAAAAATCTTTGAGTATTTCTTTTGTAGCAGTAATTCGTTGAGGTGATCGTAGCCGCTTTGAGCGTAATATAAATTTTGCATGAATTTATTTTTGAAAGTAATTTTCAGTGTTAGTGTGCTGACACAACCATCTGAACGGTTTCTCTAGAGGTTTGTTTGAGCAAAACTTTTTTCCCCGTTGCAATAGATGCGATAGCCTCTTCAGTGAAATGTCTGATAGTATACAAAGATAAGTTTTGGTTGTATTTGACGATAAAGTCAACAGACAATTCGGCGATGAGCTTGTCTAAATTAGAAAACTTGTCCTCTATACAAACCGAGAAGCTGATAGCTGTATTCTGAATCAGATACACCTTTGTGTTGTATTTATGTAAAACCGAAAAGATATAACTGATGTTCTCTTCCATTATAAAAGAGAAATCTTTTGACGCAATGGATATCAGGTGTTGGTTGTTTTTGACAATAAAACAAGGGAGTCTAGGATATAAATCAGCTCCTTGACTGATAGACGTCCCCTTTTCTAGCGGATGCAAGAATGACTTTACAAAAAACGGAATTTCTTTTCGCTGTAAGGGCTGTAAGGTCTTTGGGTGAATAACCGAGGCACCGTAAAAAGCAAGCTCAATGGCTTCTCTGTATGATATTTGTTCTAATAAAGTAGTGTTTTCAAAATGTCTCGGATCAGCATTCAGCACACCAGCCACATCTTTCCAGATAGTGACACTTTCAGCATTCAAACAATAAGCCAAAATAGCAGCTGAATAATCAGAGCCTTCTCTACCTAAAGTAGTGGTGAAATTATTGGCGTCAGCACCCAAGAATCCTTGAGTGATATAGTTTTTAGCCGGATTGACATGCGCTAAAATTCGCTCTTCAGAAACCTCCCAGTCTACATTGGCATCTCTATATTTATTGTCAGTTTTGATGAGTGTTCTGGCATCGAGCCAGTCCAAATCTAAACAATATTCTTTTAAGTAATGGTATAAAATAGTAGAAGAAACCAGCTCACCTATACTGACAACTTGGTCATACACAAAATCAAATTTCTGAGATTTGTTCAACTCTAAAAACTGTTTTAAAGCTGTAAAATGTTTCTCTACTGCACTAAAAACAAGATGATGGGCAGCAAAGAGTTCAGAGGTGACCTTAAGATGCTGTTCTTTTACGGCATTGATCGAAGAGTCTACGGCTGTTTTATCATCAAAATAGTTATGCACCACTTGCTCTAGCGCATTGGTGGTTTTGCCCATGGCTGAAATCACAATCAGCACTTGGTCAGCTTTGACGGTATCCAGCACCTCACAAACATTCCTGATTGCCTCAGCATCCTTGATAGAAGCGCCTCCAAACTTTAAGATTTTCATTGACTATTTTCGGTTTGATTCAATTCACGAAAGTACAAAAAAAGACTATTGCAAAACGAAAGATTGCCCATCTAAATGTTCATTCCGCTGTAAATCAATCTAGACTTTTTGCAGTAAAAGATATTTTCAGTCTGTCTTTTTAGTGCGAATACTAAAATTAAAGTTTTTATAGGTGTAACCAAAACTATTCACTGGTGCAGATTGTCTTAAATTTAAGAAAATATTCGGATATTTGCACCACAACTAAAACCAACTATAAAACAATGCAAGAAAGAAACAGGACTCTTGGAGAGTTCATCATCGAAAAACAAGAAGAGTTCAAATATTCCTCAGGAGAGCTTTCGCGTATTATCAATGCCATTCGCTTGGCTGCAAAGGTTGTCAACCACGAAGTAAACAAAGCCGGATTAGTCGATATTATCGGGGCTGTGGGCACAGATAACATTCAAGGAGAGGCACAACAAAAGCTAGATGTATATGCCAATGATGTATTTCTTCAAACCCTTACCAACCGTGAAATCGTATGCGGAATCGCCTCTGAAGAGAACGATGACTTCATCACTATCGAAGGTAGAGACCGTGGCAACAACAACAAATATATCGTACTTATTGACCCACTAGATGGCTCGTCAAATATAGATGTGAATGTGTCTGTAGGCACAATTTTCTCAGTGTATAGACGGGTAACTCCTGTAGGCTCGCCTGTCACACTAGAAGATTTCTTACAACCAGGAACGGCGCAAGTAGCTGCTGGCTATGTGATTTACGGCACTTCTACGATGCTTGTCTACACCACAGGTCACGGCGTAAACGGATTTACACTCAACCCTCCTATCGGTACTTTTTATCTTTCGCATCCTGCACTTGCTTACCCAGAAGAAGAAAACATCTATTCTATAAACGAAGGCAACTATCTGCAATTCCCGAAAGGCGTTAAAGAATACCTGAAATACTGTCAAGCAGAAGAAGGTGTCAGACCTTATACTTCTAGATATATCGGGAGTTTAGTAGCTGATTTTCACAGAAATATGCTCAAAGGCGGTATTTATATTTATCCTCAGACCTCAAAATCACCCAACGGAAAATTGCGTTTATTATACGAATGTAACCCAATGGCGTTTTTGGCAGAACAAGCAGGCGGAAAAGCATCGGATGGTTTTAAAAGGATTATGGAGCTAAAACCAACCGAACTACATCAACGCGTGCCGTTCTTTTGCGGAAACACATCGATGGTAGAAAAAGCAGAAGAATTTATGCGTAACAACAGCTAATTCTTAAATTCATACAATCTATTTTTTCTCTTTTGAGAAAGAAATTCATTTATAAAAAAAACACTAAATGTCACAAGTAAGAGTGCGATTTGCGCCAAGCCCAACCGGGCCTTTGCATATTGGAGGAGTACGAACCGCTCTGTTTAACTATCTGTTTGCCAAAAAACACAACGGCGTATTTTATATACGCATCGAAGATACTGATCAAAACAGATTTGTCAATGGAGCTGAAGAATATATTTTTGAAGCCTTAGCTTGGCTGGGTATTTCTCCTGACGAAACCATAGGCAAAAACGAAAAGTTTCCTCCGTATCGTCAGAGTGATAGAAAACCATTGTACAAACAATACGCAGAACAACTCATCGCTAGCGGCCATGCCTATTATGCATTTGATACGCCAGCACAACTAGATGAGCTGCGCGCGAAAACCGAAGCCAAAGGCGAGACTTTTATCTACAACCATACAATTAGAGAAAGCTTAGAGACTTCGCTTAATCTTTCTGAGGCAGAGGTAAACCAACGACTTGAAGACGGCATACATTATGTCATCAGATTCAAAACTCCAGTAGATGAAACCCTTGTTATGCAAGACCTTATCAGAGGAGAAGTGAAATTTGAAACTTCGCTTTTAGACGATAAAGTACTGTTTAAATCTGACGGAATGCCTACTTATCACTTGGCGAATATCGTCGATGATCACTTGCAACAAACCTCACACGTGATCAGAGGTGAAGAGTGGTTGCCATCGATGCCTTTGCACGTGATGTTGTACAGAGCCTTTGGCTGGAACGCACCTGAATTTGCACACCTTCCGCTGATTCTAAAACCAGTGGGCAACGGAAAATTATCAAAGAGAGACGGAGATAAACTGGGCTTCCCGGTATTTCCTTTAGAATGGAAAGATCCCGTTTCAGGAGAAATATCTTCTGGATATAAAGAAAAAGGCTTCTTTCCTGAAGCAGTACTTAACTTCTTGGCACTACTCGGATGGAATGAAGGTACTGAACAAGAAATCTATTCACTTGACGAGTTGGTCGAGCGTTTTGACATTGCTAGAGTGAGCAAGTCTGGAGCTAAATTTGACCCCGAGAAAAACAAGTGGTTCAACCACCAATACCTTATCAAACAATCAAACAAAACATTGGCTGAAATCTATCTGCCGATGCTTCAAGAAAAAAATATCACAACTGATGCTGCTTATGTAGAGGAAGTGGTGTCACTCATTAAAGAGCGCGCGCATTTTGTAAATGAGTTCTGGGAGCTTTCAGATTTCTTCTTTGAAGCACCAACAGCTTATGAGGAGAAAGCAAAGAAGAATTGGAAAGAAGACACACCCACCTTGATGCAACAAAGCATAGAAATCATACATAGCATTCAGGACTTTGAAGCTGAAAATATAGAAAGAGAAATTAAAAACTGGCTGACTGAAAACCAAATCGGGATGGGCAAAGTAATGCAACCCCTGAGGCTTAGCCTAGTTGGAGCGATGAAAGGCCCTGACCTATTCAAAATAGCTGCACTTATCGGCAAAGAAGAAAGTGTTAGAAGAATCCAGACCGCTATACAAAAGCTGTAAAAAACAGTATCGCATACAATTTCTATCCGTCTCAGGTTATATAAATCTGAGACGGATTTTTAATTATATCAACACAATTGACAGCACTACAGAAATCAAGAAAGTACTTAGCGCCAATTGTTTCAGCTCAGGGTCATACTGCTTTGGGTCTTCATAGGTTGAGACCCTATGCAGGTGAAGTAGTACAGGAATAAAAGTGAGCATGAAATAATATTTAGACCACGACAAATGAATAACCACGGCAAACACCACTAGAAGAATCAGTGCCAACGTAGTAATAGTCGCGTGGTATTTCTTGGCGTTCTTGCCTCCCATCTTCACCACTAATGTGTTTTTATCAGCCGCTTTATCTGAAATCTCATCTCTCATATTGTTCAAGTTCAACACACCTGTACTGAGTAATCCGATGGCAGCAGCAGGAAGTATTAGTTCCCAATCTAGGCTTTGCGCATACAAGAAATAACTGCCTAAAACACTCAACAAACCAAAGAACACAAAGACAAATACATCTCCTAAACCTCTATATCCGTAGGCTGAAGTGCCCATAGTATATTTTAATGCCGCAGCTATAGAAGCCAAACCAAGCACCAAAAATAAAACCGAATAGAAGAAGTTTTCTTTGCCAAACGAAATATAAATAAGCAACACGGCAATCAGAAAAGTGAGAATACTGGTAATCACAATGCCCTTTTTCATCTGCTTCACAGAAATAGCTCCAGTCTGAATAGCGCGTCCGGGTCCAATTCGGCTATCGTTATCAGTGCCTTTTATGCCATCACCATAATCATTGGCAAAGTTAGATAAAACTTGTAATCCTAGCGTGGTGAGTAGTGCGAGCAAGAAAATATCCCACCTAAAACTTTCAGTATATTGTGCATAAGCACTTCCCACAATAATACCCGAAACCGATAGTGGTAAGGTGCGCAAGCGAGCGGCTTGTATCCAGTTTTTCATTTTTTATGTATTCAAGAAGGCAAAGATACAAAGCAAAAATTGTCTTTGTTCGTATATCATAAAGCAATTTCTACATCCAGTTTTTATCAGAAGACTCCACCTGATAGAGCCAATAATTGATCTGCGCATTGATTTGTGTAAAGTTGGCGAAATTAAACCGCAAATCACCAGCTGCCGTGTGTAGTATGATATGCCCTACGTTGTGCCTCTTGTTCCAGAAATATTGTTTGGCTGTAATTGCCTGTATCTTATAAGGCTCGATAATCTTGTGTTCAATATCCCAGGCACCTTCTTTTTTAATGATGAAATCTCGATTTACAAAAAGTTTGTAATGTTTGAATTCGAAATAAATAAAAAGGCTTAACGCCAAGATATAGACGCCGATAAGCGGAAAGAATGCTTGTAGTTCTTTGTTTATAAAAAGTCCTGCGAGCAGAAAGATAGTTACAGGCAATAAAATACTGAGGTAGACCTTTTTGAAAACATATCTAAAATTTGGTTTTACCACTTCTCCTTTTGCCATAGCACGGTCAAAAATCATCTGTAGGATTTGTTCTTTCTCAGCAGTATTCACACCCGGGATTACAATAAAAGAAGCGCTCTTTGACTTCTTATCTTGACCCGTAGATTCAGATGATGCTTGTCTGATTCTAAGGCTCAGTACATTGAGTTTCTTCTGAAAAAAGTTCTGACTATAGGATACAATCTGTGCTTTTTTAGGGTTGAGCAGCGTGTTCTTCTTTGCAAAAAAACCATACGAGATAAGTAGTGATGTGCGCTCTTTGACAATGCTGAAATCATAATATTTGATAAGTGTCCGAATCAGATTTACTACAAAAGTCAGTAAAAACAATACGCCAAAGACAAAGAGCATCGTCAGAAAAGTGGTCTCTATGATGTACTCTTGAATTTGTTCCTCCGTAAGCACTTCGTCTTGAAAGAAGTTTTTTACGTTATCAAAAATCGTGAAGAAAAAGGCTATCAGCACCGCTAAACTCTTGCCGTAATTTGAGGTTAGCCCCAGTTTTAACAAAGACAGTAGACTGACACTCACAAGTGGCTGCTGTAGTTCTTCTGCCGTCTCTGAAGCAGAGATAGCTTCTTGAATGATATTTTCTCGCTCTAATAACTTCGCCTTGAGTAGCTGAGCAGAATGATGATCAATGGCTTTGATACTTACTTCTTTATCTTTGCTTCCCGCTGTATCGATATCCAGGCTATACACCCCAATTAACTTCTGGATGACATTCTGGTTGATGTTTACTTGTTGAATTTTATCTAGCCCAATTGAGAGTTTCTTTTTGCTCAATACGCCGCTCTGCACTACGAATTCTTGTTTTGCTTCGTCCAAGAAAAAAGTAAAGTTTCTGTATTTGAGATACGCAATCACAGCCAAAACCACAAGGATTATCAATACCACAAGCAAGAAAACAACAATCTTGCTCAGGTTCATCCGAAACAAAAAAATTGCCAGCGGCACCCACATCGCTCTGACGAACTTCTGTAGTGAATCTGCAAACATAATGACAATCCCGACTACTGATTGCCTTTGGGGTTTATCAAAATTCAGCGGCTCCATCTTGTTGGTTTTGTGGTGTGTGATTCTCAGATGCAATTATAGGGGTCTGCTTTGGTTCTCCGTTTAAGTTTTTCATCAGAAATTCTTTAATCTGATAAGCTCTTTCTTTTTCGATTCCAGCAATTCTCAAATCGCTGCTACTGCCTCCAGCGGTATAAATTTCGATAGACGCCAATCCGTAGAACCTAGAAAAAACACCTTCACTAACGGCTATGTGTTGAATTCTATTAAACGGAATTATAGTTTTTGACGTAGCTAGAATTCCCCTTCTGTACAGGAGGTCTTTTTCTCTAAGGGCATATCCCTTTTTCTTAAATGCGATAAAACTAAGCCAAAATAAAAGCACTATAAACACGAGTGCCGCCCCAAGAATACCGATATAAAAACTTCTGGCAACTTTGTCTGCACTAAAATAAACCGAAATAAAGGTACTCATAGTGGCAAACAGAATAATCATCGAGATGATAGAAAGGTTAATGACGATTACATTTTTATACTTTGGGTGCAACTTCTCAAATACCACTTCTTGGTATTTTGGGAGGCGTTGAAGATCAATTATAGTATTGCTAAATTCCTGCATATGGTTTTTATTTTGAGCCACACAAACATACTAAAAACCAACGAACAACGAGAGCGTTGCCTCTTAAACTTCAGAATATATTTTAAGAAATTATAGCCTAAGAAATTGCACACCACCGCCATATTTCATATTATTGCTTACTTTCTTTTTAGAAGTGTCAGCTGCTGTAACCCCTGATAGAAAGAAAGCTCTAAACCCTTTTGTTTATGCGTAAAATCAGGCTATTTGTGCAAAGCACTCCCTTTAGAAAGTTTAAGAAAAACACCGTGGGGATGCTGAGTTTAGTCTTTATACTTACAGCCATCTTTATTGCTTTTTTTGCCTACCTGATTGCTCCTGACAAAACTGAGAATGCCAATTGGGGCGATCTTTCTATAAAATCAAAACAACCCGGTTTTGAAGTGCTAATCCTGAGCGTCCCGATTAAGAATGCTCCGGAGTTTAGTTTCTCAGAGTATTTCTTTGGTCAGCAACAGCGGTTCTATCACTATCCTATTCAAGAATTTTTTATTTCAGACCACAAGATTACTTACACTCCGTACTCAGATGACCAAGACATCAGCATCACAAAAGAGGTTTTTCTGACTGATTTTCCTGAAGCTACAAGCAACCGAGAAGTTGCTCAGCATTATATTAAAACTAAAAAGTTTTATTTAGGCACTGATAAATCAGGCAGAGATTATCTGAGCAGGATGATTGTGGGTTCTCGAATTTCACTCTCCATCGGATTTGTTGCTGTTTTTATATCGCTGGTCATCGGATTGTTCTTCGGAGGTATTTCAGGTTATTTTGGCGGAAAAGTAGATGCGGTCGTGATGTGGTTTATCAATATCGTTTGGTCTATTCCCACGCTGCTTCTGGTCATTGCCATAACGCTCACCTTGGGCAAAGGCTTTTGGCAAGTCTTTGTGGCTGTCGGGCTGACGATGTGGGTAGAAGTCGCTCGTGTGGTCAGAGGTCAAGTTATCAGTCTCAAACAATCACAATACGTAACCGCCGCAAAAGCCTTGGGCTATTCTCATGGGCGAATTCTAATCAAACACATCTTGCCGGGTGTAACGGCTCCGATCATCGTGATATCTGCGGCTAACTTTGCCTCGGCTATTTTGGTCGAAAGCGGGCTTTCGTTCTTGGGTTTAGGCGCACAACCACCCACACCGAGTTGGGGCGGTATGATCAAAGAGAGTTACAGCGATATCATTTTAGGCAAACCCTATCTCGCACTAATTCCCGGAGCGGGAATATTACTGTTGACACTGAGTTTTATGATGGTGGGCAATACACTTAGGGATGTGCTGGATGTAAAAAAATAATACTGAGTTAAGCCTGTCTGATAAAAACCCATTAACTTTATGCTTTGAATATAACACTTTATGAAACTAAAGAAAACCTATAAATTTGCCATACGCTCCTCTTTCTATTTAGCAATTTTCTCAACGATTTTCGTTAGCGGATTGTTGTATGTGTTTTTTGAATTCTCGTGGTTGTTTTGTTTGTGTTTCTTCATAGGAATCGGTACTTTTTCTTTTTTTGTATTGCAATACCGCGTAGAGCGCTTTATCTACAGACGCATCCAACGCTTGTATGACGATGTGTCTTTGATCAGTTCAGCCACGCTTATCAACAAACCCGTCACTACTGATATGGCAACGCTAAGTGAGCAAGTAAAACGATTTGCCACTGACAAAAAACTAGAGATTGAAACCCTAAAACTGCAAGAGCAATACCGCAGAGAATACATCGGGAATATATCGCACGAATTAAAAACACCGCTGTTTACGGTTCAAAGCTATTTGCTGACGCTATTAGACGGAGGCATGAATGACAAATCAATTCGCAAGAAATATTTAGAGCGCGCAGGCAAAGGCGTAGAGCGCCTTATTTATATCGTTCAGGATCTAGATATGATTACCAAGCTAGAAACAGGTGATCTACACCTTGATTATACCGAGTTTAACATCGTTGAAGTGGTGCAAAATGCTTTTGATTTACTAGAGATGAAGGCCTCTGCCAAAAACATCATCCTGCTGTTTGACATGAAATACATCAACCCCATCAAGGTGTTTGCCGACAAAGAAAAAACCCAACAAGTAGTGACTAACCTGATTATAAACGCCATCAAATACGGAAAACAAGACGGTACAACTGAAGTCAGTATCGAAGAGCTCACTGAAAACAAAATTATTGTTCGCGTCATTGACAACGGCGAAGGCATTGCACCACAACATATGCCCAGACTTTTTGAACGCTTTTATAGAGTAGATAAAAGTGGCGACAGAAAAGTAGGCGGCTCGGGTTTAGGTCTTGCCATAGTCAAACATATCGTCGAGGCACACGACGAGAAAATCTTTGTGAAAAGCGAACCTGGAAAAGGTTCTGAATTTTCATTTACCCTTGAAATTGCTAAGTGATTTACCTCCCCCCCCCTAAAAAAATAACTCTCATTTCAAAATACTAAAGTCTATATGGTTAGACTACTAGGCTTGTGAATAATTAATAACCCTAGTTGAATCTGCATCAAAGTCTATGAGAATCAAAAAAAATGAGTTGTTACTTTATTATTCAATATACAATTTAAAAGTACAGAAATAATATGGGCCAAAAGCCAAATTACCTATTGGTTAATATCTTAAAAGACCATATATTTGCTTTTTATTTTAGCATAATTTTATGTGAATAAAATAAATTTTACCAGAACATCAAACGTCATTTAAAACCAACATTATCAATACCTTACTGGCATGAAAAAACAACTACTCCTTTTTTTAACAATTATCTTAAGTCTTAGCAGTTATGCTCAGGCTGACTTTGAGAAAGGCTATTATATCGATAATTCAAATAACAAAATTGAATGTCTAATCAGAAATATAGATTGGCAGAGCAACCCAACTCAGTTTTATTATAGAATTTCAACCAATGACAGGATTGAGACTGTACTCGTAGAAAATGCTGTAGAGTTTGGCATTTATGGCATCACAAAGTATGTGCGCAAAACGGTGAATATTGACAGGTCTAGCGAGCACGAATTTGATATGAGCCGTGAGAAAAACCCGGTCTATCAACAAGAAACACTCTTCCTTAAAGTGCTTGTTGAAGGAGCCGCAAATTTGTACAATTATACAGATGGCAAACTATTGCGATTTTTTTATGACAAAAAAGATACTGAGATACAACAAATGATTTTTAAAGTCTATATGACAAAAGAGAACGTTGTTGCTATTAATGGCGGATACAAACAGCAGCTTTGGATGGATTTAAAATGCCCGAGCTTTACTTTAAAAAAGTTTGAATACTTAGATTATAACGCTGATAAATTAGCACGATTATTTGAAGATTACAACAACTGTCTTGGCCAGACTGCCACCAACTATTATAAGCTGGAAAACAAACAGAGCTTTAATCTGAACATCAGACCCGGATTAAACAGTTCTTCTCTTAAACTCATCGATGGCTCTGTAAGCAACGGAAATGCAAGCTTTGGCTCTCAAATGAATTTTAGATTTGGAGTAGAAGTAGAATTTGTAGTGCCTTTAAAGAAGAACAAATTGTCATTTATGATTGAGCCTACCTATCAGTATTTTAGCAAGGCTGAAGGCAATTTAAAACACCAGAAGGTTTCTGTTGATTATCAATCAATCGAGATGGCTTTTGGGGTAAGACATTATTTTACCCTGAGTGAACGTTCTGCTATTTTTGCCAATGGTTCATTTATTGTCGATTTACCTAATGGCTCAGGTTTCGATTTGGAGGTTAGTCCAGATGTAGAATTACGCCCATCACTTAATTTTGGTTTTGGTATAGGCTACAAATACGATAGATATAGCTTAGAAGTTAGGTACCATACCAATAGAAATTTTGTAGGATTAGAGACGAATTGGGAAACAGAGTACCAAACGACATCAGTAATCTTAGGCTATAAATTATTCTAAGAAGGAATATAAAAGGAGGGTTAAACCCTCCTTTATTTTTATATATTCAGCAAGCTAAAATTAGCTTATAGTATTATCTACGCATAGTTCATAAACTTATCCGATACATATTTACCTAAAATCAATCTAAAAAACCCCATTCGGCTTCAAGACAAATTGACTATATTTGCTTTTTAAAAAACTGAATCAACAAACGATGAAGCTACTCATTTTCAACGGAGCACCAGACAGTTCTGTCAGCAGTATTTCTAATAAAATCATTCAGTATTTCTCTACTGCTTTCAAAAGTCAGAATATTGACATTTCAGTATATAACCTTTCTGAAAACAAACTGCCCATGTTAGAAATTCCGTTTGAGGCTGTTCCTGATGCGGTTAAAGAAATGACTGAAATCTTTGCACAGAGCGATGTGCAGATTTGGCTTTCGCCTTTGTACCACGGTGGAATTCCGGGGAGCATGAAAAACTGTTTAGATTGGCTAGAACTCACTAGCAAAAACCCAACTCCATACCTCTCAGGTCAAGTCATCGGGCTGATTTGTTGGGCTGATGGCGTTCAAGCATTGCAGGGAATCAACAATATGGATGCCATTGCAAAAGCACTTCGCGCCTGGGTATTGCCTTATTCTGTACCGATAATGCGAAAAGAACTATTTGTCGAAAACGAGCTGAATCAGAGCTACCAAAACCGTTTTGGGATTATGGCAAATCTCATTTCTGAGATTGAATCTAAAATAAGATAGACTTTTAAGTGTTTCCTTTAATTTATCTGCGCACATAAAAAAATAAACTATATATTTGATACTATTATAATGTCAATCTTATAGTTTATGCTGATTAAAGTTTTTGGAAGCGCTGTCTTTGGTGTAGATGCGACGACGATTACAGTCGAAGTAAATATTGACACGGGTATAGGCTATCACTTGGTAGGCCTACCTGATAACGCGGTGAAAGAAAGCAGTTATCGCATTGCTGCTGCACTAAAAAACATTGGCTACAAACTCCCCGGAAAGAAAATCACCATCAATATGGCGCCTGCTGATTTGCGAAAAGAAGGTTCTTCATATGACCTTACGCTTGCTATTGGCATTCTTGCGGCTTCATCTCAAATAAAAAGCGATGAGGTAAGCAATTATCTCATTATGGGAGAACTCTCATTAGACGGCACGCTACAGCCCATCAAAGGCGCTTTGCCCATAGCAATTAAGGCTCAAGAAGAAGGTTTCAAAGGTTTTTTCTTGCCTAAGCAAAACGTAAAAGAAGCAGCTGTCGTAAAAGGATTAGAGGTATATGGCATAGAGAGCATCAAAGAAGTCATTGATTTTTTTGAGGGAGAATCAGAATTACAACCCACGGTTATCAATGTTAGGGAAGAATTTAAAAATGATATTGAATATCCCGATTTTGATTTCTGTGACGTCAAAGGCCAAGAAAGCATCAAGAGATGTATGGAAATTGCCGCTGCCGGCGGACACAACATCATCCTGATAGGTCCACCAGGTTCTGGGAAAACCATGTTGGCCAAACGCCTGCCTGGCATCTTGCCTCCGATGACTTTAAGAGAAGCTTTAGAGACCACCAAAATACATAGCGTGGCGGGCAAAATAACTGAAACGGGGCTGATGAGTCAACGTCCGTTTAGAAACCCCCACCATTCGGCTTCTGCGGCTTCACTCGTGGGTGGCGGAAGTTATCCACAACCCGGTGAAATTTCATTAGCACACAACGGCGTGCTTTTCTTGGATGAACTGCCAGAATTTGAAAGAAAAGTTTTAGAGGTATTGCGTCAGCCGTTAGAAGATAGAGAAGTGACCATTTCTAGAGCGCGGTTTACTATAACTTATCCGTCGTCATTTATGCTAGTAGCGAGTATGAACCCCAGCCCTAGTGGATATTTTAACGATGGTGCAAATACTACTTCAGCTATGGAAATGCAGCGTTATATGGGCAAAATCTCTGGACCTCTCTTAGACAGAATTGACATTCACATAGAAGTAACTCCAGTTCCTTTTGAGAAACTATCCGCAGATGAAAAGCCCGAAAGCAGTATTGAAATTAGAAAAAGAGTGATTAAAGGCAGAGATATTCAGACCCAGCGGTTTGAAGACAACCCAAACTTGCACTATAACGCACAGATGAGCTCGAAGCAAGTCAGACAATATTGTATACTGGATGAGGTGTCTAAAAACCTACTCAAACAAGCCATGGATAAGTTGGGATTATCAGCTCGTGCGTATGATCGCATCTTGAAAGTAGCGCGCACCATCGCCGATCTTGAAGGCAGCGAGACAATCAAAGCTTATCATATCTCAGAAGCTATTCAATACAGAAGTCTGGACAGAGAGGGTTGGATGAAGTAATTAACTTGGTTTACTACATCTATAAAACAAGAAAGCCTTGATTTCTCAAGGCTTTCTTACATAACTTTACAAGCTATAAAACTATTTTACGATAGTCATTTCGTTGATTAAGTGTTTTGCATCGGCATACTTGTCAATTACGAAAAGTACGTATCTGATATCTACGTTAATTGTTCTTTGCAACTTAGGGTCAAAGATAACATCTCCTGCCATGGCTTCAATATTTCCGTCAAAAGCAAGTCCGATTAGCTCTCCATTTCCGTTAAGTACTGGCGAACCTGAGTTTCCTCCTGTGATGTCATTATCGGTTAAGAAGTTTACCGAAAGTTCTCCGTATTCGTTGGCATAGTCTCCGTAAGCTTTTGAACCATATAATTCGATAAGTTTTGCAGGTGCATTAAACTCATCATCCATAGGGTTGTGCTTAGCGATAGTTCCTTTTAGGGTGGTGTAATAATTCCCCTTTGCATCGTTCTTACGGGTTGCGTGTGCAGGAAGTGTCACAACTTTTCCATAAGTCAATCTCAGCGTGCTGTTGGCATCTGGGTATTGGATGTTGTTTAGTCCTGATTCTCTAAGTCCTTTTACTAATAGTCTAAATGCTTTGGCAAATTTCTCATCAAGAACTGTTTCTTTATCAGATTTAGCTCTGTAACGCATCAATAAATCATTCGACAATTTAAACAACTCATCGTTAGTGATCAGCTCTGCTTTAGGATCGCTCAAAAACTTCTCGATGCTTTCTTTAGAAACAAAAATACTGTTATGAACTGCCTCACCTACATATTTGGCTAGTTCGTCATTGCTTTTACCTCTTAATTCAGCTACATGCGGAGCGATAGAAACCCCTCCTTTGTTAGCATACAAGGTCAATTCAGCTGTCAAAACTTCAGTTTCTAAATCTGTGTTTAGCGTACTGTATGTTTCATCAATAGCTTCTTTTAGACCAGGATATAGCTCTTTTCTTTTGGCATCATTCGAGTTGATGTAGTTCAACATCTGAGCACCCAAGCGGTACGGAACTATTGCATACGAACTGGCTCTTAGCAAGCTAAGAAGGTAGTTGTTATGTCTAGCGTTTTCGTTGGTCTTTGAATAATACTCATTAATATCTGCAATGACTTTTCCGTATTCTGCTTTATTGGCCTTTTTGTTGGCCCATTTATTGAATTTATCTTCAGCAGCAGCTTTGGTTTTTGCCGTTTTATGTGCTGTAAGGGCTTCAATCATTCCTTGTCTGTTCTTCCAATAATTGGCTATCTGAGCATACAAAGAAGCATAATCAAGTTTTACTTTTGGGTCAGCTTCCATATGTTTTTTCAACACATCCATTGCTGTTTTTGATCCTTCAACCCAAGCTGGATAAGCAAACTTTACGTTTTGCTCAATTCCACCTGCAGGCATCCAACGGTTTGTTCTACCTGGATAACCCAATATCATGGCATAGTCACCTTCATTTACTCCTTTTAGAGAAACAGGAAGGTGGTGTTTTGGGTGCATTGGCACGTTGTCTTCTGAATATCTTGCAGGATGTCCGTCTCTATCGGTATATACTCTAAACAAAGAGAAATCTCCTGTGTGGCGCGGCCACTCCCAGTTGTCTGTGTCTCCACCAAAACGACCGATCATATCTGGAGGCGTACCTACTAGACGCACATCTTCAAAATCTTGGTATACAAAGTAGTAGTATTCATTACCTTGAAAAAACGGACGAACAGAAACTGTATATTTTCCGCCTTCGTCATTCTCAGACTGAATTCTAGCCATCTCTTGGTTAATCACTTTCTCTCTTTCACGCTCTGACATCGATTCGTTAACCAATGACAAAATTCTTTTGGTCACATCATCCATTCTGACAAAGAAACGAACTGAGATACTTTTTGGCGCTAGCTCCTCTTTTCTGTCTTTAGCCCAAAATCCGTGCGTTAAATAGTCGTTTTCAGGCGAAGAAAGCTCAGCGATTTTATCATAACCACAGTGGTGATTGGTCAAAACAAGACCGTCTTTTGAGATGATTTCAGCTGTACAGCCTCCGTCAAACTGAACGATAGCATCTTTCAAGCTACTGTTGTTGATACTGTAAATTTCTTCGGCAGTGAGCTTTAAGCCCATCTTTTCCATGTCCTTAATGTTCTTTCCGATAAACATCAAGAACCACATACCTTCATCTGCTTTTGACTGAAAAGGAGCCAAAAACAACAAGGTCAATAGTAATGTTAGTGATTTTTTCATTTTTGAATTTAGTTGATTTAAGTACAATAATAGTCTGATTTGGGTTGTATTTGTTACAGATTAAGTTATTTTTAACTTTTAGAAGTCTTGGTATTATAGAGTCTATCGTTGACAAATTCTACTTTAGTTTTGCCGTGTGCTCTTGGCTTTCCTTCTTCGTTGAGGTTTACCATGATGATTCTGTCAACCGTAATTATAGTTTCGTGGGTCATCATATTGCGCACCTCACTTCTGAGTGTCATCGATGAGGCGCCAAATTTGATTACCTCTATGCCTATCTCGACAATATCGCCTTGATTGGCTGAACTCATAAAGTTAATCTCTGACATAAACTTAGTTACTACTCTAGGGTTTTCGAGTTGAACGATGGTATATAGCGCAGCCTCTTCGTCAATCCATGCCAATAAACGTCCTCCAAAAAGGGTTCCGTTGGCGTTTAGATCTTCTGGTTTGACCCATTTTCTAGTGTGAAATCTCATACAAGTGTCAATTTAATAGTTAAGAATAGTATAGACCTGATAGTCTTTGATTTTCTCTCTGCCTTTTAAGAAGTCGAGTTCCATCAAAAAGTTGATCTGAACGATGTTTCCGCCGAGTTGCTCGATCATCTGAGTTACTGCTTTCATAGTGCCACCAGTGGCGAGTACATCGTCGTGAATAAGTATGTTTTCTCCTTTAAGAATTGCGTCGGTATGCATCTCAACACTATCCGTTCCGTATTCTAAATCATAGGTAGCAGAAACTGTTTCAAACGGCAGTTTTCCCTTTTTCCTGACCGGTACAAAACCTACGTTAAGTTTTTGTGCGAGTAACATCCCAAAGAAAAACCCTCTGCTTTCTATACCAATTACTTTATCTATCTTTTGATTGGGCAGGTTATCGATGAACTTCTTTAAAACTACTTTTCTAGCTTCAGCATTGTTTAATAAAGGCGTGATGTCTTTAAAAACAATACCTTGTTTTGGAAAGTCTTTGATGTCTCTGATATACGATTCTATATTCATTGCTTTTTTGTTTGCTTTTTTCAAAAGCCAGCTCTGTTGAAATTTAATTTACTCTAAAAATGTTAACTGAAAAAACCCACTTGCAATTCTTGTTTGCAGATGAGTTTCTTATAAATCTCCGTAATGTCCTATGGCTGAAATGACTTCTACGGTAACAATATTTTCTGAAACGGAATAAACCAATCTGTCTTTTTGGTTAATTCTCCTAAACCAAAAACCAGAGAGCTCATGCTTTGATTGTTCAGGCTGTCCTGTGCCTGTATAGGGATGTTGCTTTAATTCTTCAAGTATATTTTTGATCTTCTTTTCAGCAGATTTATTTCCTGATTTTTTGTGCTTAGAAATATCGTCTTTAGCTTGTTGAGTCAAATAAACTATAAAGTGTCCCATAACTTATCTACGTTACTAACTTCAAAACGCTTTTTACTTCCAGCTGATTTTAAAATCTTTACTACGAATTCTGGATCATAAGGGCTTTCCGACTCTTTTTCAGAAGATTCAATTTCTACAAACGGCAAGGTCTTTAAGTATTCATAGAATGCTTTTGCCTGTTTGCTGCTCTTGTCTATTTTGATTGTAATTTCCATAGCCTCAAATGTTTTGCTTTACAAATATACGAATATTTCATAAAAAACTTTAGTGTATCTGGCATAGTCTACGATAGACACACTATATTTTAGAGCAGACTTTGTCAATTTTTGCAATCGTAAAATCTAAATCATCATAGGTTAGTGCATCGGTTATAAACCAAGTTTCATAAGCAGACGGAGCGATATAAATACCCTCTGCTAACAAGGCGTGAAAGAACTTCTTGAATCTATCGTTGTCACCCAGTCCAGCAGTTTTGAAGTCATATACTTCATTAGCATCAAAAAAGACTGAAATCATGGAGCCTATGCGGTTAATGCTAAATGCTATGTTATTTTTCTGCAATACTTCTCTAATACCTTTCTCTAGATAAGCTGTTTTCTGGTCTAATCGCTCAAAAAGCGAGGTATCATAATCTAAGGCTTTTAGCATCTCTAAACCGGCAGCCATAGCTAGTGGGTTTCCAGAGAGTGTTCCAGCCTGATATACAGGCCCTAGTGGCGCTAGATAGTCCATAATTGCATTGCGAGCGGCAAAAGCCCCAACCGGAAGTCCTCCTCCGATCACTTTTCCGAAACACACAATATCGGCTTTGATGTTAAACAATTCTTGAGCACCTCCTTTTGCAAGGCGAAAACCAGTCATTACCTCATCAAAAACCAATAGAGCTCCGCTCATATCGCAAAGCTCTCTCAAAGCTTCTAAGAATCCGCTTTTAGGGGGAATGCATCCCATATTGCCCGCTACAGGTTCAATTATGATTGCAGCTATTTCGTCTTTGTTGTTTTCGAATAATTGGCGTACGCTTTCTATCGAATTATAGTCGGCTAGTAGCGTGTCTTTTGCCGCTCCTTGAGTTACGCCTGCACTATTGGGTACTCCAAAAGTAGAAGCACCACTCCCGGCTGCTATCAAAAACGCGTCTGAATGCCCGTGATAACATCCTGAGAATTTAATGATTTTTTCTCTTTTGGTATAACCTCTCGCTAGGCGAATAGCACTCATACAAGCTTCGGTTCCCGAATTCACAAAACGAATCTTATCAATATTGGGCACCATCGCAACGGCGAGTTTTGCTATCTCAGTCTCGATTGAGGTAGGCGCGCCAAAGGATGTGCCTAGCTTTGCTTTTTCTATGATGGCTTCTAATACGGGTGGATAGGCATGACCTAAGATCATTGGCCCCCAAGAGTTGATATAATCAATCAAGCGATTGTCATCCTCATCATAAAGATAAGCTCCTTTTGCTCGTTTAATAAAGATGGGTGTGCCGCCTACTGACTTGAAGGCTCTCACAGGAGAGTTCACTCCGCCTGGTATATATTTTTGTGCCTCTTCAAAAAGGGCACTACTTCTTTGGTATGTTGTCATGGTATTTGTACTTCTGTTTTTTACTTATACGTTTAGCACTTGAAACTGTATTTCTACTACTGAAATATATGCATCGTATGCATACAAATATAAGAAAAACGCGGTTAGCATAAAAGCAAAAAAAATCCAAACGTTTGAGGTTTGGATTTTTTTTATTTAGTGCTTATGCCTGTCCGGCTGGGCCGAAGTTAAGAGGGATAGAGGGTTGCTCTGTATCTTTGATTTCTCCGTGCGTATTCTCGAACCTTTGAATATTTTCGGCCATAGCCTTTAATAGACGCTTGGCGTGTTGTGGTGTCAGGATGACTCTTGACTTCACTCTTGCCTTAGGTGATCCGGGCATAATACTTACAAAATCAACAATGAATTCTGAAGCAGAATGATTAATAATTGCTAAGTTAGAATAAACTCCATCAGCAGTTTTCTCATCTATCTCGATGTTGATCTGTTGTTGCTGTTTGTTATCACTCATGATTTTTAACTTTTAGATGTTTTTTGAAGCCGTAAGTTCATCATATTCTTCATTTGATCCTACGATGATATCATCATATTGTCTCATACCCGTTCCTGCAGGAATTCTATGTCCTACAATAACGTTTTCTTTGAGTCCTTGTAGCGTATCAATCTTACCGGCTACTGCAGCTTCGTTCAATACTTTTGTTGTTTCCTGGAAAGAAGCAGCAGAAATAAATGATTTAGTCTGTAGCGATGCTCTAGTAATACCTTGAAGAACTGGTGTTGCTGTAGCAGGGATAATGTCTCTAGCTACCACTTCGTTTTTATCGTTGCGTTTTAGCAATGAATTTTCGTCACGCAGTACTCTAGAAGAAATTATTTGTCCTGGTTTCAGCGTATCTGAATCTCCAGCATCCTCAATCACTTTCATTCCGTAGAGGTTATCGTTTTCAACGATAAAGTCTTTAGTATGTGCCAATTGATCTTCTAAGAACAATGTATCTCCTGGGTCAATGATTCTTACTTTACGCATCATTTGACGGATAATCACCTCAAAGTGTTTATCGTTGATCTTCACTCCTTGTAGACGATACACATCTTGAATCTCGTTTACCAAATATTGCTGAACAGCACTTGGCCCTTGGATTCTTAAGATATCTTCTGGAGTTATAGCTCCGTCTGACAATGACATTCCAGCTCTTACGTAGTCATTTTCTTGAACAAGAATTTGGTTAGATAATTTCACCAAGTATTTCTTGATTTCACCAAAACGCGATTCGATAATGATTTCTCTATTACCACGTTTGATTTTTCCGAAAGATACCACTCCGTCGATTTCTGAAACAACCGCAGGGTTTGATGGGTTACGAGCCTCAAGAAGCTCAGTAATTCTTGGTAAACCTCCTGTGATATCGCCTGTTTTTGCAGAACGTCTCGGAATTTTCACTAAAATCTTACCTGCTTTAATCTTCTCTCCATCATTAACCATAAGGTGAGAACCTACAGGTAAGTTATATGAACGTGATTGTTCTCCGTCTTTAGCATAAATATGAAGGGTTGGGATCAGCTTTTTGTTACGTGCCTCAGAAATTACTTTCTCTTGGAACCCTGTTTGCTCATCGATCTCAACCTGGAAACTTTGTCCTTGTTCGATATCTTCGTATTCTACTTTTCCGGTATATTCTGAAATAATTACTCCGTTATATGGATCCCACTTACAAATTACTGTTCCTTTTTCTACAACATCACCTTCTTTAACGAAAATTGTTGATCCGTATGGAATATGGTGTGTATTAAGAACAATTCCTGTATTTGTATCTATTAACTTTAGCTCTGTCGAACGAGAAATTACAATATCAATTGCTTTACCTTCACTGTCTTCACCTTTTACTGTTCTTAGTTCCTCCATTTCTAGACGACCTTTGAACTTCGTAATGATGCTTGACTCTTCAGAGATTCCTCCAGCAACACCACCTACGTGGAAGGTACGAAGTGTAAGCTGTGTACCTGGCTCACCAATTGATTGTGCTGCAACTACTCCAACTGCCTCACCAATCTGAGACATCTTTCCTGTTGCTAGGTTACGTCCGTAACACTTAGCACATATTCCTTTTAGAGATTCACATGTAAGTGCTGAACGCACATCAATTCGCTCTAAAGGAGAAGCAGCAATAGCTTTCAAGTGTTTCTCTAAAATTAATTCTCCTTCTGGGACTAGTATTTCTGAAGTAAGTGGGTTGATGATATCATTAAGAGCCACACGACCTACTACTCTATCTCCTAGAGATTCTACAACCTCTTCGTTTTTCTTAAGTGCAGAAACCTCAACTCCTCTTAATGCTCCACAATCCTGCTCGTTGATGATAACATCTTGAGCAACGTCGTGCAACCTTCTTGTTAAGTATCCAGCATCCGCAGTCTTAAGAGCTGTATCGGCAAGACCTTTACGAGCACCGTGCGTAGAAATAAAGTATTCTAAGATTGATAGTCCTTCTTTAAAGTTAGAAAGAATCGGGTTTTCGATAATTTCTCCACCACCTGCTGTAGATTTTTTAGGCTTAGCCATCAAACCACGCATACCCGTAAGCTGACGTATCTGTTCTTTAGAACCCCTTGCTCCAGAATCCAACATCATATACACTGAGTTGAACCCTTGTTGGTCCTCTCTAATGTTTTTCATTGCATACTCTGTAAGCAATGCGTTTGTTGATGTCCAAACGTCAATAACTTGGTTGTATCTCTCGTTATTAGTGATAAGACCCATGTTATAGTTTACTGTAATGGCATCTACTTGTTGGTTAGCATCAACGATAAGTTCTCCCTTTTTCTCAGGAACGATAATATCTCCTAAGCTAAATGAAAGACCTCCTTTGAATGCAAACTTATATCCCATATCCTTGATTTCGTCAAGGAATGCAGATGTTGTAGGCACATCAGTAACGGCTAATATCTTGCCAATAATATCACGCAGTGATTTCTTGTTCAATACCTCATTCACAAAACCAGCTTGCTCAGGAACTACTTCGTTAAATAGAACTCTACCTGCTGTTGTTGGGATGATTTTATATACTAATTCTCCTTCGTCATTAAAGTCTTTTGCTCTAATTTTGATTGTAGCGTTCAGCTCTAATCTTCCTTCGTTAAGAGCAATATTCACCTCTTGAGCTGAATAGAAAGTCAATCCTTCTCCTAAAACTTTATGAGTCTCAGTAGATTTTCTTTCTTTAGTCATATAATATAAACCTAGAACCATGTCTTGAGAAGGTACCGTGATAGGCGCTCCGTTAGCAGGGTTCAAGATATTATGTGAGGCAAGCATCAATATTTGTGATTCCAAGATAGCCTCAGGACCTAGTGGCAAATGGACAGCCATCTGGTCACCATCAAAATCCGCGTTAAATGCCGTACATACTAATGGGTGAAGCTGAATTGCTTTACCTTCAATAAGTTTAGGCTGGAACGCTTGAATTCCTAGTCTGTGAAGCGTTGGAGCACGGTTGAGCAATACTGGGTGTCCTTTGATTACATTCTCGAGGATATCCCAAACTACCGGCTCTTTTCTGTCTATAATTTTCTTAGCTGACTTAACCGTTTTTACGATTCCTCTTTCGATGAGTTTACGTATAACAAATGGTTTGTATAGTTCGGCTGCCATATCTTTAGGGATACCACATTCGAATAATTTCAGTTCAGGTCCCACAACAATTACTGAACGAGCTGAATAGTCAACACGTTTTCCTAATAAGTTTTGACGGAAACGTCCTTGTTTACCTTTTAATGAATCAGATAGCGACTTCAGTGGTCTATTTGATTCTGTCTTAACAGCAGATGCCTTACGCGTGTTGTCAAATAGTGAATCGACAGATTCTTGTAACATACGTTTTTCGTTACGCAAAATAACCTCAGGAGCTTTAATCTCCATAAGTCTTTTCAGACGGTTATTTCTGATAATTACTCTACGGTATAAATCGTTAAGATCTGAGGTTGCAAAACGACCTCCATCAAGTGGCACAAGTGGGCGCAACTCAGGTGGAATAACCGGAATTACTTTCATAATCATCCATTCAGGACGATTCTCTCTGTTCTTGTTTGCTTCTCTGAATGCCTCAACGATGTTCAGACGCTTTAAAGCTTCTGTTTTACGTTGCTTAGAAGTTTCAGTATTAGCAGCGTGACGCAAATCATACGAAAGCTGATCTAAATCTGTTCTTGCAAGCAAATCCATGATACACTCAGCACCCATCTTAGCGATAAACTTATTTGGGTCATCGTCATCAAGGTATAAGTTTTCCATCGGAAGGGTATCTAAGATGTTTAGGTACTCTTCTTCAGTTAAGAAGTCTAATCTATTAAGGTCAGATCCGTCAATGTTTTTAGCGGCTCCAGCTTGAATTACTACGTATCTCTCATAGTAAATAATCATATCGAGCTTCTTTGAAGGAAGGCCTAATATATAACCGATTTTGTTTGGCAATGATCTGAAATACCAGATATGAGCAACCGGAACAACTAGGTTGATATGACCTATTCTGTCTCTACGTACTTTTTTCTCTGTTACCTCAACCCCACAACGGTCACAAACGATTCCTTTGTATCGGATTCTCTTATATTTTCCACACGCACACTCATAGTCTTTTACAGGACCAAAAATACGCTCACAGAAAAGTCCGTCTCTCTCTGGTTTGTGAGTACGGTAGTTTATCGTTTCTGGTTTTAGTACTTCTCCTTTAGATTCACCTAAAATCGCCTCGGGCGAAGCCAATCCTATTGAGATTTTACTAAACCTCTTAATGATATTTTTATCTTTATTTCTATTTGTTGTCATAATGATTTTTTTGTTTTCCTGTCTTTGGACAGGCAGGAGGTTTAAAATTTCAAGTTTCAGAGCTTAAAAAAGGTCTGAAACTTGAATATTAAAACAAGATTATTCTTCTAGACGAACATCCAGTCCAAGACCTTTTAGTTCGTGCATCAGTACATTAAATGACTCCGGTAATCCCGGTTCTGGCATAGGCTCACCTTTGACAATAGCTTCGTAGGTTTTAGCTCTACCAATCACGTCATCGGATTTTACGGTTAAGATTTCTCTCAGTGTGCTTGAAGCTCCATATGCCTCAAGTGCCCAAACCTCCATCTCTCCGAAACGTTGCCCTCCGAACTGAGCTTTTCCTCCAAGTGGTTGTTGTGTAATAAGTGAGTACGGCCCAATTGAACGAGCGTGCATCTTATCATCAACCATGTGTCCTAGTTTCAACATATAAATCACTCCAACTGTTGCTGGCTGGTGGAAGCGTTCTCCTGTTCCTCCATCATACAAATAGGTGTGTCCGAATCTCGGTATTTCTGCCTTATCCGTAAGCTCATTGATTTGATCTAATGAAGCTCCGTCAAAAATTGGCGTAGCATATTTCTGATTTAATTTCAGACCTGCCCATCCAAGAACTGTTTCATAAATCTGACCGATGTTCATACGAGAAGGTACCCCAAGTGGATTCAATACGATATCAACTGGTGTTCCGTCTTCTAAGAACGGCATGTCTTCATCGCGAACGATTCTAGCGATAATACCTTTGTTTCCGTGACGTCCTGCCATCTTATCTCCCACTTTAAGTTTACGCTTTTTAGCAATATAAACTTTAGCTAGTTTTAAGATTCCTGATGGTAGTTCATCTCCTACAGAAATAGTGAATTTCTCTCTACGTAGAGCTCCTTGTAAGTCGTTGAGTTTAATTTTATAGTTGTGAATTAAATCATTAACCATTTTATTAGCCTCGTCATCGGCTGTCCAAGTACCTCTAGTTAGGTGGTCAAAGTCTTCAACCGAAGTAAGCATTTTCAGCGTGAATTTCTTTCCTTTCGGAAGTGCTTCTTCACCCAGATCATTCATTACTCCTTGTGAAGTTTTTCCGTTAACCACAACGAATAGTTTATCGATAAGTCTATTTCTCAGCTCACTGAATTTAACTAAGAAATCTGCCTCTAAAACATCGAGGTCTTCTTTATCTTTAGAACGTTTGCGTTTGTCTTTAACAACTCTAGTAAAGATCTTCTTGTCTAAAACGACTCCGTGTAATGACGGGCTCGCTTTAAGTGAAGCATCTTTTACATCACCTGCTTTATCTCCGAAGATAGCTCTAAGAAGTTTCTCTTCTGGAGTTGGGTCAGATTCTCCTTTTGGAGTAATCTTACCTATAAGTATATCACCAGGGTTTACTTCAGCTCCAATTCTAATCATTCCGTTTTCGTCAAGGTCTTTAGTAGCCTCTTCAGAAACGTTAGGAATATCATTGGTAAGCTCTTCGTTACCTAGTTTTGTATCTCTAACCTCTAATGTATAATCATCGATATGGATAGAGGTAAAGATATCTTCTCTTACTACTTTCTCAGAAATTACGATGGCATCCTCAAAGTTGTACCCCTTCCAAGGCATAAATGCCACTTTAAGGTTTCTTCCGAGTGCTAATTCTCCGCTCTGCGTAGCATAACCCTCACATAGTACTTGTCCTTTTTTAACTCTATCGCCTTTTTGAACAATTGGTTTTAGGTTAATACACGTACTCTGGTTAGTTTTTCTAAACTTGATAAGGTTGTAGGTCTTGTCGTCTTCGTCAAAACTTACCGCTCTTTCTTTATCTGTTCTGTCGTATTTGATTGTAATCTTGTCAGCATCTACATACTCAACTACACCATCTCCTTCAGCATTGATAAGCACTCTTGAATCAGAGGCAACTTGTCTTTCAAGACCTGTTCCAACAATTGGAGATTCTGGTCTTAATAGAGGTACGGCTTGACGCATCATATTTGATCCCATCAAGGCACGGTTTGCATCATCGTGTTCTAAGAACGGAATAAGTGAAGCTGAAATCGATGCAATTTGATTTGGCGATACATCCGTATAATCTAACTGTTTAGGGTCAATTACAGGGAAATCGGCATCTTGTTTTGCAATTAGCTTCTCTTCTAAAATAGTTCCGTTTGCGTCAACTTGTATATTTGCTTGGGCGATTAACTTGCCTTCCTCTTCTTCTGCACTCAGATAAACAGGGGCATCTTTAAAGCTAATCACACCATTTTTAACTTCTCTATAAGGTGTCTCAATGAATCCCATTGAGTTCACTTTTGCATATACACCCAATGAAGAAATAAGTCCGATGTTTGGCCCCTCTGGAGTCTCGATAGGACAAAGTCTTCCGTAGTGTGTATAATGGACGTCACGCACCTCAAATCCGGCTCTTTCTCTAGAAAGACCACCAGGACCTAGGGCTGATAATCTACGTTTATGTGTAATCTCTGCCAACGGGTTGGTTTGATCCATAAACTGAGACAACTGGTTAGTCCCGAAGAATGAGTTAATAACCGACGATAGTGTTTTGGCATTGATCAGATCAATTGGCGTAAACACCTCGTTATCACGAACGTTCATACGCTCTCTGATGGTACGTGCCATACGCGCCAAACCTACGCCAAACTGAGCAGAAAGTTGTTCTCCTACAGTTCTAACACGACGGTTTGATAAGTGGTCAATATCATCAATTTCTTCTTTTGAGTTTATAAGCTCAATTAAGAATTTAACGATTGTGATGATATCTTCTTTAGTTAACACTTGCTTCTCAACTGGGATATTCAAGTTTAACTTTTTGTTCATTCTATAACGTCCTACCTCTCCTAGGTTATATCTCTGGTCTGAGAAGAATAACTTATCGATGATTCCGCGTGCAGTTTCCTCATCAGGCGGTTCAGCGTTACGAAGTTGTCTGTAGATGTGCTCTACAGCTTCTTTCTCTGAGTTAGTAGGGTCTTTTTGTAAGGTATTGTGAATGATGGCATAATCAGATTGATTATTGTCATCTTTATGTAAAAGAACGTTTTTCACATCAGCCTCTAATATCTCTTCGATATTGTCTTTGTCTAATGTTACGTCACGGTCTAATATGATTTCGTTACGCTCAATAGATACAACTTCTCCAGTGTCTTCATCCACGAAATCCTCGTGCCATGTATTCAGAACACGGGCAGCTAATCTGCGTCCGATATATTTTTTGATACCTGTTTTAGTTACTTTAACTTCTTCAGCCAGGTCAAAAATCTCGAGGATATCTTTATCTCTCTCAAATCCTATGGCTCTAAAAAGGGTAGTTACAGGTAATTTTTTCTTTCTGTCGATGTAAGCATACATCACACTATTGATATCCGTTGCAAACTCAATCCAAGATCCTTTGAAAGGAATCACTCTTGCAGAATATAGTTTGGTTCCGTTAGCATGGAAAGACTGACCGAAGAACACACCCGGAGAACGGTGTAACTGAGATACAACAACTCGTTCTGCACCGTTGATAACAAAAGTACCACTTGGCGTCATATAAGGTATTGTCCCTAAGTATACATCTTGAACGATGGTCTCAAAGTCTTCGTGTTCAGGGTCTGTACAATATAGTTTTAGACGTGCTTTTAGCGGAACACTATAAGTAAGTCCTCTATCGATACACTCCTCAATTGAGTAGCGAGGCGGATCGATAAAATAGTCTAAAAACTCAAGTACAAATTGATTACGAGTGTCTGTTATGGGGAAGTTTTCCATGAAGGTGTTATATAAACCTTCGTTACCTCTTTCGTCTGATTTTGTTTCTAGTTGAAAAAAATCTTGGAACGACTTAACCTGAATATCTAGAAAATCTGGATAATCAGGGATGTTTTTTGTAGAGGCAAAATTTAATCTTTCAGTCTGATTCGTTATCATCAATAGATAAAATTTTTATTAAAAAAAGAAATAGAAATCGTACAAATATATTTTATACGAAAAATGGTTTAGACCTTTGAGAGTGATCTCAAGGTCTAAACCTAGCTTATAAAAGCAGCACAGATTACTTAAGCTCTACTACGGCTCCAGCTTCTTCTAATGACTTTTTAAGCGCTTCAGCTTCGTCTTTAGAAATTCCTTCTTTCACGTTAGCAGGTGCGCTATCAACTACATCTTTAGCTTCTTTAAGCCCAAGACCAGTTAATTCTTTAACAGCTTTAACCACTGCTAATTTAGATGCTCCAGCTTCTTTAAGAACTACAGTGAATTCAGTTTGCTCTTCAGCAACTTCACCTCCACCTGCAGGACCTGCAGCAACAGCAACAGCTGCAGCAGCTGGCTCTATACCATACTCATCTTTCAAGATTGTAGCTAACTCATTAACTTCTTTAACGGTTAGGTTAACTAATTGTTCTGCGAATTGTTTTAAATCTGCCATTTTCTTAGCGTTTTAATAGTTTGTAAAATATAATAATTTAATTAGTGCGTACACTTTGATATTTTATCAGCTTATCTTTCTGATAAAGTTTTAACAAGACCTGCAATTGTAGATCCACCCGATTTAAGAGCAGAAATAACGTTTTTAGCAGGCGATTGAAGAAGTCCGATGATATCACCGATAACTTGTTCTTTAGATTTGATGGCTACAAGAGCATCTAATTGTTCGTCTCCGATAAATACCGCTTCTTCTATATAAGCACCTTTAAGGAAAGGTATTTTAGATTTCTTACGGAAGTCTTTTATCAGTTTTGCTGGGGCGTTACCTGTATCAGAAATGAAAATTGAAGAGTTTCCTTTTAGAATAGTAGGAAGGTCTCCATAATTTCTTTCTGTTGATGCTTCCATTGCTTTAGCCAAAAGTGTGTTTTTCACCACTTCTAGTTTGATATTTGCTTTAAAAGCAGCTCTTCTAAGGTCAGAAGTAGCTTTAGCGTTTAAACCAGAAATATCAGCAATATATAAAACACCAGCACCGGCCAACTGTGCAGTCAAATCCTGAATAGCGATTGATTTTTCTTCTCTAGTCATAATTTAATATAATTAACTACCAATTATGCTTTAATATCTAAAGCGATTGCTGGACTCATCGTACTTGATAAGTAGACACTCTTAATATAAGTACCTTTAGCAGCAGTTGGTTTAAGTTTGATTAATGTTTGAATAATCTCATTTGCATTTTCAGCAATTTGATCGGCTCCGAAAGATACTTTACCGATTCCAGCATGAACAATACCGGTTTTGTCTACTCTAAAATCAATTTTACCTGATTTTACTTCCTGGATAGCTTTCGCAACATCCATAGTAACAGTTCCTGTTTTAGGGTTTGGCATAAGTCCACGAGGTCCTAGGATACGTCCTAAAGGTCCTAATTTACCCATAACTGCTGGCATAGTGATGATTACATCAATATCAGTCCAACCGTCTTTTATCTTTTGAAGATATTCATCCAAACCAACGTGATCTGCACCTGCTGCTTTTGCTTCGGCTTCTTTATCCGGAGTAACTAGCGCAAGAACTCTTACGTCTTTACCTGTACCATGCGGAAGTGTAACAACACCTCTCACCATTTGATTTGCTCTTCTAGGGTCAACACCTAAACGAACAGCGATATCAACAGACTCATCGAATTTAGCAGAAGCTACTTCTTTAATAAGGCTAGAAGCCTCTTTTAAAGAGTAGTGCTTACCTTTTTCAATTTTTGAGGCTGCATCTTTTTGTTTTTTTGTCAATTTTGCCATTTCTTCTTTACTTTAAAAATTAAAAAGGAGCTGTTCCTGTTACTGTAATCCCCATTGAACGAGCCGTTCCAGCAATCATAGACATTGCAGACTCCATTGTGAATGAATTCAAATCAGGCATCTTGTCTTCAGCAATATCCTTAACTTGATCCCAAGTAACGCTAGCTACTTTCTTACGGTTAGGCTCACCAGATCCAGCTTTAATTTTAGTAATCTCCTTAAGCTGAATTGCAGCTGGAGGAGTTTTAATAACAAAATCAAATGATTTATCTTTGTACACGGTAATTTGTACCGGTAAAATTTTGCCGGGTTTATCCTGTGTTCTAGCATTAAATTGCTTACAGAACTCCATGATGTTAACTCCAGCAGCTCCCAAAGCAGGTCCAACCGGTGGCGATGGGTTCGCTGCACCTCCCTTTACTTGTAGTTTAACTACTTTACTAACTTCTTTTGCCATTGTTTAAAATAATGTACATCTCAATTGGAAGCAAGATGTGGGTTATAAAAAATAATTGTAACGATTATATTTTCTCTACTTGCATAAAGCTCAATTCTAGTGGAGATTTTCTTCCGAAAATCTTAACCATAACTTCGAGTTTACGTTTTTCTTCATTGATTTTTTCAACTGTTCCGTTGAATCCGTTAAACGGACCATCAATTACTTTTAATGTTTCTCCGATAATGAAAGGAATATTCTGAACGTCTGCCTGAACCGTAAGCTCATCAACCTTACCTAACATTCTATTCACCTCAGATGGTCGCAAAGGCATTGGGTCTCCCCCTTTTACCTCTCCTAAGAAACCTATAACTCCAGATATTGATTTAATAACGTGAGGAACTTCACCTACAAGGGCTGCTTCTACCATTATATATCCAGGGAAATAAACTTTCTCTTTACTAATTTTCTTTCCGTCTTTTATTTGGATAACTTTCTCTGTCGGGACTAATACTTGTGAAACGTAATCAGATAGACCAAAGCGATTTATATCCATCTCGATATAATTCTTTACTTTGTTTTCCTGACCACTGACAGCCCTAACAACATACCATTTTTTTATATTATTATCAGCCATTAGAATAAGTGTTATCTATTTATGAGAGAATAGAAAGCCTCGATGACTTTTATTAATACCTCATCTGCTCCCCAAGTCGCCAAAGCAAATAGAACAGAAAATATAGCAACAACAATTGTCAGACGTTGCACTTCTGGCCATGAAGACCAAGACACATGATTTTTCAGTTCTGAAAAAGAGTCGCTTATGTAATTTATCACTTTCATACTATTTTCTTTTGCACGGGTGGAGGGATTCGAACCCCCATCAACGGTTTTGGAGACCGGCATTCTACCCTTGAACTACACCCGTTTATAAAAAGCCAACAAAAACTACATAGAGTAGTTTTTGCTAGCTTTACTTTATTATGATATACTAAAGGATTTCAGTAACCTGACCTGCTCCAACAGTTCTACCTCCTTCACGGATAGCAAAACGAAGTCCAAGAGACAAAGCAATTGGCTGTAGCAACTCAACAGTAATAGTCAAGTTATCACCAGGCATAACCATTTCAACTCCTTCAGGTAAAGTAATAGTACCTGTTACGTCAGTTGTACGTACGTAAAACTGTGGACGGTAGTTGTTATGGAATGGCGTGTGACGACCACCTTCTTCTTTCTTAAGGATATACACCTCAGCTTTAAAGTGAGCGTGTGGTTTAACAGATCCTGGCTTAACGATAACCATACCACGACGGATATCAGTTTTGTCAACACCTCTTAGTAGGATACCTACGTTATCTCCAGCTTCTCCTCTATCAAGAATTTTACGGAACATCTCAACTCCTGTTACAGTAGAAGTTAATTTTTCAGCTCCCATCCCGATGATTTCAACTGGATCTCCTGTATTAGCAATACCAGTTTCGATACGACCTGTAGCAACAGTTCCACGACCAGTAATTGTAAATACGTCTTCAACTGGCATCAAGAATGGTTTTGCAACATCACGCACTGGCTCTTCGATCCAAGCATCAGCTGCTGCCATTAGCTCCAATAATTTCTCAACCCATTTTGGCTCACCGTTAAGCGCACCAAGAGCTGAACCTTGAATAACTGGACAGTTGTCTCCGTCATATTGGTAGAATGAAAGTAGGTCTCTGATTTCCATCTCAACAAGCTCTAAAAGCTCAGGGTCATCAACTAAATCTACTTTGTTCATAAATACAACCATACGAGGAATACCTACCTGACGTCCTAAAAGGATGTGCTCACGTGTTTGTGGCATTGGTCCATCTGTAGCAGCAACCACAAGGATCGCTCCGTCCATTTGAGCCGCACCCGTAACCATGTTCTTAACATAATCCGCGTGACCTGGACAGTCAACGTGCGCATAGTGACGATTTGCAGTTTGATATTCTACGTGTGAAGTATTAATGGTAATACCTCTTTCTTTTTCCTCTGGAGCGTTATCAATCTGATCAAAAGATCTAGCTTCTGAGAATCCAGCATCTGCCAATACCTTAGTAATAGCGGCAGTAGTAGTAGTTTTTCCGTGATCTACGTGTCCGATAGTACCGATATTTAAGTGCGGTTTCGAACGATCAAAGGTTTCTTTTGCCATTTTAAAAAAATTTAATCTTAGTTATATAATAGTGTTCAATTTCTTACCACTTCGAGCCAATGACGGGAATTGAACCCGTGACCTCTTCCTTACCAAGGAAGCACTCTACCCCTGAGCTACATCGGCAGAGTCAAAACAAAATAATTCGGCTTTTATTATAAAAAGCCGAATTAGTGGGAAGAGCAGGATTCGAACCTGCGAAGGTTTCCCAACGGATTTACAGTCCGTCCTCGTTGGCCGCTTGAGTATCTTCCCTATACCCTTGTTAATAAACTTTTTTAAAAGCTTATTACTCTGCTAATTTTATTCGATTAGAACTTGAAAAACAAAGTCCGCTATTTCTAACGGACTGCAAATGTATAAAAATTATTTTTCAAACCAAATGTTTTTTAATTTATTTTACGCTCTAGCCTTTTCTTTGTGCTTTATTAACAATCTTTCGATGGCTTCGCAGCAGTTATCTACCGCTTCCTCAAAGGTTCTAGCCTGTTTATTGACTGCAATATCATTTCCTGGAATATTTACTCTGATATCGACAATTTTATTTTCTTTATCGCTTGTGTTCTCTAATTTCAAATATACATCGGCATCTACAACCTTATCGTAGTACCTTTCTATTTTATCCATCTTGATTTGTATAAAATCAACTAATTTTTTGTCTATTGAAAAACCTACTGCATTTAAATTAACTTTCATAACCTAATTGTATTAAGGGGTTAAAACTTATTTTTTATTTCTAGGATGTGCATTTGCATACACTTTTTTGAGCTCTGAAAGACTGCTGTTCACATAAATCTGGGTCGAGGCCAAACTCGAATGCCCTAAAAGCTCTTTGACCGAATTCAGATCTGCTCCGTTATTCAACAGATGTGTAGCGAACGAATGCCTCAAAACATGAGGACTCCTTTTGACTTTCTCTGAGACGATACTAAAATAATCATTAATTACTCTATACACAAGTGTTTCGTATAATTTCCTTCCTTTTTCAGTCAAAAAAAAACGGTCAGTATCTTCAATCACTTCTAAATCAGAACGGAAAGTCAAATACTGCTTTGCAAGCAAAGCCACACTACTTAGCAACGGCAAAACACGCTCTTTATTTCGCTTGCCCAAGACTTTTATTGTATTCAAACTTAAATCTACATTTACAAGCCTGAGTCCGATCAATTCTGCCCTACGAATTCCGGTAGAATAAAACAGCTCAATTATGAGCCGATCTCTGATTCCTGTGAAGTTATTTTCAAAAGGCATCTCAAAGACAGCATTTAATTCTTTTTCAGAAAAAGGTATTTGGACTTTTTTTGGCGTTTTTAGCGACTGGTGCTTAGCCAGCGGACTGCTATCAACAGCTTTGATCTTCAGCAAGAACTTATAGAATGTTTTGAGCGAGGAAATCTTTCGGTTTATACTCCGGTTAGAGAGCTCATCATCAGATAGCGCAACAATCCAACTTCTGATCTGGCTATAACTAACTTCATCTAGCGAATCAAAGTCAAATTTACTTTTCAGAAAGGACTGGAAGACTTCCAAATCCTTACCGTAAGCACTGACCGTAAGCGGTGAGTAATTCTTCTCTCTTAGCAGATATTCTTGAAAAGCAGTTATATTTTTATCCATAAAAAAAACCATTAGAATCAAAAGTACAAAACTTCTGATCCTAATGGCATTAATAATATTACAAATAAGCGACTAGCCCTCCATATTGTCCTTAAGTCCTTGGATGTACTGTGCTTTTTGCATTTGAACCCTTTTAATTACTGAAGGTTTCGAGAAAGCCTGACGTGCTCTTAACTGACGAACAACACCTGTTTTATCAAATTTCCTTTTGTAACGCTTTAGCGCTCTATCAATATTTTCTCCGTCTTTAATTGGTATAATCAACATAATTTAGACACCTCCTCTCTTTTAGCGGGTGCAAATATATGTAAAAAATATTACAACTCTTTTGTTTTTTGGCAAAAAGCATCTAATAAATATTTTTAAACCTCGACACACTAGAAGTAATTAGTGCCCTAACCTAATTACAGCATTGAGTTTGACCAACAATTCAGCTGCCACTTTTGTTTGAAATTCTTTTTTGCGGTATTTGGTGATGGGCTGTATCCCGAGAATCATGTTAGTTATAAAAAGCTCATCTGCTTTTTGCAAATCAAAAGGCGAGATGGGTTCTTCTAGAACCTCCAACCCCTCGGTTTTTCGAGCCATTGCAAGAACCTGCTTGCGCATAACACCTCCGATACAACCTTCTGAAACTGGAGGTGTAGTCAGTGTACTGCCATTGAGCATAAACAAATTGCCGTTTAAGGCTTCAATAACATTCTTAGAATCGTTTTGCAATAAACAGTTTTGCAATCCATTCTCATCTGCATAGACACTCCCGGTAATATTGAGAGCCCTATTGGTAGACTTCACAGAAGAAAGAAGCTGTTTAGTCACATAAAAATCCTTGTAAATATCCACTTCATACGCAGAGTCAGAGAATTCATAAATAACCTTTTGCAGTGGTGCACAATTTATCAAATAGCTCACATCATTAGTCTGCGGAAGATAAAATCCTCCTGAATTTCGATAAACCGTAATACGAACGCGATAAGCAGGTGATTCTTCAGTTTTTGAAAGCAACGAGATAATTTCGTCTTCTAAGAATTCCATCGTAAAGTTCATCGGAATTTCCATTCTCAAAATGCGCATAGATGACATCAGTCTGAAATAATGATCCTCTAAGAAGAGTACTTTGTTATCGACTACTTTGAAGGTTTCAAAAACAGCATCACCAAATAAAAAAGCCCTATTGTCAAACAATTGATTTTGGGCTGAATCAATTATATTTCCGTTGAAATTTATCATCCTTATATAAATAAAAAACACCTCTTAGTGAGGTGTTACAAAAGTATGAAATAATTAGCTTTCTATGAAATTAGGCCGAGCCTAAAACCTGTTTGAGGTCAGCAATTTGTGTTTCCCAAAGTTGCTTAGAACCCTCTAAATCGCCCTCTTCTGCAAAGTCAGTCACTACTAGCGATACGTCTTTAGTGAGTTCGTCTTCTTGAATTCTAAATTCAAAATAATACTCACCTTCCTTTTCATTTTCGTCTAACCACCTGAATCGAACCTTTTCTACTGATTTTTTTATAGAGATTTTAGCTTTTTGTTCTTCTCCCTCCCAAATGAAGGTAAACACCTCACCTCGAGAATTTACGTTGTCTGCAAACCATTCTGCTAGTTCAGATGCTGTGGAAATATATTGATATAGCAATTGTGGAGACACCGTAAGGGGAAACTCCATCTCGTATTTGATTTTATCTTCCATGTATATAAAAAATTTTGGACAATATAAGTAATAAGCATCGTATAAAAAAATACTTTTATTAAATAATCTTATTTTTTATTTTGCTTGCTATGAAAAATAATTCTAAATTTGCACCCCAGTTGAAAGAAGCAGTTCTTATTTCAATATTTGGCGAGGTAGCTCAGTCGGTTAGAGCGCAGGATTCATAACCCTGAGGTCACGGGTTCAATTCCCGTCTTCGCTACACTATGTAACATTTTGATACAAAACGGTTTAGTCTACGCTAAACCGTTTTTTTATGTCTAAAATTTTTCTATTTTTACGGGAAGTACACGATTTGGTACACGATTTAGAAATTAACCACACTAAAAACTTGTTGAAACGAAAAAACTTTTCAGTCCCTAAAATCTACACTGGTGGTGTAGATATTCTGCTGTGGAGTTCACTTAGTGAAGCTAAAAAAAAGGAAGCACTCTCTAAAGACTGGTATGTTTACTGTAGTTTTAGAGATGCTGAAACAGGGAAACTGAAAAGAATACACAACATTAAAGGCGGGGCAAATAAGTTGAAAACAAAAAGGGAAAGACTTAATTACCTTCTTGCCATGCGAAACGCCTTAGAATTCTTGCTTGAAAAAGGTTTTAATCCAAATACTGACAACAATATTGACGAGCTGCTCAATACACAAGAGCCTAAAACTACAAATACAATAGACCCAAATATTGCAAAAGAAAACAGCGTTGCAAAGGGTAAAGAAAGCATTGCAACGCCAGAAGCTATTTCAATCAAGGAGGCTTTTGATTTTGCATTACTCCTAAAGAAAAGCACCATTAGAGATACTTCATATAAAAATTATGAATTAAGAATTAGAAAATTCAGAAAATCATTAGATGAAAGTAAGCCTATAACACACATAACTAAAAGCATTGTTAATGATTATCTAAACAATGTCTTACTCACCTCTAGCGCTAGAAACAGAAATAACACTAGAGCGGATTTAAGTTCTTTGTTTCAAGTTTTAGAGGATAATGAGCATATCACAGATAACATTGTCAAAAAGATTTCTGTTTTAAAATCTAATCCTGAGCGAAATAAAACATACACCTCAGAAATGCAAAACAACATTTTTGAGTATCTTGAAGCAAATGACACCCTGCTGCTGTTATTCATTAAATTTATTTCTTATAATTTCTTACGACCTATAGAAGTTTGTGAATTAAGAATTAAAGATATTGATCTCTCTGAGAAAAAGATTTACTTAAGGACTAAAAACAAATCGGTAAAAATTAAGATTATACCTCAAATACTAATTGATGATTTACCAGATCTATCAAAATTCAATCCTGATGCCTTTTTATTCACTCCTGATGGCTTAGGACAAGAATGGAACACAGAGCCAAACAACAAGAGAGACTTCTTCTCTAAACGCTTCAAAAGTGTTGTGAAAACACATTTTAACTTGAATAAAGATTATGGCTTATATAGTTTTAGACACACGTTTATAACTATGTTATATAAAGAGATGCGTAAGAAATATTCGCAATTTGAAACCAAAAGTCACCTAATGCTCATAACTGGTCACTCTACAATGACTGCTCTTGAAAAATATTTAAGAGATATTGACGCAGAACTTCCAGAGGACTACTCAAGCCTATTACAATGATTGTAATATAGCAGCAGTTTATGAATTATAATTGCTGTTTTACCAAACAATATAGACTTGCAACACACAATATTGCTAGTTGCAAAATAGTTGCAACTTAATTGCAACTCACAAGTTCATGAGTTGCAAAACAATGTATCGTTACAAAGGAGTGATATTAACTTCAAGGTAAATTGAAATATTCTATATACAAAACAAGGACTGTTATTGAAAAATACCTAAAACACATTGACGCAGAACTTCCAGAAGACTACTCAAGCCTATTCTAATGATTATAATATAGCAGCAGTTTATGAATTATAATTGCTGTTTTACCAAACAATATATAGCCTTGCAATGCACAATATTGCTAGTTGCAAAATAGTTGCAACTTAATTGCAACTCACAAATTCATGAGCTGCAAAACGATGTATCGTTACAAAGGAGTAATATTAACTTCACGATATAGCGAGATATTCTATATCCAAAACAAGGACTGCTCTTGAAAAACACCTAAAACACATTGACGCAGAACTTCCAGAAGACTACTCAAGCCTATTACAATGATTGTAATATAGTAGCAGTTTATGAATTATAATTGCTGTTTTACCAAACAATATAGCCTTGCAACACACAATATTGCTAGTTGCAAAATAGTTGCAACTTAATTGCAACACACAAATTCATGAGTTGCAAAACAATTGCAAACCCACTGCAAGGAATAGACTTACTATTTAGAAATCAATAACTACAGAGTATCTAAAGAAGTAGAAACATCATCTAGGTAAAACAATCATTACTCTTGACAAGTATTTAAAAGGTTGAAGTGAGACAACTACTCATTCCTATAAATAATTAAAGCAGCCGTTACTAGTTTTAATTGATGTTTTACAGGGTTATATAGCCTTGCAATGCACAATATTGCTAGTTGCAAAACAATTGCAAACCCTATTACAGAATAGTTGCAAAGCAATTGCAATGCCTATTGCAAAACCGTTGCAAACCCATTGCAAAGGGCAGACTTACTATTTAGAAATCAATAATTATAGAAGTCTGAAAAATAAAAATATCATTAACGGAAAATAACAATGCCTTTTAAACCTAAACAGTCTTAATGCAAAACAATCATTACTCTTGACAAGTATTTAAAAAGTTGAAGTGAGACAACTACTCATTCCTGTAAATGATTAAAGCAGCCGTTACTAAGTTTTAATGGATGTTTTATAAGGCTATATAGCCTTGTAATGCACAATATTGCTAGTTGCAAAATAGTTGCAAAACAATTGCAACGCCTATATCAAAACCGTTGCAAACCCATTGCAAGGAATAGACTTACTATTTAGAAATCAATAACTACAGAGTATCTAAAGAAGTAGAAACATCATCTAGGTAAAGCAATCATCACTCTTGACAAGTATTTAAAAGGTTGAAGTGAGACAACTACTCATTCCTATAAATGATTAAAGCAGCCGATACTAAGTTTTAATGGGTGTTTCACAAGGCTATATAGCCTTGCAATGCACAATATTGAATGTTGCAAAGCAATTGCAACGCCTATTGCAAAACCGTTGCAAACCCATTGCAAAGGGCAGACTTACTATTTAGAAATCAATAACTACAGAGTATCTAAAGAAGTAGAAACATCATCTAGGTAAAACAATCATTACTCTTGACAAGTATTTAAAAGGTTGAAGTGAGACAACTACTCATTCCTATAAATGATTAAAGCAGCCGTTACTAAGTTTTAATGGATGTTTTACAGGGCTATATAGCCTTGCAATGCACAATATTACTAGTTGCAACTTAATTGCAACTCCTATTGCAGAATAGTTGCAAACCCATTGCAACGCCTATTGCAGAACAGTTGCAAGCCCATTGCAAGGCAAGGGTTCAAGAGTTCCAAAACGAAATAGCATTGGCTTATTCTGATTATCCGTTTATCGTTTCCATTATTTCTCTAAAACTATTCAGTCCAGATTCTATGTTTTCAATAATTTCATTCGCTAAAATATCTGGGTCTGGTAGATTGTCTAAATCAGTCAAGCTTTTGTCTTTTAACCAGAAAATGTCTAAGCTAGTTTTATCTCTAGCAATGATTTCATCATAGGTGTATTTACGCCATCTACCTTCTTCATTGTCAGAACTCCAAGTTTCTTTGCGCTTGTTGATGTTTTTACCATTATACAATTCGATAAATTCATTTAGATGCTCTTGTCGCATTGGACTTTTCTTTGGCGTATGATGGACATTCGTTCTGTAATCATAAAACCAAATGTCTTTTGTCCAAGGGTCTTTGCTAGCAGGCTTATTATTGAAAAACAATACATTTGCTTTAACGCCTTGCGCATAAAATATACCAGTCGGTAATCGTAAAACAGTATGCAATTCAGTTGTTTTCATCAACTGTTTTCTCACTTCTTCGCCAGCGCCACCCTCAAAGAGAACGTTATCTGGAAGGACTACTGCAGCTTGTCCATCAATTTTGAGTTGGGTTTTTATGTGTTGTAAAAAGTTGAGCTGCTTGTTGGATGTTGTTTCCCAGAAATCCTGACGGTTGTAGCTTAAATCCTCTTTTTCTATTTCGCCTTCTTCATTAGTACTTCGCATACTACTTTTCTTGCCAAAAGGTGGATTTGCTAAAACATAATCATATCTATTCCCATCATCAGAAATCAATGCATCATTGGGATTGATAAATGATTCCCCATCTATCTCGCCAATGTTGTGCAGATACATATTCATCAAGCACAATCTTCGGGTGTTGGCTACAATCTCATTTCCGTGAAAGGTTTTGTTCTTTAAAAACTCCTTTTCATCTCGGTCTAATTTGTTGTTTTCTACAATCCAATCATAAGCTGCTAAAAAGAACCCTCCTGTTCCACACGCTGGATCAACAATGGTTTTCATCGGTTTTGGTTCTACACATGCAACCATTGTTTTTATCAATGCTCTTGGTGTAAAATATTGCCCTGCTCCACTTTTGGTGTCTTCTGCATTTTTCTCTAAAAGTCCTTCATAGATTTTACCTTTTATATCAGCTCCCATCATTGACCATTCTTCTTTGTCAATTAGATTGATGACTTTTAACAATTTTGCAGGGTCTTGTATTTTGTTCTGACTTTTGGTGAAAATCTGCCCTAATGTTCCTTTTTCTGTAGAAAGGCTACGCAATAATTGGCTGTAAAACGATTCTAATTCAGCACCACGTTTGCCAGATAGGGTTTCCCAATTTGCTATTTCAGCACCTTCAACCTCATTGCCTTCTACATCTTTTAGTTTGGGAAAAACTAAGCCTTTGTTATAAGGCGGTTTGTTGAGTTCATCTGCCATTTTTAAGAATAGCAAATAGGTTATTTGTTCTAAATAATCGCCATAGCCTACTCCATCATCACGTAGTACGTTGGCAAGGTTCCATATTTTTGATATTATGCTTGAGTCTGTCATTTTATTTATTTCTATTTAATACGCTAATCACTAATCGCTTTACGGTTTCCATTTCTTCTGGTTTACTAGAAGCTATAAAAAGGGTTAAACTCGCTAGCGTATCATTACTAATTATTGGTTGATTTTGTGTGTTGAAAAGCATCTTGTTTTGCTGTAAAAACTTAAGGAAACAGGCTGCTGCTATTCGTTTATTGCCATCTACAAATGAATGATTTTTTACAACTAAATATAAAAGCATTGTTGCTTTTTCTTCTAATGATGAGTAAAAATCATCTTCTTCAAATCCTTTTGCAATTTGGGCAACAGAACTTTGAAAACTTTTATCTTTTTCTTTGCCGAATACATCACTATCAAATTCAGCTAACATTTGATTGATAAGTTCTTGATAGTCTTCTAAACTTGGGTAATCTGCTTCTCTTTTAGTTAATCCTTTAGCATCTAATTGTTCGTGGTCGTAATCATCTAACAGGCTTAAACCTTTTGCAAAAACAGCTAGCCAGTTATTATCTGCTGTTTTTTCTTCAATAGCCCTACTTAAAATGGTAATACCATCTTTTAATATTTGTATCTCTTGTTCTTTTTGTGCCAAACGTTTTTCGTTAATAGCATAGCCTTTAACTAAATAATCTCTTAAGACACTATTTGCCCAAATACGGAATTGAGTTCCTTGTTTAGACTTTACACGATAACCTACAGATATTATTACATCTAAATTATAGTGTTCCGTTTGTTTTGTTTGTGTTTTTCCTTCTATAGCACCGTGTTGAGTGGTTGTCGCAAATTTTGCGACAACCACTTCTTTATTCAATTCTCCTTCTTTAAAAACATTATTTATGTGCTTACCAATGGTTTTAATATCTCTATCAAAAAGAGAGGCGAGTTGATTACGGTTTAACCAAACCGTTTCTTGCTCAAAATGAACCTCAATTTGAGTAGAGCCATCTTTGGCTTTATAAATTTCTATTTGGTTTTGTTCTTCCATTTGTTATTTATAGTGGTTAGCTCAAAATATGAGCATACCACTTTTTGAACTGTTGCAGTTTTTGCATATTCCGTTTTTGTCAATTTTGAACTAGTCGGAATTTCCGACTAGTTGATTTATTTCTTCTTTTTCTCTGCTTTAATCTTTTCCAACAACACACTCGCAGGCTCATAGTCCTTATCTGCCTTACATTTAGCAATTTCTGCTTTGCTTAATAGTTTACCCTCAAATGCTTTTTTAAGAATGCTTTGGCGTAAGGCTTGGGCTTTTTCTAAACTTTCTGTAATGCTTTCTTCTACCTTATCGCACACCGATAAACGGGATTCGATTTCTTGGACGATTTGGTGTTGTTCTTTTAAGGAACACAGTAATACCGTTATGTTTCTCAATGTACTTAATGCAACCGTTTTCTGTGCAGTTCCTGTTGCCTTTTCGTAAGCCTGTTTATATACAGATTGAGATTGAAGAACAAGAAATAACCATTTTTGATTTATTAAATTAACGTTTGGTCTTAATAAACCTATGTGACGTTGAAAACAAAATTGCTTTTCAAAATTAACAAGTACAGGAATCCCAAATGAACCTGTAACCGTATATAGAACATCTCCTTTTTTTGGCGTTCTTTTTTCATTCAGTCTTAAATAGTAATCTATACCAACAAAGTAAGTATTTGAAAAGTCAACGACTTTAGTAGACTTATTAATATTTGAAATTGTTATAAAAGGTATACCATCATCAGCTTTAGGTGGCGCTTGATGGTCTCCGTCAGTAATATGTTCACATATTTCGTTTAGAATTACTTCTTTCCAATCGAATTTAATTTTGTTCTTCTTTCTCCATTCTTTGGTGAATCCCCCCTCAAAAGCCTTTTTTAAAACCGCTTGTCTATAAATAACCAATTGGTCTTGTGCTTTTTTGAGGTCTACAATTCCACTATCTAAACTGCTGAAGAGTTCTTCTATTTTTTTGACAATTGCTTTTTGGGTAGGTAGTGGAAATAGTTTTGTTTTTAAAGCTTCAATTTTTGTAGATGATATATTGGGTTGAGCACCCCCATAAGCACCTATTTCAATATCTCGTTTTAATGAATACAATAAAAAATAAATATATTTTTTATTTGTAAAGATTTCTGAATGAGGGATTAAATTGCCAACACGTTGATTTTGATATGCCTTTTCTTCAGAATTGTAAATGCCAAATTTTCCAGTTGTTGCTCCAGACATTGCAATTAAAATATCGCCTTTATATACTATATGAGAATCGTATTCTTCATTTTCAGCTGTTCTTTTCGCATTTGCTACATCTACATTCCAATCTTGAATATCTCCTATTCTTAAAACAGGGATTCCCTCACTTTTATAATTTGTACTTTTAAATGCATAACCATTTTTTAATTTCAGCAAATCGCCAACCTCACATTCAATCCAATCTTCTTTCATTATGCTGCTAATACTTCGTTGAGTTCGTTAATAATTTCATTCATTTGGCTGCCAAATAATTGGTGCATTTTTCCTTTTCCGCCTTTGGCATCAAAAGGGGTGTAGTCTAACTCGTCTTTCATTTTAAATCATTTTCTTTTTCTAAAACACGCAGCAACGCGCCTATAACAAAGGCTTTGTGCTATGTTTCTTTTTTCTAAACAAGCAAGAGTTTTATACCCAAAAAGGAATATACTCCACAAATTTAGTAGATGCATTGTTTGGGTCTTTGGCTTTTATTCTTTTTTGGTTTAGTGCTTCTTTAATTACCAAAGACACTTGGGAGCGCTGCTTGTCGTGCATTTTAAAACGTTCTCTTAAGGATGTATTTGTCATTGTGGAGGAGCTAAAATACTGTAAAACGCTATGTTGGTAAGCTGCTTCTACCCGTTCTAGTGGGGAAAGTTCAGCAAAACTTCTAGGAGCATATATGGTTACTCTAAAGGAGTTCGCCATCTCTTCGAATCGAAGAGGCGGCAAACCATATAGCTCTATGGCTGCTACAGATTTTTGAAAACCAGAACCTCTTTCTTCGCATATATTATACCTTCTAAAAGCAGAAGCCAAGGCATCATTTCTTGATTGTGGTGTGGTTCCAATTAACCTATCGACACTTTTTGAAGGTAATAGTTTTCCTGGGTTTGATATCTCTATTCTATTATCGTATATTTCTATCATTGGACCTGCACCTTTTACCGTAAAGTCTTGATGGATTAGAGCATTTGCAATTAATTCACGCAAAGCAATATCTGGATAAATTGACGCTTCAGCTCTAAGCGCTGTTTTTATAATTTCGCTACTTGGCAACAGTGTTTTAATAAATAAGAGAAGAGCCTCAAAACTTATAGCATATCCCTTATTGCCAGGATATTCTCTTTCTGTAACTATTTTATTATTTCCTTTGTATTTAATTACTCTTACCGCTTTTCTTGCAAGTGAATCAAAGTCCTTTAATGAGTTTGCCGCAGCCAATGCACCTAGATTCGTAATGTAATAGCCTGTATCATCAACAGCCTTAATCATATTCTCTTGTTCTAACCAATGTAAAATAGCATCATCTTTATGATGATTTGGTTTCCCAAGTAACTCTAAAATTTTCCGATAATCCAGAAGAGATAATATCTCATTTCCAGGTAAAAGCTTAGAGACATGTAAATCTTCGAAAACTGGATTTTTACTATTTAACATTAATCCACCAATTTCCTGTCGTGATGCTTTTTGAGTTGTTCCTCCACTTCTAATAAAGGAATCTTCTATCGTTCCAGACCTTAAGTGAACTGGCTTAGTTGCAGACTCTTTAATATGTATAAAAAGTATGGGTTTGTCCAAGTATTGTTCAATTCTATGATCTATGGCAACTTCTGGAGATAATGTGTCACGAGCTAAACTGGAAAGCTTCTGTACAATTAACTCTGCATTTTCAGTAGTTATAGCTTTAACTTCACCCGTCTTGTCTCCAATACCAAAAACTAAAAACCCACCTCCTGGAAGATTAGAAAACGCACTTAAATGTTTACTTAACTTTTGATTATTTGGAGATAAATCTTCTTTCCAATCTAACTCATTTAATTCTTGAGCAATAGGATTGAGACTTTTGTCCAATAACGCAATCGCTCTATTTATCCAAACATCCATTCTAAACTTTATTAATATTTTTCTAAACAAGCACGTAAACCTTGTGTTTAAAGGCTTCGTGCATTTTTTCTCTTTTCTAAACAAGCAAAATAATACATTTACGCTGCCAACACCTCATTCAATTCGTTAATAATTTCATTCATTTGGTTGCCAAATAATTGGTGCATTTTTCCTTTTCCGCCTTTGGCATCAAAAGGGGTATAATCTAAATCGTCTATTTCTATATGATAACTGCTCACAACGTGGTCTTTTATCATTCTTAACCAATCTAATTGTTCTGGTGAAAAGCGATTGTGTTGTCCTGTATGTTGTTTAAAAATCCATTTATTAAAGTTGGCTTCAATGGTGCTGTCGTAGGCTTTCAATTCGCTGTCTATTCCGCAAGCTCTTCTAATTAAAGAAACCAATGCCGTCAATTCGTCTTTTGGTTGTTTGCTTTTTACTTCTTCTAAAGTTGCATAAGCACCCCAAACATAATCTGGGGCTAATAATGGTATTTCTAATTGCAGTTTTTCCATTACCTCTTTTATCATTTTAAAGGTAATTTCTCTGCGATTATATGGTTGATTATAAAAGATACTCAAGGCTTTAATTTCGTCTTTGTTGGCTTCTAAATATTCTGTGAAATCTTTAATGATTTCTGCAGCTTTATCTACAGAGGTTGTTTCCCATTCACTTTTTGTAACGGTATCTATGTTGTGACTATCTATAATTTGTTCGTGTTGCTTACGTACATTATCTAAGTAGTCGTTTAACGCTCCGTTAAATGTTTTACTTGCTTCTAGAATAAGTGCTTCTTGTGCTTTCTTTTTGGCTTCTTCAATTAAAGCAGGTGTTTGGTCTTGTACAGGAATTTTGTCAATCTCAATTTGTGCTTTGGTTTCAATTTCGTCTGGGTCAAACGCTGTAATTAATTCTTTGGTAATTTGTTTTAAGTTTTTACCGCCAGACAATTCCAGTATTTTATCTTTTTCCTTATCTGTAATTTGTTTTTCTAAACGAATCAATCGGTTTGCCAAAGATAAAAACAAATCTTCGTCTGCAACGCCCATTGTTACTGCTCCCAACAAATCTTTCAAAGGTACAGAAGGCTTGCGTTCTAAAGGTCTGCTATCTGTTTTTTTAGATTTTGTTGCACCTACGGCATCTACAATTACGAAATGCGTTTTTGTCTTCGCTGTTTTAGAGACTAACTGCAAAGAATCACTATTGATAGTTCGTGTTCCACGCCCTTTCATTTGTTCAAAGTAGTTGATGCTTTTTACATCTCGCATAAACAAAAGAACTTCTAAAGGCTTTACGTCTGTTCCTGTTGCAATCATATCAACTGTAACTGCAATTCTTGGATAATACGAATTTCTGAAACGGTTCAAAATCGATTTTGGGTCTTCCTCAATTTTGTAGGTTACTTTTTTGCAAAAGTCATTTCCTTCATCAAATTCTTCACGAATAATTTTTATAATATCGTCTGCGTGACTATCTGTTTTGGCAAACACTAAAGTTTTTGGAACTTCATAATCGCCATTTTCATCCACACGATTTGGATAAATAGTGGTCTTTAATGCCCTTTTATACTCTCGAATAATATTTCTAATTTGGCTGGGATTGACTACTTTTTTGTCTAAATCGTTGCGTGCATAGGTGGTGTCTTCATCTTCTTGTTGCCAACGTTTTTTACGTGTTAGCTTATCTCGCCTGTCCACAAACCAACCTGATTCTATCATTGCACCATTTTGTGAAATATCCGTTTCAATGGTATACACATCATAAGGCACATTGACACCATCTGTTACTGATTCTTCATACGTATATTGGCTAACAACGTTTTCATTAAAAAAACCAAAGGTTCTTTTATCAGGTGTTGCCGTTAAACCAATCAGAAAAGCATCAAAATAATCTAATACTTGTTTCCATAAATTATAAATAGAACGGTGCGCTTCATCTATTACTATAAAATCAAATTGCTCAATGGGTACTTTTGGCGTATACTCAACAGGAATCGCTTTGTTTTTAGATATTTTATTCTGTAACCAAGAGTTCTCGTTTGGATTTTCGAGTTCAGCACTTTCGTCCAATTCCTCTCCTTTTAGAATAGAGTAGAGGCGTTGTATGGTTGAAATACACACTTGACTATCGGAAGCAATATAACTCGATGATAAACGCTGCACATTATACAGCTCTGTGAATTTTCGGTTATCATCATTGGGCTGAAAAGTCATAAACTCCTGTTCTGCTTGTTCGCCCAAGTTTTTGGTGTCCACCAAAAATAAAATACGTTTTGCATCAGCGTGTTTTAGCAAGCGATACACAAAAGTGGCAGCAGTAAAAGTTTTTCCAGCACCCGTTGCCATTTGAATTAAGGCTTTGGGTCTGTTCTTTTTGAAAGAATGTTCCAGATTATTGACTGCTACAATTTGAGCAGGGCGCAATCCTGTTTCATCTAAAGCAGGAAGCGACAGCAGTCTTTCTCGAAGACTTTTCCCTTTCTTTAACCATTCTGCAATAGTTTCTGGCTTATGAAAACTAAAAACGTTTCTTCCTCTGGGTTTTGGGTCTCTATAATCTGTAAATCTTGTGATAGTTCCTGTGCTTTCATACACGAAAGGCAAAGGATCGTTATTTAAGTATTTTAATTTTGCGTTGGCGTAGACAGACGATTGATCCTCAACAACAGTTAGTCGGTATCCTTCGTCTTCTCGTTTTGCTTCTATAATTCCAACAGGTTTTCGGTCTACAAACAGCACATAGTCAGCAGGTCCAACATCAGTTTGGTATTCACGTACTGCAATCCCTCTGTTTGCAGATAAATCGACTTTCTTTTTAGATTGAACTAACCATCCAGCCTCTCGTAGCATTTTGTCTATTTTATCACGAGCTATTTGTTCAGGGTTTTGATTAATATTTGCAGTCATTCACTAGTTTAATTTTTAATTCTCCTTTCGGTTGTCAATTTACATTTTTTTTAGCTAATGGTATGTCGAACGTTAGCAAAAAACAGCTCTTTTGCAATTCTCAGATATGTGTTGATTGGAGGAAATGTGCTATTTGTGGGGTGGATTTTTATATAGCTTGCTGGTAGGTGTTTTGGGTATTGAGGTAATGGTGGGTTTTAACGTTGGCTTATTAGCAGTTTCAATTCCTTTTTACGTGGTAAAATGGTTTGATATTTACTTGCAAGAATCTGTTTATTTTTTTAGGCAAAGTGTAATGCACTACTGATTCACTTTTGTCTAACAACAAATGTAAAACCCTTGCCAAGTTCCAATAAAAACTGTCCTGTTTTTTGGGGAAGGCTACACAACAATGCCAAGATATCTATGGCAAAAAAAAATAAGGAAAACCTTTGGTTTTTAACTCAGTTCTTTGTTGTGCATAGTGCTTTATTTCCACAAACTTACTAGCGTTGGCGTGAGAGTTCTTTTAAATTTGTGAAGCGCGAGAAAAGTTTAAATGTGCTTGAACTTGCGTTGGGTTTATTCGGAAACACTAATATCATATTTTTTTTCAAAAAACCTATCCAATTTAATTTTATCGTTTTCGTTGATAAGAAAATCTAATTCTTCTGAATTTAAATCACAAACACCAAAATTTTTAATATAATTACCATTGAGTGAATAATATTCAGAGGCATAAGGTTTACTTGTATTTTTTATATAGTACCAGAAAATTTTCGATTCCATTATTTTTTTTGCTAATACCATTTCCTTATTTGTATGTCCAATAACTGCTTGACCGTTATAGAAAAGCAAGTTGTTATCAGATTCCATTACAAAATTTGGTGTTCTGTCAGACATTTTCGGGAAAAATAATTTATTTTCAATTTTCTCCAATGATTGTGTTCTACCAAAAGCAAACCATTTTTCATATTTTCCTTTTCCTTTGTCTCTTCCTGCTAAAATTTTCTTTTTTTGCTTAAGATATTTATATGCTTTTGGGTAATTTTCTTTAACAAAACCTTCCTCTAATATACTTGGTTTATTTTTATTGTCATACGGAAATATTACTTTTTCTTTTAAATTTTCTAAAGTAACTGCTCGACTTAGTTTATTAGTATTTATAATATCTTTGCATATTCCTTTTTCGATTTGGAATAAATTTCCATTTTGCAAATAATAATAATCATTATCCTCTTTCACAGGCTTAAAAATAAACACATCATTTTTTAATGTAGCTATTCCGTGTCTTGTGTTAAATAGTTCACCAAAAGGTATTCCAGTAGATTCTATTTTGGAAATAGTTTCAAAATCATAAAGATTCCAACCACTTTTTGAATTTAAACCTGAATAAGGGATTTTGTCAAACTCTTTTTCTCTTTTTGGAAGAAATTCACTCTCTTTTTTACAATATTTAATATAATTCTTAACCCTATTTTCAATTATACATATACACGTATAAGTATTCTTAGATTTAAAAATTTGTTCAGTACCAAAGTCAATTATTTTGAAACTTAAACTTTTAGTTTTAAAATATTGTCGAAGATTTCTACCATTTAAGCTTTTATAAAAACTATTCATAGTAATGAAACCTAATACACCATTTTGATTTAAATTCTCTATTCCTAATTGGAAAAATGGAATGTATAAATCGGCATTACCTGAATTGCAAACTTCAAATTTTTGAATTTTATCGATTGTTTCTTTGGTTAGATTTTTCGCACAGACATAAGGCGGATTACCTAATATCATATCGAAACCATTAAAATTCTTTAAATGACTTTTCCAGTTAAACGTTAATGCGTCATCAGTAAACAGATTGAATGTAAAATTTGCGTCTTCTTTTTCAGACAAGGCTAACACAGATAGAAGTATTTTTGTCCTTTTTATAGAATAATTTTGAATATCTAATCCATATATATTATTCTTAAATATTGTTTTGTAGGACAAGTTGGTTTTTTTTCTTAGCTTTTTTGCAGCAGTAAGTAAAAAACCACCACAACCACAAGAAATATCAGCTATTTTTATTTCAGTAACATTGACTTTGGAAGTATGGAAGGCTTGATTTGTAATGTATTCTCTTATATTTTTTGGCGTATAAATAGCCCCATTGATTATTCTATCCGAAGGGGAAATTACAAATTCAAACATTTCGATTAACGCTTCTAAATCAAATTTTGAAACTTCATTTTTTATGACAGAAATAAAATTGTTTAAATTTATATACTCTTCAACATAATCATCTGTTATTATTAAAGATTTTATAAAAGTATTATTACTAACTTTTACTTTATTGATTTGCAAAAAAGCTGACACAATTAGTCTATCCACGTCAATTGGATAAGTGGAATATGATTTTAAATATTTAAAAACTTGTTGTTTCAATTAATTATTGGTTTACTTTTAAGTAGTTTAAATAAAGTGTGAATTCTTTATCTAAATCGTAATAAATTTCTATTAAACTCCCTCTTATTTTTCCATTTTTCGGATTGTCGATTGCATTTTGAAGTTTAATTTTCTTTTGATGCATTTCTTCTAATTTCCAAATTAGCTTATATCGTACAAGTCCTAAATTTAATTTAGAGTGCATATATATTGCTTCTTTTGAAGTGTTTTTTGCTAATATCGAACCATCTTTATCTCTTTCAAAATGGTCATTAAAATCTACATCACAGGGGTCTATGTAATCTCCTTCATCATCAGATTTTAGTATATTAACATAAGAGCAGCAATAAACAAGATTGGAATATTCTGTTGCTAATTGTGGGTTTTTTGAAAATGGTTTAAAATGGTCTATATGGAAGTTGTTTTTACCACCAAACCAAAAATCTGGACAATCAGTATAGCCACATCTTTTATTATAATCGTCAGCTAAGTAATGTTTAAAATCTCTATAATTTTTATAAATTTTAATGCAAGTTCTTTGTGGACTTATGTTTCTGAATTTACTCATTATCGCCCAGTTTATTTAATAAATCATCTACTTTGTTTAAGATGCTATCTAATTTATTAGAATTTGATAAAGTTTTAAATTCGGATGGAATAGAATTTCTAGCATCAATTGATTTTTCAAGAAAATCATCAAGAACAATGATTCTATTTTCAACTTCAATATCAGCTTCTCCAGCTTGTCTAACTTTTACTAATTCAGTTAATTCCACTTTAGCGTTTTCTATTTTTTTCTTATAATGTTCGATTTGACTTACAACTCGGTCTAAAAACTTTGCTTTAGCATTACCTTCTTCTATATTGTGAAGAATGTTTTTTACATAAACAATATTTACATCTGAACTTTGGTTTACAGCTTCATCATCTAAGGCAGTCAATACAAAACAAGGGAAATCGGTGCGAATTGATTGAAATTCTTCTATTAACTCAACACCATTGTATGGAACAATGTATTCAATAGCCGTTTTCATTTCATTTAAGCGAAAATCTGATATAAGAGCGTCAGGAGCTAATTTGATAATTAGTTCAATCATTTCCTCTTTGTCTGCTAGTGGTAGTTGTGTTATTGCTTTCAGTTCTATTTTAGCAGAAAAATCTTCAACAAACTCTTCGAAATCCTCTAAAGTTTCCTTTTCTTCATCAATAAATAATATTTTATACATAATTTATCTTTTATATTTTATTGGAAATGTAATCCTTAAACCAAACCCTGTTTTTGGATACAAGAGTTGGGCTTTTCCATCATTTTCTTTTACGATTGATTCAATTAACCACATTCCTAAACCAGTTCCTTCTTCTTCTCCAGTGTGTTGATTTCTTCTAGTGGTATAAAGTGGTTCAAAAATAGCTTCTGGTTTTTCAATATCTTTTGATAACCCAGGACCATTATCGTAATAATCTAATATTATTTCTTTTGTACTACTTGTAACTTTTATTTTAATAAGTCGACTTCTTTCTTCTTTGGAAATTATAAATGCATCAATGGAGTTAACTAGTAGGTTATTAAAAACACTATCTATATCTATTTCAAAAACACGCATATCTAATTCCTCTATTTCGCTGATATCTATTTGAATACCTCTGTCAGCTAAAACAGTATCCCAGTCATTTTTAAAATTTAAAAAATATGGTTTTAGAAACAATTGTTTTCTTTTTCTCTTATCTTTTCTAGTAGCTCCTAATGAAAAATTTAACCAATTTTGAAGTTTTAAATCTTGTTTTTTTATTCTCTCAATTTGTTTAAATGGATTTTTACTATCTCTAATCTCCGAATATTCTGATTCTGATATTTTTTCCAACATCAGATTTTTTAGTTTCTCGGTTCTAGAGGCAAGAACATCATTTAATTTGCTTAAATCGTGACTAAACGAAGCAAGAACAATTCCACTACTTGCTAATCCTCTAAGAATTTTTTGCTCGTCTTTTAGCTTTTCAATTTCTTCATCTTTTCTATCTAATTCACTAGCAAGTATCTCTTTTTCTTTTTCTGATTCTGTTTGAGGTTCTTCTTGAAAATTGTTTCCAGTAGAGTTGTTTTCTTTAGATTCTTTTTTAGCTCTACTTTTAGCTATTATTTCATTTTTCAGTTTTTCAGCTTTTTCTCTGTCTCTTTCAGGACCATATTTAAAATCGTCATATTCTGACATTTCTCTTGCAATATATGACCTATCCTTTTCAAATTCCGCTATAATCTCAGTGAGTAATTTTGTAAAGATTTTAAATGTCTTGTTCTCTTGAAGACCCTCACGGCTAGACTTGTCTTCAAAGTTAACATTGGTAAGTCTTGAAATTCTTACTGCACCTGCAACATTATCTGGCTCAACTCTATATCCACCTTCCTTTTTACTAATGCTTGCTGGACTTGATGATTTTCTACTACCGAGTGTAAGCCAATCAAAGGCGACATTGTTAACTTCTCCATATGGTCTAACTCTAAAGTTATCTCTAAAAAGTTTTATACCTCCAAACTTATTCAGCCAATCTTTTCTGTTATTGGACATAAAATTTCTATTGAAAAACTTTTTGGCGTCAATAGAATTAGATTGTCTTTTTAGAAAATAGAAAGTAAAGTCAAAAAGACCAATATTATCAAAAACATTATCTTCATCAATTTCTTTAAAACCTTTTAATAAACTTGAAAAAGTGGTTGTTTTACTCCAAAAACCATTTAAGAAATCAGATTTTGTGTAATTCTCTTTTTGCATTCCTTCCCTTTCGAAAAAATCGTGAGGTATAAGTTCAACATTATATTCGTTTCTGTAAACAGTAATTTTTACATTTTGATTTTCATCAGCTTTTGCAACTAATTTGTAATCGAAATCATCACAAAGGGAGCCTAAAACCTCTCCATATTTATCTGGAAGTAAGGAACTAAAAACATAGATTTCAAAACCTCCACTTTCTTTTGGTGGTACTAAAACTTCTAAATCTGAATACACTTGGTCAACAAAATAATCTTCCCAATTATCTCGTAGCTCATTTATTTTTAGAATTGTCCCAAATTTAAAATCTGTTTCCGATTCTATTTTTGACAAATAGACTTCAGAAATTACTTTTAAGATTTCATGTTTTAAATTGTCCGCATCTAATCCAGTTAATATAGCTCCAACTGAGTCAATTGTTTTATAATCACCTTCAAAATCTTCCCAATTAACGATCCAACTGTATCCATTGTTTCCTGTTGGATTTCCGTTAATGTCTGTGTCTATTTCGTGTATTTCAGGGTCGGGATTAAATATGGTTGTCATTTCACATTTTCCTCCCAATTTGTCTAGTGCAAAACGACCAATACCTTTAGCACCTGCCTTTACTCTACCTGATTTAGTAAATATATTATTTGCTTTATTGTCTGTTCCAATTGTCATCCAATGGTCACGAATAATATTCTGAGTCATTCCTTCGCCAGAGTCAATTATATAAAGCGTAGAGAATTTTGATATTAAAGATTTAAAATGACTTTTCTTATTCTCATCAATATCATTTTTTATTATATACAATTCATCCTCATTTTCAAGCTCATAAATCTCTAAAATTAAAGATTTTTCAATACCCTTATTTATAAGTTCATTAAAATGAGATTCATCAATTTCATTTAAAAAAGTAGAGTATTTATTGTCAAAGTAAACTATACTTATTTTGCTATCAGCATCATAACCGTTTTTTACTAATTCAATTATAGCTCCTTTTGAGGTAGCTATATTTTCTCGTCCAATCAATCTAGCAGTTCTAGCTGAAACTTTAAATGGAATTTTATTTGTATTCTGATTTTCCATTTTATTCGTTGAATAGTTTAGTAAGTTTAACATCTAAAACATCAGCTATTTTTATAAACGTTTTAATTGGTGGCTGAACGTCATTAGTACACCACCTAGAAACAGTGGCTTCATTTTTCTCTAGCTGTTCTGCTAACCATTTACTACTAAGGTTCTTTTCAGCTAGTATAACTTTTAAACGGTTTATATTGACTTTTTCACTCATATAAATTGCATGTTTTGTAAATATATTAACTTTTTATGAATAATCAATATTTTGGGTAGTGGTGGGGTAGGTAAAGCTCTTTTTATTTTGCTCGTGCCTCACAAAATAAAAAGAGCTAGAGCGTGTAGTGGGTGTTTGTTTTTAGCTTGTGGGTAACGTTGAGTATAAAAGAAGTAGGGCTGTAAATAAGCAATAATTATTGGAATTATCCACAAACCAAATCTTTTGCATTATGTTTTATATTATTCATCTAAAAGCCAAATCAAAAGATTTGGTGACCTCGCAAATGTGACTGAATCATTGAGTCTAGTACTTACTTGCTCTATTTTTTATACATTGTTATAGGGCATTTTTCTGCGTCTGTCCAGTTGCATTTAGTCGAAAAAAAGACCTAAAATAAATGCTTCTGGTCTTGTCGCCAATTTTATATCAAAAGTATTTCTCTGCCAAACTCTTGTTTCAAATTTATAATGTTTGTTTTTAGGAACGTCAACTAATTGGTCAAACAAGGCGGGAGTGAGATCATTATTTGTAATTAACCAAAACCCATCAACTTCGTGTTCAACTGTCCTGTTAACCCAGTCAGGAATATTCTTGGACGAAATACTTTTGTCTGAGAATTTACATTGTACTAACCATTTTTTCTGCAAGGGTGAACCAAAAGTGTCAAAAGTGTTTTCTGTAACTAAAAAATCTCTTCCTCTGTCAGCCGCATTAGTTTTACCGATTGATTTAATGTCTGTTAGGTTGGGTTCTAAAGGTAATAATGTTTCCGTAAGCTTTTCAAAATGGTCTCCTTTGTCGTCTTTTAATTTTGACCAGTCAACTTTCTTAATTGCTTTAAATTCAAAAAACGGCTTTGCCTCTTCAAGTTTTGAAGTCAATATTGCTCGTTCAATTTCTTCTGTTTCCGTTGTAAGCATTCCAGAAATTAAAAACTTTGTTTGGCCTGTATCTAAAACTAAAAGTGTTCCTTTTTCATTAGTTAGAAATTTTTCAATTCGGCAACTTACATACAAGTCCATAAGTCGAACTAACTCTTTTATACTTTGAAAAAGTTGAATATTGAATGTTATAATTTTATTGTTAGCTTTTACAAGTAAATATTCATAACCTTCGTAAATATGTTCTATTGGTATAAGGTCTTGAAGTTGGTTTGAAATTTTCTCAGGAATAAGTTTTGGATTTGCGACGTCACTGATAATTGCCCGTGTTCGATTTGCATCAACAAAAAATCCTTGAACTACATTTTTTGTTGTTATAATTTGACCTTGATTGTTTTTAGTTTCTTCGATTGAATATTCAAAAAATCCATCTGTTAATGCATATTCTTGTAATAGGTAATATTCTAAATTTGACAAAAACTTTTGTTCACAAGAACCTTCACAATCCCCCCAACTATAGTTACGAACGCATTCCTCTTTATGGAAATACATTTTATGCCCTCTCATAATTTCGTCATTTTTGAGAAACACTTCCGATTCGGGACACTCATAAGGCTCTTTTATATTTTCTTTATAAAATCCCATTGTTTGATCTTTGTGGATTAAATTAAATGATTTGTATTAGTATATTTCAGATATCATATCTGTAAATCAATAAGATTCTTTTTCTGTTCAATATTCTTGCTTCTAAACCCTTTATCTCTGCTTCACAACTTCTGATTTTATCGTCCAAATTCATTATCTCATTGTCAATATTCAAAGTCGGTTTGTTGTAATTGTCAAAAAGTTCCTTTTGTTTGTTCTTCGACTCTTCTAAAATAACCTTCTCGCTATGAGTTGATGTTGTAATTTTTCAATTGTATTTTGAGAATTTTTGATGTGTCGTCGTTTAAAATGCCCTATAACGGTTAGTATATAAAAAACAGACGATTTCGAAGCACGAAATTTAATGCGAGCTATAAGCCTTGATTTTATTACTATTTCGCCTATTTTTCATATACATCGTTAGCGGTATTTATTCTTTTTTCCAGATTACATCTCCGTTATATGTTGTTGTGTCCGTTGTGTTTATATAATTTGGTTTATAAACTCGAATTTCAATTTGTTCACCATTTTCAAAAGTAGTTATAGAGTTAAGAGTACCATCTTTATTCCAATACTTTTCTTTTTCGTGGTTTACGCCATTGACGAGATCAACTTCTTGTTGTTTATTTCCATTAGTAAAATACCAAATAAATTTTCCGTTTTTCTGCCCATTTGAATAATCTATTTCTTTGCAGAGAGAACCGTCTTCATAATATGTAATCCATCGACCTTCTTTTTTATCATTTATCAGCTCACCTTCATATTCTACTTTACCAGAATCAAAATACTTCTGATATTGATTTTCTTTATTCTTATTTAATGTGTCATTATTGATAATTACTATGTCTTCTGACAATCTCTCAAAAGCTATGTTTTGACTTGAGGAACTTTGACAGCCAACAATTGTCAAAATCATAAATACCAATATTTTTAATTTCATTTGTTTCATTTATTTTACAATTACGGCTAACATTTCAGTTTACAAAATTTCGTAAACATCCATTATATTGTTTTTAATTACACTACTAACAATCAACAATAAAGTCATTTGCAAGAATATGTAAGTATCTACTGTTAATTTACTTTAACAATGTAAATATATAAAGTTAATTTTAACATAACAACATCCTCCTCAATTTTCATATCCTCCTCACCTTTACTTATTTCTACAATAGATAGATCTATTTGGCAAAATCAACAACTAGGCGACAAATACAGTTGCAAATTTTTGTGTACTACAAAAGCCTGCATATTATGATAAGGCTTTGTTAGTATAGTTTCTTATTTTATTTCACAAAACTTTTTCTACGACAGTGATAAATGATTTTGATTCCCAACATCAACATTTATCTCCATTTATTCAATTTATATAGCAAACAAAACAGGTGAAAACTTCAAAATATAGAAGATATTTAAAAAATCAGAACCTGTTTTTAGCTTAAAAAGATGAATTTAACTACCCGTAGGTAGGCACAGGTCTCCTTAAACCCCCACAGACCCCCACAAACACCCATAGTGTAATTATTAAATATTGAATAGGAATATGTTTGTAAAAAAATACGACTATGAATCAAGACCTCATAAAATACAAAAATCAATTACAAACTGAATTATCATCGATTTCAAATTCAATGTTTGAAATCAAAACAGCTAATCAATTTATTGAAAATGCCAAAAAAAGACCTATACTTAGAATGCTGTTTGGCGAGAAATTTTTTATTTCAGAAGGTACTGTGAGCAGTATCATAAAGAAAAACAATATTTAATAGATGACAGCCAATACAGTATATGAAGTTTTTCTTGCACTTCCCATAGAGGAGAAGGAAAAATTCATGGTATTGGTAACAGAAGAAAAATCAAAAACTTCAATTGATTTTAAACAAATCAAAAGGCATAAAGAAAAATTTACAGAACAGAATGCTATAGACTATTTATTAGCAACTGTTTTCAAACCTAAAAACTAAAAAAACAACTTTGTCGAGTTCTTGTGTAGGCTTCCCAAAAAAAAGTTAAGTACATGATTGCAGTAGCAAATAAGTTGTTAAAACAGTGTTTTGCTATAGCAAAATAAGGTTTGCCATATGATGCTATAAATGTGTCAGTGCTAAAAATAAAATAGCCAATAAAAATATATTGGTGTTGATTTTAGCTTGTTCAACTGGAAATCTATGGCAAAAAAAAATAAGGAAAACCTTTGGTTTTTACCTCAGTTCTTTGTTGGCCACTGATTATTTACCGTTAAATTTTTTTGTTTTCGGATTGTAAGTAAATAAAGATTTCAATTTTTCAGATTCACCTTTTTCATTTGTTACGAAAAATGTTAATTCCTCATTTTTGTCTATTATAATGTCACTTTTCATATTTCCTCCAACGTCTATTGTTATTGATTTTGTAATATCATTTTCTTTTGAACCTTTGACAATTCTCCCGCTTAAAATTGTAGCATCTCTTTTCACGAATTTTACATATACACTTGATGTTAATCCAAAAAGCTTGATTTTTTCTATATCTGTCGATTTTATAAAATAATCATTAAAGTCAAGTTTGAATTGTATAGGGAAAGATTCGTCTTTTTTCGTTTCTTCCAACTTTATCCATTCAACAATAGCAAGGTTCATTATTACCCTTTTATTATTTTCAATAGCCTCAATTAAAAGCGTTTCTATTTTAATAGGTTCATTAATGTTCTCTCTGTAAACAATTCCATTAAACTCTTTTAAAATAGCATCTAATATTACCTGTGTAGTATCTAAATATAGAGTTGGTGCGATAAATTTTGACTCAATTTGAAGTCCCATTTGTTTTATTGGAAACCAACTATGAATATCTTCTTTTTTGAGTTTATTTGCGGTATGTAATTCAATTCCGTAATATTTTGCTGTATTTATTGCGTCAGCCTGATATCCGTTTGTACTAACAAAAACTTTCTTACTAATTTGTTTAATTCTATCACATTTCGATTCGAATGCTTCAATTTCTTTAACAGGAACTTTTTTATTATAATCTTTACATTCAATCGCAATTTTAATGTCAAAGTCATTTATTGAGGAAACGATTAATATGTCAATTTCTCGCTTCTGACCACTTTCGTTTTCGATTTTATAATTATTGAAAACTTTTGTGTTTTCAGAATCTTTTAAAGTCTCTTGGATAAGTCGGATAGTTTTTTCTAACGATTTTCCGTTCTTCATAGTTTTTGGTAATTTGTGGCTAACGTCTCGGCTATGAGCAGTGCGGGCCAAAAGTGAAATGATTTTCGGAACAGCACTAAGCCAAAACTCTGTTTTTTACTTAAATTTTATTTTTACGCCAAAACAGAGTTTTGGCGACTTCGTAAATATACACCTGATTTTGGATTAAGCACGAACCCCACATTGCTTATAGCTAATGTTGTGGTGCGTTTTTCTGCACGCTAATTGTCCAATCTGTTGTGTCTAATTCCATAGTTTCATTTCTACTCCAATTAGTAAATTCTTCACAAGTAAATTCGAGTTTATTTCCATTCCACTTTATGAATCGGATATCATCCATTTTAAAAGGGCTTTTTATTTCCTCCATATCTGAAAGTGATTTTCCCATTTTCTCGATTTCGTAATAATTATGAAATATGAAAATACCATTTGGCGAAACTTCCACGTTTTGATATTCTGGCTTATTTTCGGTTTCGATTATATTCAGTTCGGTTGCATTAAGTCGGAAAATGTAATCAGAAGTCAAAACAATTATTTCACTTTTTTGCTCCGACACCCTTACATTTATCGGCATTCCACGAAATTGCCCGACTTTTTCAACACCGTTCTTGTCCGTGAACTTTATCCAAGTCCAAGATTGCGAATTCCAAGTACTTTCCAAATCATAGATTCGTTCATCATACTCCCCAGAATAAGGTTGGTTTATAATTTCAGCTTTCACAATTTTTCTTTAACTCTCGATATTTTTTTTCAAATGCACCACAACGGTTGGCAGCTACAAGAAGTTGGCGATTTGGAAGCACTAAACTGTCTGCCACCACAAAACTTGTTACGAAGCACAAAGCTTCATTTAAGCACTGAACTCGCTTTTTTGCCAAACGCCTGTTATGCCTTCGCCCTTCTTTTTCTATTGTCATATTACTTTATTGCTAAATTCTTTCTCGTATTTCTTTTCTGCCTTTTTTCTAAAAAACAATGTATCAAAAATTGAGTGATTAATTAAACGCATAACAACCAACGGAATTAAGAACAAAATCAAACCGATAGTGTTAGATAGCCAAATTGGAAGCGTCTGAAATTGTTTGTTTAATAACCAAATTGAAGCTACAACTAGTACGAAAATGAAGTAAATTAATATGTTTTTGTAGTCTCGTTTGATTTTACTAGCCACATAGATTTTCTTTTCTTTCGTTAATTCCTCTATGACATCATTTACCATTTTGATTGCACTTTCTGGAGAGCAAGAGGATTGAATATGAAATTTACCTTCACTTATTAAATTACTTGTCTTTATCGGTAGTTCGTTAATGTAACCCTCAGCTTTTTTATTTTTTGTGTCAGCAATTACCAACGCTTTTTGGACTTCATTTAGATTTAAATCAGAATTATTTGTCAGTTGATTTTTTATATGCCTTTTGATTTGTTGGGTTGTAAAGTCTTTTTTCACCACCCATTGAACATATTTAAAGTTTGGATTTATAAAAATTCCTGGTTCTTTAATATTATTCTCAGCACTATGCTTTGCAATCGAATTAGCGTCAATGAATGTTCCATTAGGTAATTTAATTTTGAATACTGCGGAATTGAACTTTTCCCTTACTTTTTCTTCTCCTAATTTCTCTATTTCTTCCTTAGAGACTTCTTGCAATTCCATTTCCTTTTTGACTGTTTCAAAATCAAATTCAAACGAAAAAGTAATTATCGAATTAATAATTGTCTGGACTTTTTGCTCGTAATCTATCATATTCGTTTATTGTCAGTCGTGTCGTCTTATAGGGTGAGGCATAACGTTTGGTATAAGCGCAGTAGCGGGATTTATGCACTAACTTTTCGGCTTATAAATGGCTTTAAATTTATGAAATCGCTTTTGAATTAAGCACTTAACCGCTATTGCGTTTATACTCGTGTTATATGGCGTTTTTATTCTTCACTATCAATAATATCATCCCATTCAAAAGTATCCATTGTCAATTCTGTATTCGAAACTTCTGGTTTTGCTGGTCTTGATTCTATGTAGCCAGACATTATAATATTCAATTCCTCCGAATTAATCTGAGAGAACAACTGTAAAGTCAATGAAGAATCTTGTGTTAAAAAATAAGGAACAATGATTTTATTTTCTTCTTTAATTGTGGTGATAAATCCGAATAAACCTGGCACTCCATTTAGTTTAACTTTATTTACAGAACTGTGTGGGAAGTAATCCTCATTATCATAATCATAACAAATCTCTCCATAGTTTTCCTCCTCTATCCATTCTATATGATCAAATATTTCCAGACTAAATCTTTCTTTTCCCGAATCAGTTTCTTCTGAAACTTTTATAGCAAGTTCAATTACCTCGTGTTTTTTATCATAAAAACTGTCTTCATTGTGTTTTCCAGTAGAATAGTTTATTTTATCGTGAATCTCCAATAACGCTGACAACAAAAATATTTCATTAATTGATAGATGTTCATAATTTGTTGTTTGCGTAGTTGTAATTACGGGGTGCCAATCTGCTATCTCATCGTGGATTATCCATTTGTCTTTTAGCAATTGAATTAGAGCCAAATCAGAGCTAATTAGACCAAATTCCTTTATAAGATCGATGTGTTTAATTAGAACCTCCTTTAATTCATTACCTTGAATTAAATGAACTTTATAATTAACGCCTTCAGCTCTTTCTTCTAAATAAGTTTCTCCATTATTTGTAATATGGGAAGATAAAATAAAAACTAAATGTTCAGGTTGCTTAGCGTTAGCCCAAGCAAATTTAGATTCAAATTCTGCAGGTGGTACACCTCCTACATAATGTTTACACTCAAAAAACCATATGTCGTCATATAAAACTAAATCATTCTGCACTCTTTTCACAGCCTGAATATCTCTGCCATTATCAGCTCCACCTTGTCTCCATCTTACCTTTTCATATCCAATCTTACTAATTAATTTGAAGCAAAGTTGTTCAAATTGAGTTGGGGTTATTAGTTGAAAATCTATGTCTGTTGATTTTATCATTTAGTTGTTTTTAAATGCCATATAACGTTTATGTATAAGAATAGTTGCGGGTTTGTATGCGAGGATTTTCCGAAGGAAAATCAGACGTTACAAACACACAACGACCTTTGATTAAGCACTAAACCGCAATTATTTTTATACGGGGTTGTGTGCAGTGTTTTCTCACTTTTCGTTTCTCAATCTACTTATTGTTTCAATTATTCTATCTGGCAATTTTCCTTCGAAATATTCTAAAATTAATGGATTTCCAGTTAAAAAATGACTTGTTAATTCAACCCAATCCTTAATTTCAATTTCTCCATTCACTTTAAATAACTTTTGAGATAGAGTTTTTATTTGTGAACCACTTTTGTCATTATGATTAAAATCCGTTTCTCGCCTTTGTAAATATTCATTTTCTGTGTAAAAATGTATAGCTCCGTCAAAATGTCGAAATGTTCCAGTTAGTTTGTCAAATTCTGCGTGAATATATTTGGCAGGATAATATTCAATTCCGTTTTTGATTATTTTTTCGGTTTTTTGTTTGAATTCCTCTGCTTGAAAAACTTTGATATTCTCTTTAGTGTACCATTTAATATTAAGTGAATGAACATCGTTGAAAAACAATTTAATATCAAATTTTTCTAAATCTAAAGGTGGCGTTAACTTAACTATTCCATCTTCTATATCCGAAATATTTTCTTCAAATTTTGCTCCATACCAAGTGTCCAATTCTATTAACATTCGGTTGTCAACATTTATTCTCACTCTATCAAAATCTAAACTTATGTATTTATCATTTTTGGATGAACTATAATTCCAATAAAGTTCAATAAATCTCGGTGCAAAAGCGTTTTTTTCGTAATGACCTCTTCTAAAATAAGAATTAGCCATTGCCATAAACATATCAGATATTAAATATCCTGAAGCAAATCGTTGTTTTTTGAATTCCTTTTCCAAAACGTCAAAAGATACTAATTCCTCTTTATCTACTTGAATTTTGTTATTTAGTAAGTTAACCAAGTTTGGATAATTTGCAACAATTCCTATTGTAGGAATATATTCAATATTTTTTTCTGAAATTATAATTTTTTTCTTTTTGCAATACTGCAAGAAATTTTTAATAAGTTCTGAATTTTCCGCCAATTCCTTTTCTTGTTCTTCAATCAAGAATTTCCTGTATTTCTCTATTCTTTCTTCTCTTTCTGTCAATTTTCAGGCGGTTTTTACATTGCACACAACGGTTTGGCTATGCGTAGTGCGGGATTAAAAGGCACTTCACTTCCGGTTTACAGTTATGTTTGTTAATATTCATTTTCTTCCAATTTAGCACTAAAACCCGCATTACGTATAGCTTTTGTTGTGCGGTCGGCTTTCTTGTCTTACCATTGGTTCGTTACATTTTTAAGTTTATCATTCTCAAAAATTAGTGAAACTCTTTCAAGCGAAATTGTGTCAGAATCAAAATCCATAAATTCAAAAAGTCTATGGTTTTTAAGTTCCGTTTGAATTTGCTTTTTGGTCAAGTCCGTTTTATTAATTATTTCCATTAGTTGGTCAAGGTCGTTTTTTGTGTCTTTATAACCTTCTTTTTGATAGGTGAGTGTTACACCTTGATCAATAATTGTATAAACAGAAAAAACTGTTACCGCAAACAAAATTGTTAAGCAACACCAAAATGCAATTTTCCATTTATTCATTTTCTTGCTTGGTCTCTATAATGTTCAACAAATTCCTTAGCGTCACGAAGATTGTCAGGATACTTTACATAATTCTGATAATTCATTACTCCATCTTTGGTTTCAACTATTTCGTATATGTGTTGAAAATAAGATCCATTTTTAATAAGAAACTTGACTGTTTCCCATTTTTTGTCTTCTGTCTTTTTAGGTGCTCTAAATCGGTGAGGCAAAAGTGTCATTGGGTTTCCGCATTCAGGGCAAGGATAAGTTTGTTCAGAACCACTGTCAAATGGTCTGTTAAAGGTCAACCTACATTCTAAACAAACTTTTTTATGTCCCATTACTCTCTACTGTTTTGTCGTTTTTTAGCTGCCGCACAACTAGTAATTATACGCAAGTTTATACACCTTTTCCAAGCTCTACAACTCCGTTTTTCTATCAATCTTTTGTAAGTCTCAAATTGCAATATGTTTTTTTAATTTAAACTTGTACAGTGGTCTTTTATCTCATTCGATTACTAATATAATGATAGCACTAATATAATGAACGCACTATTTCATCTTCAATTAGCTAACCGACAATCACCAATTAAGTCATTTAATAGCATTTGATACTAATTTAAATTCCGAAGAATCAATTTTGTTAATTTTCGTTAATAATGTAAATATATAAAGTTATTTTTAACATTCTACTATTTCACTCAAATTTCATCTATTACTCTCCTTAACTCCGCAATAAAACAAATCAGAGAAAGCAAAACAGTCATTGTAATATGATTATGGTATTTGTGCAACCAAAAAATTTAGAAAAGATCAATCCCAATATTCTAGAAACATTGTCTTTATAGCAGACTTTCCTACAAACTCTACATATAGAATTAATAAGTCAACCCATTGACGACTCAAAGAGCTCTATCAAGCTCCAAATTAGTCTACTTGTTCAGAATCCTATCCCCTTCTAAAGCGCTCTATCCTATTCTATCTTACTCTATCCTGCTCTAAGCTTCTCTATCGTTTTTATTCTAAAATAGAACATTTAGGTTTGTAAGAAAGCTCAGAGAATCACCTACAAATTCAAGTCTAATTTTTGAAATAAAAGTAGAAAAAACATCTAAAATACTATTGAGAGAATTCTGGATTGAAGTGGAGAGATGAAATAGCTAAACAACTTTTTATTGTGATTAGTATTTTAAAAATACTCAAAAGAAATATAATGTTTTATAAATGACAGCCAGTACAGTATATGAAGTTTTTCTTGCACTTCCCTCAGAGGAGAAGGAGAAATTCATTGTATTGGTAACAGAAGAGAAATCAAAAACTTCAATTGATTTTAAAAAAGGTAAAACGCAAAAAGATACATTCACACAACAAGATGCTGTAGACTATTTATTAGCAACTGTCTTCAAATCTAAAAACTAAGCTTCTAATTATCTAAGAGCTCGTGTAACTACTAGGATTACATTGCAAGATATAAAGCATCAAATTAAAACACTGGAGAAGTTTAATTGTTTTTCGGCTGATAGAGCACTTAAACAAGACCTCTGCTGAAAGGTTTGTACTATTTGACACAATTGCTAATGTACGAGTAAAAGAACCGCACACTCACGCGTATTCAGCTCATCAAAAATAAAAACACAAAAAAAATCATTCAAAAAAACTTTTTCGGGCTATATATCTGAACAAAAAGAGACTTGCAATCTATTTGCAAAATGCTTGCAAGATGCTTGCAAGCATCTTACAAGTATAGAATCTGAGAGAAAAGCTATCATTTTAGCTTATTTATATCTGATTTTATAAGTTTATCAAGTGGAGGATGGCATACTTAAAGTTTAGCGCTACTAGAACCAATCAAAAAAGAGAATATTATTGTTTATCCTGATAAAGGAGATTTTATATAATCGAATGATAATGCAATAATATTGCAAAAGCATTTTGTTGAAATTGAATACAATTCAATAGTTAAAAAATCAGAACTTAAAAAAGGAAATAGTCTTAGAATTATTTGAAAAAATGAGTATATTGCGACTTAATAACAGTACACTAAACAGTACACGATTATTGAAATAACGCATATATAAAGGCTATGAATTTCGTATAAAATGAAATTCATAACCCTGAGGTCACGGGTTCAATTCCCGTCTTCGCTACAACTTTAAGGTTATGATATTAAACGGTTTAGAGATTCTAAACCGTTTTTTATTTTCTTGACTTTATATAATCACCACATAGTATACGGTTTTCAGACTAATGACTCTAAGAGAACGCCAAAATAATCCAATCACCTTTACTCTAACAACTAGAAAACTAGTCTTATTTTAGGTTTAAACTACGTCTTTTATATCCTTAGACCTAACTATCATATAGGAAAAACAGCAGCAGAAAGGCTATTGATAAAAGGCTTGTAAACATATACCAAAAGAGCCAGCAAACATTAGTGTTCACTGGTTCTTTTAAAATTTATAGCGCGGCTCTTTATTGGCCACAAGACATTCCTTACTTTTTCAATACTTTGAAATGTTTCACACCATCATTACTAGATACTTTGATCAAATACATTCCAGCAGCTTGATTGGTTAAATCAATGTTTTGGCTATCTAATTCGGTAAAGTGATTGTCATAAATTCGGTTGCCCAATAAGGTATAAACACTTACATCAGCGTTTGAAGTTGAACTGTTTTTAGCCTCAATAGTAAACATTCCGTTACTTGGGTTGGGATACACAACTAGCTCACTTGGTTCAGCAACAAAGTAATCATTAGACAACACTCCTCCTGAGAGCTGGTATAAATAGGCAAAAGCTTGGAAGAATTGATTGGCGATGTTTAGATCGCGTATAATCAATGTGTTTTCATCATTCTTAGTCTGGCCTGCTGTACTCCAGTTATGCGAACCTAGCAACACTTGTGGCTCTGAAGAACTATCATAATTATCAACCACGATAAATTTATGGTGCATTTGACCTGTTGTGGTGTCTGATCTCACTTGACCAGTACCTATTTCGTCCTGTAAATATCCCTTCTGATTTCCTTGAGGGTTTTGGGTATCCATCACAAGGCGTGTGTCAGGCACAACTGCATGGGCAGCAACTAAAGCAGAACTAATATCCGTTCTAGTAATAAGCATAGTAGCGATATTTATATCACTATCAGCGCTCTCAATGACCTCAATAATCTTTGACGTCACATTATCACTTGGGCTGAAATAACTATTTACGATAACGCCACCAATGTTATAGGTATGGGGTGTATTATCTAATTTATAAGGACCAAATCTAGAAACTGCAGTATCTGGAGTCATAGTTGATGAACCCCACATTTCTTCAAATTCAATAGTATAACCTAAGGCCAAAGACTGGTCTTGAATGGCAATAGCACCATTCTTGTCTGGTCCATCAATTTGCTTCACCGTCCAGTTTGTTGAGCCTGTCCATACTACTGGCTTATTGGCATCTGTATGATTGGCATCAAAAATCACAAACTTGTTATGCATAAGCGCATAACCATAGCTTTTTGGGCTTGGCAATCTTGGTATGGCAGGGTTTAATAAAGGCAACATAGCGCTACCTGTACCACCATCATAAATAATCCTCACCTGCACACCTCTGGAGTGCGCATCATTGATTGCACCAGCAATTCCGGTGCTAGAGCTCGGTGAAGCTGAGTTGTATATCGCAATATCTAATGTTGACGTACAAGCATCGATATAAGAAATCAGCATGTCATCAAGGGTGTTCCCCAAGGCATTTGCCTCTTGAATTTGTGCGAAAGCAACATCTACAGGATGATTGAAATAAGCATTCATCTCACCAGTAGATAACGAGGCTGTAGCGACATAACTCGTTTGTAGATCATAATTCTTACCGTAGAGATAATTGTATTCTAATTTGATAATGGTTCCGGGATCAGGGTTGTTTAGCACAAATGAGTTTTCTTTTCTAGGATCTACCTCTAAGCTCACTTCAGTTCCTTGTTTTTCATTCAGAGCCTTGACATACACAGGCATATCAAAAAACAACTCAATGGATGAGTCATTATATGTAATGGTGTAATCTCTTTCTTTTGAGCTAATTTGACTATATATCGATAGACTAGCCAACAGCGTTGTAGTCACCAATACAAACATGGTAATTTTCTTCATATCAGAGTGTTTTTTTCCAAATATAGTATTTAATATTAGGAGCCAATTATCAGACATTCTCTGAAAAGACCAGCAAAATAAAGGAAAAACACATCGTCAAGAAGGCTGAGATGGCAGAGTACAATAAATTTAAGAGTGATTTTCCGAATATGACTAATTTCATTAAGCGAAAAAAAAACTCTGACTTTATGAAAAAAGAGGGAATCAGAGAGGAAAAAACAGCGGAACTTAAGTTCTCTGAAAAAAACAGAGAGATTTAAAATTTAAGCCCAGATAAACGCTTAGACTATTTTATTTGTTTTTTTAGCACATCTTTTCTTCCAATGGTTTTGGTGATGATATCTTTCTCAATATCCCAACCTCGCGCAGGAGAGAGTTCTCTTGCGTAATAAATCATTTGCAAGTGGAGTTTATTCCAGAGTTCTTTTGGGAAGAGACGTTTGGCGTCTTTTTCAGTTTGCTGTACATTTTTCCCGTTAGATAAATTCCAACGGTACATCATTCTATGTATATGGGTGTCTACCGGAAAAGCTGGCACGCCAAAGCCCTGACTCATCACCACACTAGCGGTTTTATGTCCTACAGCAGGAAACTCTTCTAGGGCATCAATATCATTGGGAACCTCTCCGTTGTGTTTGTCGATCAACATATGTGAGAGCTGATAAATACCCTTTGATTTCATTGGCGCAAGCCCACAAGGCCTGATAATTTCTGCAATTCTATCTTGACCTAACTTGATCATACTATACGGATTATCCGCCTCTGCAAAAAGCAAAGGCGTGATGGTATTTACTCTAGCATCAGTGCATTGCGCAGATAGCAAAACAGCGATGAGCAGGGTATAATTATCCTTGTGATCTAGCGGAATGGGCACCCTCGGATACAGTTCTTCTAAGGTGTTCACCACAAAATCAACCCGTTCTTGTTTGGTCATTTTTAATTGCTTTTTTAAGCTTGTAGGATGAGTTCTTTGATTAGTTTTCTAGCTGAAGGCTCAGCTTTTTTAACTGCTTTAAGCACTTCTTCGTGCGAAATCATATCCATTTGGTCTTCTGTCCCCATATCTGAGATAATCGAAATTCCGAAACAATCCAATCCCATATGACGCGCTACGATAACCTCTGGTGTTGTTGACATTCCCACACAATCTGCACCTACAGCTTTTACCATTCGGTATTCAGCCAAGGTTTCAAAAGTAGGTCCTTGTAATCCGTAATAAACACCATCTTTGACTAATAGGTTTTCTTCTTTTGCAATCTTTTTTGAAAGTGCGATCAGCTTTTTGTTATAAGGTTCTCCCATATTTACAAAACGAGGACCAAATCTGTTGTCGTTGAGCCCTCTAAGTGGATGTTCAGGCATCATATTGATATGGTCATGAATCACCACGATATCACCTACGACATAGTTTGGATTCACACCTCCAGAAGCATTTGAAACAACCAAGGTCTGCACGCCCAAATAGCGCAGTACTCTAACCGGAAAAGTCACTTCTTGCATCGAATAACCTTCATAATAATGAAAGCGTCCTTGCATAGCAACTACCGTTTTGTCTCCTATTTTTCCGAAAATAAGATTTCCGCTATGTCCTTCAACAGTTGAGGTAGGAAAGTTAGGAATTTCAGTATACGCAATAGTGTGCTCGATTTCTATGTCATGAACAAATCCACCTAAGCCTGAGCCTAAAATAACTCCGAATTCAGGAGTGTAATTTGTTTTTTCTTTGAGGTATTTTACAGTTTCTTGGACTTGATCCCACATAATCTTAAGGTTAGAAGTTTGTAGTATTGAGCAATGGATGCTCTATACAGATGATTTATCAAAGTTACGAATTATGTTAAAGATTTTCAACAATAAGCATTATTAAAAAACAAGGCGCAGCACTTGTGAGCGCCGCGCCTTGTTTCATTATATTTTGAGCGATACTTAGCTTAAACTATGGAGTTGCACTTCTGAACTTCAACAATCTATTCCCGTTTTCTAAAACGGAAATCGAAATGACACTATGTTTCTCTGGAATTAGGTTTGGAATATGTTCTGACCACTCTAAAAAACAATAATTACCAGAGTAGAGATAATCTTCTATGCCAAAATCAAGCGCTTCTTCTTCTGTCTTCAACCTATAAAAATCAAAGTGATAGACAAGTGCACCAGCCTTGGTTTGGTACTCGTTAACCAATGAAAAAGTAGGACTGCTGATGGTGTCTTCAACGCCTAGCGCTTTGCATAAAGCTTTGATAAGTGTGGTTTTTCCGGTTCCCATCTCGGCTTCAAACAAGATTACCTTCTCAGGATGTTGTTCTAAGATCCAGTGGGCAACCGATGTGATTTCGTCTAAAGAAAACGCTCTATTCATGTCTAAAAACTTATGCGTATAAAATCGTCTATCTGGGTTCAAATACTAAAAACGGAATAATCATTTCTTCTAGTGAAATTCCGCCATGTTGGTAAGTGTTTTTATAATAGCTCACATAATGGTTGTAGTTATTTTGATAGGCCAAGAAATAGTCGCTTTTTGCGAATATAAACGAACTTGTCATATTGATAGCTGGCAGACCAATTTTTTTAGGATCTTTCACCGCATACACATCTCTATCTTCGTAGGTAAGGCTTCTACCTGTTTTGTATCTAAGGTTCAGACTAGTGTTTTTATCGCCAATCACCTTGCTCGGGTTTTTGACGTTTATGGTTCCGTGATCAGTAGTAATGATTAGTTTCATCCCCATTTGTTGTGCCTGCTGAATCATCTCTAATAGCGGTGAATTCTTAAACCAACTCACCGTAAGCGAGCGGTATGATTTGTCATTTGATGCCAATTCTTTAACCACTTCCATTTCGGTTTTGGCATGAGATAGCATATCCACAAAGTTATACACAAGGGTAGTTAAGTCATTATTTTTTAATCCCTTGAAGTTTTCTGCTAGTTTTTTTCCGTCTCTAAAATTGGTGATCTTATAGTATTCTTGTCTTATGTTTAGTCCTAAACGTTTTAACTGCTCAGTCAAAAACTCAGCTTCATACAAGTTTTTACCCCCTTCTTCTACGTCATTCTTCCAGTATTTAGGGAATTTAGCTTCCATCTCTAAAGGCGTCATTCCTGAGAAGATAGCATTTCGAGCATATTGAGTGGCTGTAGGCAGAATCGAGTAATAAGCAGTTTCTTTCTCTAACTTATAGTGGTTGTTGATTATCGGGCTAAAGGCTTTCCACTGATCAAAACGCATATTGTCGATGACTATAAAAAACACAGGTTTATCTTTTTTGACCAAATGAGGCACAACCAATTCTTTAAAAAGCTTGTTAGACATTACCGGCTTATCTGCTTTAGGCGCAAACCAATCTTCATAATTTCTTTCGATAAATTTGCCGAACTGAATGTTTGCTTCTGCTTTTTGGGTATCGAGAATTTCTGACATCTGAGAATTGTCTGTGGTCTCTAATTCAAGTTCCCAAAATAAAAGACGCTTATAGATGTCATACCATTCTTCATAGGTTTTGACCATCGCCAAATCCATAGATATTTTTCTGAATTCTTTCTGATAATCTAAGGTGGTTTTCTCTGAAACGAGACGCGAATGGTCTAAATTCTTCTTAAGAGACAATAAAATTTGATTCGGATTGACGGGTTTTATCAAATAATCTGAGATTTTTGAGCCAATAGCTTCCTCCATTATATACTCCTCCTCACTTTTTGTAATCATAATTACAGGTGTAGCGGCTTTCTTCTCTTTCATCTCAGAAAGCACTTCTAGACCTGAGAGTCCGGGCATGTTTTCATCTAGAAAAACAACGTCAAAATTTTCTTGGTCAAATATATCAAGAGCATCCCTCCCATTATTAGCAGTGGTTACAGCGTAGTTTTTCTTTTCTAAAAAGATAATATGGGGTTTGAGTAAGTCGATTTCATCATCGACCCAAAGGATTTTTATAGTGCTCATAATCTAAGTGGTTTATAGTGCAATATAACGCAACAGACCCAATCTTAGTCTTAATGTTATCGTAAACTTTAGTGGTCAAATAAAATATTTTGTAAAATGTTTAAATATGTTGTGTGTAATTTGAAGGAAATACTATCTTTGACAAATATTAATTATTTTTATTTTATTACAATGCAAACAGGAACAGTAAAGTTCTTTAATGAATCAAAAGGTTACGGATTCATTACAGATTCAGAAACAGGAGAAGACATTTTTGTGCACATCACAGGTCTAATTTCTTCAAAATCTCTTAACGAAGGTGACAAAGTAAGTTTCCAAGAAGAAGAGGGAAGAAAAGGTAAGGTAGCTGCACAAGTTGAACTTATCTAAGATTAATAGTAGTATTATTCTTAAATACCACAATTGACTGACTAAAGTCGTTTCATTTATTTGAAACGACTTTTTTTTGTCTTCTAATCAAAAAATGCCGCTCTAAATTAGAACAGCATTATTGTGTAGGATGTATAGGTCTGATGCAGTCTTATTGCCTATGACTCAAGATTCCTTGTTTTAATACTTGCCCAAACTGATAGATGTCTTGGTAACTGCAATACAGCGGAACAGGTGCAAGTCTAATGACATTGGGTTCTCTCCAGTCTGTAATCACGCCATTTTTCATCAAGTAGTTGAAAAGTTCCTTGCCCTGTCCGTGTAAGAACACAGAAATCTGACTGGCTCTTTCTATAGGATTCTCTGGAGTGATAATTTCGAAATTACCTTGAATCTCTTTGCTGATTTCTTTCAGCACAAACTCCAGGTAAGCAGTGATTGTATTTCTTTTTTGAATAAGTGCATCCATTCCTACTTTGTCAAACATATCAACTGACGCCAAGTACGGGGCTAAAGACAGTATTGGGAGATTGCTTATTTGCCAACCTTCTGCTCCTTTGACCGGGTCAAATTGAGGTTCCATCAAGAATCTTCTCTCTTTGTTGTGTCCGTACCAACCTGCAAATCTTGGCAGATTAGCGTTGTGGTGCTTTTGGTGTATAAAAATCCCGGAAACATTTCCAGGTCCTGAATTCATATATTTATAACTACACCAGGCTGCAAAATCAACGTCCCAGTTGTGTAGTTCTAGTTTGACATTTCCGGCGGCATGTGCCAAATCCCAACCGACAACAGCACCCACGCTATGGCCTTTTTGGGTGATAGTTTTCATATCAAAAACCTGCCCTGTATAGTAGTTTACGCCACCAATCATCACAAGTGCAAGTGCATCGCCAACTTCATCAATCTTTGCCAGCACATCCTCTAATCTTATGTTGTGCTCGCCTTCTCTTCTTTTAATTTCGACAATGGCGTCTTCAGGAGAGAATCCGTGGTGAGCGACCTGAGATTGCAATAAATATTGGTCTGACGGAAAAGCTTTTTCTTCGCAGATGATTTTATATCTTGAAGTTGTTGGGCGATAAAATGATACCATTAGCAAATGTAAATTCACCGTAAGGGTATTCATCACAGCTACTTCACTGGGTTTTGCCCCAACGATTCTACTCAAGGGCTCTGCAAAGCGCTCTTGGTAATCCCACCATGGCTTTTCAGCATAAAAATGCCCTTCTACCGCGAGATTTGCCCAATCAGTCATGACTTCATCAACATATTTCTTTGCTGATTTTGGCTGAAGTCCCAATGAGTTCCCAACAAAGTAAATGACATCTTTTCCGTTTACTTTTGGGAAAATAAATTCGTTTCTATAATGGGCTAATGGGTCTTCTTTGTCTAATTGTTGAGCGAAATCTAGCGTGTTCTGTAAATTCATTCGTTGCGGATATGGTAGTTCTAAGTAGGTTTTAGTTTATTTTCTCAAGTAAGTTTCAAAAGTGAAATCATAAAGATGCTTCTCATCTTTGTCATGATGGGCTGAAGCAAATAATTCCCATTGATCTAAATTGATTTCAGGAAAAAACACATCTGCATCAAAATCGTGGTGAATTCTAGTGAGTTCAATTTTATCGGCTATTTTTAGTCCGAGATCAAAAATCTCTCCACCTCCAATAATGAAGGCCTCTTTGTCAGAAGGCACCAAATCAAGTGCTTCTTCTAGACTGCGAGCTTTGATGGTTTGATCGTGATGAAAATCGGGATTTCTAGTAATAACAATATGCTTGCGTCTAGGAAGCATACCTGGCAAGGACTCAAAAGTTTTGCGCCCCATTATAATATAGCCGTCAAGCGTAAGGCTTTTAAACCTCTTTAAGTCATCGGGCAGGTGCCAAATAAGCGAGTTGTCTTTGCCTAGGGCATTGTTATGTGCTGCAGCAGCAATTAGTGTAATCATTACATCATCGTGTTTCTTTCATCTTCATGTTTATCTTCAATTACGATATAATCCTGCTCGACTTTCTTCTGAAGTTGGTCTAGTTTTCTCTGCTGTTTTTCGACTAACTTATCGATCTCTTCACGCTCCCACTGCTTGTTCATAAAGCGTTTGATGATAAACACATTGATAAAGTGCAGGATGAATAAAAAGGCCCAAATAAACACCACCCAATATGACCAGTTTGGTTTAGTTAGCCCAACATTAAATAATTTTTCTGAGGCAACAAGAAAAAGTCCCCCAACAAAAAACAACACAAAATGCACAAACAAATACTTTTTCTGTTTGATTCTTTTGCGAGCGGTTTCGTATAATTCGTGATTGATGTGCTCCATAGCCTAGTTGTATTTAAGATAATAAAAGTAGTGATTTTTATAAAACCAACAAAGCTTTATTTCTTAGATGGTTTTTTATACAGCGGAACAGTTGAGCATGCCTCTCCAAACATAATGCTTCGAGCTACGGGTTGCAAATGCTGACAAGCCATAACAAGTGCATTTTCAGGAACTGCTTTCTTAGAACAACCTTTAATTATTAATGGTTTATCTTGATAAATAGAATAATCCAAGCCTGCTAAAATCTCCTGATATATCATGGTGTTCAAATTATCTTCTGATCCGATGATTACTTTTTTGGCATAAGGCGCCAAGTGCATAGTCACTAGACTATAACTCCAACCCGGAATTATAGCATCAGTAGAACAGTATAAATAGATATAAAAATCCTGATATTGACTCCAATCATGCGCTGAAAGTGCTGCCCTGAAATCTTTCTCTCTAAGAATAAGCCCTTCCCAAAGCCAATCAGAAAGGTCAATACCCTTTCTAACTCCTTCTGGATAATAATCCTCTAAGTCAAAAACAATCAGCGGACTTTTTGCTACTCTATTGATAATTTCTTCTTCCATAACTTTATTTTAGAACATAAGTTCCGTTTGATTTTTGAACTCCTAAATAATCTAAATAGGCGTCTTCATTAAACTCTTTATAGATTTCAAAGTATTTAGAATGTATGGGCAAGCGCTCTAAATCTGATCTTAAAATTTTGTGTGAAGCAAAGATACTCTTAAAAATCCAAGTCATAAAATCAGAGTTCAATAGCTTTACGAGCGCTCTTGATCCTATGGGGAAGTCTGTATTCAAAATTAAGAAATTAGCACTATTCAGCATATACCTCTGTTTATGGTCACAATAAAAACAAAGCGTACTGGAAATAAATTTATAAATTATTTTTTCTCTTGCTTGGTATAAATGCGCAGGTGCCACTTGCTGGTATAATCCTAAATCTTCGGGTATAAATAAAGTCGGCTTCTTCAGCCCATCTTTGGTAATGTCTGATCCTTTATACACGGGTATCAGCCCCTTTAGATTTTCTGTTTTACAAAAACCTTTGTTATTACCAGTGACTATCCCCATACCCCATTTGGCATTGTTTGCTAAGGTAATATGGGGAAGTTCGAATAAATGCGAGATCACTTCTGCGTCACTATTATTTACCCAGAAATTAAAAATAGATTTTGGAGTCAAAACAAAAGATTGTTGTGCTCTAGTATAATTTTCTCCATTAAACTCACATTCTATCTGAGAAGTAGCATTAGCTGGTATATTGGTAAGTAGTATCGCCTGGGCTTTAGTCATCAAACCTTTAAACGGTCTTTTATAATCAATCAATCTGTCGATGCTGTACTCCAAAGCTTTTAGTCTAGATTGTTCAAAAACAGAAATATTAAAGAATGAATCAGGTAATAAAAAACCTAACTTCCCTTTTTTTTCCAGAGAAGCTAGACTTGCAAAAAAGAAAAGTGACGCGGTATCCGTACTTTTTCCAGCACTGAAGATTTTAGCGTACTTTACTTTAACTGCTTTGGGTATTTTCTTTCCCCAAGGCGGATTGGTATAGATATAATCAAAAAGCGATTTTTCATGAGTGGTTTTCTCCAGAAAGTCAGCTAAGACGATATTCTCAGAATGATATCCTGTAGCTTCAAAAACTCTTTTTCGGGTAATTGCTACAGCATTTGGGTCTATGTCAAAACCATAAATATTTTCAGGTTTAAATCCCAACTTGATAGCTTCTAATATAAAATTTCCGCTACCACAACACGGGTCTAAAAAGGTTTTATCAGCTAGGCTTTGGTCAGCATCAATACCCTTCATCATATCCTGAATAATAAATTCAGGCGTATAATAAATACCTTCTTGGTTTCTATAGGAGTCCGAAAGAGAGTTTTCGTAATCTTCTCCCAACTCTTGTATATCTTTTTTGTTTGCTACCTTATCTTGAACCTCTAGCGTGAGTAGCTCATGATTGTGTGAATCTTTTTGTAGTTTATTGGACCTAGCATTCAGCCGTTGTTTACCTAAAATATGCGTTGCAAAATAGTTGATAGAATCTGATGTAATTTTTCCATCTTCTGAAGTTAAAAGCAGTTTAGTTTTTATCCAATTTCGGATAGTTGCCTCTGAAACCTTGAACTCAAGAGCTGTTTCAGAAATGGATTTAGGTTTTCTCCCTGAAAAGGCTTCACGAGTTATTTTCAGATTTTCATTCATTTTTTGGGTTGTATCAGAAAGAAGTATTACTTATAACATTCCGAGTTCTAATTTTGCCTCTTCGCTCATCAAGTCTTTTGACCATGGCGGATCAAAGGTCATCTCTACTTCAACAGATTTTACTGCGTCAAGTGCTTTTATCTTCTGTTCTACTTCCATCGGCATACTCTCAGCCACTGGGCAGTTTGGCGAGGTGAGCGTCATCAGGATTTTTACATCCATATCTTCATTGACCATCACGTCATAGATAAGCCCTAATTCGTAGATATCAACCGGTATTTCAGGGTCATATATAGCTTTTAGTGTTTCTACTATTTGCTCGCCCAGGCTGTGCGTATCGTTAAATTCTTCCATAATTATATAGTTACAAGTACCTTGACTTGTATGATTTTCTAGTTAATTCTTTTTTGTGTCGTATGCCAAAGCATACATTTTTATTTGCTTGATCATCGATACTAATCCGTTGGCTCTTGTGGGCGAAAGGTGTTCTTTCAGGCCAATTTCATCTACAAAATCAGTCGAAGCATCCAGAATATCCTGAGAGTTTTGTCCTGAGAACACGCGAATCATAATCGCAATCACTCCTTTGGTAAGTATGGCATCACTATCAGCTGTAAATTTAATTTTGCCGTCATTTTGCTCAGCGTGCAGCCAAACTTTTGATTGACACCCCCTAATCAGGTTTGTATCTGTTTTATATTGCTCGTCAATCATCGGAAGGCTTTTGCCCAGGTCGATAATATATTCGTAGCGTTCAGCCCAATCATCAAACATTAAAAATTCGTCTATAATCTCGTCTTGAACTTCTTTAATCGTCATTTTTTGCAATTTTCTTTTTGTGGTTTAGATATAAATCAGCCACTTTATCTACAAGTGTTTTGAGTTCTGCGGGAGGGTTTCCTTCGTCAAAAACATTTGAATCATAAATTTTGTCGTTGTGGATGACTTTTATTTGTGCAGCACGAGCTGCATCTGTCGCTCTTTTTTTACTCGGAGCTTTATAACTTCTCACTTTTTCAGGATCGACTTTCTGTACTTCTTTTACGATGTTGTCCCAATCTTTGCTAGCTAACGGATAATAATAAACACCTTCGTTTCTGAACTCCTCCATCACGATAAGAGAGTCTTTTCTGACAATCAATTTGCTTATACTCCCTCTAGTTTTAGCCTCATATTCAATGACCATATCCTTCTTAAGGCTTTTGAGCTCTTCTGAAGAGCACTTGTTGATTGAAGTGGTTAGCACAGCTAGTAATAATATTGTTAATGCTTTCATAGTCTGAATTTAAGATGAAACAAAGGTACTAAAAACATCATATAATAAAATAAAAAAAGAAAGCGGCAAACTTGAGTTTTACGGAATAAAAATCACTTTGTCCACTCTAAAAACCAAGCAAAAACACCATTAAGAAAGCATTCTGATTGCCTTCTCAAGCGTTGTTATAAAATAGTCTATTTCTTCTTTAGTATTATAAAATGAGAACGATGCCCTAACGGTACCCGGAATTTTATAAAAATCCATTATGGGTTGTGTACAGTGATGTCCTGTACGTACGGCTACGCCCATTTTATCAATAATCGTACCGATGTCATAGGGGTGAATACCCTTGACGTTAAACGAAATCACTGAAACCTTGTGCGCTGAATTGCCATAAATCTCAATATTTTCTAGGGTAGATAGTTTTTTAGTCGCGTAGGCTAAGAGTTCTTTTTCGTAGGTTTCAATAGCTTCAAAACCAATTTTGTTCAGATAATCTATAGCTGTTCCAAAGGCAATTCCCCCGGCAATATTTGGTGTTCCGGCTTCAAACTTATGTGGGATTTCTGCATAGGTACTCTTGTCAAAACGCACTTCTTGAATCATCTCTCCACCACCTCTAAACGGAGGGAGTTTCTCTAACCAACTCCTTTTTCCGTAGAGAATTCCCACACCTGTTGGCCCACACATTTTGTGCGCTGAGAAGACATAAAAATCACAATCAAGCGCAGTGACATCTGGTTTGATATGTGCCACGGCTTGCGCTCCGTCAATCAAGATAGCCACGTCATATTGGCGTGCTTTTGCAATAATTTTGTTTATCGGATTGATGATGCCAAGTGCATTAGATACGTGAGAAACAGCAACTATTTTGGTTTTAGCGTTTAGCAACTTTTCGTATTCAGAAAAAATCAACTCTCCGTTATTATCCATCGGAATAACCCTGAGCTTAGCTCCTGTTCTTTCGCACAACATTTGCCACGGCACTATATTAGAATGGTGTTCTAAATACGAAATTATTATCTCATCATCTTTCTTTAAAAGCGTCGTAAAACTCGATGCCACAAGGTTGATACTGTCTGTAGCACCCGAGGTGAAAATAATTTCTTGGTGCTCTTTGGCATTGATATGTTGGCGTACTATTTCTCTCGAAGCCTCATACGCATCTGTTGCCAATTGACTCAAGGTGTGTACACCTCTGTGAATATTAGCATTGATCTGGCTGTAATATTCCTGAAGGCTATCGATGACCACTTTTGGTTTTTGTGAGGTAGCTCCGTTATCAAAATAAACTAAGGGATATTTGCCGATAGTTTGAGCTAGTATAGGGAAATCCTGACGGATTTTTTGAACGTCAAAACTCATAATCTGTGATTTGCTTTGTGATTGTACAAAGGTCTTGAATTATTTAGAATCATCCTAATTAAAAATAATCTTTAGAATTGAGGTGTTTTTCATTGGCAAAGAAAATAGTTGTCAGACATATTTACATCTATTTATATGACAGTTAGCACAAGATTTTTCACATCAAATTCTTAAAAAGCATTCAATATTTAATAATTCGTTTAACTTTGCTTTTCATAAGTGAGCTAATATGAAGTTAAGAGCAGACAATCTTGTCAAGATGTACAAGAAACGCACGGTAGTAAAAGGCATTTCAGTTGAAGTGAGCCAAGGAGAAATCGTTGGACTTTTAGGCCCGAATGGCGCTGGAAAAACCACTTCATTTTATATGATTGTCGGATTCGTAAAGCCTAATTCTGGAAACATCTATCTGGATGATATGAATATCACCAACTTCCCGATGTACAAACGCGCGCAACACGGCATCGGATATCTAGCTCAAGAGGCGTCAGTCTTCAGAAAACTATCTATTGAAGACAATATACTCAGCGTTTTGCAACTCACCAAATTATCTAAAAAAGAACAACAATACAAACTCGATTCTCTTATCGATGAATTCAGCCTGAACCACATCAGAAAGAATAGAGGTGATTTATTGTCAGGAGGAGAAAGACGACGTACTGAAATCGCAAGAGCTTTGGCAACTGACCCTAAATTCATCTTACTTGACGAACCATTTGCCGGAGTTGACCCCGTTGCTGTAGAAGATATTCAGCGCATTGTGGCACAACTCAAAAACAAAAACATCGGTATCCTCATCACTGACCACAACGTTCAGGAAACCTTGGCCATTACTGACAAGACATACTTGATGTTTGAAGGAGCCATCTTAAAAGCGGGTGTTCCAGAAGAACTCGTGCAAGATGAAATGGTCAGAAAAGTATACTTAGGCCAGAACTTTGAGCTCAGAAAAAAGAAGTTGCATTTCTAAAATTACCTCAACACCTTAAATTGCTTAAAGCCTCTATCCGTTTGAATATCCATCAGATACATTCCTTCTGAGAATCCTGAAATATCCCAGCTGGTTTGGTCTTTTGTTGCTAAAATTATTTTTCCGTTCAAATCATAAAAGCTTACACTCTCGAGCTGAACCGAATTGGGCAGACTCAAATTCAATTTATTCTGAGTTGGATTCGGATAAATAGAAAGCTGTTGCAATTCAAAATTCTCATCAGATAGATAAGCGGTATTACTTCGAGAGATAATATCTTTTTTGACATCAAAATCTACATTAGTCACCACAAAGGGAATATCTAAAATATACTCTTGCCCGTTGTAGGCGTTTTCTAATACCACATCTTGAAACACACCTCCGTTTGCATATAACCGAACTGGCACAGGCATTTCAAAATAACTCACTGAACTATGTGATTGAGTTTGGTTGATTTTGACTTTCACCTGACCAGAAGCTAAGTTATTCACCTGTATGGTATATTTTGGGTAACCTTGGGCATACACCCAATCATTAAAAAACTCTGTTAAATCTAACCCAGAAACTTGCTCTAAATGAGCTTTGAGATCAGAAGTTACGGCATAGCCATACATCAGTTGTGGGTCATTGAGATAATTGTTTATGGCTTGAAAGAAATGCACGTTGCCCAATACAAAACGAAGCATATTGACAACCATTGCGCCTTTGTTATAACTCAATCGAGAACTGAAAATTCTATTCGAATTATTGGCATCACTTGCAGGTACATATAAACTACCACCACTCAGCGAAGTAATGTTGGATGTTTTACTTTGTTTCCAACTCACAAAACTAGCCGCACCATCTAGGTGCTCAACCACCATTCCTTCGAGGTAAGAGGCAAAACCTTCATTCAACCAGATGTCTTGCCAACTCCCGCAGGTAATTTGATTCCCAAACCATTGATGTGCCAATTCGTGAGCGATAAGACTCCTTCCGAAACTCCCCATAAAAGATACTGTGGTGTGTTCCATTCCGCCTCCCCATCCAAATTGTGCATGCCCGTACTTCTCGTCAGCATAAGGATAAGCACCAAATTTATCTTCAAACAAGTCCATAATTGGCAAGGTGACCGCTAATTGATTTGAAGCCGAATTAAAGTTTTCAGGATAGAGATAATTGATAATCGGAAAAGTATTTGGTGCGGTACCCGCTGTCTGAGTCATCAATTGATAATTGGTCACTGCAATGGCAACCAAATATGCAGGAATAGGATAATTGTGTTTGAAGTGTGTGATTTTATTCCCCAACCCATCGAGTTCGATAGATTGTTCCAGTCCATTTGAAACGGCTACGTATTGACTTGGTGCTTTTATGAATACATCTATCGAATCAATCTTGTCGTTCAAATCGTGTTTGCAGGGCCACCATTCTTTTGCTCCGAAGGGTTCTGAAAGGGTAAACAAAGCGGGAGTTCCGTTATGTGTATGCGTTACAAAAGCATCCTCTGAATCATTCGGGATACCTGAATATTTTATGGTAAGTGAGTCTACAGCAGCCGTATTTAGATCGGCTAGTAAGTCAATAATCAGTTCGTCACCGCTTCTGCTGAAGTCTAGGCTATTTCCCCTTTGCAAAACCTGAGCGACATTCATGTTACTGGCCAAGTCAAACACGATCGAGCTCATGGTCTCTTTCGCTTTATAATAAGCCGTCACTTCTCCAGAAATATATTGATAGGCAGGATTCACATCGAGCTCTAAGCGATTATAAACTAGATTATAATTGGCCGTATTTGGGTTTGCCACGAAATTTAGTGGTGTATTTTGAGACTCCATCTGTGCGATATCTTCTGTGGTTTGCGCAAACAAAGTTGCCGAAAATAGAAATAGCGCTAATCTTAACCAATTTTTTGTCATAACCTAAGTAGGGGCTTTTTGGGGAATTATATTCTTGTGTGTTTTTCTTATTCTACAAATCTCTGATCTGCCTCCATCACCTCGCCACAGGTTTTGCATGTGCGCAATGTCTCAGAGTTATAAAACTCCTTGAAATGGGGCAAAAAGTCTTTTTCGATGTCGTGGAGTTCAAAAACCACCTCGTGAAGTTTGTGATTACAATGCTCACAATACCAAAGCAAGCCATCTTTATAGCCTTTGCCATCGCGTTTTCGCTCTACCACTAAGCCGATCGAATTTTCTTGGCGCACTGGAGAATGCGGCACACCACCGGGTAGTAAAAACATATCTCCCGCACCTAGAATCATCTCTTTTTTTTGTCCTTCTTCTTGTATAAAAATGCTTATAGTGCCTTCGAGTTGATAAAAAAGTTCTTCCGTTTGGTTGTAATGGAAGTCTTTTCGAGCATTGGGACCCGCGACAATCATCACAATATAATCCTGAGATTCTATATAAATATTCTTATTGCCTACAGGTGGTTTGAGTAAATGCCTGTTTTCGTCGATCCATTTATGCAAGTTGAACGGAGGAAGTATATTCATTGGAATAATTTTTTAACGAAGTTAAGAAACTTTTTAAATACTTAGATGTTTTTGAGAATCAGCGCATCAAAGGCTGCCCCACCTGCTATAAACTCTGTCTTGATAGGCAGATAAAAGAGTTGGTTATTATCAAACTCCGCTCTGATTCTCACATAATCTTTTTCGGTTGTGACGATGATTCTTCCTTTTGCTTTACTTTTTATAGATGCTATTTCGTCATCAGAAAAATTATGGTGGTCTGGATATTTTAATACTACATCAGCGTCAGTTTTCAGAAAATCAAAAAACGGTTCCGGTTTAGCTATCCCCGCCAATACGACTTTCTCAATGTTTTTAAGTGCTGAAACTCTTTGTTTAGAATCAGCTGAATACGCATAATCATCATAGTTGATAGTCGTAAAAAACACGTATTGATGTTGAGCTGGGTTTAATTTCTGGATGATTTTTTGTTTTTCAACTTCAGAAATATCTTTCGGACATTTAGTGACAATAATAGCTCGGGCTCTTTTGGCACCACTTCTAGGTTCCCGTAGATTGCCGACAGGCAAAATAAAATCATCTGAATACAAATCAGCATAAGCCGTGAGCAGTATATATAGATTAGCAGTTACTTTCCTGTGTTGATAGGCATCATCAAGCAGAATGACCTCAGGTGTGTGCGGTAATTTCAACAGGTTTTTTATTCCGTTTTTACGGTTGGCATCTACAGCTATTTTGACATTTTTAAACTTCAAGAAAAACTGAAACGGCTCATCGCCTAGGTCATGAACACTTGTGTTTTGATCAGCCAATACAAATCCTTTAGAGCTTCGCTTATAACCTCTGCTCAGAATTGCCGTCTTGTAATTGTCTGACAACAACCGAATCAAATATTCAATCTGAGGCGTTTTACCTGTTCCGCCCACGCTTAGATTGCCTACGGCTATTACTTTAATCGGAGCTTTATACGAACTAAAAACTCCTTTGTCATAAAAATAATTCCGTACCGTCGTAACTAGCCAATACACCAAGCCAAAAGGAAAAAGTAAAAATCGCAAAACCTTCATCCTACAAATGTAGTAGATATGATTCTAAATATCAGAACAAAGTGCAGTGCTTTTTGTATTTTTGTCTCTAAAGTTAGCCTTATGACGCCATCGGCATTTAATTCTTTTTTAAAAGAAAGACAACTCACAATCGCGACCGCAGAGAGCATCACTGCAGGAATGCTCTGTAGTGCGATAACCTCCGTAGCAGGCGCATCATCAGTATTAAAAGGCGGTATTGTCACCTATGACGAAAAACTCAAGGTCAAACTACTGGGCGTGAAACCCGAAACGCTTGCTAGCTATTTAGCAGAATCAGCAGAGACAACACTAGAGATGTTAACTGGTCTGATTAAATTAGATCTTGATGCCTCTATCTATGTATCAGTCACTGGTGTTGCCTCTGCCCCTGTCAATACATATCAGCTTACAAAGCCTGTAGGTCAAGTGTATGTTGCTATTTCATACAAGAATAAAATCTATAGTTTTGAAACTATACTTCAACCCGAAGAAGCGACTGACCCTAGAAACCAAATCAGAGAAAAAGCAGTTTCGTATATTTTTGACAAAATTTATGAAGTTATAATTTCGCTTTAGCTTGTTAAAGAACCACTTATCTTTATTTTTTTGAAAAAAAACATTCTCTACTCAAAGCAAAAGAAGAAAATAAAGTAGTACTTTTGCACTCTTAAAAATAAAGTACAAATGACACCTATTAGAAACATCGCTATTATTGCTCACGTTGACCATGGTAAAACCACCATCGTCGACAAAATTATGCACCACTGTCAATCTACCAAACCAGCAGACAACTCTGATCTGATTTTGGACAACAACGACTTAGAACGCGAGAGGGGAATAACCATTGTTTCTAAAAACGTTTCAGTAATGTATAAAGGAACTAAGATTAACATTATCGACACTCCAGGTCACGCTGACTTTGGGGGTGAAGTAGAACGTGTATTAAACATGGCTGATGGTGTTTTGTTGTTAGTAGATGCCTTTGAAGGGCCTATGCCACAGACTCGTTTTGTATTACAAAAAGCATTAGACTTAGGATTGAAGCCATGTGTGGTGATCAATAAAGTAGATAAAGAAAACTGTACGCCAGAAGAAGTGCACGAAAAAGTATTTGACTTAATGTTCGAACTTGGTGCTGAAGAGTGGCAATTAGACTTCCCTGCAGTGTATGGCTCAGCCAAACAAAGCTGGATGTCAACAGACTGGAAAGTAAAAACAGATAGCTTAGAGCCGCTTTTAGACATGGTGATTGAGCACGTGCCTGCACCAAAAGTAGCAGAAGGAACAGTACAGATGCTTATTACTTCTCTTGATTACTCTTCATTCACTGGTCGTATAGCCATCGGAAGAATCATCAGAGGTGTCATAAAAGAAGGTATGCACGTTTCTCTTGTCAAAAGAGACGGCAAGATCATCAAAACAAAAATCAAAGAACTACATACGTTTGACGGAGTCGGCAGAAGAAAAGTTCAGGAAGTAAAAGCTGGAGATATTTGTGCTCTAGTGGGGCTAGAAGGATTTGAAATTGGAGACTCAGTAGCCGATGCTGAAAACCCAGAAGCCTTGCCAACCATCAACATTGATGAGCCAACGATGAGTATGTTATTTACCATCAACGACTCACCATTCTTTGGTAGAGAAGGAAAATTTGTTACTTCAAGACACATCAAAGACCGTTTGACCAAAGAACTTGAGAAAAACTTAGCCCTAAAAGTTGAGGAGACTTCAAGTGCAGATAAGTTTATGGTTTTCGGAAGAGGAGTACTGCATTTATCTGTGCTTATCGAAACCATGCGCAGAGAAGGTTATGAGCTTCAAATTGGGCAACCACAAGTTATCATCAAAGAAATTGATGGCGTAAAATGTGAACCTATTGAGCAATTAACCATTGACTTACCAGATAACTTATCAGGAAAAGCAGTAGAATTTGTATCGTTAAGAAAAGGAGAGATGTTGTCAATGACCCCAAAAGGAGAACGTATGACAATTGAGTTTTTAATTCCTTCAAGAGGAATCATCGGACTCAGAAACCAAATCCTTACCGCAACTGCTGGTGAAGCTATTATGGCACACCGATTCTTAGAATACCAACCTTTTAAAGGAGAGATTCCAGGACGTATCAACGGCTCTTTAATCTCTATGGAAAACGGAAAAGCTATTCCGTATTCTATCGATAAACTTCAAGATAGAGGTGAATTCTTTGTTGATCCTAACGAAGAAATCTATGAAGGTCAAGTAATTGGCGAGAACTCCAGAGGAGATGACATGGTTATCAACGTTACTAAAACTAAGAAACTAACCAACATCCGTTCTGCTGGAAACGACGACAAGATGAGAATTGCACCTGCTACTAAATTCTCACTTGAAGAAGCTTTAGAGTATATCCAAAAAGACGAATATGTAGAGGTTACGCCAAAATCAATCCGCTTGCGCAAGATTCTTTTAAACGAAACCGACAGAAAACGCTACAAAAACAACTAATTCTAATTTTTAGAATCTAAAAGTATACAATTGATAAAATCCCCGAGAAACATTAAATTTCTCGGGGATTTTTTTTTGTTTATCACCAAATGATCGCAAACAAAAAATTAAAAAATCTAGAATTAACTGAAAATGCTTAACTTGTACTAATTTTTTATAGTTGACTATGGCAATCATCAATCCTTTCAGCATACACGAACTTATGCCTCAAGAAGAAAAACTAGAGGTCACAGTTAATAAAAGTGATTTGACAATAGGAATCCCGAAGGAACTCTATTTTCAAGAGAAACGCGTCTGCCTTACTCCAGAGGCTGTAAATACGCTGACCAATAACGGACACAAAATCCTGATTGAACAAGGCGCAGGAAAAGGCGCAGGCTATTCTGACAGGGAGTTTAGCGAAGCAGGTGCAGAGGTCACTCCAGACATCAAAAAAGTATATGCTTCTGCAATGATTCTAAAAGTAGAACCCCCTACCGTTGAGGAAATAGCCATGATGAATACAGGTGCTTTTTTAGTGTCTGCTATCCAAATTAAAACTAGAGACAAAACCTATTTTGAAGCCCTACAAAAAAAGAAAATCACAGCCTTAGGCTTTGAGTTTTTCAAAGATGCTGACGGATCTAACCCGATGGTGAAGTCTTTGAGCGAAATTGCCGGTATCGCTACCATTATGATTGCCTCTGAGATTATGGGAAATCCTGAAACTGGAAAGGGATTGTTGCTGGGCAATATTACCGGTGTACCCCCAACAGAGGTGGTCATCCTAGGCTCAGGAACCGTAGCTGAATATGCTGCAAAAACCGCTTTAGGACTCGGTGCCAACGTAAAGATATTTGACAACTCAGTGGCACGACTCAGAAGAATTCAAAACCAACTCAGCAATAGAGTTTTTACCTCTACCATTCAGGACAAGTTGTTGCTAAAGGCATTAAGGCGATGTGACGTAGTAATCGGCGCGTTGTCTGGCGTAAACAGAAGCCCTATTGTGGTTACAGAAAATATGGTCGAGTTTATGAAAGAAGGATCTGTAATTGTCGATGTCAGTATCGACACTGGGGGATGCTTTGAAACATCTGAAGTCACCAACCACAAAAAACCAACCTTTATCAAGCACGGTGTAGTACATTATTGCGTGCCAAACATTCCTTCGAGATATTCTAAAACAGCTTCTCAGGCGATGAGCAATATACTTATTCCCTACTTATTGCAAATTGGTGAAAACGGCGGAGTAGAATCAGCCATACGGTATGATGCCGATTTGAAAAATGGCATTTATATGTATCACGGGGTTTTGACCAACAAAAAAATAGCCGATTGGTTTGGGCTTACCGCCAGAGAAATAAATTTGATTCTTTTCTAAAAACCAAAAAATCTAGGTATAAAAAAAACCGCCTCAAATACTGAGACGGTTTTTTTGTTGGATTTGAGCGGAAGACGAGGCTCGAACTCGCGACAACCAGCTTGGAAGGCTGGAGCTCTACCAACTGAGCTACTTCCGCTTTTGTGAGTGCAAATATAACGCGATTTTCTGATATAAACCAAATCTTTTTTTTGATTTTTCTCAAAAAATCTATACCTCAATCTAAATCAATGAATTATAAAGTTGAATTTATTTGAAAAGCCTCTGACAGCAACTCTTTGCACCAGACATAAAACAGGAATAAGACTAGCATTCCTGTATTTGCATGCCCAACAAGAGCATCTAGATGATTCACTCCCAAAAACATCATACACTGCAAGTTAAAGCCTATCTAAAAAATACTTTAGGATAAATTTTAGACCTAGTCTGGGTTATATACCACAAAATTTTTCGATATTTGTAGAGCTATGTATAAAGTGGAGCGGTTTTTAGGCTATGTCCTTGCCCCTCGCTTATTTCAAAGCGCAAACACTGCACTTGTGCCTGTGATTGTTAACTCATTGTCTAACTTGTAAAATCTTAAAACATGCCTTTCTACCACAAATTAGGAAAGATACCACCAAAAAGACATACGCAATTCCGAAAAGAAAACGGAGACTTGTATTATGAGCAACTTTTTGGTACAGTAGGTTTTGACGGAATGTATTCCAATTTATACCACGAACAAAGACCCACACAACTCAAAGAAATCAGAAAGCAATATAGTGTTGCCCCAAAAATCGCCAAAGAAAATCACGTTCTATCTTTTAGATTAAGAGGTTTTCAGGTAAAACCTGAGGATGATTTTCTTGAAAGCCGCAAGGTGATGTTTACTAATAGCGATTGTAGCGTTGTGTTGGCTGCTCCTAAAAAATCAATGGATTACTTCTATAAAAACACTGATTCTGACGAAGTTCTATTCGTGCATAAAGGAACGGGAAAACTTAGAAGTACTATGGGTAATCTAGACTTTAAATACGGCGATTATCTAGTAATACCAAGAGGCATCATCTACAGCATTAACTTTGATACAGAAGACAACCGCTTGTTTATCGTTGAATCAAAACGCCCGGTTTATACCCCAAAAAGATATAGAAACTGGTTTGGACAACTCTTAGAGCACTCACCATTTTGTGAGCGCGATATCCGTCGTCCAGAAGAGCTAGAGACCTATGACGAAAAAGGAGAATTTGTGATCAAAACCAAAAAGAAAGATGAGATTTTTGAATTGGTATATGCAACACACCCATTTGACGTAGTGGGTTATGACGGTCATTGCTATCCGTATGCGATTTCTATTCACGACTTTGAACCGATTACCGGTAGAATTCACCAACCGCCTCCAGTGCACCAAACCTTTGAGACGGATGCCATGGTGATCTGTTCATTTGTACCTAGGTTATACGACTATCACCCACTTGCTATTCCAGCGCCCTACAACCACAGCAACATCGACTCTGATGAGTTGCTCTATTATGTAGACGGCGACTTTATGAGTAGAAATGACGTAGAAGCAGGTCATATCACACTTCACCCTGCGGGAATCGTACACGGTCCTCATCCAGGAGCTTATGAGAGAAGTATCGGTAAAACTGAAACCCAAGAATTGGCAGTGATGGTAGACACCTTCAAACCGCTAATGGTCACAGAAGAAGCGATGAAAATAGCAGACGAATCCTATTACCTTTCATGGTTAGATAAAGAATAATAAAAACAAGTAAAATTCATAAAAATTATAATAAAATGTCAGAAGATTTAAAATCGGTTGAATTCGGATTAGAGAAAATTTTTGAAGGAGCTCAGGATTTTCTTCCACTCTTAGGAACAGACTATGTGGAGTTTATCGTAGGAAACGCTAAACAAGCAGCGCACTATTACAAAACTGCCTTCGGATTTCAATCCTTAGCTTATGCTGGACTTGAAACAGGAAGTAGAGATAGAGCTTCTTATGTTGTGGTTCAAGACAAAATCAAATTGGTTTTCACCACTCCTTTAAATGCAGAGTCAGAACTTAACGACCACATCGTAAAACACGGTGACGGAGTTAAAGTTGTAGCACTTTGGGTTGAAGATGCGCGTCAAGCCTATGCAGAAACCACAAAAAGAGGGGCGAAATCATACCAAGAACCAAAAGTCACTAAAGACGAAGACGGAGAGGTAGTAACTGCTGGAATCTATACCTACGGAGAAACAGTTCATATGTTTGTTGAACGCAAAAACTACAACGGAATATTTTTGCCTGGATTTGAGAAATGGGAACCAGAATATAACCCAAGCTCAACTGGATTGAAGTATATCGATCACATGGTAGGAAACGTTGGGTGGAACGAAATGAACACATGGGTGAAGTTCTATGAAGACGTGATGGGCTTTGTAAACTTCTTGTCGTTTGACGACAAACAAATCCACACTGAATATTCTGCCTTGATGAGTAAAGTAATGAGCAACGGAAACGGAAGAATTAAATTCCCGATCAACGAGCCAGCTGAAGGTAAGAAAAGATCTCAGATTGAAGAATACTTAGATTTCTACGGTGGTCCAGGTGTGCAACACATCGCTGTAGCTACTGATGATATCATCAAAACAGTGGCAGATTTAAAATCACGTGGAGTGGAGTTTTTATCAACACCGCCTCAGACCTATTACGACGCCATTCCAGCACGTTTAAAAGACCATATGCACAGATTCAAGGAAGACATCAAAGAGCTTCAGAAACTAGGTATTATGATCGATGCAGATGAGGAAGGTTATTTACTACAAATATTTACTAAACCAGTTGAAGACAGACCAACACTATTCTATGAAATCATTCAGAGAATGGGAGCTAGAGGTTTCGGTGCTGGTAACTTTAAAGCATTGTTTGAATCTATCGAAAGAGAGCAAGCTAGAAGAGGTACTTTATAGTAGTTTATTTAAGTAAAATTTAATAAAACAACTGTTTTTGAGAAGGCCAATAACAATATTTTGTTAAACCTATTTATTAGGTAATCAAAGCTCAAAAACAGTTGTATATTTGCATCAGAATTTGTTTGTAAAAGATAATTTTACACATTAAGTTTTGGTTGGTTAATAATGAAAAAACTCCGTTGCTAGGGTAGTGATGGAGTTTTTTTATTTTTGTACTTTTATCCTATCAAAAAACAAAATCTCATTATTTGGAAACTACTTTTTACAGCAACGGGAAACTTCTACTCACAGGAGAATACACAGTTCTTGACGGCGCAAAAGCACTCGCCTTACCCACTATTTACGGCCAAAGCCTCAGCGTTGAAGAAAACAACTCTGGCAAAATCTCATGGCAAAGTTTTGATTCAGACCAAACTGCCTGGATAGCTACTGAACTTCAAACCACAGACATCATCAATAACGCCTTTGACTCTGTCAATCCGCTTGAGCAAAAGCTAGTTAGTATTTTATCTGAAGCCCACAAACTCAAGCCTTCATTTCTAGAAAACAACAAAGGATATACAATTAAAACAGCACTAACTTTTCCTAAAAACTGGGGGTTAGGTTCTTCATCCACCTTGATTAGCAATATATCAAAATGGTTAGATATCAATCCGTATGAATTGTTGCATAAAACCTTTAGCGGAAGCGGATATGACATCGCTTGTGCTTCTAATGATAGTCCAATCTTATTTTCTTTAGAAAAAAACAAGCCTGTTGTAGAACTCACTGATTTCAACCCTGGATTCGCAGCGCATTTATATTTTGTATACCTGAACAAAAAACAAAACAGCCGATCAGCTATTGCGAGTTATTACCACAAACAATACAACCTCTCAAACACCATCCACCGCATAGATGCTATAACCCAGCAAATCCTGAAAACAAATGATTTGTATGAGTTTGCCCGTTTACTCGAAAATCACGAAGCGATTATGAGTAATGTGCTAGAGATGCAAACCGTAAAAGAGACTTTCTTTTCAGATTTTAAAGGCGTTGTTAAAAGTCTTGGTGCCTGGGGCGGTGATTTTGTTTTGGCAATCGCCTCAGAAGACCCTACTCCTTATTTCAAAGAGAAAGGCTTTGAGGTTATCGTTCCGTACCATCAGATGATATTGCCACAAACGGAATAAACCTTACTTTTTATTGCTCAGAAAATAATATACAATTCCGCCAATCCCAACCACTAGCATAAGTATGCCCATTAGGCTGAGTTCTGCCTCGGTTACAATTCTATAAATACCCCTTATAATCAGAAAGAACCCAACAAAAAGCGTGAAGATCTTTCCGTTATTTGATTTCTTAGGAGGTTTATTTTGAGTAGCTATAGGTTTCTTGGTCATTTCCATTTTTGAATGTGTTTTATGCGTTGACAATTTCGATAGTACCTTTGACGTAAACCAATGTTTTCTTAGAGACAGTATAGCCCATTTCTTCTAATGCTGTGGCATAGGTATTGATTTGATTGAGGTGTTTTGCAGCTTTGTCTCCAGTTTTATAATCTAACAACAAGGCTTCATTATTTGGTTTTAGAATGACTTTATCAGGTTTGACTACTGCTGCTTCTTTTCTGATAATGGTTCGTTCATTAATTATCTTATTCGAAGGTGAATAAAACTCTTCTAATTCTGGCATCCCGATAATAGTCTGAAGGGTTGCTCTAAAAACACTCATTTGCGCTGTTGTAATCATTCCGTTTTCAATAGCTGTTTGCAAAGCGTATTCAACATCGTTTGCAGAGTCTATAAACGAAAGTATTTTATGTAACAGATTTCCGTATTCGATAGATTCTTGCATTTTGGTATTCCACATCAAAGATTCTAGCGTGGCAATCTTGATATTCTTAATATCAAAGCCATGCTCGACTACACTGATCGTTTTCTGAGCCAATTCTTTTTCTTTGGGAATTGACCTTCGCTTTGCAGAACCAAATTCATAGACGAGTTTAGATTGATGAAAGTCTTTTTTATCGCTCAAAAAACGAATGAAAAGCGAACCCATCGTATTGGGCAACTCACCATTTTTGAGAAATCTCATACTCGAAATCACATGCAATTGCTCTACAGCTCTTGTCAGTGCAACATAAAGTATGTTGATGTTATCCAGTAATTCCTCCTGATTTTTATGATATAGTGTTTCTGAAGCTTTCTCAGAATAGTTCTCGACTGATTTTGTGTTGTCTACTAATATTCTTGAGAGTTCGATTTCTTTGATGTCATTATCCACCCATAGTTTATCTTTTATCGAACGCGCATAATCTTCATCGGCAAACGGAAAAATAACTACGGGAAATTCTAAACCTTTTGATTTGTGAATGGTCAGGATCTGAATGGCATTTCTCTTGGGTGACGGAATACTTTTTTTATGTCCTTGCTCTTTCCAGAACAACAGAAAATCATCAATACTAGATTGATTTCGTATATTTTGCTCTAAGATTAAATCTAAGAAACTCATGATATAGACATTATTGGCATCTTTTAAGAAGACAGAAACAATGATTTCTGCTGTTTCGTAAAGTGATTTTTTTCTAATGATCTCAAATGAGAAATCATAGCCAAAGCTGAGCAACCACGCTTCAAATTCCTTTTCGTTAGTTGCTCTGACACCATTTTTAATAAAATCGTGTATAGATTCTACCTCTAATTGTCTTCCGATAAAATACAAGAAGTTGGCTTTTGCCTGAATATTTATTTTGTTTTTGATGAATTCTAAAAGCTCAATTATAAACAATACTTGGTCAGAACTAGAAACCAAGAGTGTTTCAGAGGATATAAACGGAATGTTATTTTCAGTAAAATAATTGGCAATCCATATTCCCTGTAGCTTTTTACGGACTAAAATTGCCATTTCACTATACAAGAATCCCTCTTCTTCTAATTGCTCAACCCTATCTAAAATAGCTTTGAGATACAATTCATTTTTCTCAACGGCTACTTCTTCAGCGACTACTTCATCTTGATTGACAAAAGAAACAGTTACATATCCTCCTGACTTATTATTTATTTTCTGGGTGCTATCGGCATATATTTTCTTATAACTTGCCTCCGTAAAATCATTGGCCAAAAAGCCAAAGAAATTGTTGTTGAACTCAATCACCTCGGCATAACTCCTGAAGTTTGTAGCAAGATTTTCTGCTTTTATATCGGGGTTAGAAAACGGACTTTTGTCTTCAGAGAGCTCAATAAATTGCTCTGCCCTTCCGCCTCTCCATCTATAGATAGATTGTTTGGGATCACCCACTATCATCAGCGAGCCTTTTTCTCCGTAGTCATTCTGTCCTGATAGCGCATTGTCAATCAGTGGAAAAAGATTCTCCCATTGCATAATCGAGGTATCTTGAAATTCATCGATAAAAAAGTGCGTATATCTTTCGCCTAGTTTTTCATAAATAAACGGCGCGGGTTGCTCTTTGATATGATCGTGAATGATGTTGTTGAATTCAGATATCGATAAAATATTCTGCTCTTGTTGTATCTTTAATAATTCGTGATTTATGGTATTCAAAACTGATAGTGGCGTCAGGTTTTTCAGGAATGCTTTATAAAATAAATAAGTTCCTACACTGCGGTTGAGTTTTTTAACGGTTGCCAAAACATCTAACGCCATCGCATCGATCTTGTCCTTTTGATCTTGAGGTACTCTTCCAGCATACCTACTTTTAAAATCTTGGTGCTGATCGTCTAAGTATTTATAGATGTTTGTATTGATATCAATTTTTCCGTCAGCGAGTTTCTGAAGGAAATTGGTAACATAGCCAGAGAAAAATGAGCCCAGCTCAACTCCGCTATCAGTAATCATAGTAAGTGTATCTACAGCAATTAACTTTATTTGTTGCTCTAGCGTATCGCAAATCTTAGAAATTTGCACTTTTATTTTTAGGAATTCAGTGATACTTTTGTCCTGAAAATTCAGAATTTCACTTCGATTATTTTCGTTTAATAACAATTTACCTATTTCTAAGAAATCACGGCTTACGTCCCACGACTTATCGTCATCAGTTTTCTCAGTGGCAAAATCAACCAATAACTTGGTTAGATTTTCATCCTCTCCTGCCTGAGCAATCATGCTGTCTATAGCTTCGTTTAAGAGGCTTTCAGTATCTAAAGAAACCTCAAAAGTCATCGGCAGATCAAGGTCTAACGTAAAGGACCGAATCACCCGATGCGTAAACTTATCAATCGTAGAGATGTCAAATGACGCATAATTATGTATGATGTTTTTTATGATGCGCTTTGATTTTTCATAAATGGCTTTCTGACTCATCTCGGTTTCTCCCATTACTTTTTCGAGCATTTCAAGTGCTTTTGCATTGGGCGTTTCTTTGGCAAACTCCTCTAAAGTAGCTACGATACGAGTCTTCATTTCTTCAACCGCCTTGTTGGTAAAAGTAATGGCAAGTATATTCTTGTAGGCATCATCTCTTTTAGAGCTCAGAATAATTTTGAGATATTCTTTGACCAACGTAAACGTCTTTCCAGAACCAGCTGAAGCGTTATAGATTTCAAAAGCGTGTTTTTCGAGCATAATTTTTATAAAAAATTCTAACAAACGAATTTAAGAAAAAAATAGCTCTGTTTTGTTGATTGCGCTCCTAATTGCTGAAAACAAAAATACAGTCTAATCTACTTTAAGCACTTTTTGGTTTTTTTAGTAGTGCTTTTTTGTGTATATTTATACCTCAAAATCACTAACAATTATTTACTATGAAACAGAATGTTCCGGTATCTACCATCATGACCAAAAATATTATTAAGCTTAATGTTTCTGATAGCTTGAATAAAGCAGAACGCTTATTTAAAGAAAACAAAATCAGGCATATCCCTGTGATGGATGGAGCCAAAATCATAGGAATGCTCAGCTATACTGATTTGCTTCGAATCAGTTTTGCTGAAACCATAGATGAAGATGATGAAATCATAGACGTTACGGTATATGACGTTTTTAAGATTGACCAAGTGATGGCAAAAAACCTTATTTGCATCGCCCCAGACTCACCCATTAGAGATGCTGCTGAGATATTAGCCAAACGCGAATTTCACGCCTTGCCAGTTACTGAAAACAACAACCTAGTAGGAATTATAACAACTACTGATTTGATTCGTTACCTTTTAGATCAATACTAATCAAAATTTACTCTTATATAAAAAGCCCCATAAATCACTTTGGTTTAAGGGGCTTTTGTTTTATATTAAAGTGTCCCGTCCTGAAATAGCGATACACAAAAAAGTATCATTATGAAAAATCAAGAGGAACGTGGCTATATCAAGCGCACTCAGAAAGACTATTCTATGTCTTTAAAACTACAAATTGTACAAGAGATAGAAAGAGGAACCACCTCTATTGGCCAAGTAAAAAAAGATTACGGCATTCAATCTCGTTCTACCATTGTACAATGGCTCAGAAAATTTGGTAACTTTGATTGGGACAATCAAACACCTTCAAATATGCCAAAATCACCCGAACAAAAAATAATGGAGCTTGAGGCGCAAGTGAGATTATTAGAAAAGCAGAAAGCTCTTTTGGAGCGAGAAGCCTATGTAGCCGACAAGAAAGCCATCATTTTTGATATGATGATTGATATTGCAGAGAAAGAATATCAAATCGACATACGAAAAAACTCATCTCCCGAACAATCGATCATTTTAAACAAGAAGAACAACAAACTGTAGTGTTTGCCTGTACCTTGTTCGGGATAGATAGACAGGTTTATTATCGAAAAATAAAGACTAGAAAAACAAGACAGTCTAATGCCTTAAAGGTGGTTTCTATGGTTTTAAAAATCAGACAAACTATGCCCAGAATTGGAGCTAAGAAGCTGTATTATCTTTTAAATAATGAATTAAAACAACTAAAAATAGGTAGAGATAAATTCATCAATATCTTAAAAGCCAATCATTTACTAATCACGCCAAAACGTTCATATCATATAACAACCAACTCACATCATCGTTTTAGAAAGCATCATAATCAGATTTTAGATTTACAAATCAATCGTCCAGAACAAGTCTGGGTGACAGATATTACCTATATTGGAAAAAGAGAAAAACCTTGTTATTTAAGCCTAATAACCGATGCGTATTCTAAGAAAATAATGGGGTTTAATGTAGCAGACAATATGAATACAGAAAGTAGTTTAGTTGCTTTAAAAAATGCAATAAAACAACGAAGAAACAAGACTTTAGCATTAATTCATCATTCGGATAGAGGTATACAATATTGTGCCAATGATTATCA
>DATJBW010000002.1:0-1622 GCA_035515135.1 Flavobacterium sp.
TGAGTTGAAAGCTCAGGGAATTGATGTAATAAACCTGAGTGTGGGAGAACCCGATTTTGCTACGCCCAATCATATCAAAGAGGCTGCCAAAAAGGCGATAGACGATAACTTTTCTTTCTATTCACCGGTTACCGGATTTCCCGATTTGAGAAAAGCTATTTCTGAAAAACTGAAAACGGAGAACAACTTAACCTATGCACTTGATCAAATTGTTTGTTCCAATGGCGCTAAACAATCTATTTGCAATGCAATTCTTGCTCTCATAAACAAAGGTGACGAAGTAATTATTCCGGCTCCTTATTGGGTGAGCTATCCTGAAATGGTGAAGTTGGCAGAGGGAGTTCCTGTTGTTGTAAGTGCGGGTATCGATCAAGATTTTAAAATTACGAGCAATCAATTAGAAAGTGCTATTACACTAAAAACAAAAGCAATCATATTGTGTTCGCCTTCCAATCCTACCGGTAGTGTTTACAGCAAAGCTGAATTGAAAGCATTGGCAGATGTGTTGGCTAAACATCCTAACATTTATGTTATATCCGACGAAATTTATGAGCACATCAACTATATTGGCAAGCACGAAAGCATTGCTCAGTTTGAGGAGTTGACTGATAGGATGATTATCGTAAATGGCGTATCAAAATGTTATGCCATGACGGGATGGAGAATTGGTTGGATGGCTGCACCAAAGGCTATTGCAGCTGCGTGCTCCAAATTGCAAGGTCAATACACCAGCGGTCCGTGTTCGATATCTCAAAAGGCAGCCCAAGCTGCCTACGAAGGCAGTCAGGATGATGTAGAAACTATGCGTCAGGCATTTGAGAGAAGAAAAAAGTTAACGTTTGATCTGTTGTCCGATATTGAAGGATTGGAAGTAAACGATCCTCAGGGAGCTTTTTATCTCTTCCCAAAATGCAGTTCGTTTTTTGGCAAATCATACAATGGACGTACAATCAATGATTCCGCCGATCTGGCTATTTATTTACTGGAAGAGGGCCATGTTGCCTGCGTTGCAGGCAATGCATTTGGTGCTCCGGAATATATTAGACTATCGTATGCAACATCGGATGAGAATTTGGTGGAAGCGGTGAAAAGGATGAAAGAGGTGTTGGGAAAATTGAGTTAAGAGTTAAGAATGAGAGTTAAGTCTACACCGTAAGGTTTACTGCCCCCCTAAATCTCCTGAAGTTTGGCTGAGTGCTGATTATTAGGCTTTTCTCTCGTAGGAATAAAAGGCAGAAGAAGATTGATAATCAGCAAGTTAATGTTTTGCGACCAGGCTTCCTCGCTATCTTAATCTCACCTGTTCCTACTTTTAAAAAAGTTTATATATATTGGTTTATTATGCCCAAAAGTTGCTGTTTAGTAGCTACACCAGATTGTCTCCAAACTGTTTGTCCGTTTTTAAATAAAATAAGGGTAGGTATACTTCGCACTTGGTATTGTTGAGCGATAGGTTGGTTCTTGTCCACATCTATTTTAATGACTCTCGCTTTTCCCCTAATCTCATTTGCTAATTCTTTGAGAATAGGAGCCTGGGTGTGGCATGGAGAGCACCAATCTGCATAAAAATCCACCAAAACGGGTTGATCACTATTGATAATATCTTTGAAATTTTCTTTCAT
>DATJBW010000003.1:0-207443 GCA_035515135.1 Flavobacterium sp.
TTTAAGGTTTGCACTTCAAAACCCAAAGCCTTGAGTGCAATGTTCTCTACAAAAGCATCGATAAATCTAATGGGGTTGTCAGTAGCAATGCTGTCTTCTAAACTACCGAAGGTCATTTGGTTACGCGGAATTCCTGTGATGTGCTGCATTGTTAAATTTACAAAAATAAAGTTTTATAATGCAAAGTTTTTTGATATATTTGGAGATAATGTTTGTGAGTTTTTTCACAGACTGACGTTATAGGCAATTTAAAAACAATATTATAAATGAAATATTATCTTCTTATTCTTATGGTTTCATTAATGTTTTCTTGTAAAACTGAAAATAAATCAAATGATGAAATTGACGTTGCTATAACCAATAAAAACGGACAAATTGATGTTTTCTACAACGATGAAGAATTTCAATCAAAGGAAGCTGCAAATTTAAATTTTGATGGAGTTGAACTTGCAAAAAATAATGAATTCAATAGAGCAGAAACGAAGTTTTTAGAAGCATTGGATATTGAGCCAAATAATCCTACTATATTAAACAATTTGGGAAATATAGAAAAGTTTAAAAATAATTACGATAAATCTAAAAAATATTATGAAAAATCTTTAATCGCTTCTGATTCATTATATTATAACTCGGCTCTAAACCTAGGAATCGTAAATTACAAAACTGAAGATTTTCTCAAAAGCATAAAATTATTTGAATACGTAATATCCAAAAGCCCAGATTCAATGCAAACTGCTATAGCACATTATCACTTATGCTATACTTATCTTTCTCTTAACAAATGTGATAAGGCAAAAACTGAATTGGAAGAGTCTAAAAAAGTTTTTAAAAATGACAAAAACTTCAGTGATAAATTTGAATATTTAGAAACTGAAATAAAAAACTGTGTACAATAAAGAACTGAGGTAAAAACCAAGCATTTTCTTAGAAACTTTTTTGCCATAGAAATTCTGGCATTGTTGAAATTGAACAAAGTCTCCTTTGTCGATTTGTTTCAAGTTCAACAAGCTTAAATCAGCACTAATATATTATTATTGGCTATGTGATTTTAAGCACTGATACATTCATTGCATCGTATGGTAATTCTGATTTTGCTATGGCAAAACACTGTTTTAATAGCTTATTTGCTGTAGGATTCACCATTTTAGGACACAAACTTTATAAAATCAAAACAAATGAACAGCGATAAAATCTTTACAACCCTAAAAGCTTTGTTGGAACAATATGAACCCAATCTTTCTATAGTCCATAGAAAAAGTGACCACTACTATTTAAATACACTGTCAATAGAAACTAACAAAAAAGCTGAATTTTTCGGTGCAGTTCAAATTAAAAAGTCATACGTAGCATTTCATTTAATGCCTATATATTATTATCCCGAATTATTAAATAACATAAGTCAAGAACTAAAAAACCGAATGCAAGGTAAATCTTGCTTTAACTTTAAGGAGATAGATGACACACTTTTTATGGAGTTAGATTCATTAGTCAAAAGTTCTTATGACAAATACAAATCGTTAAATAAAATTTAAGTATTCATAAAAACTTAAATCCTGACAGACAAAAAAAGCCAGCCGTTAACAGCATATATAAAGTCCAGCTCTATAAACTCCACTTAAAAGATGATCATAGAAATTGCTAAATGGGTTGTTGTATTTTTCGGGTTATTTATTATTTTCATTGGGTTTGTAATGCTTATAAATCCAATACAAGCTAGAGATACATTACGAAAAGCCGGTAGCACCAATTTTATAAATTATGCAGAAATAACACTTCGGTTGATTCCGGCCATAGCTATGCTAGTATACTCAGAAATAGCTAAAGTTCCTGAGGCATTTAAAGTCTTTGGGTGGATGATGCTGATCACTTCTGTCGTTTTATATTTTGTGCCCAGAAAAACACATCATACTTTTTCTATGAAAAGTGCAGCTATCCTTAAACCGATCTACTTTCAACTTCTCTCAGCTTTTGCCTTCATATTTGGCGGATTAATAATTTATAACCTAAATTGGGTTTGAATCTGAGAAACCAGAATTATATTATCCACAAAAAAGCCGTCTCAACACTTAAATTGAGACGGCTTTTATTTCTTTTATCCGTAGGCCTTTTTAGGCTTGAACGACTAGTTTAATCTGCAAGTCATTGAGTTGTGCTGGGTCAATTGCTGCGGGTGCATCAATCATCACATCGCGCCCTGAATTGTTTTTAGGGAATGCAATAAAATCTCTGATTGTTTCTTGTCCGCCTAAGATAGCGACCAAACGGTCTAGCCCAAAAGCCAATCCTCCGTGCGGTGGTGCACCATACTGGAAAGCGTCCATCAAGAAGCCGAACTGTGCTTTGGCATCTTCTTGAGTAAAGCCGAGAAGCTCAAACATTCTGGCTTGTGTCGCCTTGTCGTGGATTCTAATCGAGCCCCCTCCTATCTCATTTCCGTTCAGAACCATATCATAAGCATTGGCTCTTACCGCTCCCGGATCAGTGTCTATCAGGTGCATGTCCTCCGGCTTTGGAGACGTAAACGGGTGGTGCATCGCATGAAAGCGATTTGAGTCTTCGTCCCATTCTAAAAGAGGAAAGTCTATTACCCAAAGTGGTGCAAATTCGTTTGGCTTTCTAAGTCCCAAGCGGTTTGCCAACTCCATTCTAAGTGCTGAGAGCTGTGTTCTGGTTTTATCTGCAGGTCCTGAAAGCACCATAATCATATCGCCTTCTTTGGCTCCGGTAATGGCTGCCCATTGGGCTAAATCTTCTTGGTCATAGAATTTGTCTACCGATGACTTATAGGTCCCTCCTGCTTCCACTCTGCAATAAATCATTCCGGTTGCACCTACTTGTGGTCGTTTGATCCAATCAATAAGTGCGTCAATCTCTTTTCTAGTATAAGCTGCTCCGCCTGGCACGGCAATTCCCACGACTAATTCAGCAGAGTTGAAGACTCCGAAATCCTTGTGTTGTGCAACGGCATTCAACTCTGCGAACTCCATCCCAAAACGAATATCTGGTTTGTCATTTCCGTATTTGCGCATCGCCTCAGCATAGGTCATTCTCGGAAACTTGTTCACTTCTATGCCGTGGATTTCTTTGAGTAGATGTGTGGTCAGCCCTTCAAACATATCGAGTATGTCTTCTTGCTCTACGAATGCCATCTCACAGTCAATCTGGGTAAACTCAGGCTGACGGTCAGCTCTTAAATCTTCGTCTCTAAAACACTTAACAATTTGGAAATACTTATCCATTCCGCCCACCATCAGCAATTGCTTAAAGGTCTGAGGCGATTGGGGCAAGGCATAAAATTGTCCGGGATTCATGCGGCTTGGCACCACAAAATCTCTTGCTCCTTCTGGCGTAGATTTGATTAAATAAGGTGTTTCTACCTCACAGAAGTCTTGATTTGACAGATAGTTTCGCACTTCTTGCGCTACTTTGTGTCTGAAGAGCAAATTGTTTTTGACAGGATTTCTTCTGATATCTAAATAGCGGTATTTCATTCTGATGTCTTCTCCCCCATCTGTAGTGTCTTCAATCGTAAATGGCGGCACCAGTGACGCGTTGAGCAGGCTGAGTTCTGTAACCAGAATCTCAATATCTCCTGTAGCCATATTTGGGTTTTTTGACGTTCTCTCGATCACCTTTCCTTTGGCTTGAACCACAAATTCACGACCTAAATCTTTGGCGCTCTCGATCACGGCAGCTGCTGTTCGCTCTGAATCAAATATAAGTTGTGTAACGCCATAACGGTCGCGCAAGTCCACCCAAATCATAAAACCTTTGTCTCTGATTTTCTGAACCCAGCCCGAAAGAATGACTTCCTCTCCGATGTTTGCGCTCGTAAGCTCTCCACAAGTATGACTTCTATACATTTTATATCTATTTATTATTTTTTAAGAAAGTGCAAATATACGCTTTAGTTCGTTTTTTTAAGCGAAAAAAGCGAGGCTTAATTTCTGCCTCGCTTTTTGGTGAGTACTCGGGTGATTATTTACAACTCAAATTCAATATTCACAAAAACATTTCTACCCGCTCTCGGGATGTTATTCCAATCAGAAAAAGTGGTATAATATGTATCTAAGATATTCTCAACACCTAGTTGCATGTTGATCACTGATTTGTCCCACCTCATGGCATAACTAGTGCTAGCGCCTAAGATTGCATAATCAACGGTTGTATTCTCTCCGTACGCAAGGGCGTGTTGGCTGTGTTTAGCACTTCCGTGCATTGATAACTCAGCGCCAAAACGCTCTTTTAAGTAACTCAACGACAGTCGGTAACTAAGCGGACTCATAAAAGGCAAGTACTGCTTGTCACTTCCTTTTCCGTGAGTAAAAGTCAATAGTGTGGCAGCTTTAAAATCTTCTAAGAACTTTTGTTCTAACTCTAGTCCGGTAGTAAAGATAGTGGCATAGTCTAACGCTGTATATCTCTTGACCCCTGCAGCTCCGATAGTCATTGGCAACACAGAAGCATCTAGTTTGCCTATGATATAATCCTGAATATGAAAATAAGATGCAGTCCATTTGGCGTGAAAAAGACTTTGGTGATAGGTCACCGCAAGATTGCCTTCTACAGACTTCTCGTTAGCTAAATACGGATTGCCTACATAGTCATAAAAATCATTGCTGTTGTATAAATAAAACCCATAGCCTTCAGAAACCGATGGTGCGCGTTCGCCATAAGCTCCGCCAAAGTTAAAAATCCAATCTTTGTAGTACCAATTATAAGTAGCTGAAAGACTCTTTAGCAACCTGCTGCTGGCACGCGACATTTCAGGATAGAAAATTCTCAAACTCTGTAAGCCAAAATCATCTGCCACTTCATTGTTGTGAAAACCCAGATTGGCACTTAGTTTAATTTCTTTGTCCTCAGCCAAACTATAAGTATCCTGAGCAGATATTCCGCTATACAAGGTTCTGATATCAGGCCAAGTATACATAAACATCAAGTTCTCATTCGGGTCGTCTGGATACATAGTCATCTCAGCCACTGAGCGGTTATAAAAACCAGAGACTTGTATCGAGAAGTCGTGCTTTTCAGAGGTTCCCTCCAGGCTTGAATACATGCCATAGGTGTCTGACCAACCTGGCATATCCATATGTACAGGTACATTCGGTCGTTTGGTGTCATCCATCGTATGGGTGATAGTATTGAAGTACAACTTGGTTTCCCAAGTGTTCAAATGTTTTGCCTGCAATATGCGCTCAAAACGCACCGAACTAATCAGTGCCTCGGCTAGAGAGACATCCATCGTCAGTGCTGGATAGCCCACATCGGTTGCTTTGTCATAAATCATAGAGCCCTCAATCAGTGTTTTGGCATTGGGTGCATAGCCCACCACGCCAGAGAGGTTGTATTTTCTGAACTGTGAGTAAGCAACTTCTTTTGAATTTCCCGCCTTATAATTCTCAGCATCTCTAAGGCTAAAGTCGGTATTGACATAAAACAAACTGTCGTTATAGCCCAATGAAGTGCCGATGATTTTCTGTTGGTTGTTTGTCTCATAACCGCTGATGAGTCTAGCTCTGTAGCCATAGTCTCGGCTTCTGATGCTGTATCGCTTTAGGTCTAAGCCTCCGCCGATGGTCGCACCGTGAGTAGTGCCTTGCTGACCAGAGGTGATCTGTATTTTTGACAGGTTAGACACTTCTACATAAGAAGTCACCGGGTCCATCTTGTCAGTACAAGCACCAAAGATGCGCATGCCCTCAATAGTGATGATAGTGCGCTCAGTTGCCATACTGTTGATCAGCGGCTCCCAGGCATAACCTCCTCTTTTAACCATCTGTACCTTGGGTGATTTTTCGAGAAATTCATCAATTGTAGCCAGTGATTTGGATTGTTTTTGATGGATTTTCTTAGTCTCTCCAGTGATGATCACTTCTTCTATTGCGATGTTTTTCTCAATACTGTCTTGGCGAATTTCTTGTGCATAACCCACAAATCCGACAAGAGAAAGACCAAAATATACTATTGCTTTAGTGCATTTCATAACTATAAAATTTAAGTTATATTCCTGACAAGGTGTACTTGTCAGGAATATTTTATAAGTCTAGAATTCTAATTCTAAATACAGACTGCTTGCTGGGTTGTCTTCTGTTACTTGCTCACCTTTCAATAGCTCTTGTGCTTGGTCAAAGAGTTGCAGGTTAATTTTCCAGTAGCCTGTCATCGTCAGTGATAATTTGCCGTGATAAAACCTGTCTGCGTGTTGGGTCAAATTGACGTTGTTTGGCGAACCGTGGTTGCCCATACTCGGCATTCTAGGATCAATCTCGATGCTGTAGTTATCTACAATGGGGAACATCATCATATTCTCCATTTTGAAAAGCCCTACTTGCATAGCGTTGAGTGCTACGGCCGGTTTGCTTGGCTCTATCAGTGCAATAATATATCTGACATTATCAGCCCCGGTAAAAGAAGTGACGCGTTGTCTGGGTGTGGCATAGACTTCTATGTTCTCAGTAATGTTGTATGCCATGTCATTTATCGTATAATCTAAAGTGATTTTCCAGTATTCTGATTGGTTTTGCGCCATCTGAAAAACGATATAACCGTTGAAAAGGGTTTGTTTGCCCAATGCTGGCATTACTTCTGAATACGGACAAGCATGCTGCATAGCAGTCATCTGCATCACTGGTTTCCAGCTGATGTGTGCATGGCTGTTTGAGATGTATTCAGCAGTGTTGTTGTCTTTTATTCTGAGTGTAATAGCATTGTAGCCTTGCTCTAAAACGCCCGTTTCTGAATACAATTCGACAGTATAAGCCTCGTCGATAATTTCCTTTATTTTGGTCAATCCGCTTACTTCATTTTCGGGTTGAGGTGTTGAACTCTCATCAGACGAGCAACTAAATAAAAACAGGGCAATAAAAAGTAGCGATATATATTTAAGATTTTTCATTTTTATATGTATTTGATTAGTAGGTATAAGTAGGCTTCGTTGGAATGAATTTCTCATTCAAAACACGCGTACGAGTTAGTGTGCTTAGAAAACCATAACAAGGCGCTAAGACACAACTGGTGGAATAGAAAATTGAGATGCTTTAAAAAAAGCTATGCCTAGTAAGACCTGATTTTACTATCTATCTGATATATCCTAGAGATAAACCTCTAAGAAAAATAGACAAACCTATAGGCTATGCTTATGTAATAAGAGAGGTAGGCGGATGAAAAATAGTATTCACTCTAGTAAAAGAATAAGAGTTTAAATAGTAATGTGTAAATTTAGTTTCTAAAGCATATTGCGCGCGCATTTGAAACTCAAAATTAAGGTCTTGACAAAAAATAACCTGACTTTCAACCGATACTATAGTTTTGGTTTTTGCGTCTGTGGCAGTGTCGGCAGCTTTTGAGAGTTCTTTAGAGAGGTGACATTGTCCGTTGCAGGCGAGGTCTTTTTGATCTTTATTTTCACAAAGCTCGTTTTTGATATAGTCATAAAAAACCACATATTCCAATACCGGAAGCACGGGCTTCAGGAGCATAAAAATCGCAAAGAGGAATACAAATTTTTTCACAACACAAATCTAGGTTATAATTTGATACAAAAGTAACTTCAATATAATCTTAGAACTATGATAGAAATCATATTTAGTCCAGATAATATGATAGTTTTTGCGTACTTTAGCCGACTCAAAAAAACTACTTATATGAAAAAATTATTACTACTACTATTCCTAGCTACAGCAGGTATCACTCACGCACAATTCATACAATTCGGAGTAAAAGGAGGCGCGAACTTCGCCAATATTAAAAGTGATAAAATTGATTATAGCAACAGGACCAGCTATCACGTTGGGGCTCTTATAGAGATAAGGGTCTTTCAGAATATGTCTTTTCAGCCAGAACTCTTGTATTCTGTACAAGGAGCAGAACAAAGCGGAAAACCCACAATAGACTTAAAGTATGTAAACGTACCGATGATGTTGAAGTTTTATCTTATTTCAAATAAACTGAGTATTGAAGCTGGGCCACAGTTTGGTTTTCTAGTTGACAACAACTTAAACAACACCTACGAAGCCCAAGAATTTGACTTCTCTGCCGGTGGTGGGGTTGCAGTAGACTTAACCAAATCACTCTTCATTCAAGCTCGTTATATGGTTGGGATGAGTGAACTCTCAAAGAAAGCTGAAGCAAAAAACAGTGTTTTCCAGATTTCGTTAGGTCTTAAGTTTTAGTTTATAAAAACAGCCCTATTACTACTAAAATAATGGGTTTGAGGTTCAGGACTAAGACAATAGCACTCGATTCAAACAAAATAAGCACAAGCTTTTGTGCTTATTTTTTTTTATAATCAATCAGTCTCGAGTTTTAAAATCTCAAAACTAATTATTCATTGTTATAATTAAATGATTTTTTTAACATAAGTAAATAATTTTTTCGTATATTTGCCAAATATAAATACTAACAGGCTCCTGCCTTTTGCCTTTTCTGAATTAGTTTAAGAACATTTTCTCTCTCTCAGTATTCGCTTTTTCAGTTGCCACCAAACATTAAAATTTACTATTATGAATATATTTGTAGGCAATCTGAACTTTCAGACTTCAGAAGAAGAATTGCAAAACGCATTTGCTCCATACGGAGACATAACTTCAGTGAGAATCGTTACTGATAAATTTTCAGGACGTTCTAGAGGTTTTGGTTTTATTGAAATGCCAAACCAAGAAGAGGCTGAAAAAGCTATTAACGAGCTTAATAACCACACGCTTAACTCAAGAATGATTGTAGTTAACGAAGCAAAACCACAAGAAAACAATAGCCGTTCAAACACGTCTAACCGTTACTAATACATCTCATTGATTGTTTTACTTTCTCTTTTTGAAATAAGTAACAAGCTTTACTTAACTCAAAAAGAGAAACAGACAATCACTTTTAATCCCCCAATAATCTATTATTTTATTGATAATAATAGATCTGCTGAAGCATATTATTTCAGCGTACACACTCTATGAACTTTAAAGACTTAAACATTATACCGCAAATTTTAAAAGCGGTAGAACAAGCTGGATATACATCAGCAACCGAAATTCAACACCAAGCGATTCCACATATTTTAAGAAAAGATGACGTAATCGGTTGTGCACAGACTGGAACAGGTAAAACAGCTTCTTTTGCGATACCTATCTTACAGTTATTACAAGAAAACCCTTCTACACAAAAACATATCCGTACATTAGTACTGACGCCTACAAGAGAATTGGCGATACAAATCAGTGAGAACTTCAAAACTTATGGCAAGTATTTGCCGATGAAGCACTTGGCTATTTTTGGAGGTGTTCCTCAGGGCAAACAAGTAGACGCACTTAACAAGGGCATTGACATACTTATTGCTACGCCAGGAAGACTATTAGACCTTATCAGTCAAGGTTGTATCAATCTATCTAAAATAGAAATATTAGTATTAGATGAAGCTGACCGCATGCTTGATATGGGTTTTGTGAATGATGTAAAAAAGATACTTACTAAAGTACCTACTAAAAGACAAACTTTGTTTTTCTCGGCAACTATGCCAAGTGAAATCAGAAAGTTTTCTCAGACGATATTAAATAATCCCAAAGAAATCAATGTAACCCCTGTTTCTTCTACAGCCCAAACAGTACAACAATCTGTTTATTTTGTAGAAAAAGCTGAAAAACTAAAACTGCTTGTCAGTATTTTAGACGATCAGTCAATTCACCGCTCACTTGTTTTTGCACGTACAAAATACGGCGCAGACAAATTGGCCAAACAATTGATCAAAACAGGAATATATGCAGCTGCTATCCACGGAAATAAATCTCAAAATGCCAGACAAAAAGCATTGAGCGATTTTAAAAATAGCAAAATTAGAGTATTGATAGCCACTGACATTGCCGCTAGAGGGATTGATATTGATGAATTACCTCACGTAGTAAACTACGAATTGCCTAATGTTCCAGAAACCTACGTTCATAGAATCGGGAGAACCGGACGTGCTGGATCAGCAGGAGTAGCCGTTTCATTTTGTGACACAGAAGAGAAGAAAGAATTGAAAAATATTCAGAAACTAATTGGCTTTAATATGCCAGTGATGACACAAAAAAACTAGGCCTATCTAAGTCTATCTAATCTAAAATACAAAAAATACTATGGCAGATTCTTTTTCGAAAAAAGAAAATAAAAAGAAAAAAGCAAAGAAACTAATAGATAAAGTCTCAAGAAGAGAAGACCGCAAAACCAACAACAATAAGGGTAAGAGTCTTGAGGATATGATTGTCTATGTAGATGTCAACGGGAATTTCACGTCTGTTCCTCCGCACCTTCAAGTGAAAAATGAGGCGGCTGTTAATAAAAGAATTCCACAAGGTGCATCAAGTTTCGATAAAGATGCTATCTTTACAGGAACTGTAACTTACTTCAGCGAAAAAGGTTATGGTTTTATTACAGAAGACGGAACTGGAGACAACGTGTTTTTCCACCACGGACAGCTTAACCAAAGTGTTGATAAACACGATAAGGTTAACTACAAAAAAGAATCAACCCCTAAAGGAGCTAGGGCTATTGACATAAAAAAGTAACTTAATAAATAATTTTAATAAATCAAGTAATGCAAGAAGGTACAGTAAAATTTTTTAATGAAACTAAAGGTTTTGGTTTCATTTCACAAGAAAACGGAAATGAAGATATTTTTGTTCACAACACAGGACTATTAGATAACATCCGTGAGAACGATAGAGTTGTTTTTGACATCGAACGTGGTCAAAAAGGTTTAATCGCAGTAAACGTAAAGAGAAAAGAATAAAACAACCTGTTTTTGTTTGCAAAGAGGATGTGTGATTGTATCATACATCCTCTTTTTTTGTTTTCTATTTTTCTAGGATTGTCTACTTCGCCAGCCCGACAACTGCACTGTGTATTAGCAGTTGTGATTTAGTGAAATAAGAATCATTAGTTGAAGCTTGTTTCAGCCTATTATTCTCTTTTTCCCTTTTTGACGGGTTTGATAAATGGCGTTTTATCTGCATCTTTTGTGCCTGAAGGTTTAGCTGGGGTAGTAGGTTTTGCTGGCTTTAGGTTTCCTGTTTTAGCAGCGGTAACAGATTTGGGTTTAAGCTTCTGTTCGTATACATGCCCCACAAGTGAAACAGTAGTGCCTTTGCGCAGAAAAATATCTTTGTAATTTCTTGTTCTGCCGTGAATCTGTACCGCTTGAATTTTGGTGCCATTCTTTTTCTGATACCAACCGTTAGCATTTAATTCATCGGCAATTTCTTGAATTGACATGGGTTTGGCCTTAAATTTTAAAAGCTTTTCAATTGCTGCGTGTAGGGTCATTTTATTGTGATTTTAAAGTGTGTAAACAGACTGAAATATCTTAAAAAAACCTATGCTAATCATATGAACATCGGAAGTAAAGAATAAAGCTGCTTTTGAAAGAGCAAAAATACGATGAAAAAATGGGTTTATTGAGAAAATTATATTTTAGCACTAGCTTATAAGCATAGCTGTATGTGTTAGTGCATAAAAAAATTTCTGACACACTCAGAAAACCCATTTTCAGACTCCAATGGTAGAAGTATTAGCCATAAAACATAAACCTACAAACCACTGATAAACAAACACATATTCATTTGCAAGCACTTACAACTAGCTATAAACGGAAGTAAATAACTAACTACCGAATAGTGTTTTGAAGCCATCGCATCTTTGCCCTATCAAAATCTAGGAACAATTTTAATGTTTAGGTTTTGAACGCATCAATTGTTTAATCCTTATACTTATTTATTATGAATGCACTTAGAAACAAAGTTCAGTTGATTGGAAGATTAGGGCAAGACCCTGAAATTATTAACTTTGCCGATGGCAACAAAATGGCTAAATTTTCTCTGGCAACAGACGAGAGCTATAAAGACAAAAGCGGCAACAAAGTAGAGCGCACCGAGTGGCACAATATCGTGGTCAAAGGCGGATTAGTGAAGGTGGTCGAAACCTATGTCACTAAAGGCAAAGAAATTGCTATTGAAGGCAGACTGTCCTCTCGTAGTTATGATGACAAAGAGGGCAATAAGCGCTACATAACTGAGATAACCTGCAATGAGTTATTGATGCTAGGCAAATAGCTCGCTGTTGTGTTCCAATCCCAAAATGCCTAGCTGTGTTTTGGGATTTGGAATTTTTATGGTGTCTAGAAGTAGCACAACTCTTATATTTCTTTTACATTTGAAGCCATGATTCACTCAGCACACATCCTCTCACACTTAAAGACTTATTTTGGTTACGACAGTTTTCGCCTTAATCAAGAAAAGATAATATATGACATTCTCGACAAGAGAGATATTCTTGCCATTATGCCCACAGGTGGCGGAAAGTCACTGTGTTTTCAATTGCCTGCGCTTTTGCTCGAAGGCACTGCTATTGTCATCTCTCCGTTGATTGCCTTGATGAAAGATCAAGTTGATGCGCTTAAAGCCAATGGTATTGCCGCTGATTTTTATAACAGCAGTCAAGAACAAAGCAGACAAAACCAAGTGCTTGAGCATCTCAGTCAAGGCAAATTAAAATTGCTATATCTAGCACCTGAGAGCCTGCCCTTAGTACAATCGTATTTCCAGCAAATAAAAGTCAGTTTGATTGCCATAGACGAAGCACATTGTATTTCTTCGTGGGGACACGACTTCAGACCCGCCTACACACAGTTAGGAACCCTAAAAATGATCTATCCCTCTGCTCCTATCCTTGCCTTTACAGCTACAGCAGATTACGCTACGCAAGATGATATTATCAGTCAGCTCAATATTCCTCATGCCGAAAAACACCTGGCTTCTTTTGACCGAAAAAATCTTTATCTCGAAGTTCGCCCCGGTACAGATAGATTGCCACAAATCTTAGATTTCTTGGCCTCAAAACCCGATCAGAGCGGTATTATTTATTGTTTGAGTAGAAAAGCAACTGAAACTGTGGCACAAAAGCTAAAAGCAAAAGGCTATAACGCAAAGGCTTATCACGCGGGAATGCCTGCAGAGGAGCGCACGCAAGTACAAGAAGACTTCGTGAATGACCGCACACCCATAATCGTAGCTACCATTGCCTTTGGGATGGGAATTGACAAGAGCAACGTGAGGTGGGTGATTCATTATAACCTACCCAAAAATATCGAAAGTTATTACCAAGAAATTGGGCGAAGTGGTCGTGACGGATTGCACGCACACACACTTTTATTCTATAGTTTCTCAGATGTAATCCAATTGCGCCAGTTTTTAAAAGGCACTTCTACTGAGGAGTTTCAGTTAGCTAAACTAGAGCGTATGCAACAATTCGCAGAAGCGCTGAGTTGCAGGAGGATTGCGCTTTTGGGCTATTTTGGCGAATATATTACTGAGAATTGTGGCAACTGTGATATTTGTAAGATGCCCCCTGAATATTTTGACGGAACCCTGTTGGCACAGAAAGTATGCTCTGCAGTAGCGAGATTAAATGAAACCGAAGCCTTAGGGATGGTCGTGGATGTTTTGCGCGGTGCTAAGAATAGCAATGTTTATAACAAAGGTTATGATAGAATTAAAACTTACGGGCAAGCAAAAGATACCCCTTGGCACGACTTGCAACAATACATCATTCAGATGATCAACCAAGGAATATTAGAAATTCGCTTTCACGAAAATGGACGATTGCTGCTAACGCCTTTGGCAAAGAAAATTCTGTTTGAAGGGAAACAAGTAAAACTAGCCAAAGTAAAAGCTCCTGAAGAAATTACTGCGGATGATACAGCCAAAAAAGAAGCTTATATCAAAGCTAAATCTCTAGGTTTATTTGACAAACTCAGACAGTTAAGACAGCAAATTGCGCTAGAAGAAAGTGTGCCGGCATACATCGTATTTAGTGATGCCGCACTGAAAGATATGGAGAAAATTCTGCCCAAAAACGAAGTAGAGTTTTTGCAAGTAAGTGGTGTGGGTACAGCCAAAAAAGAGAAGTATGGCGAGCGCTTTTTGGCACTTATCAGCACCTATTTAGAACAAGATAAGCCAGCTAAAAAAGTTGCTAAAATAACCACGCAAGAACAAAGTTATCTGCTTTTAGAAGAAGGCATGACTGTGGCTGACGTAGCTATAGCGCGCAACTTAAAAGAAGACACCATTTATGTGCACTTGATGAAACTACACCATGAAGGTAAAGAAATAGACCTCTCTAGCTTTATTAGTCCAGAAGAAATAGATGCCATCCAGCAGACAAAACTAAAACTTCCAAACGAAGAAACACTAAAGGCTTTCTTTGAATTGCTTGAAGAAAAAATTCCCTATTGGAAAATCAGGTTAGGATTGTATTTGGCCAATCAAGATGCGGGTTTATAGAGAAAACTACGCTGCTATTCCGCTGAGAATTAAGGCTAATTCAAAAAGAGGATACCTGATTTAAATCAGGTATCCTCTTTTTAAATATATCAGCATCAAAAAAAATGTTTAAAAATGCTTTAAAATTTATATACAAAAGCATTGACGTTCATCCCCGCTCCTACAGAGGCAAACAACACAACATCTCCTTTTTTAATCTTGTGTTCAGGCAATTCGCCATTGAGAATCATCTTGAGTAAAGTAGGAATCGTAGCTACGCTAGAGTTACCTAATTTATGTATAACCATCGGCATAATATGCTCAGGCACTGGCGTATCGTATAACTGGAAGAACCTATTCACGATGGCTTCATCCATTTTTTCGTTGGCCTGGTGGATGATGATTTTATCGAGTTGGTCAATGCTGTAACCACTATCGTCAAAACATTTCTTCATGGCTCCAGGAACGTTCAAAAGGGCAAATTCATAGATTTTTCTGCCATTCATCTTGATGTATTTTGTATCAGGACAACTATTGACGTTAAATGATTTTCCGAAGTATAAAAAGTCTTTTTCTTTGAGTGTAAAAGAAGCCGACACGTGTGATTTTATGCCTGAATCATCAGTGCTCAGCTCTATAATAGCAGCTCCTGCACCATCGGCATAAATCATGCTATCTCTGTCGTGAATATCTACGACACGTGATAAAGTCTCTGCACCGATTACCAGGCATCGCTTGGCAATACCTGATTTTACAAAAGCATTGGCTTGAATCATCCCTTCTATCCAACCTGGACATCCAAATAAAACATCATAGGCAACACAGAAGTTATTCTCAATTCCTAGTAGGTGCTTGACTCTCGAAGCAAGACATGGCACCGCATCAGATTGAACAGTACCAAAGCGTACATCTCCAAAATTATGGGCAAAAATGATATAGTCTAAGGTTTCTGGATCTATCTTGGCATCTTCAATAGCAGCCTTAGCAGCAATGAGCCCTAGGTCAGATGTGACTTGGTCATGACTGGCATAACGGCGTTCTTCGATACCTGTAATTTCCTTGAGTTTATTGGCTATCGTAGTATTATTCTGTTTTAAAGTCTGCCCACTTTCGTCTAAAAAAAGATGCTTATCAAAAAATAGATTAGTAATGGTCTGTGAAGGGATATAATTACCTACTCCTATAATTTTTGTTGTCATCAATGTAAGCTCGCTTTTTACAGAACCCTCTTGGTTGAGAGTAAATTAAAGCGACGAGGTAAATATAACAAATTAAACTACGCATCCCATAGCGTGTTGGCAAAACTTTATTCTATACCAACTGAGTTAAACCCTTTTAAAGGTTCTTGTATCTCAAATAAAACGGTAGATTTTTATGATAATGAAGAGGTTAGAAGTTGTCTTGAGATAGATTTCAAACCTAGTGGTCTCACTTTAGCTCTTCCTGTTTTATTCTTAAAGATTTTGGGCTAAAAGCTACTAAAGCAATTGAGACACACAACAGCAGTGCGATGCCAAAAAGTGTTTGGTTGATTTTTGGCAGTAGAAATATCCCAAAAGCAGTAAGCCCCTGAATAGCCAAAGCAAGTTCGTTTAAAAATACCCCAATTGCAAAACTGATAAGCCCCCATTTGATGAGTGTATTTATTGACATAAGCCTGTTAGCGTAGATATAATATAACAAATACAAACTGATTACCGCCAATAAAACCAAGTGCAAATAACCAATGGCCAAAGTTCTAAATCCAAATGCCAAACTGCTTAATGAGGGCAGAGTCGATAAGATTTGCAAGACGAATTTTAGCGTAGCGCACAACACTACAAACCTCAAGATGTTTTTTAGAAATAAGGCTTTGTCCTGAAACTGGCTTTTGTTATGTCTAAGCAAGCTCACTAGCATTATTATCCATACAACAAACTGAATCACCGCAAATAAAATGGCAATCACTATCACCCACCAAGGCAAATCTACCCATAAAATAGACAGGAAATAGCCTACTAAACACGAGGTGAAAAACCACAGATACACTTTAGAGAATAGCTTTATTTGCCCAGCACCGAGCTTGAGCGAATTTAACAGCAGCGCCATACAGGCGAAGAAAAACCATCCGTTATACTGAAAGTGCAAATAGAAATAAATCGAGCCGAGTTGGTACGACTGAACGATGTTTTTAGTCGCTGTCATATACGCCAACCCAAAGGTTCCGATAGAGGAGATTACCAAGAAAAACAGCGCTCCTGAAAACCATTTTTTGACAATAGGTTTGTTTTGGATGGTTTTTAAGTCTTTGTAATAGGCATACGAAAAGCCGTAGGAAATGAATATGGACAAAGTCGAGAATAAGATTGACCAAAACGCATAGCTCTGCAAGATAAACGCCACCATCATTCCGTAAGCAGTAAATAGGTTGGCCATAAGATACCAAGAGTATTTGGTGAGTTTTACAGCGTTCGAGTTTTGCTGTAAGAAGTAGATCATCAATACCATAATTGTGTGGGTAATCCAACCTGCAAAAGCAAAATGTGAATGCGAATGCAATAGATTTTTAAACTCCAGAGCCGGAAAAGGAAAGCCTATTTTGTATCGCAACAAGCTGCCTAATAAAGCAACTAAGAATAAGTTAACGAGTGAGAACTTTAGCCAGAAGTCAACTTTGAATTTCATCTAGTAATAGATTTTATGGTTGATAACCTCAATGATACCTTTTTTGGCCATTTTTGAAATGCTTCTGATGACCGTCTCTACCCTAAGTCCGGTGAAGTTGGCAATCTCTTGACGCGTAAAAGGGATGAGTTCTTTCTTGCTGTCTTTTTTGTACGAATCTAAAAAAGCTTTGATTCTGAACTCTGATTTCTGGTTGATAATATCTTTTGAGGTAGTGGCTTTGTTATGGATTCTTCTAGCCATGAGCTTCAGAAATTCTTTGTGGATAGCCGGATTTTCGTCTAATATTTTCAGGAAAATGTCTTTGGGAATTCTGATTACTTCGCTATCGACACACGCCACGGCTGAGGCTGGATAAATTTCGTCTATAAAAAGAGGTGGCTCACCAAAGCTTTGACCTCTGAGAAAGTAGCCCTGTGTGAACTCCTTGCCTTCGTCATTTGTATTAAACATCTTAATATTTCCGCTGACTACTTGGTAGTAAAAATGGGGGGTATCTTTCTCTAAAAACAATACTTCTCCCTTTTGGAAATTCTTAAATGTCGCTCCATAAAAGACGAGTAATTCGAGTGGAATTTGTGATGTCATAGTATATTCTTCTAAGAAACTTCACTTACAAATCTATAAAAAAAATATCTATAACGCCCTATCAAACAGGCATTAATACTATTTTTCAGACTCTTAGTGGCTGTTCTGTTTTTATAAAAACGCCTTTGTTTTCTACTCTGTTTAACGAGTGATTTATAATCAGTAGACCCACGTCAATCATATTCTTTAGTTCATAACAGTCTTTAGAAACTCTGTGTTCTTTCTGAAGTTGAATCAGCTGTTTGTGCCAATCTTTAAAAAGCTTATTTGCCAAGGCTAACTCTTGATTATTTCTGACAATTCCAGCATAGTTGAGCATGGTCTTTTGTACTTCTTTTTTTCTGTTTTTTATAAATTCAGCCGAGATAACCTCAGCTGTCAAATTATAATTGTGTTCTAGGTGCTCTGTTTTTGGTTGAAGTCTAAAGTTGTCTACCAAATAGTTGTATATCCTATTAGAATAAACCAACGCCTCTAAAAGTGAGTTTGATGCCAATCTATTAGCGCCGTGCAAGCCCGTTCTAGAGCACTCACCACACGCAAAAAGACGCTTTATTGAGGTCTGTCCGTCAGTGTTTACGGCAATACCTCCGCAGATATAATGCTGTGAAGGCGCTACCGGAATCCAGTCTTTGGCTAGGTCAATTCCCATAGCATTACAGGTCTGTGTAATCATCGGAAAGTGTTTTGCAAAAGCGTCTTGGTCCAGATGGGTGCAATCCATATACACACACTTTTCGCCTGATTTCTTGAGTTCTATATCAATGCTTTGCGATACGATATCTCTCGAAGCCAATTCGCCTCTAGGATCGTACTTCAGCATAAAGCGCTGGCCGTCTTTGGTTTTGAGATAGGCACCAAAACCCCTAACCGCTTCTGAGATCAGAAAAGTAGTACTCCTCTCAGAATTATAGAGTGCCGTGGGGTGAAACTGCACAAACTCCATATCCATAATATTTGCTTTAGCTCTTTTTGCCATAGCGATACCATCACCTGTCGCCACTAAGGGGTTGGTCGTATGTCCGTAGACTTGTCCAATACCTCCGGAAGCTAAGACCGTATAAGCTGCATTGAGCGCAAAGACAGACTTTGACTTTTCGCTGAGCACATAGACGCCCAAACAGTTGTTGTCATCAACAATCAAGTCTAAAGCGAAGTGATAATCTAATATAGTGATGTTAGCCGAGCGCTTGGCTTGTGCCAAAACCGCTCGTTCTATCTCAAAACCCGTCTGGTCTTTGTGGTGCACCACGCGGTGGTCAGAGTGACCGCCTTCTTTGCCTAAGTCTAGTTCGTTATTGCTGTTCAAATCAAACCTTGCCCCCCAATCCATGAGTTCTTTCAGGCGTTGAGGACCGTTTTTGATAACCATATCCACTACCTCCGTATCACACAAACCATCGCCACACACCAGGGTGTCTGCAATGTGGTTGTGATAGGAATCATTGATGTGGGTCACAATGGCAATTCCGCCTTGTGCGTATTTTGTATTTGACTCATCTTCGTTGGACTTGGTCACCACAGCAACCGTCTTATCAGGAAAGTGAGTAGACAGCTTAATCGCCAATGACAAGCCCGCCACTCCTGAACCAATGATAAGAAAGTCTGTCTTTTCCATTATACTGAGAGTGTAAGCATTCTATCAATTGGGATAAGGGCTTTGAGTCGGGTGTCTTCATCGATGATGATCTCTGGCGATTCGTTGACCAAACAATCATAGACCTTCTGAAGTGTATTCACTTTCATAAAAGCACATTCGCTACAAGCACAGGTATTATCTTCGTTTGCCGGTGCAGGTATAAGTATTTTGTCAGGCACTACTTGACTCATTTTATGCAAGATACCTGCTTCGGTAGCCACAATAAACTTATGGTGCGGATTGGTCTGTACGTAATTGATCATCCCCGCTGTTGAGCCGATGTAATTGGCTGTTTTTAAGATATGCATCTCTGATTCAGGGTGTGCGATAATCTGTGCGTCAGGGTGTTCTTTGTATAAATTGAGCAATTTCTCTAGCGAGAAGGCTTCGTGCACGATACAAGCGCCGTCCCAAAGCAACATATCTCTACCGGTTTCTTTAATCAGGTATTTGCCCAAGTTCTTATCTGGCGCAAAAATTATAGGGGTGTCTTTTGGCACTGATTCTACTATTTTTACCGCATTAGAAGAGGTACACACAATATCGCTCATCGCTTTTATCTCTGCTGAGCAGTTGACGTAAGTAATCACCAAGTGCTCTGGGTGTGCAGCTTTAAACTTTCTGAACAACTCTGGTGGACAAGAGTCTGCCAATGAGCAGCCGGCATCCATATCAGGCAGTATAACTCTCTTGTTCGGATTCAGTATTTTAGCGGTCTCTGCCATAAAGTGAACGCCAGCAAAGAGAATGATATCTGCCTCTACTTTTACCGCCTCTTGAGATAACCCCAAGCTATCGCCCACATAATCAGCGATGTCTTGAATATCGGGCTCTTGGTAATAGTGCGCCAATATCACTGCGTTTTTTTCTTTCTTGAGTTGAAGTATTTTTTCTTTTAAGTCTTTCATGTACTACAATATATTAAAAATAGGCTTGCCAAAATAACACTAAATAACCTAGGTTGACTATGACAAAAGTCAGCCTTTAATTGAGCACCTTATACGCCATGGTCTGGGCAATATTGGCAGCACTCTGCATCATATCATTGGCGTTAGGCCCTAGATACAGACTGCACACCGTCTGCTCAAACAACTCTAACCAATGTGCAAATTGCTCTGCCCTTAGCGGACTTTGCTCGTGCAATTGCTTGTGTACAAACATTGGGTTGCCCTTGAAGTTACCCGTCCCGAAGAGGATGACCTCCCAGAAGTCATACATCTTGGGCAAGTGATGACTCCAATCTGTCTTGGCAACGTCGTTAAACAAATAGCCAATCACCTCATCCTTCTGCACCTGCTCATAAAAAGTATTGACAATGATCTCTATGTCTGCTCTATTTTCTATATCCCTCATCATAATTTGTAATCAGTCTTAATAAGGCAAAAGTAGACAATAATTAGAGATTGGTTTGTGATATAAGTCATAAACTAACCACTCCTACATAGAAATATATTGAACCAACTCAGACCTGGTTGTTCGCCCAACGCATTTTGGCTGTATTCACTTGCAAAAGACTGGGCTAAATAATACTTTTGAGCTTTGATAATCCTACAAAAATTCGTTATACTGGACTATCAATTTATGCCTATTGTACTATGAATGACTTTCTGAAATACCAAGCACAAACCACCAAATTCCCTTTGGGAGTTGCCGTTTCTCATGCCAAAGGCTCTTATATCTATGACACCAGCGGAGGCAAACACCTTGATTTTGTAGCGGGCGTATCAGCCTGTACCCTTGGACACTGCCATCCAAGAGTGGTAGAAGCCATTCAAAGACAAGCGGAAACATACCTGCACGTGATGGTCTATGGCGAGTATGCCCAAAGCCCTGCGGTAGATTACTGCAAGCTATTGGCAGCCCACTTGCCTGAGCCACTCAAGAAGACCTATCTAGTCAATTCAGGCACTGAGGCGACTGAAGCTTCTATCAAACTCGCACGAAGAGTGACCGGACGTTCAGAGATTATCTCGATGAACAACGCCTATCACGGCAATACCATGGGCTCTATGAGCGTGATGAATCACAAAGAGCGCAAGGCTCCTTTCTTGCCACTCGTGCCCGATGTGCGCTTTATCGACTTTAACCATGCTGATCAACTCGACCAAATCACTGAGAAAACAGCTGGGGTAATCTTAGAGAGTATTCAAGGTGGTGCGGGTTTTATACAACCCAAAGACGGCTATTTTAAGAAGTTAAAACAGCGATGCGAAGAAGTTGGTGCGCTGATGATTGTAGACGAAATACAACCGGGCTTTGGTAGAACCGGAAAATTATTTGGTTTTCAGAACTACGACGTGGTGCCGGATATTATCACCATCGGTAAGGGAATGGCAGGCGGTATGCCCTGTGGTGCAATTGTCGCCTCTGCAGCCATGATGGATACGCTGTCTGACAACCCGAGTATGGGGCACATCACCACCTTTGGCGGTAACCCTGTGATTGCAGCAGCTTCACTTGCCACGCTCAGAGAAGTGCTAGAAACAGACCTGATGCCACAGACCTTGGTAAAAGAAAAGCTATTTAGAACACTCCTAGTGCACCCACTGATCACTGAGGTTAGGGGAAAAGGACTAATGATAGCCGCGATGACGCCGAGTGAAGACATTACTAATCAAGTGATATTGAAGTGCAAAGACAAAGGACTCATCTTATTCTGGTTATTGTTTGACAAAAAGGCCATCCGCATCACGCCGCCACTTACTATATCTGAAGACGAAATCAAAGAGGGCTGTACCATTATCTTAGAAAGTCTAAACGAAGTCTACAAGGAGATGAATTAAGCTAAGATTTGCCTTATTTCTTGGCTCTGCGCTTGAGTGCTTCAGCCTCGATATCGACTTCTTTGTCTAGTTTTCCGTCTTTGTAATACTTCCAGATTCCCGTCTTTAGGCCTTTGTTATACAATCCTTGTGCATAGAGTCTGCCTTTGATATCTCTATACGTAACCATTCCTGAAAACTGACCCTTGACATACGGAATCTCTTCTATGACAAAACCTTGCTTGGTATATTTCTTATATACGCCCTCGAGTATGCCGTCTTTGTAATGGCTTTCTGAGGCAATATTCCCCTCTGGATAAAACACCACTACTTTTCCTTGTAGCTTTCCGCTGTTATAATTCTCAACAGACATCACGATAGGCGACTCTTTGTGGTAGTACTTCCACTCGCCTTGTTTCTCTCTGTCTTTATTGAGCAAGCCATGGCTGACTTTGTTTCCTTTCTGATCAAAATAGGTTACATAGCAACTGCCATCGCCTAAAGAGAAGTCACGCGTAGCAATCAGCTTACCTGCTTTAGTGTCATCAAAATACTTGAATATGCCCGTCTCCTTGCCATGAGCAAAAGTGCCTTCATAGCGCAGGCGCTTAGACTTCTCGTGTGTGCCTGTCCACACGCCATCGCGATTGCCCTTGGCATCATATTGATTGGTGATTACTTCTTGAGAAAAAGCGGTCAAACTAAGTGTTGTAAATACAACCCATAAAAGATTCCTAAAACGCATCATACTATTATTGTGTTTTATTACTAACTATAAAAGAGGTTGAAAAGTATATTCTGTTTATTTTTCTACTGTTGTTGCGAGTTTTGCAACATGCTATTTACAAGAGATTTTATCTACTCTGCTTTGGTGTCTACCCCCTTCAAAAGCGGTGTTTAAGAAGGTTTCTACGATCGCTATGGCTTGTTCTTTTGAGGTATATCGAGCGGGAATACTCAGCACGTTGGCATCGTTGTGCTGTCTTGCCAGTGCTGCGATTTCCTTTGTCCAACACAAGGCACAGCGAATGTTTTGGTGTTTGTTGGCAGTGATGGCAACGCCGTTACCGCTTCCGCAGATGACAATGCCAAGGTCTGCTTGTTTGTTCTCCACCTCAGTGGCTACAGGATGTACATAATCAGGGTAATCAACGCTGTCTAAGCTGTCTGTTCCGTGATTGGTTACACTGTGTCCGCTTTGTTTTAAGTAGGCTACAATGGCGTTTTTATAGGTGGTTCCTGCGTGGTCATTTCCGATAGCTATTCTCATGGTGTGTAGTATTTTAAGTGTGTCGTTTGCGTGGTGTATGTGTGGTAGTTGTTTTATCCAATGCTATGCCAAAGTTACTTGCCGTTGTATTCGTTCATGGTACGCGCAAGTCCGATACTGGCAAATGCCTTGATGATTTGTCCTGACTTCTCTAGGCGCTCTTTGAGCACTTCCTTTTCTAGGTCAGACCATTCGCCCAAGACATAATCTACTTGACGCCCTTTTTTGAAGGCATCGCTGATACCAAAGCGAAAGCGAGCGTATGCTTGCGTACCCAAGACCTCTTGAATACTCTTTAATCCGTTGTGGCCGCCGTCGCTGCCTTTGCCTTTGATGCGAATCATGCCAAACTCGATATTCAAATCATCGGTAATCACCAAGATGTTCTCTAGCGGAATGTTCTCTTTTTGCATCCAATACTGCACTGCTTTTCCGCTGAGATTCATAAAGGTATTGGGCTTTAGCAGAAAGATTTGTCTTCCTTTAAACCGATAAGCTGCCACAGCACCCAAGCGCAAAGTCTCGAAGTTGAGGCTCTCTTGTTGGGCAAAAAAGTCAAGTACCTTAAAGCCGATGTTGTGTCTCGTGTTTGCGTATTCTGCACCTGGATTGCCCAGTCCTACTATCAAGTATTTGTTCATTGCGGTCTCTTGTTCGGGTTGCTTTGCAGCAAATAGCCTTTTAAAAAAGTTCATGCCACAAATATAAAGGCTTTCGCCAAATAAATGAAATATACTCGCTGCCTTTATATACCAAAAAAGCTACCCGTGAATGGGCAGCTTTTTTGGGTATTTAAATAGTGTATTTTTATAGGCTTATGCGTGAATCGCTCTGTTGTCTGTAGCGGCTAAAGCGGCTTCTTTAATGGCTTCTGAGAAGGTTGGGTGTGCGTGTGATATTCTTGCCAAGTCTTCTGCTGAGGCTCTGAATTCCATTGCGGTAACGCCTTCTGCAATCAAGTCAGCGGCACGTGCGCCGATGATGTGCATACCCAGAATCTCATCGGTGTTTTTATCGGCTAGAATCTTTACAAAGCCGTCAGTATCCATACTTGCTCTAGCTCTTCCTAAGGCTCTGAAGTTAAAGGTACCTGTTTTGTAATCGACACCTGCTTCTTTGAGTTGCTCTTCGGTTTTACCTACACCGGCTACCTCTGGCCAAGTATAAACTACCCCAGGGATTAGGTTATAGTTGATATGTGGTTTCTGTCCAGCGATACGCTCAACAACTGAAACCCCTTCCTCTTCTGCTTTGTGTGCCAACATCGCTCCTTTGATCACATCTCCGATAGCGTAGATATTCGGCACGTTCGTTTGTAAGTGTTCGTTAACCTCTACTTGTCCTTTGTCGTTGATGAGTACGCCCGCCTTGTCAGCAGCTAATCCGTCAGTGTAAGGACGTCTACCCACAGATACTAAAGCGTAGTCTCCGTCAAGAGTGATCGTTTCTCCTTTGGCGTTCTCCGCTTGCACCTGAACATCTGCTCCGTTGCGCTCAACTGATTTTACTTTGTGAGAAGTATAGAACTTGATGCCTTGTTTTTTGAGTACTTTGGTCAGTTCTTTTGACAGTTGTGCATCCATTCCCGGGATGATTCTATCTAAGTATTCTACGATGGATACCTTAGCACCAATGCGCGCATATACTTGACCCAGCTCCAACCCGATCACACCACCCCCGATAACCATCAGGTGTTTAGGAATTTCTTTTAGCTTTAAAGCCTCGGTTGAAGTGATGATTTTCTCTTTATCTATTTTGATAAAAGGCAGTGACGATGGTTTTGAACCTGTGGCAATAATGGTGTTTTTAGCCTCGATTACCTCAGTAGAACCGTCATTTTTAGTAATTTTGACGTGGGTAGCATCCTCGAATGAACCTACACCTTCAAACACAGTGACTTTGTTTTTATCCATCAAGAATTTGATTCCGGCACAAGTCTGGTCAATCACCGCTTGCTTGCGCTCAATCATCTTGTCAATGTTCATTTTGATACCTTCTGGCACTTCAATACCGTGCTGTGCAAACTGCGTAACCGCACTGTGGTAGTGGTGTGAAGAATCTAAAAGTGCTTTTGAGGGAATACAGCCTACGTTTAGACAAGTTCCGCCAAGGGTGTTATATTTTTCGATAAGAGCAGTTGAGAAGCCAAGCTGTGCTGCGCGTATGGCTGCTACATATCCACCAGGACCCGAACCTATCACAACTATATCAAATGATGTCATAATTTTATAATCTTTTAGTAGTTAAAAAAAGTGCCACAAAGATACATGTTTTTAGATAAATTAAATAAGAAAGTCGCAATGTCTTAGCGTCAAAAGCCATGAAAGTGGGCTGCGTGGCAGTGCAAGTAAAGTTAAGCCTTCAAATGGGCATACGCTAAAACAACCATGTCCTTAACCTTCACCCCTCTGCCCAGTCGTATACGGCATTTGCAGTATTAACAGCCTCACGCATACAAAAACTTAAAAATAAAAACATTTGCTTTGTATTTTTGACAAAACTACATTACTTTAGTGGTATAATTCATTAAATATTATGTTATGCACAATAAAGAGATCATCACTACTTTGAGAGAGCTCCAAGAGCATATAAGGGTTTATTTAGCACTTGCTGAAGCCTTAGCTGAAGAAAAGCCCGATAAAAACCGATGGGTTATCAGTGCTCAGGTGAGAAAGATTCTCGGCATTTCAGACAGTACGCTCAAACGCATGCGTGAAAAAGAGAAGTTGCCTTTTATGAAAATAGGCAGCAAGTATTATTACCCCAGTACTTTTTTTAACCCTGAAGATGTAGAAAGAGTTGTTATGCAAGACTAAGAAACAAACCATCCTCCACACAAAGGACCATCAATGCCCAATGCCTTTTATATTTTGAAAGAGAAGATCACACATAATCTTCTCTTTTTTTGTGCCTTAAACCACCAAATTAACCCCACAATTAATAGAGTCATTTACCTATCTTGTTCGAGGCTTGTTCGAGGCTTGTTCGGTAAAAGAGGGGTTTAACCGAAGCTGACCCGAACAAGCCTCGAACAACACCCGAAGGATGACCTATGAAAACTGCTTTATACAAGTCAAAAGCAGTCAAAGTGCGTCAAGGCAAAATAAAGTCAGTCATAGCAAGGCTTACAGCCTAAGTAAAAAGGCATTTCAACCTGAAATAGAGAAAACAAGAAGCTTTCTATCGGGAATCAAAAGGCTGTTTTTTAAGATAGATATATTGGCATAGAAATAACATTTTAGCCGATAGGAAATACTACTTTTGGAGACTGTTTTCAAATCAAATCGGTTATGGCAAAAGCGCTGGCAAACAAATGGATTATCTTGGTAATATTGGCACTGACTTGGGGTAGTGTATTTATACTTATCAAAAAGGCGTTGCTGGTTTTTAACCCGTTTGAGATTGGGGCTTTGCGTATGGGTATCTCTGGAATAGCCTTGTTGTACTTCGGTATTCCTGCTATTCGCAAGATGGACAAACGCACTTTTTTGTGGGTGAGCACCGTTGGGCTAGTCGGTAATTTTGTGCCTGCGTTCTTGTTCCCTATCGCACAAACCCAAGTCAGTAGCTCGATGGCAGGTATTTTAGACTCGCTTGTGCCGGTATTTGTGTTGGTATTGGGCTTTATATTCTTCGGAATTCGAAGTCAGTTTACCCAATTTATCGGTGCATTCGTCGGATTTGCCGGTGCGGCATTTTTGATGTGGCTCTCTGAATCACATACAGAAGAAACCCAAGTGGGCTATGCGATGCTCGTTGTGTTGGCAACTGCTTTGTATGCCCTATCGGCACTGATTATCAAGACAAAGCTCGCACACGTGCCATCGCTCGAACTCTCGAGCAGTGCCATCACTATCTGGATGCTTCCGTCATTTGCCGCGCTGTACTTTGCAGGCTTCTACACTAACTTTGAGGCGACACCAAAAACCTGGGAGGCATTGGGTTATTTGTCTATACTCGCCATCTTGGGCACCGCTATTTGTGGCTTTTTGTACTTCAAACTCATCCAAGACGTATCGCCTGTTTTTGCCAGTACGGTCACTTACTTTCTGCCTGTGGTCGCCGTCATCTGGGGGCTTATTGACGGAGAGCAATTCACCTTTTGGTACCTGATCGGAGGACTACTCATCTTGATTGGCATTTACCTCATCAGAGAAAAGAAAAAGAAACCCGAACACATTCCGAGATAAATTCGTTTTTAACTAGCTTACATACTGACTTCGCTCTAATGGCGAAGGGCTTTGTAGCGCTTGCTGTTTTTATATTGGCATGATGCCGAGCTTGGCTTGGCATAAAAAAACAAGCCTGGTTTTCAGCGTATTTGCTATAGAATACCTACATTGTATCTCGATTCAAAACAAACTTTTTTTGTTTAAACTGTGATTCTTTTGCCCCTTGTGCGAATAATGAAGTAAGAGGCTCAGTGCTCTTGGCTAGCACAACATATACCTCAGAAAAGAAATGGCGCATCGCTATTGGCACATAGGTATAGGCATACCACACAACTTTAAAACCACCGCTACTAAAAGATGGATACAGATAAAACAGTACAATTTCTAGAGGTAATACTACAGCATAAAGGCATACTTTATAAAGTGGCTAACTCCTATTGCAAAAATAAAGAGGACAGAAAGGATTTGGTACAGGAAATCGCGATACAGTTGTGGAAGTCATTTGAGCGCTATGACCACGCCTATAAATACTCTACTTGGATGTATCGGATAGCGCTGAATGTCGCTATATCCTTCTATCGCAAAGAACACAGCCGTCAACGCATCTCAAACAGCCTTAGCATAGATATATTTGAATTTGAAAATACGGAGAATGATTTAGAGAAAGAGCATAACTTACAGCTACTCGATCAGTTGATTGCAAAGCTAAACCACCTAGACAAAGCGCTGCTATTGCTCTACCTCGAAGAGAAAAACCATGCTGAAATAGCTGAAATCATCGGGATTACAACCACTAACGTAGCTACAAAAATCAGTAGAATTAAAGCCAAACTAAAGAAAGAATTTGAACAACTCAACTAGCACTACTATGGAAAATACAGAACTCATCAACCTCTGGAAAGCACAAAATGCCAAGATAGAAAAGTCATTGGCCATCAATAAACGCCTGCTCAAACAGACAATTGACCTAAAGGCTGAAGCCTCTTTACACAGTTTAGTCAAGCTAAAAACCTTAGGAATTTTAGCTTTTGTGTTTTATTTACTCCTTTTGGGCTACCTATTGTTTTATGCCATTTCAAATTATTCGTATGCAGTAAACTACTTTATCGTTTCGGTGGGTGCCATAGCGCTTATCAATATGAAGGGATTCAGTGACTACATCAGACACTTGGCAATGGCAAAAAGCATCAACTACAACGGCAGTGTGTTAGCCATTCAGAAGCAATTGTCTAGCATACAACTCTCTATTCTCGATCACAGTAAGGTCATGTGTTTGCAATTTCCGTTCTTCACCACCTTTTATTTAAGCGATGCATGGTTTCCGCAAGACGTTGGGATGGGTTATATCATCTTACAGCTTTTGGTTACGGCAGGTGCTGTGTATTTGTCGTATTGGTTGTATCAAAAACACACTCCAGCGGCGTTACACAAGAAGTGGTTCAGGACTATGCTGGCAGGCTCAGGGGGTAGCGCAGTAGCCCAAGCGCTCGAATTCTACACCGAATTAGAAGCCTTTGAGAAAGAAGATTGAGCGAGTTGCAATAAGCTACAGCATCTTTTTTGCCATTACACCTACTGCTAATCCGTATATACCGTGGGCAAGTGTCCAGTAGAGCCAAGCCATCACATCATCTGATGCGGGTGGCTGCGCTGACAAAGCGGTCAGGAAAAACAAACCACCACCACCGAGCATATAGACTAACACATACGGACTTATCTTGTGGTGTAAGCTCCACCTCTTGAGGATATAAAAAAGTGCGATGACACTCACTATGCAGGTCATAAAATGAAATACATAACCAAAGAGCCAAGTGGGTCTTAAATCTCTTGCCAAGGGTATATAATCAAAGTTAAACAAGAGGATATAGGCGGTGTTTCCGGTCAATAGCAGTACTAGCTTTAAGACCCACATCAACACTAGTCCCGCCACAAAACCGATCACGCTAAGTAAGAAAAGTTTTTTCATAAAAGGATTTGAGTGTATAAATGTAGTGATTGCGCTCTAAAAAACTTGCGCTTTGTGCTAACTTCTTTCAATAGTATTGCCAATAATTCAGACTATCGGCTAGCGTACAAACAATCAGTTGATTAAAAAGTTTTGTTTATCTAAAATAGGGGTACTAGCCTTGGCTATACATGGGTATCAAATCCACTATTTTTAAAAATAATCTACAATTTTGAGACAGTTATAAAAAAAGCTAGACAGCATTACCCCATACCTACAAACATCAGCCATAGTGTTAAAAGCCCATCAGTAAACAGATTTAGAAGAACTGTAACAAGGATTAACTCAGTTAATACAAGATTATAGTGCAATGGAATGAATTTTGTTAAATCTATGCTAAGATTACACACAATTTATCCTAACCTTTTAAACCTCAATACTATGGCAAAGTCAACCACCACCTCAAAAGTAAAACCAAACAAAGATGCAGCAGAAAATCTAAGAGAATTTCTGTTAGACGGATTGAAAGATTTGTATTGGGCAGAAAATGCTCTAGTAAAGAATTTACCTAAGATGGCTCAAAATGCTACTTCAGCCAAGTTAAAAGAAGCTTTCAACAATCACTTACAAGAAACGAAAGAGCAAGTAAAAAGGCTCGACGGCGTATTCAAGTCTATGGATGAGAAAGCAGAAGCTGTAAAATGCGACGCTATGGACGGACTGTTGAAAGAAGCAGTAGATATTATGAAAGAGACCGAACCCGGCGCAGTGAGAGATGCCGCTATGATTGCTGCCGCACAGAAAATAGAACACTACGAAATTGCCTCTTACGGTACTTTGGCAACCTATGCCAAACTCTTGGGCGAAAAAGAAGCTTTAAAACTGTTGAAACTCACCATCAACGAAGAGAAAAATTGCGATAAAGACCTGACAAAACTCGCCACTTCTGAAATAAATCTAAAGGCAAAATAAGACAGTTCAAAAACTGCTTTGGCTATGACTTCTATCCAAAGCAGTTTTTTTAAGACTCACCTGCCAAATCTATAGTAAGGTGCTAAGGGGTGCTGCTTGTCCTTGAGCATATCGGCAATTACGTTGGTGCCAATCACAGAGAAGGTAATGCCGTTACCTCCGAACCCCAAAAGGAAATAAGCCTGTTTATAACTGGGGTGCGTACCTATATAAGGCAAGCCGTCTTTGGTTTCGCCAAAGGTACCCGCCCATGAGAAATCAGTCCTGAAATCATAGTCAGGCAATATCCTTTGAAGGGTTTGAGCTAGTTTTTTTGATTTTTTGTGTAGCGCTGCCTCGCGTTTGTCTTTAGCAATAAATTCCTCATCCTCACCACCGATAAGCAATCTATTGTCTTCAGTAGTGCGCATATAAATATAGGGTTTGGCAGTATTCCAAAATAGCGTATTGTTGAGATTCTTGTGCTCTGAAGTAACTCGTTCGCCAATAATCACATACGTAGATAAGAGATTTACAAAGGATTCTTTGATCAGCTCTGTGCTTTCATAGCCTGTACAGTAAATCACTTTCTTGGCGGTTATCTTGTGTTTATAACTCGTTGCAGCCACTATGCCGCCCTTAGTAGTATGAGTAGAGAGAAGTTCAGTCTTATCAAAAATACGCAAGCCCTTGCTTTGGTTATAGGCCAATAGATCGTGTGACAACTTAAAAGCATCTACACTCGCTCCTTGTCTAGACAAGATGCCACCGTAAGCATTTTGCAAGCCATAAATACTGCTTATCTCTTCTTCTGATAGCCATTTGACCTCTAGTCCAGCATTTTGGCGGGCTTCAAATTCTTTTTGTAGTTGTGGAATATCTTTCTTGTAAGAAGCATAATACAAAGAGTCTTTCTTTTTGAAACCACAAGCAGACTTTATCTCTTTTACAATTTCCTCCAACTCGTCAATAGCCTGGCATCCAGCCCAATAATTAGCTTCGGCTGCACTCTTGCCAATGCGCTGATTTAACTCAAAAAGGGGTATGTCAATTTCGTACTGCAGCATCGATGTGGTCGCTGAAGTGCTGCCATTAGCAATCTCTCTCCTATCGATAATAGTGGTTGAATAGCCCTCAGATATACACTTATGTGCCATCAGTGCACCGGTGATTCCCGCGCCAACAATCAAGATATCTGTTGAAATATCTTCTCTAAGGGATGGATAAGACTGCAGTAAGCCGTTTTTTATTAACCAAAAAGGTTCACTAGAGGTAAGATTCATAAGATTGATTTTTATGTGACTACTAGTTGCGGCTTCAATTTAAGAAGTAAATGCATAAAAATAAAAAATATGGAGACTATTTTGATCCCTAACCTATATTTAAAATTGAGGCGTTGATTTCTTCACTTTTGGCAGTAGATATTTAAACAAACAGCAAGGCTAAAAGTTTGTTTTAGTTCAAATGCACAGCTGTCATAGCGTTTTATAATTGAGTTTTGTGTATTTTTGAATAGTGCAACAAGCAATTACAGACACTCAACACCTCTTTTATAAACAGACAATGGACAGCACAATACAACTACTTATCTACCTTCACGCCATCTTTGGTGGCATCGGATTACTCAGTGGATTGTTCAGCTTATTGGTGAGAAAAGGCGGTTATAACCACAAAAAGACAGGTCGTATTTTTTCTTATTCGATGCTTATAAGTTCGTTGTTTTCTCTTATTGTGGCGCGTATGCCAGGGCATGAAAACCTGTTTTTATTTTTGATAGGCATCTTCACGATTTATCTAGTCTTGGCTGGCAACCGAGCCTTAACGCTAAAAAACAGAACTAAAACCAAAGCTGATGCCCTAGACAAATTAGTTTCTGGCAGCATGCTTTTCACCTCTATCGGCATGTTAGTTATTGGTTTTTTGGGGGTGCTACAAAAGATTGACCAAAGCCTATTGTATCTATTCTTTGGTAGTTTTGGTGCATTTATGTCGCTGAAAGACTTTCATAACTTTAAAGTCTTTAGACAAAAAAAGAATGTATGGCTCAAAAGTCATTTGGGTAGAATGGTGGGTGCTTTGATCGCATCAGTCACTGCCTTTTTGGTAGCAGGACTTCATATAGGCACTACTTTAATTTGGATTTCACCCACACTTATCGGTACCGCTTATATCATCTATTGGAACAATAAATTTAGGCTAACAAAAAAAACAAAGTAATTTAACTGCTGCATTCTCAAGACTTTTTATGCATCAACACAAAATCAGCTAAAACCATGGCAGCCATAGCCTCTACGATAGGCACCGCGCGAGGTACCACACAGGCATCATGTCTGCCTTTGCCTTGTATTTGTGTTGTATTGCCGTCTTTATCGATAGTCATTTGGTCTTGTATGATAGTTGCTACAGGTTTAAAAGCAACTCTGAAATAAATATCCATTCCGTTAGATATTCCGCCTTGTATGCCTCCAGATAAGTTGGTTTGAGTAGTTCCATCAGGATTGAATAGGTCATTGTGTTCAGAACCCTTCATTTTGGCTCCACAAAAACCACTGCCGTACTCAAAGCCTTTTACCGCATTGATCGTAAGCATTGCACTGCCTAGAGCCGCGTGAAGCTTATCAAATACCGGTTCTCCAAGCCCGATAGGTACGTTTTGAATCACACAGGTAATCGTCCCACCTATGGTATCGCCCTGTTTTTTGACCGTTTTGATCAGTTCTTCCATCTTATGGGCTGTTGCCAAGTCTGGGCATCTCACGGCATTGGTCTCCGTCAAAGAGAAGTCTAAGGCTTGATAAGGTTTGTCGATAAAAAGCTCTCCTACGCTTGATACAAAAGCATTTATTTTTATATCCGTCAAGAATTGCTTGGCGATTGCTCCGCCTACAACCCAATTGGCAGTCTCTCTAGCCGAACTGCGCCCGCCACCTCTATAATCTCTGATGCCGTATTTTTGATCATAGGTATAATCAGCATGAGAAGGCCTGTAAGCATCTTTGATATGCGCATAGTCTTTTGACTTCTGGTCTTGGTTGACAATACTAAAACCAATAGGCATACCGGTGGTTTCCCCTTCAAAGATTCCACTTAAGAATTCTACAGTGTCGCTCTCCTTCCGCTGGGTCACAAGGGCTGATTGACCTGGTTTACGTCGGTCTAATTCGGCTTGAATAGCTTCAAAGTCTAGGCGAATCCCACTAGGGCAACCATCAATAATACCACCGATGGCTGGTCCGTGTGATTCACCAAAAGTGGTCAGTCTGAATATTTTGCCCAAGGTGTTTGCCATACTAATCTGCTCTTAGGGTTTTTGGTAAATACATGGCTTTGTCAATCACCTCCATCTCAAAAGTTGCATCGTCATTGATATAATAACGAATAAGCACTTGACCGCCGAGTGTAGAGTTATCAAAATCAGCCAATATCCAACGGTGGTTCATAAATTGCATTCTGCTAATCACGATTGGGTCTTCTGGATAATCAAAGCCAATGAGCTTATTCCCGCCTCTTACGTGGTTTAAACTCAGGATAGAATCCTCAATTTTTTTGACTACCTCTCTACCCCTGTAACGATCTAGATAATCTAGTGAAGAGTCATTGCCTTGCAGGCTGTAATGAGACATCTCAAAGATCTTTAAGTCTAGCGAGTCAATCAATTGTTTTTTTTGCTCTAACTTTAGTACGGTGTTGTGTTGTAATTCCGCTTCGTGTTTCTGTTTTTTGGTAAAGTACGCATAGGTAAATACGTTAATCAAAACGGCGAAAATAAGCAGGTATAAGAATATTTTTTTCATGTGATGGTGCTGTTAAAAGTTATAGATTAACTGAAAGTTTACTGTTGAAATGCCTTCAAACTTGCGCTCTGTATTATTCTTTTTCATTGCAGAGAAGTCGCTTTGGGTTTCAAAACCAATACCGAAATTAAAGTCTCTAGAGATGCCAAACTTCATTCCGACCTGAAAGGCATAACCTCCGTTCCAACCTTGATTCTTATGGGTTTGACTGGCATTAAGTGATTTAACCTCCTCTTCAAGTAATGTATTGGCATAAAAACCAATACCGGCATAAGCTTGCAACTTGTCACTTAGCGCGTCTTCAAAGAGACTCATCGAGAAATTCATGTATAAGGGAATCCTCAAGTGGGTTTGGTCAAGCGAATAGCTCTCTCCTGCGGTCGTTCCGTTGGCTCTGTATTCTAGAAGACCAATACCCGTACTGATCGAAGTCAGTTCTGAGATTTTATAATAAATCAACATATCACCTGCGTTAGCGGTTCCTTGAAGGTCTACCCTACCTGAGCTGGCAAGAGTCGCGTAACCTATCTTAGCCTGAAAGCTCATACCAAACTTCGCCTTAGTTTCGGCTTTTTCTGCTTCTTGTCCAAACAGCGACAACCCACTAAAAAGTATTGTTAAAATAAGAATTGATTTTTTCATTGGGCTAGAAAATGTGTTGATTAGTTAGTAAAATAAAAACTTTTATTGCCTTTTTGGTGTTGTTATTTTAAGAATTGAGAGGCTACCTGCTCTGCTTTTCTGCTCTGAGAATAGTCATAGAATCCTTCTCCAGACTTAACCCCTAGCTTGCCTGCCATCACCATATTCACTAGGAGTGGGTTTGGAGCATACTTAGGGTTTTTAAATCCGTCATGCATCACATTCAGAATAGAAAGACATACGTCAAGACCAATAAAGTCTGCGAGTTGAAGGGGTCCCATCGGGTGTGCCATACCGAGTTTCATCACCGTATCTATTTCTTCTACACCCGCCACAGCGTTATAAAGCGTTTCGATAGCTTCGTTGATCATCGGCATCAATATTCTATTGGCTACAAAACCTGGATAATCATTCACCTCCACAGGTGTTTTCCCTAGTTTTTGACTAAGCGAATAAATTGTTTCGAAGGTCTGTTTTGAAGTTGAATAACCCTTGATGATCTCTACTAACTTCATAATAGGCACTGGGTTCATAAAGTGCATCCCGATTACTTTATCAGCTCTTTTAGTCACGGCTGCAATCTGGGTAATAGAAATCGAAGAGGTATTGGTAGCCAAAATCACGTGACTCTCGGTTAATGCTTCTAGTTGTTCAAATATCTTAAGCTTTAAGTTTAGGTTTTCAGTAGCTGCTTCCACAACCAAATCAGCGCCTACCACACCGTCTTTCATATCGGTATAGGTGATGATGTTAGCGATGGTTTTGTGTTTATCCTCTTCAGTAATGATAGCTTTTGAAATCATTCTGTCAAGGTTGTTGGCGATGGTGCTCATACCTTTTTCGAGTGATTGCTCTGAGATATCGATAAGTTTTACGGTGAATCCTGATTGAGCAAAGCTATGTGCAATTCCGTTGCCCATTGTTCCTGCTCCTATTACTGCAATAATTTTCATTTGTATATGGTTTATATTTGTTTTTCTACTATATGTAAGTACTCTGTTGTTGCGCTTGCTTTGTGATTTCTATTCTCTTCTTTGTCTGCCTTGAATCGTTGGTATTCAGTGCTAAAAAGCGAATATTTGCCGTATTTTGAGAGGATGCTCTTGATGTCTTGCTCGCTCATCAGCCCTTCGTTGTTATAACTCAAGAAGATATACTTGAAGTTGGCGTTTTTAATCAGTTCTTCAAAAGACTCACTCACCACTCTTTTGCTACAATATTCTGATTTATTATATGGGCGAAGTCCTGTCTTTCCTTTGGGTACAAAATTATCATATTTTGCAATAGTATTCAACACATGATAATTTGCACCGTATTGTCTGGCATTATACGGTGGATCAAGATATAATATATCACCGCTAATCTCTTTGATAAGCGCATTGCTATCGGTGTTATAAACCAGGTGTTTGTTGTCGGTTTTATCAAAAAGAGCGGGCTGAATCAGCATTTCTTTCTGAGCTGATTTCTTGATGTGTTTTAAAAAAGCACCATAAACCGATGCGGTATTGGCTACTTTGTCAGCACTTTCTAAAAGCGAAGCCAATAGAAAAAAACACTGGTCTTCTGAGATTCGGTTTTGATTTTTCCACTGTAGGATATGCTGACGCACGGCATCTATCTTCATACCGTTGTGCGCTGAGAAATACATGCGCTGGGCACTTCCGTTTTCAGCGTATTGTTCATAGATAAATCCAGCTGTTCCTTGTAGTGCATTCAGCTCCTCAATCAATGACTCGTATTCAAACGCACGGTGGTTGCCAATGTAATTTCGGTTGAGCACATAGCTGTAATACTCCAGGTCATTGCTGATGACTTGTTTGACTTCTGTTTTGAAGTTCCGCCCTACGATACCAGTACCGGCAAAGATATCACAGAACACCAGCGCTGATAAATCAGTCCCGACTACCGCGTATACCGATTGTTTGATAAAGTCTGAAAGTCTGTGTTTTGAGCCGATGTAGTTCAAGGAGTAGCTGCTTTTTTGTTGGACACAAATATACACAATCTGCTTATTATACCGCCATAAAATCTATATTCTACGCCTTAGAAGTCATACAACCGCGAGAGGGCGATAAGCACTATTGACGAGAGGGCGAGCAGAATTCCAAAATAGTTGTGTTTGTTGAGTTTTTCTTTAAAGAACAACACGCCGATAAGACTGCCAAAGACAATCACTCCCATATTCATTGTGGCAAAAACAGTCGAAGGACTGTCTGACAATTCTTTGTGTGCCCTGAGATAAAAGAACACATTACCGAAGTTCAAAACCCCAAGTCCTAGTCCCCAATACAGGTTACGAATAGAGAACTGATATCTCTTAGTTACGATCTGAAATATACTAATCATCCAAGCGATGACCAGCGCACCAGCGAACATGCAAAACAACAATGTCGTAAAAGGAGTCTCGGCACTTGCGATGGTTTTCAGCAGTACATCAATCACCCCAAAACCCAGCAATACCAAAAGCGGGTAATAGAGTTTCTTCTGATTGCCGTTATGAGTACCTGATTTGTTGAGCGTAAAGAATATCGCTGTAAAAGCCAACCCAAAACCGATTATTTTGAGTGCAGAAAAGCTTTCGCCAAACAGAAAGTAAGAAGCTAAAATAGGAATAAACAACGACAAGCGTTGGGCGATATCAGTCTTTACTATACCGACGTGTTTGAGCGATAAGGCTTGAAACAAAAATACTGTAGGCAGCAATATCCATAAGCTAAAAAGCAGCAACATCGGGAAGTTGACCGTTGCCACATCTGTTAGGCTCACCTTAAAAGCAAACACAGAGAGCAGTAATGCAACGAGGTAGTTCCAACCGATCACTTGCATAAACACAACCTTGTGTTGCTTGGCAACCTTGAGCAATACGCCTACGCTTAAGCTACAAATAAGGCTTAGAATAATTGATACCATAGTCTGGATTTCAGAACGCCAAATATCCGTAAAAAAAGCGAATCGACATCGGTCCATTCGCTTTTATATAGACGCTGCATTCAGCTACTCAATACGTTTATCTTTGATCAAATCGATACTCTCTGGGTTTAATAATGTCGAGGTATCTCCGAAGTTTGAGAAGTCGCCTTCAGCTATTTTTCGCAAGATTCTACGCATAATTTTGCCTGAACGTGTTTTTGGCAATCCCATGACAAACTGAATCTTATCTAGTTTTGCGATTGGTCCGATGTGCGTAGCAATATGTTGGTTTATTTCGTTTCTGAGGTTGGTTTGATCCCTGCTTTTTCCGGTTTGTTTGAGGGTAATAAACCCATACAATGCACTTCCTTTGATGTCGTGCGGATAACCCACAATAGCCGATTCGGCAACAGCCGGATGTTCGTTGATAGCATCTTCGATAGGTGCCGTTCCGAGGTTGTGTCCAGAGACAATCACCACGTCATCTACCCTACCCGTGATTCTGTAATAACCCACTTCATCTCTGAGCGCTCCATCGCCTGAGAAGTATTTACCCGGGAAAGCAGAGAAATAGGTATCTACGTATCGCTGGTGGTCATTCCAAATTGTTCTAGCCATTCCAGGCCATGGAAATTTAACACAGAGGTTACCTACTACTTGGTTATCCTCAATTTCGTTGCGTTTGTCATCCATCAAAACCACTTGCACTCCTGGAAGTGGCAGCGTGGCATAGGTCGGTTTAGTAGGCGTCACAAAAGGTACTGGTGCAATCATAATACCACCCGTTTCGGTTTGCCACCAAGTGTCAGTTATCGGGCAGCGCTTGTTGCCGACGTGGTTGTTGTACCAATGCCAAGCCTCTTCGTTGATGGGCTCTCCTACTGAACCTAGCACTCTTAGTGACGATAAGTCGTATTTGGTCACCCAATCAATGCTCTCTTTTGACAGCGAGCGGATAGCTGTTGGGGCAGTGTATAGTTGTGTAATCTTGTGTTTCTCTACTATTTCCCAGAAACGACCAAAGTCAGGGTAGTTTGGGATTCCCTCAAACATAACCGTTGTAGCGCCGTTGAGCAGTGGTCCGTATAAAATGTATGAATGTCCGGTGATCCAACCGATATCAGCGGTACACCAATAGACATCTTTTTCTTCGTATCTAAAAATATTTTTGAAAGTATAGGAGGTATAGACCATATAACCCGCAATGCTATGCACCATGCCCTTGGGCTTGCCCGTTGAGCCTGAGGTGTAAAGAATAAAAAGCGGATCTTCTGCATCCATCACCACCGCTACGTTATTTACTGGAGCAGCATCCAAGAGCGGTTGTAGCCATTGGTCTCTGCCCTGTTTCATCACCACTGTAGCATGGGTTCTTTTGACTACCAAAACTGTTTTGACAATTTGTGCTTTCTCTACCGCTTCATCTACAATCCCCTTGAGGTCAAGGGTTTTATTCCCCCTAAACGAGCCGTCAGAAGTGATGACTAGTTTACAACCACAATCGATAATTCGGCTGCTGAGGGCAGAAGCAGAAAAGCCTGCAAACACCACCGAGTGCACCGCCCCAATTCTAGCACAAGCCAAAATAGCCACTGCTAACTCAGGAATCATCGGCAGATAAATACATACCCTATCGCCTTTTTGGACACCTTGGTCTAAGAGTACGTTTGCCATTTTGCAAACCCTCTCATACAACTCGTTGTAAGTGATGTGCTGTGCCGCTTCTGAAGGATCGTTTGGCTCAAAGAGTATAGCGGTCTTGTCGCCTCTTTTGTTGAGGTGCCTGTCGATACAGTTTTTAGTAATATTTAGCTTTGCATTTATAAACCACTCGATATTTGCCTTCTCCATATCATACTCTAAAACCTTGTCCCATCTTTGGTACCAAGTGAAGTTATCCTCGGCTATCTTCTCCCAAAACTTACGGGGCTCTCTGACAGATTTGTTATACATTTTGAAGTAATGCTCTAAACTATCAACGTTGAAGTAACTCATAGGTTTGTGTATTTGGGTTTGTGTTTGTAAATATACTGCCAAGAACGGCTATACTTTCTGAAATTTTACTTAAAACTTTAGTACCTCAAATATAAGTCTTTTTTAGTTTTCAATAAAAAACCACTAAACGAATTTATATCGCTCTGTTATACTCGAGATACCCAAGCAATAGGATCAAATGTAAAAGTTTCTTATAACCACCGCTTTATTTTCCTTACTTTTACTCGGAGTTGTATAGATTATAAGCATACTTCTAGCCCCCATCCACCTTGACTTCAGTCGTCTTGGCTATACTTTGTTACTGCTGTTTATCATCACTTGTCTAAGGTATTTCAAAATAGAAACAAGCTACAATCAAGCAATTGAAACAAAGCAAAGAAGACTTAGCAAAGAAATGCTATCTTATACATACGCCCAACTACAAAAAAACTGCTCAAAGCGAGTCAATACCTCGTTTGAGCAGTGTGTTTTTATAAACTTATTCTATGAGCTTAATCTGCCCTTTCAAAGCTTACACTGGCTGAAATATCGACTACATCCCATGTTTTGCTTATGCCATCGCCACCGATATGCAGATCATAACAAGCTTTGTTAAGTGCCTCTAAGACTTCTAGTGCTTTGAAATCAGCCAACTGAATTGAGGCAGTGATTTGTGCAGTGTTATCTGTAATTTCAACTTTAGCGGGTAGTTTTTCTACACTAACGCCATTCATCTTTAGTTTTACAAACCAGTCATCGCCAGATTGTACAAACTCTCCTTTAATCACTCCGGGTTCATTCATCAGTCCGAAGAAAGAATCTTTAATCTTTGTATCACGAGATTCATCGCCTGTAGCAATCTCCATCGCATTGATACTAAACTCCGCTCCGTCAAGCACAGCTGCAACCGTACTTCCTTCTGCGTAGCTATCCAGATTAACTGTAGTAAAGGTTCCCTTTACAGGAAGCTTATCTGTAGTCTTATACGCCGTCCATTCTACAGTAACGGAGTCTGGTACGGGAGTCATAAATGCCTGCTCTTGGGTTTTCTTTTCTGAACAGGCTGTTAGGAATAAAGCCGCCATCACTAGCGTTCCATAAATATTTCTTGTTTTCATAACTATATTGGATTTTAGGGTTAACATTTATTTTTGATGAAGTCATACAATAATCGCACCGTAACTCCTGTCCCGCCACTTTGTTTGTAACCACTTTTATCTTTTAGGAAAGAGGCTCCAGCAATATCTAAGTGAATCCAAGGATACTCGGTGAAGTGTTCTAAGAATTTCGCCGCAGTACTCACACCTCCCACAGGCCCTCCGATATTTTTCAGGTCGGCTATATCAGATTTCAGCAACTCTGCAAACTCTTTCCACAAAGGTATTTGCAACAGTCGTTCATAAACCACCTCTCCTGATTCCTTGAGCAAATCTACTTGTTCTTGGTTGTTACCTGTCATGGCAATACCGTACGTACCTGTAATTGCTGCCGATGCTCCGGTAAGTGTAGCGATATCAATGACTAACTCTGGCTCAAAACGCTTGGCATAGGTCAAAGCGTCTCCCAACACCAAACGCCCTTCGGCATCGGTATTCAGTACTTCGACTGTAGTGCCGTCCATCATCCTAATCACATCATCGACAACCAGTGCGTTAGACGAAATCTTGTTGTCAGTAGCAGGCACTAAGCCAATGACGTGGTAAGGGAGCTTGTTGGCGGCAATGGCTGCGAATACGCCCAAAACTGCTGCCCCGCCTGCCATATCAGATTTCATAGTAGGCATTGAGCCTCCTACCTTAAGCGAATAACCTCCTGTATCGAACATCACTCCTTTTCCTACCAAAACCAATGGTTTTTTGTTGACCGCATTTTTGGGTTTGTAGTGAAAGATATTGAAAGTAGGTGGTGTTTCTGAGCCTCTATTCACGGCGAGCAATCCGCCCATTTTCAGTTGTGTTATCTGTTCTTTGTGGAGTATTTCTGTTTCAAAACCATAGGTCTTCCCTACTTCTACAGCGATTTCTGAGAATTTCAGTGCGTCTAAATAGTTAAGTGGTTCGTTGACCAATGTCTTAGTCAGCGAGACGCCTTGCACAAGGTTCTCTAAAGCTACCAACTCACTTTCCGAAAAAGCTTGGGATGACAAATAGATAGTACTAGTTGTACTTGCTTCTTTTTTCTTGTATTTATTGAAGTCGTAGCTACTCAAATACAAACCTTCTAAGAACGCATAACGCTCTTCTGTCGAAAGTTCGTTGAGTCCGCCTATAATCGAGATGGATGATTGTTCTTTTTTGAGTGCCTGGTAGAGTGATGCTCCGGCTAGTCGGAGTGTTTCTAACTCAGTCTTAGGAGCGATAACTGTAAAGTTACGGTTGTTGTGATGGGTCAATATAATTTTGGTTTCGCTCTTGGCGAATGCCTTTTCTACCGAGCCGGCGATGGTGTTCTGAAAGTCAAAAAGCTCTGCTTGTTTGCGTGTAGTAACCAATTCGATAGTATCTGCTGTGGTGGGAATTTCCTCTTTATTTTGATAGGTTACTAGTTTCAGATTCAAATAATTATCTAACATTCTTTGTTTTTAGTTATATTAATATTTTATTTCGTGATGCTCAAAGATACAAATTCTATGTCGAAGACATCTAAATATTATGATGAATAGCCAACCGAGTATAATTTTCTCTCTTGATTTCTACAGAAAATAATCTCTGTATCTAAGGCTCTTTAGCGAAATTTTATTTAAGTTTGTTAAGACTATAACCTAAGAGAAAAGCGAATCTATTTTAGGATTGCTACTTATACAACTTAGGAAAAACCAACTATGGACAGCCTAAAAACCTATCAGAACGTAAATGCAGCACACCACAATATCAGCTTTGGGATATCTCAAATGGAGACTATTTATACCAAACGAAAAGGACGTGTTGACGAACCTCACAGACACGATTACTATACGGTTTTGGTTATTAACAAGGCGAAAGGACAACACAAAATAGACTTCAACATTTATGACTTAGGGCAAAGACAAATCTTTTTCGTAGCACCCGGGCAGGTGCATCAGATAATCGAAGAAGAGCAATCTATAGGTTATGTGATGACTTTCTCTAATGAGTTTTTGATTGAGAGCTTAATTCCGTTGTCGTTTATTGAGAGTCTGAACTTATTCAACAACTATGGACAAAGCCCTCCGCTATTGCCTTCATCAGCACAGTTTGCGGCTATTGAGGAATATTCCCATCAAATCTACAAGCTCTTTCACAGCGATGCCACGATGAAACTCTTGTCTATAGGAGCATTCCTAAAGTTATTGTTGATAGAATGCAACAATATTTGTTCTATCAACCCCATCGAATCTGACATAGATGCCTCGGGCGACAACCTGATTCGGACGTTTAAAAGAGAGGTAGAACAGCACTACAAAACGCAACATACCACTACTTTTTATGCCAATTTACTGCATATCACCCCTGACCACCTCAACCGAACAGTCAAAGCTAGAATAGGCAAAACCGCCAAAGACTACATCCAAGCCAGGATTATTACCGAAGCAAAAAGACTACTCTTCTTTACTGACTTATCCAACAAAGAGATAGGCTTTGAACTAGGCTTTAACGAACCGGCGAATTTTAGCGCTTTTTTCAAGAAAAACACTAACCTATCCCCTTCAAACTTCAAGAAAAACGAAAGTATTTCTTAAACATCGGGTTTTCATACGTTTTACCCCAATTTTTATATTCCACAGCCGTTATAATTGTAAGATATTTGCACTATACTTTTAAGGCAAACAAGATGTAGTACTTTTAGTTTAATAAAAGAATTTATATTGCCTAGAAGTCAGAACATTATCTAATTAAAATTCAAACACTATGAAAACAATAATTCACAAAGCAGCAACTAGAGGAAATGCAAATCACGGATGGCTCAACGCACACCATAGCTTCAGTTTTGCTAATTACCACAACCCGGAGCGTATGAATTTCGGGGTATTACGTGTATTGAATGACGATATCATTCAGGCAGGTATGGGCTTCGGAACGCACCCTCATGACAATATGGAAATCATCACTATTCCGCTAGAGGGTGACCTCGAACACAGAGACAGTATGGGGAATACCGCCGTCATCAGAGAGGGTGAAATACAAGTGATGAGTGCCGGAACGGGTATCACACACTCTGAATACAACAAAAACCAAGACAAAGACCTCAAACTCCTTCAGATTTGGCTGTTCCCGAGAGAGCGTAACCTAACCCCTCGCTATGACCAGATTTCGTTAAGAGACAACGAAAAAACAAACGAATTTTACCAAGTCCTATCACCTAACAAGGATGACCAAGGGGTCTGGATCAACCAAGACGCTTGGTTTCATATCGGAAATTTCACCCAAGGCAATACCGATAGCTATACCATCAAAAAAGAAGGCAATGGTGTCTATGCTTTCATAATTGAAGGTGAAGTAGAAATCAACGGAGAGAAACTAACCCGAAGAGACGCGATGGGTATCTGGGATACCGATGCTTTTGAGGTGAAAGCTTCTACAGATGCACGCGTACTCTTGATGGAAGTACCGATGGCTTTATAAATTAACCCCACCAAAGACAATAAATTATGGAAATACAAATCAAAGAAAACCAGAGCAAAGGCTATGCAATTGCCACAGAAGACGGCAAGACAGCGGGAGAAATGACCTATTCTATTCCCTCCGCAGATTTTATAATCATTGACCACACCGAGGTAGATTCTACCTTTAGAGGTAGAAGTATAGGCAAGCAATTGCTCTACGAAATTGTAGCAATGGCACGCCAAAAGAACCTCAAAATTATGCCTCTTTGCCCTTTTGCAAACGTAATGTTTCAGAAACTAACAGACATTCAAGACGTATTAAAAAAATAATATAAAAACTTAACCCTAAAAAATTATACCTATGGAAACTAACACAAACTGGTTATTAGACACCACACACTCAGAAATATCGTTTAGAGTGAAACACATGATGATCTCAACTGTGACAGGTCACTTTGAAGATTTTCAAGCTACAGCCAAGACAAACGGAGACGACTTCAACGGAGCAATCCTAAACTTTAGCGCAAAGACAGCTTCTATTAATACAAAAAACAAAGACAGAGACGCGCACTTGCAGTCTGATGATTTTTTTAATTCAGAGAAATTCCCTGAAATGACCTTTGTATCAAAATCATTTAAAGGCGACAAATTAGTAGGTGACCTAACTATCAGAGACATCACTAAAGAAGTTACACTAGAAGCAGAACTTAATGGTATAGCTGTTGACCCTTACGGACAAACCAAAGCAGGACTTGAAATCAGAGGTGAAATCAGCAGAAAGGACTTTAACCTTACTTGGAATGCCGTAACCGAGGCAGGAAGTATCGTGGTTTCTGACAAGGTAAAATTAGTTGTTGATGTGCAATTCGTTAAACAGTCTTAATTTTAAAAAATCCCGTATAGATTCTATTCAAAGGGGATATATCAAAACAATTAACACTACCAATATAAAAGGTTTGGACGAGAGTTCAAACCTTTTTTTGTGTTGGATGCTGCTCATTAGAGCTAGATTTGCCTTAGATAAAAGTGTATGCCCAATAGATTAACAGCAATTGCACCGGAAGGCGCAACAACGTAGGCAGTATAAGTTTTCCTTTTGTAACAGATTTCTTAAAGTGATACACATTGGCAGGAAAAACAGCAATCAATAATGCTATAATACCGATAGCGGCATAACTTCTGGTCGCACTAAAAAGCAGTGCGATACCTAAAACTATTTCGATAACACCTACAAGAATATTGACTTTCTCAGGATACGGAACCCATCCTGGCGTGATCTTAAGGTACATTTTTGGCTTTCTGAAATGCGTAATTCCAGCAAAACAATAGAGCGCTGTCATCAGTATCAGAGAAATCAATTGTAGCGTGGTCATAAGATTATTCTTTTTCTGGTATTGTGCTTTATCAGATATTAAAAGTGAGTGCAAGTTACAATAAAAGTAGGTTCGGGTTTCAAGGAATTCTGAAAACGAACTCTAAACAAAGCTTTCCGTAACACATTAGCCTGTCGGCAATCAAAAAAAACTAAGAATAGCACTTATTTTTTTAGTGGAATATGTTTTATATTGAGTATTAAGACTTCTAGTCTAGTGCCACAAATCTAATTCAACCAACAAAAAACACCTACAGATAATCAACTTACCTACAGGTTTTTTTTATATTTTCTAAAACTAGTCTTACGCAATCAAATACGCCAATCCATTAGTCACAGGATCACATAGATCGATGATGCGCTTTTCTCTGAATATTTTTTCGAATAGCTCTCTGGCTACTTTATATTCGTTGTGGATGGGGCACGGATGGGTCTCAGAGCATTTGCTCAAACCAAGTCCGCACTCCTTGAATACATCTTTGCCTTCAAAGGTTTCGACGATATTAATCATCGGCAATTGTATTTGTTCTTTGCTGATATAAAAACCACCTGTGGGTCCTTTATGGCTCTTGACAAGTCCTTGCCTGACAAGGGTTTGCAAGGTTTTACCGACAGTATGTTCGCTAGCGTCAATGTGGCGCGCAATTTCTTTGATACCTACTTTCTCTCCATCAGCAGCTTTGCTAGAGAGGTAGATGACGGCTTTTATGGCAGTTTTACAGGTTTGACTCAGCATAATAGTTTAGATATAGCCTAAAAATTCTTGTCCAGCTGGAGATATCATCGTAGTATCCCAGGCAGGTACAAAGGTAAGATTTATATTGACTTCCCAAGAGGGGAAACGCTCTTCTAATACTTCTCTGACGTTGCTTTGAATACTCTCGCCCATCGGGCAGAAGCGGGTGGTGAGGGTCATGGTTATTTCTAATTTCTTGGGTTCTTCTTCAAACTCAAGGTGATAAACCAGTCCTAGATCGACGATGTTCAATCCTATTTCTGGATCATCCACATCATAAAGTCCGGTCAGCGCTAAGGCTAGTTTTTCGTCGTCGTTAGTGGTTATATTCATGGGTTCTGAGGTTTATGTAAAAGTATTTTAACGGTGTTATAGGCATAGAGCAAAGCGGCGAGAAGCATGGCTATAGCCCCAGCTTTTAAGACTATGACTCCGCCCAAAACAATGCCAACAATCAGCAATGCAAAGCCGGAGATATAAAAAATAGTCATGATAGTAAAGACTTTTTCGCTGAACAATTCCTTCGGGGCGGGGAGTTTTTCTTTGAAGCCGCTCTTGTGATAGACTTTATTCCATACGATAAAAGGCAAAGTTTTGAAGGTCATCCCCAAAATAATAGCGGTAATCCACCCAAAGAAAACACAAAATCCGTAGAGCAATCCTATGTCTGCGAAGTGGGCAAAAGGCAATAAAATCAGGGCGATAATCAGCACTATTAGCGGCAGAAGCATCTGCAGCACAGACAGCAATGACACTTTCATCTGCTCGTCAACGCTTTTGCGAATGCGGACTTTGTGGGCATTTCTGCAGTAATTTACAAAGAGTATGATCGCTGCAAAAGCCGTCAGTATAGGAATGTAATAGAGGCTAGAGGCGACACCGATGAGCTGGAGTACTACTAAACTTATCAGACTAGTGTTGACAAGAATGTAAATTATCCAGAGTACTTTGTCATTGACGTACTTCGAAATTAAAAACATGGGTATCAATCGCGAGCCTACGCCAATGACCAGCATCAAAAACCATCCGACGATGCCCAAATGGGCGTGTATCGACAAATAAGACAATGAGTTGGCAGGCAATAGCGGGTGGGTGAAATTGAACACTAAAAGCATCCCAAAAAAGGTAGCCGAAAACAGCCATATCGATGCCGTCGCCATAAACCAAGTATGTACATTGGCTTTGGTTGTGCTGCGGGTGCTTCTGAGCACATTCAGCACATAGCACAGCACGCCTAGATTGACTAAGACACTTCCGAGTTGCAGAGTCCATCCCATATCAAAGATATAGAAACCGAGCACCAGAAAAGGTATGCCTACAGCGGTGAAAATAAAGCTGAGGTATGCCAGTAGATTGCTGTCGAGTTTGCTCTCAATCAGCACCGGCAACAGCTGATGTGAGGCGCCGAGTATCATCATTGTCCCCCACCCGAGTGCCATGATGTGTGTCAGGGCTAAGGTATGGGGGTTAAAATGATGTTGGTTAAAGATATCGGTATGCATGAGCAACAGTACGCAACCCACTAAAAAAGAAGCCGTTGCATACACATAAAACGGCAGTACAACTTTGTAACTCGTGGTTTGTTGTCCGCTTTGATTAGAGCTAGGTTGTAGCATAAATTAGCTTTGTTTTTTAAAGATGAGCAAAAATACCTCACCTTCTTTCACATCTTTTATTCGGTAGTCAAAGCCTCTGTCTTTGAGCTCGGTCAACAAAAATATCGGAATCTTTTTGTGGTGTACGTAGAGGATCTTGTCTTCGGGCAAGTCTTTTAGCGCCCCAAGGATAGTCATCATCGGCATTGGCATCTCCATTGCTCGCACGTCAACCTCTTGCATATTGCCGTCAAACTGCACTAGTATCTCATCCCAATCGTCAGCAGTGCCGGTATCAGTTGTGAAATCAGCACGGCTGTTACTGTCTTTTTTATAGAAAAAAGTCTCGTAATAGGTGGGCTCAAGTTGGTTGACAAACACTTCAAAGCCTTGTTTTTCGAGTAGTTTGATCAGCGGTACCGGTTCAAAAGTATTGATGATATTCAGCACTTGCCCCTGTTTGAGTTCTTTAATTTTCTGTTGGATGTCCTTCAAAGGGTCATTGCCTTCAGACAGCATTTGCCGCACATCAAAAGTAATCAACTGTGCGGCTTCTAGTGATTTTAAAAACTCGGGTATGGGCTGTTGTTGGAACGCCTCTTCAGCGTGAGGGGCTGCAGCAGTGTCATATTCAAAACCTAGGGGTTGCAATGCCTTGAAAAACTGCTCAGGTGTGCAACCGCCTATCTTTGAAGCCATGGCAATACTGGTCCTACCCGCCATCAATTTCCTCAAAATAGGATTCCGAAGTTTTTTGAAATCGGGGCTAAGGGTAATAATGGTTTCTAAAGCATCGGGATGTTGCTTGAGGAGTTTGGCTATTTTGGTCTGTTCGTTAATCCGCATGAGCTTTGGGTATTTAACTAAGTATAGGTATGTGTTTTGAAAAATTCACTTGGGTTTAAGACAGCAATGCTTTCTCTAATTCCTTGGTTCTAGGAAAGAGTATGTTGTTCTTTAAGTGCAGATGCATCTGCAAGTCAGCTTCAAACTCCTGGAGCATCTTGAACAGCACTTCATAGCTGGTGCAAGCGTCTTCTGGCAAAACAAAGTCATGAGTCAGCTTGCGAATGTCTTTTCTTAACTGATCAAACTGGGCGTGTTGCTGCTCGGTTTGTGTAAGCATTTCAGCAAACTGCTGACTTGCTTCTGGGCTATAGCTTGCCTTGGCATTATCTGCACGCGCAATCTTTTTGACAAAGACCAAGCTGTCTTGTTCTTCGCACAGCAAATGTGCCGATAGTTGGTCATTGAGTTGTTGTACAGTATCTCTGAGCTCAAAGAGTTCGGGGTGTTGCTGGTTGTGTACTTGGGCTACTTTATTGGCATAGCCCTGTATCTCTGGCAGATATTTCTTGGCGTAATTATGGTGGATATTGATGATGTAATCAGTCAGGAATTCCAGGCTCCATTCATTGTAATTGGTATGGCTTTCAGTGATATTCGAAATGGGTTGTTGGAGTTCTTGCTCTACTTTTGTAGCGTCTATGCCTTTTTCTTTGCAGGCTTCTCTGACAGTTTTCTTTCCGCCACAGCTAAAGTCTATGCCGTATTTCTTGAATACCTCTGCTTTTCTGAGGTCTTTGGCAGTGATTTGCCCTATGGTTTCGCTCTCTCCTTCACCTCTTTTGGTCACTCTGACATCCCAGAACTCTGGTCCTTGTAGCAGGTATTCCCACACAAACACATCACCTCTTTCGCCCAAGAGTTGATAATACACGGGTTTTGGGTCGTGGTCGTTGTGAATAATCAGGCTGTCTCCCTTGTCGAGTGCGTCAAATACTTCAAAGATTCTAGGGTGTTTTAGTTTGGGTTCTATCGAGGGTACATCTACGACGATGGCTTCTTTGGCAGATTTAGCAACAGTAGAAGTGCCGTTTTGATCAATGCCTTTGTTTTGTATCTCTGAGGGTTCTACTTTTTTAGTGATGCGTACATCCCAGAAATCAGGACCTTCAAGCAGGTATTCCCACAGGAACACGTCACCTCTTTCGCCTAGGAGTTCATAAAAAACAGGCTTCGGGTCGTGATCATTATGGATGATTAAGCTCTTGCCTTTTTTGAGGTCATCAAATACTTCAAAGATAGAGGGGTGCTTGCGTTGAGGCTCTATAGTTGGCACATCGATATAGATTTCGCCTTTGTCGTTTTCATAAATACTCTGCTTCTCTTTGGCGGCCTTGGTCACACGGATATCCCACCACTCAGGACCTTCTTGCAGGTATACCCACGAAAAAGTATCTCCGTGCATATTTTGCAACTGAAAGTAAACCGGTTTTGGGTCGTGGTTGTTGTGGATAATCATACTCTTGCCCGCTTCTAAGTCTTCGTAGACGTTAAAAATGGTTTGGTGTTTGAATTGCGGTTGTATCTCAGGTACGCTCACCACTATCTCGCCTTCTTGAGTGGTATATAAACCAGGGGTGAAATCAGCGGTTTTGGTCACTCTGATATCCCACCACTCAGGGCCTTCTCTAAGGTACTCCCAAGTGAAGGCATCACCTCTCATTTCATATAATTGGTGATATACAGGCTTAGGGTCGTGGTTATTGTGAATCAATAAACTCTCACCTTGTTTAAGCCCATCAAACACCTGAAAGATGGTCAAGTGTCTTAATTTAGGTTCTATTTCTTGAACGTTGATAACGATTTCATTAGTTGTCTGCATAGCTTTAATTTTATTTAATCTAAGTTGATACTGCAAATATATAATTATTTTCTGCAATAAAAGTATTGAAGTACTTTTTTACGACATTAAAGTTTAAGTTGAAACCTATGGGGATAAAACAAGGTGCTATCCAGTGTTAGTTGGCACAAAAGGAGATAGATTTGGCGAGGTATTAAAAAAGATGCGAAAACTGAGCACAGATCAGTGGCTTAAAGGCATAAAAAAAGGCTCTAAAAAGAGCCTCTTATTGTAGGTGATATATGCTTTGGTCATTCGCTAATACGCCAACCAATCTGGTAACTATATAATTTCTTCTGAAGTGAAACGCAGTTTCACACTTGGGTATTTTTGTTGGGTCATTTGTATAGAAAACTCAGAATCTGCTAAGAAGACCAGTTGACCGAGCTTATCTTTTGCCAAGTACTTCTGTCTCACTCTTTTGAATTCTGCAAAGTCTTCGTTTTTTGGATCGTCTGGACGCACCCAACATGCTTTATATGCTGCAAAGTTCTCGTACGAACACTTGGCGCCGTATTCGTGCTCTAAACGGTATTGAATCACCTCATACTGCAGTGCTCCCACCGTACCGATTATCTTTCTTCCGTTGAGTTCTAGGGTGAATAGCTGTGCTACTCCCTCGTCCATCAGCTGGTCAATTCCCTTTTCGAGTTGCTTTGATTTCATCGGATCGGCATTATTGATATACCTGAAGTGCTCAGGAGAGAAGTTGGGTATACCTCTAAAATGCATTACTTCACCTTCAGTCAGCGTATCGCCAATCTTGAAGTTACCAGTATCGTGCAAACCTACGATGTCTCCTGCATAAGAGATTTCTACGATTTCTTTCTTCTCGGCAAAAAAAGCGTTGGGTGCAGCAAACTTTAAGTTCTTGCCCAATCTGACGTGCAAGTAGGGTTTATTCTTCTCGAAAGTACCTGAAACGATTTTGATAAAAGCCAATCGGTCTCTGTGTTTTGGGTCCATATTGGCGTGAATCTTAAACACAAAACCAGAAAGTTTCTTTTCGTCAGGCTCTACCATACGCGTATCCGATTCTTTCGGACGCGGTGAAGGGGCAATTTGCACAAAGCAATCTAGCAGCTCACGCACGCCGAAGTTGTTTAGTGCAGAACCAAAAAACACAGGTTGCATATCGCCTTTGAGGTAGGCTTCTCTATCAAAATCAGGATATACTTCGGTTGCCAATTCTAAATCATCGCGCAGTGCTTGGGCAGGTTTGGCACCGATAATCTTTTCTAACTCTGGGCTTGACAGATCTGAAAACGAAATGGTCTCTTCTATATCCCTTTTGCTGTCACCGGTAAACAAGTTGATGTTTTTCTCCCAAATGTTATAAATTCCTTTGAAATCATAGCCCATCCCAATAGGGTAGCTCAGCGGAACAACATTCAGACTCAGCTTTTGCTCTACTTCATCCATCAAATCAAAAGCGTCTTTCCCTTCTCTATCGAGTTTGTTTATAAAAACAATAATCGGAATCTTTCGCATACGACATACCTCGACTAGCTTCTCTGTCTGCTCCTCTACTCCTTTTGCCACGTCGATAACCACAATCACACTGTCTACAGCTGTTAAGGTTCTGAAGGTATCTTCAGCAAAATCCTTGTGACCCGGGGTATCTAAGATGTTGATTTTTTTGTCTTTATAATTAAAAGCCAATACCGAGGTCGCCACAGAAATCCCTCTTTGTCGCTCGATTTCCATAAAGTCAGAGGTAGCTCCTTTCTTGATTTTATTGTTTTTTACGGCACCTGCCTCCTGAATCGCCCCTCCGAATAAGAGTAGCTTTTCAGTAAGTGTAGTCTTACCCGCATCGGGGTGTGCAATTACGCCAAAGGTTCTTCTTTTGTTGATTTCGTTTATAAAACTCATAGTAAATGTATAGAAAGTTGCAAAAGTAAGGGTTTTAAATGAAAATCAAATTCAAAAGACTGGATTCAAAGCAACATCTGATCAGAAACAAGTGATTCAGATGTATTTAAATCTATAAAACCTTACAGACAAGTGGATGTGAATTGTTGCTTATAGGTATCGTTCGCTAAAGACATTCTTGTGGTGTTCTTGATGTGCGATCAGCATAAAGCCGATAGCTCTGACGCTCATTGTGCTTCCGTTAGCTTTTCCGGTATGGCGCATCGCTTCTTCTGAAAGTGATTTGAAGAGTTCTAAGGTCGTATGGCGCACAAGAGAAAATTCGTGCAACAGATCTTTGAGATGGCGTTGGTTAGCATCGCAGTTGGCCATAAATTCATTTTCGTCAAAACCCGGCAATTCGGTTTTATCATTTCTTGAGAAACGCAAAGCTCTGTAGGCGTAGACCCTTTCTGCGTCAATCAGGTGTTGGATAATTTCTTTGATGGTCCATTTTCCGTGAGCATAGCGGTAGTCAAACTTATCCATCGGCACGTCTTGTACGAATTTGATAAAGTAGTAATGAGATGCCTCAAGCTCTTCAAGAAGATTGGTTTGAGGAGTCAAAACAGACAAATACCCCTCGTAGTACGAAGGGTATTCAGTTAAATGTGTATCAGAAAAAAGCATTATTTCTTGAAGTTTTGTACACCTGTTTTCAACCACTGGATATAATCAGCGGTATTAGTATATTCTTTTGGCGTGTTTAGCATGTCGAGTTCAGGTGTCAGCAACACATAATAAGGCTGTGATGCCGATTGAAAGTTCACCACCTGGAAGGTAGCCCATTTATCACCAATGGTTTTGATTTTCTTTACGTTTCCGTCTGTGCGTTGATAGTCAAATTGCTTGTCAGCCGGAAGTTCATTTCTATCATCGACATAGAGCGAAATAAGCACATAATTGTCATTGATAAGGTTGTATACTTCTGGATCTGACCAAACGTTTTCTTCCATTTTTCTACAGTTTACACACGCCCAGCCTGTAAAGTCTAGCAAAATGGGCTTGTTGTGCTCTTGTGCATAGGCCAATCCCTCTTCCCAGTCTTTAAAGCAGTTCAGCCCAAGCGGACAGTCACTTTCTTGCGTATAATAGCTATAGAACATCGGTGGTGGAAAACCACTGATGAATTTCAGGTTTTTATATTCTTGGTTATTGGTCAGCCCAGGAATAAGGTAGACAACAAATAAAGCAGTAATGATTCCGAGTACTTTTCTGGTATTCCCAATTTTCTGATTGGGTGAATCGTGTGGGAATCTGATAAGTCCTAATAGGTATAATGCCAATCCGGCAAAAACTACTATCCATAATCCGATGAACAGCTCGCGTTTGATAAGCCCCCATCCTTCTACTAAGTCTGCGTTTGACAAGAACTTCAGCGCTAGTGCCAATTCTAAGAATCCGAGTACTACTTTGACCGTATTGAGCCATCCTCCTGATTTTGGCAATGAATTCAGCCAACTCGGGAATAAGGCAAAGAGTGCAAAGGGCAGTGCTAAAGCAAATCCGAAGCCGACCATACCTGCGGTGAGCTGCATCGCTCCTCCGTCAGCGGTGAGTGAACCCGCTAAGAGTGATCCCAAAATAGGTCCTGTACACGAGAAAGAAACAATTGCTAGAGTCAGTGCCATAAAAAACACACCGATGATACCTCCTACATTAGAAGCGCTATCCATTTTATTTCCCCAAGAACTCGGCAATGTCAATTCATAGTATCCGAAGAAAGAACCTGCAAAGAATATAAAAATAAGGAAGAAAATAATATTCAACCACGTATTGGTAGAGATATTATTGAGGATTTCAGGGTCTAAGCTATCCATCAAGTGAAAGGGAATACTCAGTAAAAGATATATGAATACGATGAAAAAACCGTAAAGTACTGCATTAGAAACTCCTTTTTTTCTAGTTGTTGAGCGCTTGGTGAAAAACGAAACCGTCAACGGAATCATCGGGAATACACAAGGTGTTAGCAGTGCAATAAGTCCTCCGATAAAACCTAGGGCAAAGATATTCCAATAGCTAGACTGTGAGCTTTCAGTAATCTCAGTGGTAAAATCGCCTTTGCCTTTCACATCGATAAGCAGTGCATTTTTCTTTTGGATGCTCTCTTGATCGATAACTGCCGTTGCTTGTATCAGTTCACCGGTCAGGCTAAACTTGAGCGGCGTAAAACCAGGTACACAACTCGCGTCATCACAGGTTTGAAAGTCAATTTCAACATCGATAAACGCAGTGTCTGGATTGGTTATTTTTATTTTTTGGGTGAATTTGGCTTTATCCATAAACATCCCCATATCAGCCTCAAAAATAGGATCGTATTTTATTTCAGAACCAAATTCCTCTACATTCCCGACAAGTTCATAATTTCCTTCTTGGTTCAGATAAGTGAATTCAGTGGGTAATGCAGTCATATCTGGCAATACTGTTGAGTATAATTTCCAGTTAGGTGTGATGGTAGCTTTGTAAGTAATCAGGTATTCTGTATCGGATAATTTCTCGATAGAGGCTGTAAATTTAGCCTTGTTTTCCTGAGAAAATCCAAGTAAGCCAACAAATAGGACTACTAATAAGAAGAGTTTTTTCATAATGGTTTAAATTCAATCTTTAGAATTGATGTTGTACAATCAGTGACTTTAAATCTTTCGTCTGCTCGCATTGCTACTACCCAAACTACCTGGTTATTAGTATACAAAACCCAAGTATTTTCTTTTTCGAATAAAGAAAGCTTGCTATCTTTAAAGAATTTACTCAGTTTTTTCTTTTTGTTTTGCATTCCAAAGGGGTAAAAATACGTACCTTCTTTGCATTTTCCGACAAACATGGGGTATTTTAACAAGCTTTTATCTACAAAAATTTCGTTAATGCTAATTTCTTTAGGGATATGATCCACCTCCGTAAATGTCAAACTAATAGGATAATCTATAGCTGTAGTAGCATCTTCTATAGGATAAACCACAGTTGTATTTATGCTTTGGGTTATTGACAAGACTAGCTCATTTCTGTTTTTTAACAGGGTATATTTGTCTGACAAGATGTGTTTTCCACTCTGCGCATCAATCAACTCATAGATATCTTGCCAAGCTGAAAAACCATAGTCAGCTAGCCAATTGTATAAAATGAACTTATAGTTTCTAAAGGTCTTTAGTTTAGGTATGTCCAATATAACTCTGTCATTTTTATGTTCAAGAATATCTTTTAAAATAAGCTCAATCGCTTCGTTAGAAAAATCTTGCACTTCTTTGAGATAAGCGGTAGTTTTTTGAAAAGCTCTTAGAAATTCTGGGTTGAGTTCTTTCAATAACGGAATGGCGTGATGACGGAGTTTGTTTCTCAAATAATTATCAGAGGCGTTTGAGGCATCTTCTCTCCATTTGATTTGTTGTTCAGATGCATATTTTTCTATTTCAACTTTTGAGAAGTTTAGCAAGGGGCGAATCACGCCTTTGTCTTCTTGAATCCCAACCAAACCCTCAATACCCGTCCCTCTAAGCAAGTTAATTAAGAAAGTCTCTAGGTTGTCATCTAAGTGATGTGCGGTGACTATATACTGATAATCTAAAGTATCTCTAAGCTCATAAAACCATTGGTAGCGGAGTTCTCTTGCAGCAATCTGAATAGAGGTTTTATTATGGGCAGCATACCGATGGGTGTCAAATGTGTTGAGGTGAAATTGGATTTGGTGTGTCTTGCAATACGCAGTGATAAAGGCTTGGTCTTTATCGCTCTCATTTTCTCTTAGATTAAAATTGCAATGTGCTACAGCAAAATTTAGATTTGATCTTACTGCCAAATCCAGCAATACCATGCTATCAATGCCACCACTTATGGCCAACAAAAGTTTTTTATGAGGCTGTAAATTGTATTTATGAGCTAGTGTTTTCTGGAAATCTGTCAGCATAGTTTTAAATAAGGAGCTAAATTAGTTATTTTTTTGATTGGACAAACATTTTTAATGCATTGGTAATTAAGCCCTTTAGAATTATTAAAAAACTTTAGGCTAAAAAAGAGGAATATATTTGCAAATAACAGAATGTCATCCTATATTTGCAACCTCAAAAAAGGATCAGTTTTTATCTGATTTAGTTCTTAGAATTTTTTTGAATGGAGAGGTGCCGGAGTGGTAACGGAGCAGATTGCTAATCTGTCGACTGGCAACGGTCGCCAGGGTTCGAATCCCTGTCTCTCCGCAATTCGGGGTGTAGCGTAGTCCGGTCATCGCGCCTGGTTTGGGACCAGGAGGTCGCAGGTTCGAATCCTGCCACCCCGACAATAAATCTTTATGATTTATGGGCTAGGTCGCATAGCTCAGCTGGATAGAGCACCTGCCTTCTAAGCAGGCGGTCGCAGGTTCGAATCCTGCTGCGATCACATTATTTAATTGAAACTTTCAAGAAATTGGAAGTTTTTTTTATTTAAACAAGTTGCTAAACACTGCATTTGTTGAACAATCATTAAAAATCCGCAAGTATTTATATTGAGATACTTGCAGATTTTTTATTTCCTTTTAATTGCTTCTCCCCTTTCGTTTTCAGATTCAACAACCACTAAGCTGATGTACACACCATGTTAAAATAACTAAAAATGCCATCTAGTTAAATTTATTTTGATACTTTTGTTAACCAAACGGTTAAACCTAATGATTAAACAAGATGGATAAATCTAAAACAGAAAATACAGAGGTTGAAATACTGAATGCAGCTAAAGAAATCTTTCAACAAAAAGGCATGGATGGCACAAGAATGCAGGAAATAGCAGACAAAGCCAAAATCAACAAAGCGCTCTTGCATTATTATTACAGAAGCAAACAACTCCTTTTTGAAGCCGTTTTTAAAAGTGCCTTTGGTCTGCTTGCGCCTCAACTCAACAAAGTGCTCAACGACAACACTGATTTATTTGAGAAAATAACCAATTTCACCGAGAGTTATATCTCATTTGTAATCAAGCATCCGTACTTGCCTAATTTTGTCATTCAAGAATTGAACAGAAATCCTGAGTTTATTCAAAAACTTCGCGCAGAGAAACACTTCCCTACTATTGACACCTTCAGAACACAAGTTGCAGAAGCCATACAACAAGGCAGAATAAGACCCATAGAAGCTGAGCAATTGCTCATCAACATCATTTCACTCAATATTTTTCCGTTTATCGGTGAGCCTTTATTAAAAGCGCTAATCAACGCCGATAAAGCCACCTATAAAAAAATACTACACGACCGAAAAACCGAAACTGCCAACTTTATTATTAACGCCATAAAAGTCTAATGAAATGAAAAAAGAGTTGTTCCTATTGTCTTTTCTATTGCTTTCAACTGTCTCTACGGCACAACAAACACTCACTTTAGAGGACTGTTACAACCGTGCTGAACAGCATTATCCGCTGTCAGTACAAACGCAATTGCTAGCACAAAAATCAGTTTATGAGATTGCCACTCTCGATAAATCAAGATTGCCAAAGGTCGATCTCAACGCACAGACCACCTATCAATCAGATGTTATCGGATTGCCGGCTGCCTTGCCTGGGGTAGTGCCTCTGAATAAAGATCAATACCGCGCAACTCTTGATGTGAATCAACTCATTTATAACGGAGGCTTAATTGGCAGCCAAGCAAAACTAAAAGAAGTACAAACCAAAACCAGTCAACAACAGGTTGCTGTAAAACTATACCAGCTAAAAAACAGCATCAACTACTATTATTTCTCGATACTACTATTGCAAGAAAAAGAGGCTTTATTGCAGTCAAAAAATGAATTGCTTCTCTCAAAAATTAAGGAAGTGAAGTCAGGTGTTCAAAACGGCGCCCTTCTACCCGCTTCTGAATTAGTGCTTGAGGCAGAACGAACCAAAATTAAACAACAACAGATTGAGATAGATTTTGAGCGTTTAAAAATGACACAAAGTTTGGCTGAATTGACCTTCACAGAAATAAGTCCAGCGACTACATTGACTCACCCCCACTCCAGTGTTGTTAATATAAACGGAAAAAGACCGGAACTAGCTTGGTATGATTTGCAAAAGGAGCAATTAGAATTTTCTAAAAGCATGCTCTCAAAATCGAGTTTACCTAAAATCAGTGCTTTTGGCCAGGCAGGTTACGGAAACCCTGGACTGAATATGCTCGATAATTCTTTCCAATCCTTTTATATCCTTGGGCTTAGAGCCAATTGGAATGTCTTTGATTGGGGCAAAAACAAAAAAGAAAAATTCGCCTTGGATATAGCCAAAGAAATTATTCAATCTGAAAAAGAAACTTTTGAGATGAATACCACGATAGAATTACAACAAATAGACAATGAAATACGCAAGATCAAGCAACTGCTAGAATCAGACGTAGAGATGATTCAGACCCGAGAAAAAATTGTTGAATCATCAGATATTCAGATGAAAAATGGGGTGATCACCACTGCGGAATATCTCTCAGAATTCATCAATTTATTTGAAGCCAAAAACGCCCTCAAAACGCGCCAAGTCCAGCTATCCCTAGCAAAATCAAATTACGAAATAATCAAAGGAAAATAAAAACCGAAGAAAGATGAAAAAAATAAGCTCACTCATTTTAGCTGTCCTAGGACTCGTTTCTTGTAATGACGTCAATCTAAAAGCAGATGCATACGGAAACTTTGAAGCCACTGAAATCACTATCTCAGCTGAGGCTAACGGAAAGATAGAGTTCTTAAGCGTCGAAGAAGGAGACTTGCTCCTACCTCAAGCACAAGTGGGCTTAATTGACACACTACAGCTGCACTTTAGCAAACAGCTACTCCTGGCAAACAAAGGCACAATCGCCTCTAAATCAGCAAATGTGTTGTCGCAAAAAAATGTTCTAGAAGCACAACTCAAAACAGCCAAAATAGAAAAAGACCGCATTCACACCATGTTTGCTGAAAATGCTGCTACCCAACGCCAAGTCGATGAAATTGACGGTCGTGTAAGTGTGCTTCAGCAACAAATGCAAGGCGTATATACGCAAAACGCACCCATACTCAATGAGCTAAAAAGCTTAGATGTTCAGATTGACAGAATCAATGACCAAATCCAGAAAAGTAAGGTTATCAATCCTATCGGCGGAACAGTTTTGACCAAATATGCAGAACCAGCAGAGTTAACAGCATTCGGGAAACCGCTCTACAAAATTGCTGATTTATCAGAGATGACCTTAAGGGTATTTGTTAGTGAGACTCAATTAGAAGCACTGAAAATTGGTCAACAAGTAACAGTGAAAATTGACGGTATAGACCAGATGAAAACCTATGACGGAAGTATTTCGTGGATTGCTTCACAAGCGGAATTCACTCCGAAAATCATCCAAACCAAAGAAGAAAGAGTAAGCCTTGTGTATGCCGTCAAAGTAAGGGTCAAAAACGATGGTAGCCTAAAGATAGGCATGCCCGCTGAAATGTGGCTTAACTAAAGCAATGCTCAATATATATTTTAACAACCTAAAAAACAATTTATTATGAATTTACAAGACCTACATACGCAAGACAAAACCGTTCAAACCCATTTGCTATTTGAGCCTACTGACCAAAAAGTAGTCGCTATGCAAATCGCCAAGGGAGAGCAGCTAAAAGAACATATCACAAAAGTACCAGCGCTACTGGTTTGCGTGTCGGGCAACGCCGTATTTAGCGATGAGAATGGCAGTGTGATCAACCTGAAATCAGGTGACTATGTCAAAATTGAAGTACATCTAAAACACAAGATTGACGCGATAGAACAAAGTAATTTCTTATTGATTAAATAATGAGTATTTCTGTACGGCATTTATCAAAATCCTATAAAAACTTAAAAGCGATAGACAACATCTCTTTTGAGGTAGCTGATGGCGAATTGTTTGGCCTGATTGGACCTGATGGTGCTGGAAAGACAACGCTTTTCAGGATATTGACCACACTTTTGATTGCCGATAAAGGCAGTGCAAGCGTGGCGGGTTATGATGTGGTAAGCCAGTATAAATCTATCAGAAGTGCTGTGGGTTATATGCCCGGAAAATTCTCATTATACCAAGATTTGACCGTAGAGGAAAACCTGACTTTTTTTGCAACCATCTTCGGCACAACTATCCAAGAGAACTATGAGTTAATCAAAGATATATATGTGCAGATAGAGCCTTTCAAACACAGAAGAGCCGGTAAATTATCAGGGGGGATGAAACAAAAACTCGCTTTGTGTTGCGCCTTAATTCACAAACCCAAAGTCTTGTTTTTAGACGAACCTACCACGGGAGTAGATCCTGTTTCTCGCAAAGAGTTTTGGGAAATGCTCAAACGCCTCAAACAAAACGGAATCACCATTTTGGTCTCTACGCCATATATGGATGAGGCGGCTATGTGTGACAGAATTGCACTTATTCAGGAGGGTAAAATCCTTGAAATTGATACACCTGAGAATATTATAGCCAACCACGACAAAGAGATCTACAACATCAGCAGTGCTGACACCTATAAACTAATACAAGACCTGAAGCAATATCCCACTAGTGGTAGTGTGTATGCCTTTGGTGAGTACATACATTACACAGATAGGCAAAGTGAATTCAAACCTGAAGATCTTAGGGAATATTTGGTCAAAAACAACCACCAGCAAATTGATATTCACCCCACTGTGGCAACTATTGAAGATGTGTTTATGGAATTAGCCACCGCAAATAAATCAGTCTAAAGTGGATAAAGAAAAAGTAATAGAAGTAAAAAATCTGACCAAGAAATTTGGTGATTTCTCCGCTGTCAAAAGCATTTCTTTTGATGTGCATAAAGGAGAAATTTTTGGTTTTCTGGGTGCCAACGGAGCTGGCAAGACTACGGCTATGAAAATGCTAATCGGAATTTCAACTCCTAGCTCAGGTGCGGCTCTTGTAAGCGGGCTAGATGTGTTTACACAAGCGGATGCGGTGAAGAAAACCATCGGTTATATGAGTCAACGATTCTCTTTGTATGACGATTTGACCATCAAAGAAAACATTGCATTTTTTGGAGGTATTTATGGCTTAACCCGAAAACAAATCAAAGCAAAAACTCAAAAACTCATAGAAAACCTGCAGTTGCAAGAAGTGGCAAACCAACAGGTTGGCTCTTTGCCTTTGGGATGGAAGCAGAAGTTAGCTTTTTCTGTCGCACTGCTACACGAACCAAAGATTGTGTTTCTAGACGAACCCACAGGTGGTGTAGACCCCATTACCAGAAGACAGTTTTGGGAGCTCATCTATGCAGAAGCCGACAAAGGGACCACCATTTTTGTCACCACGCATTATATGGATGAGGCGGAATATTGTAACCGGGTTTCGATTATGGTGGACGGAAAAATTGAAGCATTAGATACGCCAAAAAAATTGAAAGAACAGTTCAACGTAACTTCTATGAATGAGGTTTTCTTGAAGTTAGCACGGAATATTGAATAAGTAAAAGAGGTTCTTATGAAAAGATTTATTGGCTTTGTGAAAAAAGAATTCTATCACATCTTTCGTGACAGACGTTCTATGTTTATCCTTTTTGGGATGCCTATAGCCCAGATTATGTTGTTTGGCTTTGCCATTACTAACGAAATAAACAATGTCAATATTGCTATTTTAGACAAGTCAAAAGATACGGAAACCCTACAGATTATCAGTAAAATAAACGCCTCCAAGCACTTCAACATACAACACGAAATCAGACGCGAAAACCAAATCGAAAACATCTTTAAAAAGGGAGAAATAAAGGCAGTATTGGTTTTTGAAAAAGATTTTTCTAAAAACCTACAAACGCAGAACAAAGCAACCCTACAAGTCATCTCTGATGCAACAGACCCTAATACGGCTAATACGATTACTAATTATACGCAGGCAATCTTACAACTCTATCAACAAGAACGCAACAATGGTGCTGTGCATCCGCATCAAATTCGGCTGCAATCTCAAATGTATTACAACCCTGAGCTCAAAAGTGTTTTCAACTTTGTACCTGGGGTGATGACGGTCATCTTGATGCTTGTTTCAGCTATGATGACCTCTATTTCTATCACACGCGAAAAAGAATTGGGCACTATGGAAATACTCTTGGTTTCTCCGCTAAAACCCTTAGTAGTGATTGTCGGCAAAGTTTTTCCGTATATATTCTTGTCTATTATCAATGCAGTGGTTATTATACTGTTGAGTATTTTCATCTTTGACGTGCCGGTTCAAGGCAGTTTATTTTTATTGGCGTTAGAGAGCATTTTGTTTATCATCACCTCGCTAACCCTTGGCGTATTGATATCCACTATCTCAAAAACCCAACAAGCTGCACTGATGCTATCGCTTATGGGATTGATACTTCCAGTAATTCTACTCTCAGGCTTTATTTTTCCGCTGTCGAGCATGCCGTTACCGCTGCAGTATTTCAGTTATATCATTCCGGCAAAATGGTTTATTATCATCCTTAAAGGCATTATGCTCAAAGGTGTGGGCATTGCTGTTTTATGGAAAGAAACCGGAATTCTACTACTTATGACACTGCTTTTTATATTGCTAAGTGTCAAAAATTATAAAATCAGATTAGAATGATTTTGAAAGTTATATAGACCTGAAAAAAAAATGAAATTTTATCCATAGCTAACCAAGTAATGAAGACCATTCTCTATATCATCCAAAAAGAATTTAGACAAATCTTGCGCAACAAAGCCATGTTGCCCATCATATTTGTCTTGCCTCTTTTACAGCTATTGGTGTTGTCAAACGCAGCTACTTTTGAGGTGAAAAATATCGCCTTTTCTTATGTAGATTATGACAAATCATCGTCTTCTAGAGCACTGATAGACAAATTCAACGCTTCTACTTACTTTAATGTTCAAGAGGACTTTACCTCTAAAAAACTGGCTAATCAAGCCCTAGAAAAAGGAGAGGTCGAGGTGGTATTAGAAATTCCGAGACATTTTGAGAGAAACCTTGTAAGAGATAAAAAAGCAGACTTAGCGGTGTATATCAATGCTATTGACGGCGCTAAGGCGGGTTTAGAAAATGTATATATCAGCCAAATCATCAGCAGTTATAATCAACAAATCACCTTAAATGCCTACAGGCAAGACGCACAGCTTTTCAGACCTATGAATATCCTGGCAATTCCTTCATTTTGGTATAACAACACGCTGAATTACAAGACCTATATGGTTCCGGGAATATTGGTATTGCTCGTGACTATGCTCTCACTTTTTCTTTCTGGCATGAATATCGTGCGCGAAAAAGAAATGGGAACGCTCGAACAAATCAACGTGACGCCTATCAAAAAACACCAATTCATCATCGGAAAACTATTCCCTTTCTGGGTATTGGGAATGCTGATACTTACGGTAGGACTACTTATTGCTCGATTTATTTTTGATGTGCCAATTATCGGGAATATCGCATTGATTTATCTTTTTTCAGCAGTATATTTGCTCGTTATCCTAGGCATGGGGTTGTTGATTTCAAATTATACAGATACCCAACAGCAAGCCATGTTTATCGCTTGGTTTTTTATTGTGATTTTTATTTTGATGAGCGGTCTATTCACCCCCATTGAGAGTATGCCTGAGTGGGCTCAAAAAATCACTATGCTGAATCCGATCCGCTATTTCGTAGAGGTTATTCGGATGGTAATGCTCAAAGGCTCTGGGTTTTCAGATATTAGCCAACAGTTTATTAGCATCAGTGCTTATGCCGTTTTGATGAACACTTGGGCAGTGCTGAGTTATAAAAAAACGAATTAAATCAATTATGAGAATACTTACCGTTATAGTCTTGGGTTTGTTTTTGAACGCAAATTACCTCTGGGCACAAGCCAAAAAGGATTCTATTCCTACTCCTAGTCTTAGTTTAGAAAAAATAGCACAAGCCAATCAAGGTGAGAGTTATGTCACACTGCCAGTGGATATCGGCAATCTAGAGCCACTTTTATTTGAGGCGAATATCAGCCCTAACTTTATTATTCGTCAGCGCAAAGATTCAAGGTTAATGGCAGTGCTAACGGCTCAGGTTATTATGCGCATGTATGACAAACCCTCTAACCCCATAAAAACACCGAGTTACCTGCCACAAATGACGCTGTATTATCTAACTGGTGACAAGTCAGCTGTAGATAAGATTGTGTTGTTCGGAAAACTAGCACACCACTCTAATGGTCAAGATGGTGATTTTTATAATCCGAATGGTGAGATCAATTTAAAAACCGGAAGTTTTTCTACAAATTTTGCTGAGGCGGGTTTCTTGAGATCCTATTACAACGAGCGCTTTAGCACCATGTTGTTTCTGAAAAGTTCTTTAGAGATGCACCCACAGAGCTCGATGATCGAAGAACTATACGGAAAATACAGCGCGCTTAGACTACACAACGATTTCTTAGTATATAAACTTCCGTTTGGGAGCAATTACAGGAAAGAGCAAACTGCCAATTTTTCGATGAAAATTGAAACTACTTGGATGTTAGACAACATAAACGACTGGGATTTGATTACGACCAAAAGACTCAATGCGAGTTTAATTTTCTACTATCACCCAAAATTCTTAGAAGATATTGGTTTTTTTGTACAGTTTTACCACGGCTCAGATTATTACAACATCTACTTTCAGCACCAAATCAGCAGTATACGCTTTGGGATTATGACAGAAGTACTGCGTTTCTAAAACTTGGATAAGCAATTTGAATTGTCTTTCAATTTTATATAAACAGCTTGTAAATAGCAATCTACAATCACAGGAAACTAAAAACTCAACATTAGAAAAAACAAAAAACCTCTAAAATCAGAAGATTCTAGAGGTTTTTTAATTTATATCAGTGGAGAAGATGGGATTCGAACCCACGACCTCTTGACTGCCAGCCAAGCGCTCTAACCAGCTGAGCTACATCCCCTTTTTGGGCAGTGCAAATATAGAATATTTTTGTCCATATAAAAGTGTATGCTCAAAAAAATAATTGATGTTGCTCAGAAATTCAAATCCTCTACTAATAACTAACTTATTTTCTTTCAATACTCGCTGCAGATGAAGTAGTTTTATCTAGAGTCTGCGGTGGATTATAATAATAAATACTAGAAGCAGAAGATGCTTTTGCTTTTAAAGAAAGTACCGGATGTACCTTAGCTGTTGAGCTGCTGGATGAGGTTACCGTGATGTCATTGGCAATCAATTCTCTCGCATCTAGTGTTGCTGTTGATGAGGTCGTAATAGTCATCTCTAAGGCTTTTCCTTTGAGCTTGACATCAGAACTACTCGATGCTTTTACTTCTATTTTATTGGCTTCTACATAGGCCTCAAAATCTGCTGCAGAAGATGTAGTAAGATGTAAGTCAAGGCTATACAACTTGTTTACTTTTATCTCTGATGCACTACTGGCTTCAGCAACAAAAGATTGTGAACTCACTTCAAAGAGTTCAATCTCAGCAGTACTGCTGCTTTTTAAGTCCAATCGATTAGTTGTGATTTTATTGATTACTTTTATTTCTGATGAAGACGAGGCGACAAGTCCTTCTATTTTAGGCATCTTTACAAAAACCTTGAGTTCTTTAGGGTTTCTGACAGAAACGTTATCAAAATAGATTTTCAGCGTAGCATCTACAATCTCAGTTTTGATATATTGTATCAGGTTGTCATCTGCTCTTACCGTTATTTCTTGTATCGGAGCCTGCTCAATCTCTACTTTAAACATACTTGAAACTTGTACTTTATCAAATTCTTGAACAGCATCGCGTTGCTCAGTGACAATCACGCCACTGCCAGTAATTGTATCCTTTCCTATTCCGTTAGAATATTTCACGCAGCTTACAAAAAATAAAGACAGCAAGAGTAGCATCCAGAATTTTGCGAGTTTAAAGATAAGTTGTATCATTTTAGTTAGATTTTAAGGTAAAGGTAAAAAAATTGTTTAAAAAACTGAATTCTCACTTAGTTGTTTTTGACAATTATGCCGTCAGCATTAATTATCAATCTTCCCGCTGTGGGCTGTTCTTCTGTATTGTCGTCTATTTGTTTAGTGCTTTCTCGCTCTTGTATAGGTTCAGAAGTACAATCTAAACATTCAAAAGATGCATTCTTTAGCACATAATGATTGCCCAGTTGCAAAAACGTCTTGCCTTCTGAAGTTTCTATATATACGCGGTTTCTAAATAATTTTGAGTGTTCATCTACTTTGAACACTTGATTTTCAGGAACATAAATATTGACGTTTACTTTTTGGTTTCTGAACTTTGTTTTTAGTTCAGCAGTCAAATAATCATCAAAACTGATCGGAGTTCCGGTGGTATTAAAATTAAATTTTATTTGGTCAGCTCTTTTCTTAGCATTCAACAAAGAGTTTCCCTCAGCTTGTTTATTGATAACCATATACGGCTGCACTTCATTGGTTTTGCGTATATAAAAATAGACCCTGTTTGAGAAGATAACTTCATTGTCATTTTGATCTAACATTAATCTAAAGTCAGTATAATCGTATCTATCGTATTTGTTATGCGATGCGATAGCGAGCTTCAAGGTATCTCTTGGCTCCAAAAAAAGCATATGTTTTTCAGATACCTTTTCTTCAAAGGCCACTTCAGATGCTTGTCGTATACCGATGGTTATCAGCGATATGATTGCGATAACCCAAATCACAAACATAGCATATTTGAATATATTGCCGAATGATTTTGAGTTTGGAATTAAGATTCTAAAACCCAATAAGAGCAATGACACAAACGGAATTCCGATGGCCAAAAAGAAGAGTGACACGAGCAGCCAGATAGGTGCGTCAGAGTAGTTAAAGGCTTCAGAAATACCCATCCAAGGGAGTTGAAAATATTCGGTTGTGCCTAGGGTAGCTAGCGTAATCAACAAAGAGGCAAGCATTATTATAGAGAAAATGATCAAACAAAAACCTATGATTTTACCGATAATCACAAATACTTCTGTAAAGAAATTGCCTAAAGCATTTCCGAAGTTAGTGGCTTTTGAATTAACTTTTTTAGTGAATTTATCATAATCGATGTTGTTTACTTTCTCAGAAAAATGTTCAAATTCTTCACGTACTTTCTTTTCGATGTTTGATATATTCACGGGTTGCCCTCTCATTTGCAGCTTCTCAACCGTAGTCTCAGCGCTAGGTACGATTACCCACAAAATAATATAAATCAATACTCCGGTGCCAAAAAAGAAGAAAAGTATCAAGAAAAGTATTCGAAGCCATACTTTGTCAATCCCAAAATAATGCCCTAATCCAGCCAAAACTCCACCCAAGACATTGTTGTCTTCATCTCTATAGAGTTTTCTAGATGCACTGGTATAGTGGCTATAGTTTGTTTTAGGTTCTGGTTCTTGATCGTCAATTCTATAATCTTGCGGCTCACCCATAATGGCAATCACCTCATCAATATCTCTAACCGATATCACTTGGTTGTGATTTCTGATTTTTTCTGAAAAAAGTTCAGAGATGCGAATCTCGATATCTGACATAATCTCAGCCTTTCCTCCATCGTCAGACAGCTGTCTTTTGATTGCTTCTAAGTAATTAGAGAGTTTTAGATAAGCATCCTCATCAATGTGGAAAAAGATTCCTCCTAGGTTTATGTTTATAGTTTTATTCATCTTTAGTGGAGTTTTGGGTGGTGATAATGGCTACTGCTTGTGATAGTTCGTTCCAGGTTTCTGCTAATCCTTCTAAAAAAGTTTCGCCGTCTTTAGTGAGTTCATAATACTTCCGCGGTGGTCCGCTAGAAGACTCTTCCCATCTATAATTAAGCAGCCCGTCGTTTTTCAGTCGCGTAAGCAAAGGGTATATCGTACCCTCTACCACCAGCAACTTGGCTTGTTTGAGCGTGCTGAGAATTTCTGAAGTATAGGCTTCTTTCTGTTTTAAGACAGACAAGATGCAAAACTCCAAAACACCTTTTCGCATTTGTGCTCGTGTATTTTCTATATTCATTCGATGATAATTTTGAACGTTTTAATACCGATTTCTCTATTAACAAAGATCACCCAGTATTTTCTTATGCAAACATACGGCTAAAAGAAGCTACTTTGCAATGCATAGTACTTTTATTTAACAAACATTTAACTTAATGGACTGAAATCTCGTGTTGATTCACCGTCATAAATCATAAAATTACGTGAATTAGACTGCGTAATTTCTAAATTAAGCCTACTTTTGCGTTTTAAAATTTGAACATTATGGAAAACGGAATTTACGCTAAATTCAACACGAGCAAAGGAGAAATTTTAGTTAAATTAACTCACGATAAAACACCTGGAACAGTAGGAAACTTCGTAGGTCTTGCTGAAGGGAACTTAGAAAACACAGTACGTCCTCAAGGAAAACCTTATTATGACGGATTGACTTTTCATAGAGTGATTGAAGACTTTATGATTCAAGGAGGTTGTCCTCTCGGTACAGGAACAGGAGACGCAGGATACAAGTTTGATGATGAATTTCGCGACGATCTAAGACACGACGGACCTGGAGTATTGTCAATGGCAAACGCAGGAAAAGGAACAAACGGATCTCAATTCTTTATTACACACATCGCCACACCATGGTTAGACGACAACCATACGGTTTTCGGAAAAGTTATTAAAGGACAAGAAGTTGTAGATACTATCGCTCAAGGAGACATTCTAGAGACTCTTGAAATCGTTCGTGTAGGCGAAGAAGCTCAAAAATGGAATGCCATTGAGGCTTTCAGAACTTTTGAAGGTTCTAGAGAAAAGCGAATTGCTGAGCAAAAGCGTCAAGCACAAGAGCGCATGCAAAAGCTAACTGAAGGTTTTGATAAAACTGACAGTGGCTTATTCTACAAGATTATAGAAAAAGGAAACGGAGCCAAAGCACAAAAGGGAAAAACGGTTTCAGTACACTATACAGGAGCTTTAGAAAACGGTGATGTATTTGATTCTTCATACAAAAGAAACGAACCAATTGATTTTGTCTTAGGAACAGGTCAAGTTATTTCTGGTTGGGATGAGGGTATTTCGCTTCTCAACGTAGGTGACAAAGCGCGTTTTGTGATTCCGTCAAACCTAGGTTACGGTTCTAGAGGTGCCGGTGGTGTTATCCCCCCGAATGCTATTCTGGTTTTTGACGTAGAGTTGAAAAACGTTAAGTAATATCACAACAAAACCGAATTGAGATTTGCTGGATTACCACAAGATAGACAGCCAAATCATTTTATAAATTATTCAAATTATATTTGAATCTAACAATATAGATTTAATGAGTACAGAAACTTCAAAAGGAATCGAAATTACAAAGTCTTTGAATTCTAGAATTCAGGAAGTAGATTTTGAAAACCTTGCGTTTGGGACTGTTTTCACTGACCATATGTTGGTTTGTGATTTCAAAGACGGAGCTTGGCAAAAGCCAGTGATCTCAGCTTATGCACCTTTTGTGATGGATCCTGCTTCAAAGGTATTTCATTACGGTCAAGCTATTTTTGAGGGAATGAAAGCCTATAAAACTGCCGATGATGAAATATGGTTGTTCCGTCCTGACGAAAACTTCAAGAGACTAAACAAATCAGCTGTGCGTCTAGCCATGCCAGAAATTCCTGAAGATATTTTTATGGAAGGTCTGAAAGAACTGATAAGAATAGACCAAGACTGGGTGAAAAAAGGCAAGGGAAATGCACTCTATATTCGTCCGTTTATGATTGCTACTGGTGTTGGGGTTACAGCTTCACCGTCATCCGCTTACCGTTTTTCTATTCTTTTATCACCGGCTAAGTCGTATTATTCAGGTGAGGTAAAAGTGGTTATTGCTGATCATTTTAGCCGTGCTGCCAATGGCGGTATCGGTGCAGCAAAAGCAGCGGGAAACTATGCAGGGCAATTTTATCCTACCAAGTTAGCCAACCAAAAAGGCTTTCAACAAATTATCTGGACCGATGACGCGACACATACTAAACTAGAAGAGGCCGGAACCATGAACGTTTGGTTCAGAATGGGCGATACGCTTTATACAGCACCTGCTAGCGAGAGAATCTTAGATGGAGTGACCCGAAAGAGTTTAATAGACCTAGCCAAACACTTAGGCTTAAAAGTTGAAGTGCGTTCGGTATTGGTTTCTGAGCTGGTAGCAGCACACAAAGACGGTACGCTCTTAGAGATTTTTGGTTCAGGTACTGCCGCAGTAGTGAATCCGATTGTTGGGTTTTCACACGACGAAACCTATTATCAGCTACCTAAACTAGACCACTCGTATGCCATGCTCTTAAAAGACAAACTGAATGATATTCAGTACAAAGCAGACGAAGACATCTTTGGGTGGACGGTGAAAATATAATCACAATACAGCTTATAAAAAAACAAAGGCTTCCCTTAAAAGGAAGCCTTTGTTTTTGCCCTAAGGCGTTGTTGTTTGTGTTTTGTCTTGTTTTGTGTGTTTCTTCTTATTTGTCGATTGCCCCTAAAACTCTTTTCATAAAAGTGTTTAAAGCTTCTTTTTTGTCGGTGCCGTCTTTGGTCATTTTATGCACCTCTAACGCACCATACATATTCGAAATCAATTCTCCAATCACGTCTAACTCTTCATCTTTAAGTGAAGACACTTCAGTCAGATGCTCTAATACCTCTAGTGTTTCGATGATATAATCTTCGTCATTGTCATCAATAAACTGGGTCAGTTGTTTAATTATTGGTAATTTCATCGATGAGTTGGTTTAAGACTTCTTGTTTGTTAGTTTGTACCTCTCCCACTAGTTTTCCGTCAACAAAAGTAGCGAATGTAGGTAAATTGGATACGTTGGCTAATTTTCTTGATTCAGGAAATTTTTCTGCATCTACGACAACAAAAGTAATGTCTTCTTTCTCAGTGGATAGTTTCTTGAACTTTGGTTTCATAATACGGCAATTGCCACACCACGAAGCTGAAAACTGAACAGCTACTTTTTTATTCGCACTTACTAATTCCTGTAAATTGTCATTCTCTAATTCTAATAACATAAGGTTGTGTGTTTGATTAGCTTTGAATTTCAGGCTGCTACTTTAAAAGCAGTAGCCTGATTTTCAAAACAAAATCTGATTAGTGTTTTGCTAAATATTCAGCAGTACTTTTTCTGTCAGCGTGCATCGCGTCTTTACCTTCTTCCCAGTTTGCAGGACAAACTTCTCCGTGGTTTTGAACGTGTGCATAGGCATCGATCAATCTTAAATACTCTTTTACGTTTCTACCTAGTGGCATATCGTTTACTGATTCGTGGAATATCTTTCCGGTCTCATCAATAAGATAAGTAGCTCTATAAGTAACGTTAGACCCCTCTACCATAACAGTATCGTGTTCTTCGTCATATACGTGCTCAGCATCAAGAATGCCCAATGCGTTTGACAAGTTTCTAGTAGTATCAGCCAATAGTGGATAAGTTACTCCTTCAATTCCACCTTGGTCTTTTGGTGTGTTTAACCAAGCGAAGTGAACCTCGTTAGTATCTACTGACGCACCAATGATGATTGTATTTCTCTTTTCAAATTCTGCCTTAGCTTCTTGAAAAGCGTGTAACTCTGTAGGGCAAACGAAAGTGAAATCTTTCGGGTACCAAAACAAAACTACTTTTTTATTGTTTTTTGTAGCTTCCTCCAATACGTTGATTCTTAGATCATCTCCCATTTCGGTGATTGCATCTACTGTAATGTTTGGGAATTTTTTTCCAACTAATGCCATAATTAATTATATTTTTAAAAGGTTACTAATTTTTTTCTAATGCAAAGATAGCCTGTCTATTCAAAAAATTTATAATTCTCAATTATATGTTTTTATAGTGAAATAGTTTTTCTCTATACGATGTGGTTTTGACAATTATACTAGCCTGTCAAATAAGTTTTTATCAAACATACAAGGCTGTAAATTCTCAGTCTGAACTCTTTTTAGTACTTTTGTAAAGTTACAAAAAAAAGACGACACCGTGTTTCTGAAAAAAATCAATTCAAACCTAAATCTTTCGCTATCAGAAAGTAATTTTACAAAAGCAACCCCATTACAAAAGGAAACTTTTTCACTCATCAAAAGTGGAGGCGACCTAGTTATAAGTGCTCCGAATAAAAGCGGAAGATCAACAGCGATTGCACTCAATGTTATCCAACGCCTCGACGCTCCTTTTGAACATTCACCAAGAGCCCTAATCATTGTCGAAAACAGAGAGAAAGTGGCTGAAATGGTAGAGGTTTTTGAAATTCTCAACAGACACAACGACCTCAGGGTGAGCTATACCTATGAACAAACCAATTTAGACGACGACAAAAACAAAATCTCAATTGGTATTGATGTGCTAATCGGTACGCCAAAAAGATTAGGCGAGATGTTCTCTGGAGCAGGTTTTGACATCAACCGCCTCAAAATGTTTGTGATCGATGACACTGATGCTATTCTCAAGAGCAGACATGAACAAATCATCACCAGACTTTCTGATGCTATCGAGAAGACCCAACGCATTTTTATAACCACCACTATCACAGATAAGATAGAAGTCTTGGCAGATAAGCTAATGTCAAACCCTACTTTTGTAGAAATGGATCAAGAAGACCAGCAAGCAGACTAAGTCAATCCTTATCATTAAGGGCTAACAACCATATATTTATAGAGATTTTGGCTTATTTGAGCAATCAAACTATTTTGTTTTTGCTTTTAAAACTTAGCCGTAAATCACTCACCTAATTTTATTAACTTTGTCGCTTTAAAAAAGACAGATAATACAACCACCATGACAGAAGGGAATTTTGTAGATTACGTAAAGATTTTTGTTGCTTCAGGCAAAGGAGGCCGAGGGTCAACCCATCTACACAGAGAGAAATTTATTGATAAAGGAGGACCTGACGGTGGAGATGGAGGACGAGGTGGACATGTATATCTTGTAGGTAGTCAAAACTTATGGACATTGCATCACCTGAAATTTGCACGACACATCAAAGCCGGACACGGTGGTGATGGCGGAAGTTCGCGCAGCACAGGATCAGACGGAGATGACAAATATATTGAAGTGCCACTAGGTACTGTCGTAAAAGACAGAGATACGGGTGAGGTAATGTTCGAAATCACTGAACAAGGCGAAAAGAGAATCTTGGCCCTAGGAGGCAAAGGTGGGCTGGGCAACTGGCACTTCCGCTCTTCTACCAACCAAACGCCAAGATATGCGCAACCCGGATTAGAAGGACAAGAACTCGATATTATCTTAGAATTAAAAGTGCTGGCTGACGTAGGTCTTGTAGGCTTTCCCAATGCAGGAAAATCAACTCTTTTGTCAGTAGTGACCTCTGCAAAACCAAAAATTGCAGATTATGCCTTTACGACCCTAAAACCAAATTTAGGTATCGTAGAATATAGAGATTTTCAATCTTTTATAATGGCTGATATTCCTGGAATTATAGAAGGAGCCGCAGAAGGAAAAGGCCTAGGTCATTATTTCTTGCGACATATAGAACGCAATTCTACGTTATTATTCTTAATTCCTGCCGATGCAGCAGATATCAAAAAAGAATATGATATTTTGCTCAATGAGCTTACCCAGTATAATCCTGATCTTTTAGACAAGGATAGACTTGTGGCGATATCTAAATCAGATATGCTTGATGACGAACTCAAAGCAGAGATGAAAAAGGAATTAGACAAGCAATTTAAGAAAACACCCTACCTGTTTATCTCCTCTGTTGCACAGCAAGGTTTAGTAGAACTTAAGGATAAATTGTGGCAAATGTTAAATGCGAATACTTCAGAAACATCACAAGAACAGTCTTAATTTTTGAACTAGGCTCACTTTAAGTTACATTTAAAGCTACTGATACTGAATCAAATAAAGACTTACTAATTCGGGTTCAAACCTACTATTTATCGCTATTTCTTAAGAAAATAAGATGGTTTTTCAAGTGAAAATTATCTTATTTTTTCTTTTATCTAACCCATATTATAGTATATTTGTCTGAATTTGCATATTGAAAAATGAACCAAGAGCTGACAAAAGACAAAAAATATACTTATTTCGAAAAAGGAGAAGGAACTCCCATCATAATTCTTCACGGACTTATGGGTGGATTGAGCAACTTTGATGGTGTAGCCAATTTTTTTCCAGAGAAAGGATATAAAATTGTTATTCCAGAACTACCGATATATACTCAAAATATACTCAAAACAAACGTAAAGGCCTTTGCCAAATACGTCAAAGACTTCATCACCTATAAAGGCTATGAAAAAGTAATCTTGTTAGGCAACTCACTAGGAGGTCATATTGCTCTTTACCACACTAAAATGTATCCTGAAAAAATGGCTGGACTTATTATCACCGGAAGTTCAGGGCTCTACGAAAGTGCTATGGGTGAAAGTTATCCAAAAAGAGGTGATTATGAGTATATCAAGAAGAAAGCACAAGATGTTTTTTATGATCCAGAGGTTGCGAGCAAAGAAATCGTAGACGAAGTTTTTGCTACGGTCAATGACAGAATAAAACTCATCAAAACCCTGACGATAGCCAAAAGTGCTATTCGCCATAATATGGCCAAAGACTTGCCAAAGATGACAACCCCTACTTGCATTATTTGGGGCAAAAACGACAAAGTAACGCCACCAGAAGTAGCTGAGGAGTTCAATGCCCTCTTGCCTGATTCAGATCTTTACTGGATCGACAAATGCGGACACGCAGCAATGATGGAGCATCCTGACGAGTTCAATCGTTTGATGTATGAATGGCTTTTGAAAAGAAAGTTTTAGGACTGATACTTAGCCTATCCTGAATGAGGATGATAATAGTCTAGTAAACAGACTTTAAATACAACCACCTATAATGAAAGTAAATACAGCAGAATTTGTAATTAGCAACTCTGAAGTTAGCAAGTGTCCGAAAGAATTTCTGCCCGAATATGCTTTTATCGGGCGTTCTAACGTCGGGAAGAGTTCACTTATAAATATGCTTACCGGAAACAAGAACCTAGCTAAAACCTCAGCAAGACCCGGAAAAACACAACTCATCAATCACTTTAAGATAAATTCAAATTGGTTTTTGGTCGATTTGCCTGGTTATGGTTATGCCAAAGTATCTAAGAAAACCAAAGCGACCTTCCAGCAGTTTATCACAGATTATTTTGAACAAAGAATGCAACTAGTTGCAGCCTTTGTGCTGATTGACATCAGATTAGACGCACAGACAATTGACCTTGACTTCTTGAGATATTTAGGCGAAAGCGAAATTCCGTTTTCTATTATCTTTACTAAATCTGACAAAGTAGCAAAAACAAAAATTGAGAATCATATCGCTAGCTATAAAAAACAATTGTTTGCGGATGGTTGGGCAGAATTCCCTGATTATTTTATCACCTCTTCATTAGAAGAAAAGGGGAAAGACGAAGTGCTGAGTTATATTGATGACATCAACCAAGAGTGGTTCAAGAATAAGGATTCTCTGATTTAGTTTCTTTAGTAAATGTAAGTGGAATTGTAGTGAGGAGTATATACAAAAAATGGCAAGCGACCTACATCGCACCGCTCAACCATATACCTTTGCTGTGTTCCCACCCTGGAGGATTCTACAGGAGCTGGTCGTGTAGGACTTGCCGTTTGCAAAAGTACGATAATTTTTTATCTTTGCAAGCATTCGATTCACTTTATCACCTATAAACACTCATGAAAACACCTAAACTACTCATACTATTAGGATTAAGCCTTGCGCTATTTTCTTGTGAGGATGAAAGCGCTGCCTTCAAACTCAATACTTCAATACTTAAGCAACACCACAAGGCAAACGAGACGATTTCTCTAGAGATTATCAACGATAAAAATAAAGCCGTCGATTCTGTAGTCTATTATTTTGACAATAAAAAAATTGGCACCACTAAGGGTCAAGAAGTATTTAAATATAGCCTTGAAAACCATAAATTCGGAAAGAAATCAATCAAAGGACTGGTATTCTTTGACAAGAAATCAGAAGAGATTGGCACTAGCATAGAGGTGGTACCGAGCGTAGAACCAAAACTCTTGAGTTATGAAATACTAAATACCTATAACCACGATATCGGAGCATATACACAAGGATTAGAATTTTATCAGGGTGTTTTGTTTGAGAGTACAGGCCAATATGGGCGCTCATCGGTCAGAAGAACAGAGGTCAAGACCGGAAAAGTACTGAAGGGTAAAAAGTTAGACAACAAATACTTTGGCGAAGGACTCACTATCTTAAACGGAAAAGTATACCAATTGACTTGGAGAGAAAAAAAAGCTTTGGTCTATGACCCAAAAACCTTGGAGAAAATCGATGAGTTCAACTACTTCAAAGATATCGAAGGCTGGGGTCTCACCAATGACGGCACAAACTTGTATTGGTCTGACGGAACTGAAACCATCTATATCGTAGATCCGGAAACCAACAAAGAAATTGATTTTTTTAACGTCTATACCGCACAGACAAAGATACCGGGCATCAACGAAATGGAATGGATTGACGGAAAAATTTATGCAAATATCTATACTAAAGACGCCCTTGCTATTATTGACCCTAAGACCGGAACAGTAGAGTATGTGGTTGATCTCTCAGCCTTAAAATCAAAGGTAACACAACACGCAGATTTAGATGTGCTCAACGGAATTGCCTATAATCCTGAGACTAAAACGATTTTTGTGACTGGCAAGAACTGGGATGTGATGTTTGAGATAAAAATCAAACATGAGTAACCTCAAAAAAGAACTATTACAAACCGATGACGGCTCGCTGACCATTCATTTGCCCGAGTGGAACGAAAGCTATCACTCTAAACACGGCGCTATTCAAGAAGCTTACCACGTATTTATCAAAAATGGTTTAGATTTTTTTGCTGACCGCAAACAGGTATCGATACTAGAGATTGGCTTTGGCACAGGGCTCAATGCCTTCATTACGCTGCTGGAGAGTCAGAAAAGAGCTCAAAATATCAACTACGTAGGCATAGAGGCCTTTCCTATTACTGCTGCGATTTACAACCAGCTCAATTTTGATATACTGCTAAAAGCTGAGCCTCAGAAAAGAGAATTTATCCAGCTCCATGAGTCTGAATGGGAAAAAGAACAGCCCGTCTCTCCTACTTTTACACTTACAAAACATCAGATGAAGTTTGAAGAAATCATTTTTGAAAACCAATTTGATTTGATCTATTTTGATGCTTTTGGCTATCGGGTACAACCCGAGCTCTGGAGTTTAGATATATTTCAGCGTATGTATAAAGCTCTTAAAACAGAAGGTGTTTTGACCACCTATGCCTGTAGAGGTCTAGTAACCAAAAACCTAAAGCAAAGTGGCTTTGAAGTACAGAAGACACAAGGTCCTATCGGAAAAAGAGAAATGACCATAGCACATAAAATTGAAGCAAAATTTTAACATTTAAAAATATAATTTTCATATCTTTGTTTTCGTTAGAAAAGGGAGTTGCCACCTAATTTATAAATTTGAAATGGGAAGAAATATGTTTACGTATACCAAAAAGGTCTTAGAAAGTGTGAGTTTTGATCCAGTTCTGTTTTGTAAAGAGCTAGAAAAAGCACTCAATGCGCTTTTGCCTTATGAGTTAGAAGAACTAAAAGCTTGGCTTCTAGTTTTTATAGAAGGAAAACCTGAGTTGTCCAATTGCCTACAACTCATTGATTAGAGAAATAAATATTTTAAAAAAAGCCTGACAAATAGCTGTCAGGCTTTTTTTATTCCTATTCAATTTTTCAAACACATCAATATATATTTTTTGTATGTTTATATTCTATTCACTCAACCTACTATTACAATGAAAAAAATAGGCTATCTTTTGTTGCTATTGCCCTTACTATTATTTGCTCAAGAGCAAACAAACTCTGAAAAATTCTGGCAACAACTACAAGCCCATTGTGGCAAATCTTATGAAGGAGTAATCACTGCTGGCACCGTTGAAGGTGACGGGTTTGCAGGCGAGAAGTTAGCGATGCATGTGCGCTGGTGTGAAGAAAACACCATTAGAATTCCGTTTTTTGTGGGAGCCGATAAATCCAGAACTTGGGTGTTACACCTAGATGAAAATAAAATTCTGAGTTTGAAGCACGACCACCGCAACCCAGATGGCTCTGAAGAAGAACTCACCCAGTATGGGGGAATCAGTTCTAATCACGGTTTAGAAAACTTACAGATGTTTCCGGCAGATGACTATACCACTGAGATTTTACCTCCAGCAGCCACCAACCTTTGGTGGTTTACAATAGATGCCACTAGTTTTACTTATAACTTGCGCCGCATAGGTAGTGAGCGCTTGTTTTCTGTGCGTTTTGATTTGACCAAAACCATTGAAACTCCGCCTGCACCGTGGGGAGTGAAGCAATAGTATTCGAACAATTGTTTATGCACTACTAATCTTAAAATAGCTATCCACAACAATAAGTCTTCAATACAAATGCAGAATTAAAATAATCAGTACTTTTGTTCTATACCAAAAACACTACAGCACAAAAAGAAATATCTTATACTATGCACACAGACTCGTTTCTAAATAAATTTGAAATTACAGCGCTAAATCCGATGCAGGAAGAGGCGAGTACGACCATTAAAACCAAATCAGATGTGGTCTTGCTATCGCCCACAGGGACAGGTAAGACGTTGGCTTTCTTGCTGCCACTAATCCAGAGAATCAATGTGAATTGTGCTGAAATACAGATTCTCATACTCGTGCCTTCACGCGAATTGGCTCAACAAATAGAACAAGTAGCTAGAAAAATAGGCTCGGGATTTAAGGTCAATGCCGTATATGGCGGTCGTGCAGGTGCATTAGATAAAATTGATTTAAAACACAGACCTGCTATACTTATCGGAACTCCTGGACGTGTGGCGGACAGACTCAGAAGAGACAACTTTCCGTTAGAACACATTCAGACTCTTGTGCTTGATGAATATGACAAGTCGCTAGAAATAGGTTTTGAAGCTGAAATGGCTGAGATCATTAAAGCCTTGCCCAATCTGCAACAAAGAATACTCACCTCAGCTACTAGCGATGTCAAAATACCGAGTTTTGTGGGTTTACAAAAACCCGTTTTCATCAATTATCTCAAAGAAGGTGAGTCACAACTCAGCATTAAAACAGTGCTTTCACCCGATAAAGACAAACTGAACACCTTAAAAAACACGCTGAATTATATCGGACATCAACCCGGAATTATTTTCTGTAACTTTAAAGATGCCTTAGATAGAGTAAGTGAATTTCTGACCGATAATAATATTGTACACGAGTGTTTTCACGGCGGAATGGAACAAATAGAACGCGAACGCGCTTTGATTAAGTTTAGGAATGGCACCTCTAGGTTGTTATTGGCCACTGATTTGGCTGCACGAGGATTAGATATTCCTGAAATAAAATTCATCTTACATTATCACTTGCCACCTCGTAAAAAGGAGTTCACACACAGAAACGGACGTACAGCGCGCATGAACCGCGATGGTGTTGCCTATATCCTTCAAGGAAAAGAGGAAGAACTCCCTGATTTTATTCAAGAAATCGCACCAGAAATCATCAGTATTAAAGACAACCAAAAAGCTGTTGCACCACCCACACAATGGAAAACGCTGTATATTGGCGGAGGCAGACGCGATAAAATATCAAAAGGAGATATTGCAGGTCTTTTCTTTAAACAAGGTCAGATTCACAAAGATCAATTGGGTGTTATCGAAATCAAACAAGATTGTGCCTATGTGGGCGTAGACGCCAAAATAGCTGCTGCACTCATAGAAAAAACCAACAACACTAAACTCAAAACTAAGAAGGTGCGAATCAGTCTCATTTAATACTTTTTAAAATGTCTAACACTGCTTTACCTATCATTTATACCATTGGCCATTCTACGCATAGCCTTGAGGAATTCATAGCTATGCTTGGTTCTTTTGGCATCAAAATGCTTGTTGACGTTCGCAGTTTGCCTGGTTCACGCAAGTTTCCGCAATTCAATAAAGAAGAATTAGAACTATCGATGGCACAAGCAGGCATAGGTTATACCCATCTAATCGAATTAGGTGGAAGGAGAAAAGTAAACAAAGACTCAAAAAACACCAGCTGGCACAACACCTCATTCAGGGCGTATGCCGATTATATGCAAACCGAGAGCTTTAAAAGCGGCATTGCAACCTTAGAACAAATCGCCCTAGATAAAACCACTGCCTATATGTGTTCAGAAGCGGTTTGGTGGCGCTGCCATCGGTCAATGATCTCTGATTATCTAAAAGCAAAAGGCTGGACTGTAGAACATATTATGGCAGAGAGGAAACAACAAGAACACCCCTACACCTCTCCTGCTAGGATTGTAGATGGCGAAGTAGTTTATACCGAAGTAGATTTATTTGAATAACACAACTAAAATAGTATATGATGAACTGGAAAGAAGAAAACAATTGCCTGACAAGAAATTTCAAATTCAAAGACTTTGTAGAAGCTTGGTCATTTATGACTAAAGTTGCCCTAATCGCTGAGAAAATGAACCACCATCCCGAGTGGAGCAATGTGTATAACAGCGTAGATATCACGCTGACCACCCACGACAAGGGAAATACTATCACGGCTAAAGACCGAGAATTGGCCGCAAAAATTGATGAACTTTTTTAATAGCCTTTTGTCAAGTCCACTGCATTTTAATTATCTTAGGCCTTCAAAAAAAGTAATAATTCAATATCAAAATTAGATGATTAAAAAATCAATAATCTTAGCTGCAGCGATATCACTAGGGTCGCTACTGAGCTTTCAACCAGCCAATGCATGTACCCGAGTGGTCTATCAAGGCACTAACGGAACAATTATAACTGCCCGTTCAATGGACTGGAAAGATGACATTCCTGCCAATCTTTGGATTTTTCCTAGAGGTATGGAGCGCAAAGGAGAAGTGGGAAGCTCTTCTATTAAATGGAAATCAAAGTACGGAAGTGTGATTACCAGTTCTTGGAATATCGCCTCTTCTGACGGTATGAACGAAAAAGGATTGGTCGCTAATTTACTGTGGCTAGCCGAATCTGACTATGCCAAATTTGAGAAAGACAAAAAAACACCGGGCTTATCGGTTTCGTTATGGTTGCAATATGTACTCGATAGCTATGCGACAGTTCAAGAAGCCGTCACTGCACTAGCCAAAGAGGAGTTTGTTGTGGTATCTTCAAATATCCCCGGTACAGATAAGTTTGTCACCGTACATTTATCAATCTCAGACCGCACAGGTGACAATGCTATATTTGAATACGTAAACGGAAAACTAGTCATCCACCACGACAGATCCTATACTACGATGACCAACTCGCCTGTTTTTGAAGAGCAATTGGCAATCAATGCCTATTGGAAAGGCATACCGGGCAGTATTATGCTACCGGGCACAAACAGAGCTGCTGACAGGTTTACAAGAGCGGCTTACTATATTGACGCCATCCCAAAAACAGATAATATAGGAGCAGCTATACCCAGTGTGTTTAGCGTCATCAGAAATTGCTCTGTGCCTTTTGGTATCGCCTCTGAAGCGGAACCAAACATTTCTTCTACGCGCTGGAGAACAGTAGCTGACCAAAAGAATCTTGTCTACTATTTTGACAATGTCTTGAATCCGAATGTGGTTTGGGTAGAGTTTAGCAAAATTGATTTCAGCGAAAAAGGTAAAGTAAAAAAACTAAGCCTTGCCAACAACGAAAACTATGCAGGTGAATCATTTATGAATTTTAAAGTTGCTCATCCTTTTGCCTTCAGTGGCTTAGAATAAACACTCTCCTCCTATAACATACAATAGCAACCCAAGTCTCACAGGATAAATACGAGGCTTGGGTTGTTTTTTAATAGAGCAGTAAACTCAGGTAGTGAAATTGATATAAGTATCTTGTACCTCTGAGTGTTCCTGCCTCGCTTGTAAGCAGGCTCTTTGCTGATAAAGATTTCCAAATCTGTGTTCAACATGAACGCTCTAAATTACAATTGATTTTTAAGGATTGTGCAGCTAAAAACCTGATGGATAGCAGTCTAACACTAGACTCTATAATATATTAAGGTGAATTTGTTCTACTGACCTAGTAGATAAAAAGAATCTTTCAGCGCAGCGGTCTCTCGTCTACTTTGTCTTGGCAAAAACAATCTTCCTAAACATCACTAGCAATACCAAGAGGTAAATGGCATAGGTAATAGTGTGTGCCATCACAAGCCCTTGTACACCAAAGGTTTTCATCAAATAAGTACTCGATAGATAAAGAACGACTATAGAGAGGACTTCAGTGGATAAAAAGGCGACTGTCATGCGCTTGGCAAAGAATTGATAGCCCAAAATAAGCGAAGCTACTTTGAATAAATCGCCCAAGAGTTGCCAGAAAAACAACTCAGACAACACCATAAACCGATCAGAATAAATCAATGTAATCAGCAAGTGTCTGCTGAAATAAAGCAATAGCCCACCAGCGATAAACATCGGTATAATACTTTTGTAGTAATCCATAAAGATGCCTTTGGTCTGGCTATCTGTTTTAGATTGCGATAGTTTCGGGAAGAAATAGACCGATAAAAGCGTGGATACGAATACGAGATAAAAGCTCGCCAATCTATTCATCGCCTCCCAGTTTCCTGCATTGTCAATACCGAGGGTTGCGATGGCTTCTGATCTAATCTGCAAGTAGACCAAGGGCAAACAAAACGCCGATACAAACGCCATCAGCGAATAAGCCGACAGATTCTTGAGCACCGATACGTCATACACATCAAACTTGATATATTGTTTTAAGCTCAGTGTACGAGATACCCAAAACCAACTCACGCCAAACAATATAAGCGGCACGAGTGCCATTGCCAACAAGGCGCCTAGGGTTTTGTATTGCAAAATCATCAGTATCGTAAACACAAATCCGATGAAGTTTCCTGCGATATTGATGTAGATAACTTTCTTGAACTCTGACAATCCGTTGATGATGGCTACTAAAAACACGTTCAGCGCAAAAAGCGGAATGCTCAGTGCCAATGTCTTAAAGACGATACTAAAATCATACGCAGTACCAAAGATCTTGAGGTTCCAATAGTCTGCGAGTATAAAAAGCGGAAATGCAACTGTTATAGACGCGACCAATAAGGTCCAGAAGACAGTTGAGATGATTTTTTGGAGTTCCTGTTGATTTTTGTTGTGTTCAGCGACATATTTGACAATTCCGTTGTTGAAGCCCAACACAGCAATGGTTTCTAGAGAGGTAATAAAGTTCCTGAGGTTTCCTAGAAGTGCTACCCCACTCGGACCCAAAACCTTAGCTACAACAGAGGTTGAGACTAGTCCGGTCACGATGCGAATCATCACACTCACGCTGTTGAGCGAAGTGATTCTGAATACAGGGTGCTGAAATATGTGTTTGATTAACTTCAAATCATTAGCCGAAAAAACTAAAGGTCAAGAACTAGCGATTAGCCTTGTTATATGCATCTAAGATTTCTTCCATTTCCGTTTGAATGCTTTGTGCTTCTTGTCTTGCTTTTGCGGCAAAATCTACTCCGTCAGAAGCATAGATGATTCCCCTTGAGGAATTGACAAGTAAGCCTACATTGGCATTCAATCCGTATTTGCAGACTTCTTTTAGGCTTCCGCCCTGCGCGCCAACGCCAGGAACAAGCAAGAAATGATCGGGAACTATTTTGCGGATGCGCTCAAAATAAGCTTCGTTTGTCGCTCCTACGACATACATCAAATTTTGTGCGTTATTCCAAGAAAGCGATGTTTGGAGCACCTTTTCAAAAAGGGCTGTATCGGCATACTGACCGAGTTGAAAGTCTTTTGAACCCGAATTTGAAGTAAGCGCTAGCAGTATGGTAAATTTATCTTCAAAAGCCAAGAAAGGCTCTACAGAATCCTGCCCCATATAAGGCGCCACTGTAACCGAATCAAAGCCTAAGTCCTCAAAAAAAGCCTTGGCATACATCGTTGAGGTGTTGCCGATATCGCCGCGTTTGGCATCGGCTATAGTGAACACATCAGGATAATATTGCTTGATATAAGCAATGGTTTTCTCAAGTGATTGCCAGCCTTTTACGCCATAGGCTTCATAAAAAGCGGTGTTGGGTTTGTAGGCAACACACAGGTCATAGGTAGCATCAATAATCGCTTTATTAAATTCAAAAATCGGGTCTTGTGTTGCCAATAGATGTTTTGGGATTTTATCTAAATCCACGTCAAGACCGATACAAAGAAATGTCTTTTTATTTTTGATTTGCTGGGCTAATGCTGCTGTAGTCATTATTTATTCGTCGGTTACGATTATAAATTCGTCTGTGCCACTCACTCTTTCGAGATCATTTGGGTGCGCTGTCTTTAGGTACGGAATGATGGCGGGGTCAAAATTTGCAATCACATTCACATCAAAAGCTTCGATATTATTATGATCATCAGAGTAGGCGATGTCTTCAGTACCTGAGAAAAAACGCCAGCCGCTATCATTCTTTTGCTCTGGTTTTTCTCTGTACATAAAACCTACTTTCATTCCCTCAACGGTAATTTTGTCAGAAACAAAACCGAAACCCATCGGTGGTATAAGTTCTTTGATATCATCTTCAGTTAGTTTGAATACTTTATCTGCCATAATCTATGTTTTTGGGTAAGTGTTTTTTTAAATAAATTCAAGTAGTGCTCACTTCTATAGAAATAGAGCACTACTTGAATCTATGTGTATTATTTGTTATTAACTTACGTCAACTGTGTGTTCAGAAGCTAATTTCAAATAGGTTCCGTTAACTAGTTTTTCTCTAATTGCTTCGAATGCTTTGAGTGTTTGCTCGATATCTTCGAGTGTATGCGAGGCTGTCGGAATCATTCTAAGCAAGATAATGCCTTTCGGAATCACTGGATAAACTACGATAGATAAGAAAATACCATAGTTTTCTCTGAGATCGTTCACCAGCATCATGGCTTCGGGAATAGAACCATCGAGATACACAGGCGTCACACAAGTATTGGTATCTCCGATATTGAAATCTCTTTGTCTGAGTCCGTTTTGAAGTGCGGTTACATTCTCCCAAAGTTTGTTTTTTAGCTCGGGCATAGAACGCAACATATCAAGGCGTTTTAAAGCACCAAGGGTATAAATCATCGGCAGTGATTTGGCAAACATCTGCGAGCGCAGGTTGTATTTCATGTAATCGATGATTTCTTGATCAGCCGCAACGAATGCACCGATACCTGCCATTGATTTGGCGAAAGTAGCAAAATACACATCAATTTGATCTTGTACGCCTTGCTCCTCTCCTGCTCCTGCACCTGTTTTGCCTAGTGTACCAAATCCGTGTGCGTCATCAACTAAAATTCTGAAGTTGTATTTCTTTTTCAGTGCACAGATTTCTGTAAGTTTTCCTTGTTGTCCGCGCATCCCAAAAACACCTTCGGTAATCAGTAAGATACCACCACCGGTCTCTTCGGCCATTTTAGTCGCACGTTGCAAGTTTTTCTCGATGCTTTCTAGGTTGTTGTGTTTGTAAGTAAAACGCTTTCCGTGGTGTAAGCGCACGCCATCAATGATACACGCGTGAGAATCGACATCATATACAATAACATCATTCTTGCTCACTAGTGCATCGATAATTGACACCATTCCTTGGTAACCAAAGTTCAGCAAATAAGCAGCATCTTTCTGAACGAAAACGGCTAATTCTCTTTCGAGTTGCTCGTGTATTTCTGTGTGCCCGCTCATCATACGCGCGCCCATTGGATAGGCGGCTCCGTATTGCAAGGCTGCATCGGCATCAACTTTTCTGACCTCAGGATGGTTAGCCAATCCTAGATAGTCGTTTATACTCCAGTTAAGAATCTGTTTTCCGTGGAAAGTCATTCGCGGTCCTAATTCTCCTTCAAGTTTCGGGAATACATAATAGCCTTCAGCCTGTGAAGCCCACTTTCCGAGGGGACCTTTGTTTTCGTGAATCCTTTCAAATAAGTCTTTTACCATAATCTAATAAAATGATATAGGGTTATAAATTTCGTGCAAATTTAACGAAATTCACAGGATTAGAGGCTGTTTTGACAAGATATTTTCTGCCATGCCTGAATATGCTGTATCTTCTTTGCCAAATAGAATGCTTTTGACTAAATTTGCGAAATTCCGACTTTATATAACTATCAAAATGAATACGACAAAAAGTAAAGCTCCTTTAACATTTGAAGATTTTAAAACAGAGGTTTTAAACGATTATAAATTAGCCCTAACCAGTAGAGAATGTAGCCTTTTAGGTAGACGGGAAGTATTGACCGGCAAAGCAAAATTCGGGATTTTCGGCGACGGAAAAGAGGTACCTCAATTGGCACTTGCCAAAGCCTTCAAAAACGGAGACTTCCGTTCTGGCTATTATCGCGACCAAACCTTTATGATGGCTATCGGTCAGATGAATCTGGTTCAGTTCTTCGCAGGACTTTACGGACACGCCGACATCAATTTTGATCCGATGTCAGGCGGAAGACAAATGGGTGGTCACTTTTCGACACATAGTTTAGACGAGAAAGGAAATTGGAAAAACCTTACGCAACAGAAGAACTCTAGCTCTGATATCTCTCCGACTGCTGGACAAATGCCTAGACTTTTAGGTCTTGCACAAGCCTCAAAAATATATAGAGGCGTCAGTGGTATAACTAACGACACTAACTTCTCTGTCAACGGAAACGAAATTGCCTGGGGGACTATCGGTAATGCGAGTACCTCTGAGGGATTGTTTTTTGAGACGATCAATGCTGCCGGCGTACTTCAAGTGCCGATGGTCATGAGTGTTTGGGATGACAACTACGGTATATCAGTGCACGCAAGACATCAAACTACCAAAGAAAACATATCTGAAATACTAAAAGGTTTTCAGAAAGAAGAAAATACCAACGGTTACGAAATCTTTAAAGTAAAAGGATGGGATTATGCCGAACTGGTGAGCACCTATCAGAAAGCAGCTGAAATTGCCCGAGCACAACACGTTCCAGTACTTATTCACGTGCAAGAGCTTACCCAACCTCAAGGGCACTCGACATCGGGTTCTCACGAGCGTTACAAATCAGCTGAGCGCCTAGCGTGGGAAGCTAAATTTGACTGTATAGCACAGATGAAACAATGGATGATCGAGACAGAAATCACTACTGAAGAAGTGCTGAATGAAATGCACGAAAGCATTAAGAAAGATGTGCTCGAAGCCAAGAAAACAGCTTGGAACAACTACTTAAATCCGATTAAAGAAGAACAAAAAGAAGTTGTTGCACTGTTGGATAAAATTGCTGCAGCAAGTGCTAACAAAGTATTTATCGAAAGTCTTGTCACCGAGTTAAAATCAATTAAAGAACCTATAAGAAAAGACATCTTAAGTACGGCTAGAAAAGTGTCGCGCATGATTATCGGTGAGGCTTCACAGGCTGAACTCAGTGCATGGATTACCACCTACAAAGAAAAAATTCAACCCAAATACAGCGCTTACCTTTTCTCAGATTCAGACAAGAGCATTGCGAATATACAAGCAATTGCACCTACCTATAATGACAATGCAGAGAATGTAGATGCAAGACTAGTGATCAGAGATAACTTTGACGCTATTTTTGAGAAATATCCTGAGAGTCTTATTTTTGGAGAAGATTCAGGATATATCGGAGATGTCAACCAAGGACTAGAAGGACTTCAAGAAAAGTATGGCGAATTGCGCGTAGCGGATGCCGGAATTAGAGAAGCCACTATCTTGGGTCAAGGAATCGGTTTGGCGCTCAGAGGTCTGCGCCCGATTGCTGAAATTCAGTATTTAGACTACCTGTTGTATGCCATTCAGATTATGAGTGATGACTTGGCAACACTACAATACAGAACTTTCGGAAAACAAAAAGCACCACTGATTATCAGAACCAGAGGACACCGCTTAGAGGGCATCTGGCACTCAGGTTCTCCGATGGGAATGATCATCAATGCCATCAGAGGAATTCACGTTTTGGTTCCGAGAAATATGACCAAAGCCGCAGGATTCTATAACGCACTACTACAAGCTGACGAGCCTGCATTAGTAGTAGAATGCTTGAATGGCTATAGACTCAAAGAAAAACTACCGACTAACTTAGGTGAGTTTACTACGCCTATCGGAGAGGTAGAAACCATCAGATCAGGTACTGATATGACGGTTGTTTCTTATGGTTCTACGCTTAGAATTATCGAACAAGCAGCTAAAGAACTGTCTGAGGTGGGCATCGAAATTGAGATTATCGATATTCAGTCGTTATTGCCGTTTGACCTCAACAAAGACATCGTCAAGAGTATTGCTAAAACTAATCGTTTGTTAGTGGTTGACGAGGATGTTCCTGGAGGAGCTTCTGCCTATATGTTACAGCAAATTGTAGAAGAGCAAGATGCCTACAAACACCTTGACAGCAAGCCACAAACTTTGAGCGCTAAAGCACATAGACCCGCCTACGGAACTGACGGAGACTATTTCTCTAAACCATCGATAGAAGACGTATTTGAGAAAGTTTACGAGATTATGCACGAGGCAAACCCGAAGAGATTCCCTGAGTTATTCTAAGCGAATCACTTTTATAGCATTTGCATAAAAACCAAAAATCACTAGTAGTTAGTTTCGACTAAAACTAGTGATTTTTTTATGTGGTATAAACTCGTGTTATTTGGTATTCTTTTCTCGCATTGCCTTGAGGATTTCTGACCAGATCTTAAGTTTATCCAGCATTGCTTGTGCTGATTTGTCTAAGATTTCATTGGCTTCAAAAACGCCTTCTTCAGTAATAAACTGCGTGAAAAACGGAATGTTTACCGCTTGTGTAAGAGGCACCATACCCAGCGTAGTTACAGGTAACTTCAAGGCCTGTACCGCTCTTGTACCTCCTGATACGCCGCCATAACTCACAAACGCCATGGGTTTGTCTTGCCATTCTTTGACCAAATAATCCAGTGCGTTTTTTAGAGTAGCTGGATAACTAAAGTTGTATTCAGGTGTGACCATCACATAGGCATCGGCTTGGTCAATGACTTTACTCCATTTTTTAGTGTGTTCGTGGGTATATTTTTGCAATCTAGGGTGTTCGGGCTCGTCAAATAAAGGCAGGTTGATTTCCTTTAAATCCAGTACTTCTACGTCAAAATCTGGATGCTGCTTGGCGATTGTAGTAAACCAAGCCGCTACTAACGGTCCTTTTCTAGTAGGCCTGGTACTGCCGATAATTATTTTGAGTTTGTATTTCATGGTATGTCAGATATATTGCGTTTGCTAAACAATTGAGATGTCTAAATTAGCAAATAAAAATCAAATATATCAGTAGTAAGAAATAGATAAAGGAAATATCCTTATCTGAAAAAAGCAGCTATTCTTCTGAGAAAGTGCCAGACCCCTTGAATTCTCTACCTTCTACTTTAGATAGATCAATGCTAGAGTCAAAACCTTTGACGTAATACTCGCCATTTTGGTTGGTGAGTTTACATTCTTTTTCGGTGAAGATCCACTCTCTCTTTCTGTCGTAATAGAGCTGAGAGGTTTCTAATTTATCGCCACTTTGAGAGGTGATTTTCACGTTATCTTTGAGTTCAATAATTTCAGATTTAGAGAAGTTGATGGCATAATCAGCCACTATGAAACTCCTGTTTCCAGATTCGTCATACATCACGATATCTACTCCATCAGGAAATTCAGTAAAAGGAAATTCAAGCTGGCTATAGTCATACACAAGTGGGCTTTTTAAGATGGACTTGATTCGAGCAGAGTCAGTGTATTTCATCACAAAATTCTCGGCTTCAGAGGTAGGTATAAAAGCTACTTTTGAGGCGCGTTGAATTTCACTAATATCCTTATCACATGAGCTCAATACAAGCAGTGATACAACAAAAAAGAGAAGGATAGGTAAGTGATGTCTTATCATAGCGCATTAAGGGATAACTATGCTTTGTTTGATCCAGCATCCAAAATCAATATTTTTGCCACTCATTTTAGCTTTTTTAATCTCTTGAGCCGTAGGTGCTTTTTTGAGGTAAGATTCAGTCAGCCTTTTGGCAGTAGCCGCGTATTTAGCGTTTACTTTTACAATCCTTTCGATGGTCTGAGCGGCTAAGAAATAAACAGCTTTCGCTTCAAAGTCATTCTTAAAACAGGTTTTTTCTGCACCTATATACAACTGAGAAAGCAAGATATAGCTCTCAATCATTTCAGGATTATTCTCAATGGCTAGTTGCGCAAATACTTTTGCTTGTGGCTTGTCACTTTGTTTGTTTAAATCAGCTAGCTTATAATAAGTTTTGGCTTTATCAAGCGTATTTGGTTCTAAGGCTGCACTTTCAGAAAAGTAGCTAATTGCCTTTTCTTTGTCTTGTTTTCTAAATGCAATTTCACCCATATAATAGGTTGATTTTGCTGTTTTCTTTAAGCTGTAATACTGAGCAGCCATAGCCTCAAAAAAGCTATTGTTGAACGCACATTTATAACTATCTAATCTATTTAGGGCATTTTCTAACCAAAGCAGGTCTGTTTTTTGCTTGTCAAAATCCGCTTCATACAGCTCGCTCCAGCCCTTACAATCTAACTTGCTGTTTTTTAAATCAGCAAAAATATTCTTAGATGATATTTTGAGTAAGTCTAGTTGGTTTTTGTTTTTTCTAAACTCTGGTGTTTCTGCTTTCAGACTCAGCTTTTCTGTTTCTAATTGAATTATTTTACTATGAAGGCTTCCGTTGATTGCATCTAGTTTTTTGATATACTCTTTTGAAAATCCCTTAATCATCACATGGTCTCCAATAACTAAATTGGTATAGAGTGTAAGCGCCTCAATTGTAAGTGCTTTTTTATCTGTGGTATAGATTTTATCTAATGCGGCAATGGTTTGTTTGCTATCGAATAATCCATTTTTATAAGATAAAATTATTTTCTTGAGGTCATTTTCTTTTTTGTGTTCTGGAAAATACTGGCTTTGTTTGTCATACAGATCAATAAGGTGTTTGGTCCAGTTTTTCTTGTCATCGCCTAAGTTCATAGGTTGTACAATCCTAGAAAGCATCTCTTCTGAAATGGCATATAACTCGTTGTCTACGGATGGACAATCTTTGAGGGTAGACGCAATTATATCAAGTGTTTTTGCTTTTCCTTCTGGGGTAAGAAAAGCTTTTTCAGTAAAATCTACTTTATAATAGAGTTTGAATGCTGAGAATACTTCCTGGCAGTTTGGTTTTTTCTGGGTATAGCCTGTCAGAAAGACAAATAACGAAAGTATGATCAGTTTTGTTTTCATTTTTTATAGTTTTTGAAATCCACTGGAGTTATACAGCAGATTATAGTTTTGTATCCGGAAGTAGTGTTTTCTATATTTATAGAACATTCTAACCCATAGAACGCAACAACCTGACAAGATATTTTAATCGTATAGCATCTTTCTGAACCATTTGTCAATTATCGAAATACTGATAATTACGTTAAAATAGTTTTCTTGTACGAGTTCGTTGTTTTTAGCACCTCTTTGCCCGTACTCAAGCGCTAAGCTGATATCTGAAACTCCATTTCCGATCGGGAAGTTAGCACCCACAGAAACTGCCATATCGTTGATGGTAGTGCCGTTTACGACAAGTCCGGTGTTTTCGTAGCGCAGTCCACCTCTGTAAGTGATTCTATGAAAATAATTGGTAAACGAATTGTATTTAGGCACATAATATCCTCCAGCAGAAAACCTAAAGGCCTCTTTGCTATCGAATGACGCAAAACTACCTGAAACTGGCGCTGCATCTTTATTCTTACCGTTAAAGGAGAACTCTGTTCCCACAGCCCATTTTCTCAATTCACCCACGCCAACACCCAGTGCAAATTTTGTTGGCACAGATACGTGTGTGTTTACCTCTGGCATCTCTACATAGTCATCAAATCTATCATAACCTGAAACATTGGTTATGGTTCCTAAGATCACTGCTTTATTAAAATTCATCTTATAGCCAGGCGTAATTACAGCACTGGTATAAAGCTCATATTTCTCTCTAAACTTGGTTTTGTACATCGCACCAAGATTAACTGAAAATCCGTTGAGGTTAATGTTATTGTCTACACGGGTTCCTAACTGTGTATCTACTTGATATTTTCTGCTACTGGTATTTATCTTACCAAAATAGAAATTGGCGTCTATACCAATATCAAAATTTGAAGTCACTTTATAGGCTCCACCTAGAAAAGCTCTGTTGCTTCCGCCTTCGCCTGTATATTTATTCAACATACTACCGGTATTGCCGCCCGTTGCATTTGATTCTATTTTATATCCAACAGAAGTCTGCGGGTTTAACCCGAAAACAACGCCAAACTTACCTAACGGCACACCCACAGCCAGATAATCTATAGAGGTTCTCTTGGCTTTCTCAGTAGTATCCGTTGTTTTAAGCTCATTAAAAGCAGTTTGACCTCCGATGGAGATGATTGTAAGTTGCAAGCTACTGTACGAAGCTGGATTCAAAAGGTTGAGGTGAAGACTGTCAGGGAAAATTCCTAAACCACCCATGGCTCTTTGTTCTGGAGTTCCTTTTAGTCTTGGCTCACCAATTCCGAAAGCAGAATAAGGCGATGAAGAGCTTTGTTGGGCAAATGAAACTGCCGTTAGTAACAGTAGAATACTTGTTGTTATTTTTTTGATCATCGGTTTTGATATTGGAATAAATCATTCAAACTTTCTAACAGAAAATTTTGATTGGCAAATATGGTGCTTTTTAATCTTTTAGCCAAAAAAACTGTGTCTCCACCCGTTAATATTATGATAAAGTTATGATGTTTCTCTTCTAGGCTTCTGATAAAGCCTTCTATCTCAAAAACGACACCATTGATTACTCCTGAATGTATAGACTCAGCAGTGCTTTTACCTATAAAATAATCCTGTTCTGGCTTTTCTAACATGGGCAATTTTGCCGTATAAGTGTTGAGTGCCTTATACCGAAGATTTATTCCAGCGGAAATGGCTCCGCCCAAATAATTATTCTGTTCATCGATAAAATCATAGGTGATTGCCGTTCCTGCATCTATAATCAATTTGGCCTGTTTAGGGTACCTCAAACTTGCCCCTGAGGCCAAAATCATGCGATCAACACCTAAGGTCTGGGGCGTTTTATAGGTATTTATAAACGGAAAGTCAGAATCATGGCTTACAAAACAAACATTTATCGCCTTGTCTACCCATAAAAAATCCTGTTTTGAGGTGTTTCTGACTGACGAAATCATAAAATCAGAAATTTCTGGGTGCGAACGCAAAATTTTTTCAATGTTGTTTTGAAGATCAAAATCATCTAAAACATGCCACTCAATAATCGTATCTTGCTTGAAGACAGCACATTTAATTTTTGTGTTGCCAATGTCAATAGCTAAAAGCATTTATGTCGAATTAAAAAACAAAGATAAGAATAGATTTTTTTAAAACTTTATTTTGGATAATTTAAAAATCGTCCTATATTTGCACTCGCAATCCGCAAGAGGTGCCTTAGCTCAGTTGGTAGAGCAATGGACTGAAAATCCATGTGTCCCTGGTTCGATTCCTGGAGGCACCACTTCAAAAAAGCCCTAACTCAATGAGTTAAGGCTTTTTTCTTTTGTAGTGTTTTGAGAATACTTTTTTGAGCAGATTTAATTAAATTTGAAAATTGTCTGCCCGCCAAAGGAGAGAAAATTGCCTGTCTACAGATTACACAGAAAAATTGAAGTCATAAAAAAAGCCTACAAATTTAAATTTGCAGGCTTTTTTAGTACTGTGATAAAAGCGAAGTCTTTTATGAATTGTGGGCCAAGAGGGATTCGAACCCCCGACCCTCTGCTTGTAAGGCAGATGCTCTGAACCAACTGAGCTATTAGCCCTTAAAAAAGGATACATTCAATAATAACTTCTACTAAATAAGTGTGTTTTTATCACAAAATAAAATTTCAATTTAACTCGACTTTTTATTTTGTGGGCCAAGAGGGATTCGAACCCCCGACCCTCTGCTTGTAAGGCAGATGCTCTGAACCAACTGAGCTATTAGCCCTTATTTTGTGAATGCAAATATACAACGCTATTTCAATTATACAAGTGCTTTGCATGATTTTTTTAACTAAAAACAGAAATAAACAAAGTCTTTATTACAACAAACTGATTGACTGAATTTTATGCGATTTTCTTGACGCAATTGGCCTACAAAAAACAACTTGATTAGCATCAGAATACTAATCAGGCAATCAAAATACCTTTAGAAAATATCCTAATGCGTGTTACTCCTCACTACAATAGTCGTGATTTCACTTCTGGTGGTTTTATAGAACTACGAACACTCCTCCATAATTACTTCTGACTAGCGTCTTTCTTTTTTTGTTTTTCTAACTTCTTGAAATACCCTCTAAAGAAGAAGTTATGCTGTAAGGCTTCCATATTTTGGTTTAGTTTTTCAGAAGCTTCTTTTATTTGAATCATTGTAGAGTCGATCTGCCTTACAAAATTTTCGTCTTGAGTGATATGATTTAGTGCTCCTTTGCCTGATTTTATTTCTTTTATATAGCTGTCTAGATTTTGGGTCATTGCCTTCACCTCCTTGCTAGAGGCTTCAAGTTTAGAAAACACAGTTCTAATTTGATTTGCAGCTGTAGTATCGCTAAGGATTACAGCGGCGGCACTTTGGTCATAATTTATTTTTGAAATAATAGTATTGATTTGGCCAATGAGCTGCGTAGCACCTGAGGTAGTTTTTCTAAGCTCTTCTGCTGATTGTTTTATATCTCTAGCCATCAAACTATCACTCACTAGTGCGCCTAGAGTACCTTTGCCTGCAACAATTAGATTAGTTATCTTCAACAAATCAGCGGTCAGTAAAGCTGCGTTTTCATTGGTTTTGTTTAGTGTTTTCATCATATCGGCAGTACTGATGCTGTTGTAAGACTGAATGCTGTCTCCAGACACCACGCCTGTCTCTTCTTCTGGGGCTCCAGGCTCAATGTTTACGACCATACTCCCGACTAATCCGTCAGAGCTGATAGAGGCTACGGCATTTTTTTTAATGAAATAAGCCGACGCTTCCTCTACGGTCATTTCGATAGTAATCGCACCTACTGCCTTCATCTCAATTGCTGTCACCGTCCCTACATTGATTCCGGAGTAGCGCACATTATTGCCCAGCATAAGTCCGTTTACATTTTCAAACACTGCATATAATTTTATATTGCTACTAAACATATGTTGTCGTGAGCCAATGAAATAAAGGGCACCGATGAGAAGCAGGGTACCTGCCACCACAAAAATTCCGACTCTAATGTTTTTTGAAGTTGTTTTTGCCATAAGATTTAATTTTTAAAAAATGCCCTAGTCTGCGGGTCCTTTGAGCTTGATAGCTCTTCAAAGGTTCCCTCGGCATAATTGACTCCGTCGACCAACAGGATCATCCGGTTTGAGATGACCCGTGCGCAATCAACGTCATGGGTGATGATGAGCGAAGAGGTGTTGTATTGTTTTTGAATGTTTCGCATAAGCTGTATAATTTCATTGGCCGTAATCGGATCTAAACCCGTAGTGGGTTCATCATACATAATAATTTTAGGCCGTAGGATTAAAGCCCGAGCCAACGCAACCCTGCGCTGCATTCCGCCAGAGAGTTCTGCTGGCATTTTATCGATTGCATCTAATAGGCCAACAGCTTCAAGCGCTTCTTTGACCAACACTTCAGTGCCCTGGAAGTTTTCAATTTTATGTCTATTTCTACGAAGTGGAAATTCTAAATTCTCACGAACAGTCATCGAATCATACAAGGCACTCCCCTGAAAGAGATAACCAATTTCTGTGCGCAAGAAATCTAATTCAGTTTGACCCATATTTATGATGTCTTTGTCGCGGATGGTAATACTACCTGAATCGGGTTGAATTAAGCCTACAATACACTTTACCATCACTGATTTTCCCGAACCTGACTTTCCCATAATCACGAGATTTTCACCTTCGTGAAGTTTCAAGCTGAATCCCTTTAGCACATGGTTATCGCCAAAGCTCTTTTTAATGTCTTTGAGTTCTAATACAGGTTGGGTGTTTTTATCGGTATTCATTTATTTCGTAAAAAATATATCAGTTACAAAAACGGCTATAAAATCAATTATAAACAACAGCATTGAGGTATAAACCACCGCTGAGTTTGAGGCTTCACCCACACCCACAGTTCCTTTGGCACAATTATATCCTTTGTATGTACCGACTAATCCTATGGCAAAACCAAAGAAAAACGTCTTTATGGTTGCGGGAAACACATCGCTAAACTTTAAGGAATCAAAAACTTGATTAAAATAAAGGGTATACGACACACCTCCTTTTAAGTTTTCAACAATTGCAGAACCGATTAAAGCCACGGCATCACCCAAGATCACTAACAATGGCAACATCAGTGTGACCGCTAAGATACGGGTTACGACCAAGTATTTAAACGGATTCGTTCCAGAGACTTCCATCGCATCAATCTGTTCAGTCACGCGCATAGAGCCGAGCTCTGCCCCTATTCCAGAACCTATTCTTCCGGCACATATCAAAGCGATGATCACTGGCCCTATTTCTCTGACTATTGACAGGCTGATCATAGAGGCCATCCAAGACTCCGCACCGAACTGTGTTAGTGTAGGTCGCGACTGAAGTGTGAAAACCAGACCTAAAATAAAACCAGTAACCACAACTAAAAAAAGGGAGCGGTTACCCATATTGTAGCACTGCTTTAACAATTCTCTAAACTCAAAAGGCGCACTAAACACTTCTCTGAAGAAACGACCCGCAAATAAAGTCATATCGCCAATTTCAGCAAAAAAGGATTTAGAGCGATTCAGTATTGATTTTTTTTCGTTCATTTAGAAAGGCAGAAAATTTAAATAAAGTACTGGCTTTATACCAATGCTCATAGCTAACAACGATCTAAAACAAAATAACAGTTTTTAGATTTTATGAATCTTTTCAACTATTAAATGTACGCTAATAAAGTTGATTATTGATATTTTCTCAATTTAATAAAAATATACAAAAAAGCCAGAACATCCAGCTGAAATAGTGTTAATTGTGCTTTCAATAGTAGCTAAAATCAGTTTGTCAAAAAACTTATTTTAGTATAGAAGTGCCTATCGCACAGTCTAAACACTTCTTGTTATCACAGTAGTTCTTTTTGAGTTGCAATAAAGATTGGGTATCAAACGCATTAGAAGCTTCTACGCCAAGGGTTTTGTATCTATCAATGATGACATTCTTTTCTGGCTTGATGGCTTTGAGTAATTTTATCAAAGGCTGTATATCGGCTTGTTTATTTTTATAATGTGCGTAGGCAAATTTAAAGGGCACTATAGTATTTATGATCAGTAAATCAATAAAATCTCTGCTCAAGCCTTTTTGTTTATACGGACTTTCTTTTTCAAATACATAATGTGTTTTCCAGTAGTCAGCCACTTCAATTTTCAATAAAGCATAGATTTCTTCTAGTGAATCTATTTTTATAATCTTGTCAAACAAATAGGAATTGTGGTGGTACAACATGGCTAATTGTGCCAAGCGTATGGTCGGGAAGTTATCAGGTCTGTGTTTAAAAAACTCTAAGCGATCGATATACGCAAGATCTAAGTCGTATTTCACTTTTAAGTAACGCCATCTTTCTTTTAAATTGTTAGGGTAATTCTCTTGAAAATCAGCCTCTAATAATCCTGCTCTACCTAAGAGTAGTGCTTCGATGTTCTCAAGTGCAACAGCTTCTTTTCTGACAAGCCCAAACGGAAGTGAACGTGCTATTTGTAGGAAAGTAGCTCCATTTGAATTCAGTCCGAAGTTTTTGCTGAGCATACAAAAAAGAGTAGCCTCCCAATCGTTTTTATTTGCGGTGAGCAAATCAGTAATGACAGCGAGCTTCTGGTGCAAACGCTCTTCAAAGAGTGTGTTTTTCCAGTTATTGATAACCTCCTTATCAATATTGGGCAACTGATTTTCACAGTATATCCAGTTTTTTTTCTTGTTTAGATCCATATACAAGTCTTTTGCATCATTATCTATATAATCTCTAAGCTGTAACACCGGTATTTCAGAGTGATCTTTCCGGTATACATCTACATCATAATCCCAAACCACATGCAGAATCACATTGTCATAATTCTTGTCTAGATGGTGGTTGTGCACATACCAATCAGATGATTTCAGATGAATCTCTACATTGCCAGCCCAGCGCAAATTATCAAAAATGAGTTGTGCGTTAAAGAAGTCAGCACCAGCTTGCTGGATATAGCTTCCAGTGTCAATAATAGATATATTTTTATTGCATACGGTCTTGAGGTTTAGAAAATTAAACCTTTTATGGGCCCATACATAATGTAAAAAATCTTCTTTCATGATACCTCTATACCTTGTGCTTTGCAAATTGTGTACAAAAATATTCGCAACACAACTTATTTAGGCTTAAAATTACTAAATATTAGCGGTAATCAACTTATAATCAAGAATAAAAAGAAAGAATAACTAAAAATAAAGAAAGTGAAAGGCCGTGTCTCCTTTTGAGTTGATTTCAAAAGTAGGTGCCGGAATTTTTAAAGTATTTACTACTGAGAAAAGTGTTTTCAAGAAGTGAGAGTTTGTTTTTATCTTGGTCAAATCGACATCTAAACTCAAATAATATTGTCTGAAGCGCTCTTTTTCTGGCAAAAAAATAGCATTGACTACTTGGTCACTACCCGTAATCATGCCTTCTGCTCCGTAACCTACCGCTAGGTTTAACCATTTGGGGAGTTGTAAGTCTTTGACAAAAGAATCTATATTAAAGGAGAGCCAATAGGTTTGTCCGTTGTAGTCTTTCAGGATTTGTTGGTGCAGATTTTCGCCTAGTACCTTGGGTCTTCTCGAGGCATAAGGCGTAGTATGAAATGAAAATTTCAACAGTATTCGCTGTTCATCCCAAAGTAATTCTTGACCTGCATAAAGTGCTACACCAGAAAAGTTAGCCAGCACATCGCCATAAGAGAAACCCCATTGTGCTGAAAATCCGTCAAAAACCTCCACAGTAGTCAAGAAGGCAAACCCAGCCAAACTGCCATATAACACACTTTGCTTTTTGCTGACTCCACTCCACTGCAACGCCTCTGACGATGCTCTTGACAATTGATAGCCCGAAAAAGCATGACCTACTTTGTCCATCTGCAACCAATCTGCATTGTCGTTATAGAGATGAAAACTCGACTTGTCATGATCTTTATACCAAGCTTGACTCAGCCCCAATAAGGTGCCTCCCATTAGACTGCTCTGTGCAAGCACTACTGCATTTCTCTTCTGTATATGCAACGAATCTGAAGGTGTTAAAAACACCTCAACCTTAGACTGCGCTAGAGCTAAAATTGGAAAGAAAACAAAAAATAGTTTAAGGCAGCCTTTCATTACAAACAAGATGTATAGCAATTACAAAAAGTGCAAGATAAGTATTCCGAATAAAATTAATGCAAAAAGGACTGTCTTTTTGAGACAGCCCGATTTAAACAAAACACACAAAACTCTAGTATTTATTTTTTTATCACTGTTGGCTAGTTTTTAATTTTCACCACAGAACTACCACCGCTTTCGCTGGTCATTTTGACAATTAAAATCTGATTGCTATTTATTTTATCGATGCGGTGCTCAGTGGCATATATAGCCTCTTTTTGATAGACTAGTCTTCCGAGTAAATCATACACCTCAATAGCTTTGATATCAAATCCAACAGAGAATACTTCTAATTGTCCATCTTTGGGATATACGCCCCAATTAGTATGTACATCAGGTGTGTTATTGGTGTTCAAAGCATTGCTATAAACCAATACAAAACGATCGTTAAAACTGCCCATTTCTGTATAATATTCGTATGGCGATTCTCTCAGGTTATGGACCACCGCTAATAGATTATCTTTAAGGAAAATATCTTGGTTTGTATTTTCCTCTAAAAAGAGCCCGTCAAAGTAATCCAGGTTAATGCTGAAATTACCTGAAAGAGTCACGCTATAGCCCAGTGTCACTTCATCTGAATCCTGAAAGGGCAAACTTCTGCCCTGCACAACTAGTGCGGTGTTTTCTGCAATACTATACAAGCTCACATAATTACCTCCGAAGATAACACCATCAATTTCGTCTAACTCATTAGAAGCGCCTGCAGTATATCCCACTAACATTTGGTGAAAAGCACCTTGTTCATTTCTAATACTCAACTTCAGCGTGTGCACTTCAGCTGGTTCAGCAGTAGTGCTTGGGGTTGATTCATCCTGTACTTGTCGGTAGAAATAATCGGGAAACTCATCATTTAAGAATTGGGTTACCGACAAATACCGCATACTGTTATTATACTGTACGGTACCGGTTTTTGCCGCCATAAAGAAACCTTGTCCCGCTGCAATATACTTTGTAGGCACGTTATAATTAGGGTTTAATGTAGTATCTCCGTCAGCATAAGGAGTTGCAGAAGTTCCTATACCCAACCGGACGTTATACACTGCAAAATCATTGGCGACATAGGCATAGTTCACCCCAGCAGCTACGGGTTTAGTATTATGTGCCCACAAATACACATTGTCACCTAAGACTTGGTCGTTATCTGATCTGAATTTCTCGACATCTAACAAAGAGGGATAGGGATTTGCAAAAAAGTTCCAAGCAAAATCACCGCTAGGATTTCCAGTAACCGGATTATTGCCAATAAAACCATTCAAATTATTCCCGGGATCTCCCGTTGTGTCAAAAGTATAAGGTCCTGAGTGAGGGACGCCTACAAAATTGGCAGTAAAAACCTGAGGATTATTTGATGTATTTGAAGGAAAGCTAGTAGGTGCTTTAATGATATAGCCTTGTCCGGGATGCATTACTCCGGGATGCGTTTTCCAACCCTGTTGCAAATAGGTCTCATAAGTAGCACTGTAATAAACAGCGGAATCCCAGCGGAAGCGTGAACTTCCAGAACCAGCAGATAAAGCTGCCGTGGTTTGTCCGCTTACGGGTGAGCCCCAATAGGTATAATCAAAGTTATACATGGGTTTTGTATCTCTTTTAAAAGTGATATCTCCCTGGTTTTCGTTGTAATCAATTTCTTGAATAATACTGCCATTGCTCTCCACAACCACTGCAGAGGCAGAAAGTTGATTCAACAATCGTCGAACGACATACACATATGCCCCGTCATTTATTCTCAGCGAACCTCCTGTTGCTATTTTGAGTTCACAAGTTATGAAACTGCCATGTAATGCTGTGTCAAAAGCTGCTCTGAGCTCTGTTTTGAAATCTCTAGTAGGATGCATAATTACCTCAGCATCAACCACAACTGGCGCTCCGCTCTCATCCCCCCAACTCGTGCCATCCCAATAAAGCGTCACCTCACACGTACCTGGTTCTGGTGATGGCGTGCCAAATTCATCTGCACCAACATCTGGCGTATGCGTACTTCTGAGCTGGCCGTCAATATCGTCATAGGGTAGACCGAGAGCTTCGAATTCAGCCTCTAAGCTTATGCCCGAGTTATTTACCCATGCATTTGGGTCATTGACATGTAGGTTATAATTAGAAACAAATACAGTATTTTCAAAACCAGAATTTTGTTCGAAATCAGCTCCTACAAAATTCTGCCAATCGGTAAGACCGATAAAAAAATTATTTGGATAAGTATCGCTTGTGTTTAAACTCTGATGCCCCCCTACAAAACCTCCTGCATTGGGTGTAAAATAATTATTATTGTCTAAGTGACTAAAAACAGTAGACATTTGTCCAGCCAAATTTCCCTCTATGGCAATACCAAACTTTCTGATTTCACTCTCATAATTGCCATTGGTTTGCGTATTATTAAAAATATTATTACGGATATCTAAGCTTGAGTAATTAGACAAATCTCCGCGCAGGATGATTGCTGCACAAATACCATCAGTCACATTGTCTGACAGGCTTATTGAGTTATGATAGATTTTATAGCCTTTACCACCATCGAGGTATATTCCATACGCACCTCCGCTAAGATTATTATGAGAACCAGGGGAATAAATATCGGTCACAAAATTGTTGAGCACCGCAATATTACTAGTGTCAGCATAGGTAGTAGCGAGATGAATACCAGCTACTTGTTGAGAGGCATTAGTGCGATGTATTTCAAGTATTCTATTTTTAGAAATTATACCGTTGCGGCTGTTTCCCCCTACATAAATTCCGCTATAATCTAAACCGGCTGAAAAGTCAATCTCTAAATCATAAATGGTGTTTTTCTCAACTACAAAACCATTGGCACCTCTTAGAAAAACAGAGTGCGTAATTTTATCTACACTTGCTTCAGTGCCAAAATCATTTTCGTAGACTTGAATATTTGTCGAAAAATCATTGTCGCTATTATTGATAAAAACACCTTGTTTGACCCCTTTAAATAAGATGTTGTGCACTTTGAAGTTAGATACTGGATTGTTGCTACTCCCTGCTGAATCCAGATGTATAGTCGTATTATTACCAGCAAATATAGCTGCAGAAACAGCGGAATCATCATTATAATTCCCTTGCATAAGCACTAAGTTCTTCAGCTCTACAAGATCAGATTGATCTGTCAGCCAAAAAACACTTCTATCAGAACCATCCATAATAGCACAATGGTTGGTAATAGTTAGGTTTTTTGAATTCGAACCAAAATTAGATCCGTCAAAAAGAATATTCTTAGCTCCGTTTAGTTTAAAAACTGCTGTGACTGGAATCCAAGTAGCAGCATTATAAGCATTGATCAAAACATTCTTATTTGCAGCTGGTTTAAATTTTACAGTATGCGTAGCAGCTGCTGTAATTTCTATCGGAAACATTTCACCCGTATTGTTTGCATAAAGTGTATCGTTTAACACAAAAGTCACAGGACAAGAAACACCGTGGGCATTCAGGTGCGCCACTGCATTGGTGATACTAGAAAAATGTCCGTAATCAGCATCGATAATATAACTGCTGCATAATGCACCTGAAGGCGTGCTGCCTTGAACGGAAATATGTACGGTAGCGGTAGAATCAGGATCAACTCCGTTAGCGATAGTATAGGTAAAGGTATCGGCTCCTAAATAAGTGTTTTGTGGAGAATAATTAAATCGCTTGGTGGTATTGTTCCACAGCACCGTGCCGTGCGCAGGTGGCGTGGTCAGCACAACAGAACTAATAGGCGCACTTCCTTCGAGATCATTCTGCAAGACGTCTATTGGGGTGAGTTGGTTGGGTTCTGCAAAAACCTCGTCATCAACGGCCATCAGTTCATTTGAATAAGAACTCACCGTTCCAGCAATTGTAGGACCCGTAGCTCCTCCTTGACTATGGCGTATGTGAAATGTATTCCAGGTATTGTAAGCGTAGACTCTGATATATACAGTTTCTCCTGGCAACACAGGATTTACTGAAGAAAGGCTATTTGAAGGTGTTGCCGTCCAACTTCCAGAAGTTGTGGTATTACTTATAAGTGTATGTACCTGAGATAAGAAGCTAGGGTCTTTTGAGTACCGCACCTGAAAATTTGCCGCTCCACTGTGTTCAAAATTAAAATCATCTAATTCAATTTGATTTCCTGTAGTAGCAGTAATAGTAAATTGAACATATTTAGAAGTGTCAATACTTCCAGTATTTTGATTTGGAGTTGGCCAATTTCCTGTTTGAAAAAAAACATTTGCTCCCCAATCTTGTGAAGACAAACTAACCCCACCTGAGGAAGCAACATTCACAGAAGAAATAGTAGAGTTTAAAACTACAGGAGCAAAACCATTGTTGGCTCCGTTCCATTGTACTAAATCAGTTTGACTAAAAATCAAAAAGGGTAAAAGGCTGAATAAAAAAATAACTATCTTTTTCATACTTGTGTTTTATGTAGATTTCATTCTGGATTATTTTCTGTTGGGATTTCTTTCTAAGCTCTCCCTACTTTTTAAAAAACAATACATTAAAATCAGTTAAATGAACACCTCAAGAAAAGGCTTATTCTGAATTACAAATAACAAAAGAATATGACTCAGGTAATAAAAACAGGCATAGATTAAAGATAGATACTCAAACTATAATTGAGCGATATTATATTTAGCTAATCACCTGAACACCAGTGTTTTTAATATATAAGTCTATAGTTCATCTATAAAAAAACATAGTAAAACCATACAGCATACCTAGAGATTTAAGGTTTTTGACACACAAAACAACAAGGTGTTTTAAAAAAAGATACAGAGATAAGTAAAAGTCGACATATGTTTTTTGAGCGTTATAAATTAGATGACAAAACTGAATCTATAAACGAAAGCCATAGTATATATCTCAAAAAAAACCGCCTCAAAAGAAATTGAGACGGTTTAGATTCTAGGGTTGCTAAAAAGAATTAGCTGTTATATTTTGACAAAGCCTGTTTTAATATTTCTATAGCTTGGATCAAATCTTCTTTTTTGAGCACATAGGCTATTCTGATTTCGTCTAAACCAACACCTGGCGTAGAATAAAATCCGCTGGCTGGGGCAACCATTACGGTTTCTCCGTTATAGTCATAATCTTCTAATAGCCACTGGGCAAATTTGTCAGCACTGTCTACAGGAAGTTTTACGATACAATAAAAAGCTCCTTTTGGCGTCGATACTCTAACGCCATCAATTTTATTGAGTTCAGAAATAAGCGTATCACGTCTGTCTTTATATTCTAAAATCACTTCGTCAAAGTAAGACTGTGGTGTATCTAGTGCAGCTTCACTGGCAATTTGCGCATAAGTAGGCGGACTCAGTCTAGCTTGCGCAAACTTCATCGCCGCTTTCATCACATCGGCATTCTTAGAAACAATGCAGCCAATTCTAGCACCACACATACTGTATCTCTTAGAAACCGAATCAATCATAATTGCATTTTGTTCAATGCCTTTTATGTTTAATACTGAGTGATGTTGCAGATTATCGTCATAGATAAATTCTCTATACACTTCATCTGCAATTAAGAATAAATCGTGTTTTAATACAATCTGCGCTAGTTTTTCAATTTCTTGTTTTGAATATAAATATCCCGTTGGGTTACCAGGATTACAAATAAGAATAGCTTTGGTTCTTGGCGTAATAAGCTTCTCAAAATCTTCAATCGGAGGCAGTGCAAAATCAGTCTCAATACCAGAGATAACCGGTACTACTTTCACGCCTGACGCCACTGAAAACCCGTTGTAATTAGCATAAAATGGCTCCGGGATAATAATCTCATCACCAATATCCATGGTACTTCCGATAGCGAACATCAGTGCCTCTGAACCTCCGGTAGTGATGATGATATCTTGAAAATCTACGGGTAAGCCCATGTTCTGATACGTAGCTGATAGCTTGCGTCTATAGCTCTCAAATCCAGCTGAATGGCTGTACTCTAACACTTCGATATCAGCATCTTTTACTGCTTGAAGCGCAGCTTCTGGACTCTTAATATCGGGTTGTCCGATGTTGAGGTGATATACTTTATGTCCTTTGTTTCTTGCAGATTCCGCAAAAGGAACCAATTTTCTGATAGGTGACTCAGGCATTTGCAAGCCTTTGTTCGAAATCTTTGGCATATTCTTAAAATTTTAGGAGTACAAATCTACTGTTTTTTTGAACATGTTAGAGTTAAAAACAAAAAGAGATTTAGCTCTACTAAAAACCACTTTTATTCTGACTAAATACCTTAGATTTGTCTTTTTAATCTTGCAGACACTCAATCTTAGGCGTTATGGAGAACCAAAACTATATTTTATATTTCACCCACGGCAGCGACGAATTCTTAAACGAAGCAGTTTTTGCGTTACTCTCTTATTATGCACACCATAAAGAAGACGAAAATAAAATAATAGTATATACGGATAACTCTGCCTATTTCAAAAAAAGACTGCCACAAAGCATCGAATATATTGCCCTTGATAAAGAGACCATCAAAAAATGGAAGGGTGCTATTGACTTTATACATCGCGCAAAGATTGAACTCTTGAGAGATTTCGCTACGCGATACACAGGTAATGTGTTGTATCTAGATAGCGACACCTATTTCAGAACGAATATCTCTATATTATTTGAGCACATACAAAACGGAAATGCCGTGATGAGCCTTGAGGAAGGTGCTATTAATTCAAGCCCTATCAAGCACCTAAAGGATTTTGACCGTTATTTTAAGAAGAATAATCATCAACTGACTATTGGCAACACTAGCTTTAGATTTAAAAAAGATGTGCGCATGTACAACGCTGGGATCATCGGGACTAGAGTGCCTGAAAGCGCAAGGCTCTTTGATGAAGCCTTAAGAATTACTGATTATATTTATCCTGAGCACCCGTCACACGTTGTAGAACAATTTGCTTTTAGCTACTTGTTGCAAACCCAAAATCAAAGAGTTATTGAGGCTGAGCCATTGATTCATCACTATTGGTATTTCAAAGAGTTTAGAGTTATCCTCAAGGATTTTTTCGAAACCTATAAAGACAAGAGCTTTGAAGAATTGCTGTTGTTGTACACCAAAATCAATCCGGAATATTTAGGCGGCGAAAAACTTAGGTACAAAAATGCTTCTTTTACCGAAAAACTTCGCATCAAAATCACCTCTTTTAGAAAGTGGAAAATCAGAGATTATCAGTTATAAAGCACTTGTGTACCCAGTCTTTAATTAGTTAGAGAAAATAGTAATCTTCTCCCAAATCAAGGCTTGATTGCCTGAGGTGTCAATAGCATAAACACCAAAGTGGTACTCACCCGAAGTGCCAAAAGGCACTGGTATTGCCAATTCTTTGCTTACAGCCTTACCAGAGATATACTCTGAATACTCATAGGTCCATTCCTGCTGTGGCTGACCGTCTTTCTTTCTGTGCACGTGTCCGTCACCTGCATAATGAATGTCAATTTTATAAGATGCCAATCCTACATTATCTGTAAAATCAATATCCACTAACATGTCTTGCCCCGCTATAATGAGGTCTCCATCAAGTGGTTTAAAAATCGTAATAGACGGTTTTTGGTTGTCTGTATCTGAACTAGAATCACTCGAACAAGCGCTTAAGAATAGTGTTGCGACAATTGCAACTGCATAGATGAATTTTTGTTTTCTCATGGTATTGATTATTTTAAGATTAAGGTTTTATTTTAAAGTTGTAAATATAATTTTATTCTGTTTATTAGTTAGTAATTGATCTGATTTAAAACGGAAATTGAATCATCAATTGTATGTTTCTACCTTGTTCAGGGATTTCTAAACTTCTATAAAAACTGAGGTGGCTAAAATACTTAGTATCAAAAATATTCTGAACAGCTATTGAAAGATGTGCAGTTCTCTTTCCCAATTTTAAATCGGTAGCTATGCCGGTGCCAAACACCATTGACCAAGGGGTAACTTCCTCATTTCTGGCAATCCTATTCTGAGTGGCAAAATACTTGCCTGTGAGATATATATTTGATTGCTTAAAAGTTTTTCCGTTCTGTAAAAATCTATAATCCAGCTTTGTAAACACATTTAGGGGTGGCGTAAACGGCAACGGATAATTCTCTCCAATTTGTCGGTTATAGATATATTCTACTACCCATTCAGCAGCAAACGCATCTATAGCAAACGCGGTCTCAAACTCAAAGCCCGTCAACAAAGCCTCTGTCTGTGAATACTTATAAATCTGTCCAGAATGTGGCAAAACAGAAAAGGTTCCAGTAGGTTTTAAATAGATATAATTTGAGAAATAATATAGGTATGGGCTAAGCTTAAAACTAAAGTTATCTGTTTTATAATTTGCCTGCACATCCACCACATAGCCCTTTTCTGCATCGAGTTGTGCATCGCCTTGCTCGTGTCTAAACGAACCATGATGCACACCGTTAGCGCCTAATTCGATTGGCGTAGGGTTTCTAAAGCTGCTGCCTATATTTAAATTGAAATCGATTTTAGTATTCAACGAATATAACGCTCCTGCTTTTAAGTTGAAATTTCCCAAATTTCTTGACAACTCTGGGCTTCTCTGTGCATATTGTTGGGCAATAGCCTCAGTATAATTTCTACCGATAAGATACTCATACAAAACTTGGTCATAATAAGATGCGGTTTTTATAGCTGAGAAATCATAACGAGCGCCAACATTCAATCTGATTTTATTAGACCAACGGTAGTTGTGTAAAGCAAATAACCCATAATTCTCTCTGTTGTATTCAGGCAAAAGAAAATTATACCCGCTGATTGTATTGTCTTGAAATTGCAGTTGCAACCCGATGTCTGTAGTGTGTTTTTCTGAGTAGAAATAGCTGTATTTAGCATTCGTACTAATAGTATTCAGGTTGAAATCCAGTTCAATATCGGCGTTGTTCTCGGGTGGTAGTTGGTTAGAATAATGGGTATGAAAGGCACTTCTCTCCTGCCTATGGTTATTTTGAAAAGCCAAGTCAAGAGCTAATTCAGCATCGGTAAACTTCCATTGATGCTCATTCTGAAGCATAAAATGATTGGCAGACTGATACGGATAATCAATATTCCTAGAGTCACCATCATCCTGCAGCCGATCCAGATCGGGAATTCCGTGTGAACCTGGAAAGAAACCCGCTTTGGTTCGGTTGTTAGAAAGTGTCAAAAGTGTGTGATAATTGTCCTGGACATAGCCCATTTGTCCGAAGATATTCCACTCCTCTCCTGCAGTATTTTTTAATCGTCTGTTGTGAATCGGAATTTTTCGCGTCAAATATATAATAGTGTCTGTAGGCGTATTATAATCTCCGTAATCCAAGTACAATCCTTTTATTTTATAGAAAAAAGCATCCTTCCGCTCTTTAAGCTCAAAGGCTGTCCCCAGGGTATTATTAACTGATCTGCCCAAAAGTGTCAGCTTTCCTTCAAAAGAATGCTTCTCTGGAATCAAGTTGTTTTTGATTTTCAAAACCCCGCCAATCGCATCACTACCGTATTCGATAGACGCTACGCCTTTGATGAGTTCTACACTTTCTAGCGAGAAAGCATCGATTTCTAAACCGTGATCGGCTCCCCACTGTTGGCCTTCATACTTATTTGAATTTAGCGAAACAGCCACTCTATTAAAGCCTAAGCCTCTTATCACGGGTTTGCCCGTTCCAGAACCAATATGCATCACATTTATCCCAGGGGTATTCTCTAAAGTCTGTGCTAACGAACCCGAAAAACTTTGTTGTATGTAATCAGAAGAAACGCGCTGTTTATTGTCAATACTCTTTGAATAGCCTTCGATAACAATCTTTTCAATAGTATGCGCATCGACTTTGAGTTCAATATTAACCACTTGATCTGAGCTTAGTTGAAGGCGTATTTCATAAGAAACATATCCGATATAAGACACTGTTAAGGTATAAGTCGAGCCAGAGAGTTCAGAGAAAACATAGTCTCCGTTTATGTCTGTAAGGCTTTGTTTGCCAGACAGATTCACGTAAGCCCCAACAAGCGGTTGCTGTGCTGCATCAGTCACTTTTCCGGAAACAGAAAATTGGGCAAAGGATATAAAAGTGAAAAAAATAAGAGACAATGAAAAATAAATCCTCATTTTGGTATTTTAATATAATGAATAACTATTTATTAAACAGTGGTTTACCCCAAATAAGGAAGTGATACTGGATAATACAACTGAGAATTCTAAGAAGAATTTTTAAGTGTAGATGAAAAGCGAATAAAGCTGCTTATAACCGTTACTTAAAAATAAGAATTCAAAAAAAGTTATACCAAAGGAGGTGCTCTAAGCGAAAAGAAAGGATGCTCTGCTGCAAATGGAGTTTCGCTATATAAAGCGATACACTGCACTTCATCCAAAGTATCCAAAGGAAGTTCTAAGAAGAAAAACGCAACACCCGTGCTAGGGCTGAAGGTAAAATCACACATCAAGCAGTGATCAGCAGTATCCTGGTGCTCGTGTTGATGCTTCTGGTGGCTATGCATAGCCTGCTCGTCCTCATAGTGTTTTATGAAGTGAGCTGACTGGAATAAAACGGTAAAGAGAAATATTCCGAGTAAGAAAAAACTGTATTTTTGGATATTCGTTTTCAAACTAAAGACAAAATTAAGCTAAAAAATCGATGAATTGGCTTAAGAAACAGTTAAGTTGAAAGTTGACCAAATTATAAAGTCTGCAACTACCCTATAAAAAACCTGTACTTGATTGAATATTATTTATCTAAACAAACTTATCTTTGAGTGAAAATAATTGAGGTTTTTGGTTTTTCTCATAAAACGTTCTTGACAACTACTACTATTAAATACCCGAGTATGAAAACTAAAAAAAGAATCCGTAAAACAACCGCTGTAGTGCTGATTGGCTTTGGTTTGCTCAGTCTATTTATGAGCGCATCTGTAATTTTTGACTTATTCGGGATACGAGAAAAAGAAGGCAATTATGTGCCCTTTGTGGTTTGGGCAAATTTCATCTGCAGTTTTCTTTATTTATTCGCTGCAAAAGGCTTTCTAAAATCCAGACTTTGGACAAAAGTGGTTTTAGTAGTTGCGTCAATAATTTTAATTATAACATTTCTAGCGCTAAAATCTCATATTAACGAGGGTGGTATTTATGAAGAAAAAACTATCTCAGCAATGATTTTTAGAATTATCATCACCTTAATTTTTAGCCTTATTGCTTTTTATAGTATACGTAAACACACGCCTAAATTAAATAGGAGGTCGTGAAATTTTAGTTTATAAAATCTAACTACACAAACTACAACTCCTTCAACAAAGTCATTACTTCTAAAGCTTTTTTAATAGTTTTGATGTGGTCAAATGTGAGTAATAATCGCAACCCATTTCTGGTTTCTTTTTCTTTCATTCTGCAGAGATTTGGGTTTTGTTGTACAAACTGCAACACCTTTCTAAATTTACCTGATTGATAAAAGTCTGATTGTTGGTCTGAGATAAAATAAGCCACCATTTTATTTTGTTTCAAAATGATTTTCTCAATCCCGAATTCCACTGCAATCCATTTGATGCGCAGGCTACCCAAAAGCGAGGTCGCTTGTCTAGGCAATGGCCCAAACCTATCGATAAGGCGTTGTTCAAAAGCTTGTAATTCGGTTTCTGTTTTCAGATTAGAGAGCTCATTATATAGATTCAATCGCTCAGAGACCTGATTGATATATTCGTCGGGGAACATCAATTCAAAGTCAGTATCTATCGTATATTCCTTGACAAAGGTTTTATTTTCTGCTGTATTTTCGTTTTCGTAAAGCTCTTTAAACTCATTTTCTTTGAGCTCATCGATGGCTTCATTCATAATCTTTTGGTAGGTCTCAAAACCGATTTCATTCATAAATCCGCTTTGTTCTGCACCTAATAAATCTCCGGCTCCTCTAATCTCAAGGTCTTTCATCGCAATATTAAATCCGCTGCCCAGATCTGAGAAACGAACCAAGGCATCCAATCTCTTTCTAGCCTCTTCAGTAAGGGTGGAGAAGGATGGTGTGATGAAATAGCAGAAGGCTTTTTTATTGCTCCTACCTACCCTACCGCGCATCTGGTGTAAGTCAGACAATCCAAACTGGTTGGCATTATTGATAAAAATAGTATTGGCATTCGGCACATCTAGACCACTCTCGATAATCGTAGTCGAGACCAATACATCATAAGCGCCGTCCATAAAGCCCAGCATCAATTCTTCGAGTTTTTTTCCGTCCATTTGTCCGTGTCCGATGGCTATTTTGGCATCTGGAACTAGTCTTTGAATCATCCCCGCTACTTCTTTGATATTCTCGATCCTATTGTGAATAAAGAACACCTGCCCTCCTCTTTGAATTTCATACGAAACAGCATCTCTGATAATCTCCTCGCTAAAACTAACCAGTTGTGTCTCTATCGGATAACGATTGGGTGGCGCAGTGGTGATAATAGATAAATCGCGCGCTGCCATTAGCGAAAACTGCAAAGTCCTCGGGATTGGCGTAGCGGTGAGCGTAAGCGTATCCACGTTTTCAGAAATAATTTTAAGCTTGTCTTTTACGTTGACACCAAACTTTTGTTCCTCGTCAATCACCAACAAACCTAAATCTTTGAATTTCACATTTTTACTCACTAATTGATGCGTACCGATTAAGATATCTACTTTGCCTTCTTCAAGTGCTTTTAGGGTTTCTGATTTTTGTTTGGTAGATTTAAATCTATTGAGATAATCGATTCTAACGGGCATATCTTTTAGCCTTTCTGAAAAAGTCTTGTGGTGTTGAAATGCCAAAACGGTGGTGGGTACTAATATGGCAACTTGTTTTCCGTTGTCTACCGCTTTGAAAGCAGCGCGAATGGCTACTTCTGTTTTACCAAAACCAACATCTCCACAGACCAATCTGTCCATTGGGCGTTCAGACTCCATATCTGCTTTGACGTCTTGTGTGGCTTTGTATTGATCTGGCGTATCTTCGTAGATAAACGAACTCTCTAATTCATATTGCAAATAACTGTCAGGTGCAAAGGCAAAACCCTTTTCAGTACGTCGCTTGGCATACAGCTGAATCAGGTTAAAGGCAATGTGTTTAACTCTGGCTTTTGTCTTTTGTTTAAGGGCTTTCCAGGCACCTGAACCCACTTTATAAATTTTGGGTGGCGTGCCGTCTTTGCCGTTGAATTTTGCTATTTTGTGTAGTGAATGTATGCTGACATACACAATATCGTTATCGGCATAGACGAGCTTGATGGCTTCTTGCATACGCCCTTCGACCTCGATTTTCTGCAATCCTCCAAACCTTCCGATTCCGTGGTCAATATGCGTCACATAATCGCCCACTGAAAGGGTGTTGAGCTCCTTCAGGGTGATGGTTTGTTTCTTTGAATAGCTGTCTTTGATTTTGAATTTATGGTAGCGCTCAAAAATCTGGTGATCAGTATAACAAAGAATCTTGAGTTCTTCATCGATAAATCCTTCGAATATCGGGAAGACTAGTGTTTGATATTCTTTGTCTAGCGTTTCTTCATCAGAAATCGATTCAAAAATATCGTCAAAGCGCTTGCTCTGGGCTTCACTAGAACAGAATAAATAATTGGTGTATTTCTGTTTTGAATATTCTTTGAGATTATCTCTCAAAAGGTCAAACTGTTTGTTGAACGAAGGTTGGGGTTTGGTTGCAAACGCAAAGCTTGTCTTAGTATCAAAAGGCGAATCACCTGAGAGTTCTACATAAGTAAAAAGCTCTGATTTATCCAGAAACTCTTCTTTTGAAAGAAATAAAGCTTCGGGCGTTTGGTGCTTGATATCGGTAGAGAGTTTGGCAAAGGCCTCTTTTGCTTTTTCGAATAACTTATCTAACTGACTACTCAGTAAATGGGTGTTATCGGTAAAAATAATAGTTTTGTCAGAGAGGTATTCCAAGAAGTTTTCGCGTATTTCTTGGGCTAATTTATTCTCAATATTCGGTATAATCGCAATCTTTTTCTGAGTTTCAATCGACAGTTGGTTCTCTACGTCAAAGGTCCTGATAGACTCTACTTCATCGCCAAAAAACTCAATCCGATACGGATTGTCATTAGAGAAAGAAAACACATCGATGATTCCGCCTCTTACTGAAAACTCTCCGGGTTCTGTGACGAAATCTACTCTCTTGAAATTGTATTCAAATAGGGTCTCGTTGATAAAATCAATCGAAAGCATATCGCCAACGGCTAGTTTTAAAGTGTTTTTGTCTAAGTCTCTTTTGGTTACTACTTTCTCAAAAATCGCCTCAGGATAAGTCACAATCACGCAGGCTTTCTTGCGCGAGTTGATGCGGTTGAGCACTTCTGCTCTGAGAAGTACGTTGGCATTGTCTACATCCTCAACCTGATAGGGTCTACGGTGTGAACTCGGAAAAAACAAAACATCTTTTTGCCCTACTAATCGCTCTAAATCATTCAGATAATACGCCGCTTCTTCTTTGTCTTTAAAGATAAGCAAGAAGGTATTTTCAACTTTTTTGAAAAGTGCATCGATGACAAACGAAGTAGAAGAACCCACGAGTCCTTTGATAGAAACTTTGTTTGCTTTGACTGAAATTGCCTCAGAAATCTGTTTGACTTTAGGCAGTTGTGAATATTTATCGGATATAACTATGTGGCTCAAAACCTATATTTTTTATGCAAAAATAAGGTTTATAGTCCAAAAAATCGTTCTAAAAACACTTTTTGAATGCCCTCACAAAATCATGGTCAATTGAATGCGCTTTCTAGCCACATCTACCTCGACTACTTTTACTTGTACGTGTTGGTGGAGTTTCACTACTTCATTGACATCAGCCACATAACCTTCTTTGAGTTGAGAGATATGTACCAAGCCACTTTCTTTGATGCCGATGTCTACAAAACAACCAAAGTTGGTGATGTTGTTGACAATGCCGTTGATAACCACGCCTGTTTTTACATCTTCGATAGTTCTTAAGTTGGCGTCAAACTCAAAAACACGCGCTTCTTTTCTGGGGTCAATACCCGGTTTTTCGAGTTCTTTTAAGATGTCTTGTAGGCTGAGCAATCCAATATCATTTGTGGTATAGTTCTCTACTTCTATTGATTTTATTTTGTCTTTATTGCCGATAAGTTCGCTCAGCTCGACACCTAAATCCTTTGCCATTCTCTGTACTATTGGGTAAGACTCAGGGTGCACGGCCGAATTGTCAAGCGGGTTATCAGCATTGTGAATCCTCACAAAAGCTGCCGCTTGTTGGTAGGCTTTTTCGCCTAGTCGTGGCACTTTCTTGAGTTGGGTTCTACTTATAAAAGCTCCATTTTCAGTGCGATAGTTCACAATATTCTCGGCTAGCTTCTCTCCGATTCCAGAAACATACGCCAACAGCCATTTGCTAGCGGTATTGAGGTTTATGCCCACCTTGTTTACACTTCTTATCACAACATTGTCAAGCTCATCCTTGAGTTTACTCTGGTCTACATCGTGCTGGTACTGTCCTACCCCGATTGATTTTGGCTCAATTTTCACCAATTCAGCCAACGGATCTGAGAGTCTTCTACCGATAGAAACTGCACCTCTTACGGTCACGTCATAATTCGGGAATTCTTCTCTAGCAATCTTAGAGGCCGAATAGACAGAGGCTCCGGCTTCACTCACCACAAAGACTTGTACATCTCTGTCAAAAGCTATTTTCTTGATAAAAAATTCGGTTTCTCTTGAGGCTGTGCCGTTCCCGATTGCAATTGCCTGAATTTTATAGGCGTTTACCATCGAACGTATTTTTTTCATTGCCGTTACCGTATCCTTTTGAGGGGCATGCGGAAAAATAGTTTCGTTGCTCAACAATTCTCCTTGTTCATTTAAACAGACCGTTTTACATCCCGATCTAAATCCTGGATCAATAGCCAATATGCGCTTCTCACCTAAGGGCGGAGAGAGTAAAAGTTGCTGTAAGTTTTCTGCAAAAACCCCAATTGCGGTAGCATCTGCTTTTGCTTTTGCTTCAGAGAGCACTTCGTTAGAAATTGCTGGCTCTAGCAGTCTCTTATAACTATCTGCAATAGCTCTTTTGAGGTATTGCTGTGTATCTGAATCACTTTTGATTATTGTTTTTTCAATAAAACCTAGGGCTTCTTGCTTGTCAACTTGAATAGTTAGTTTTACAAAACCCTCTACTTCTGCCCTGAGCATGGCCAATAATCTATGTGACGGAGCGCGGTTAAGCGGCTCATTCCAGTCAAAATATTGCTGGTATTTTTGCGCTTTCTCTTCGTCTTCTATTTTCTTGGACTTCAGTGTTGTAAGTACAGCGGTACGTTGAAATAACCTTCTGATTGACTTGCGGACAAAAGTGTTTTCGTTGATCCATTCAGCGATGATATCTTCAGCACCTGAGACGGCATCTTCTTTGGTTTTAATATTTTGATTCAAATACCTCAAAGCGATAGCCTCGATGTCATTGGCCTTTTGAGACATGATTATCTTTGCCAAGGGTTCGAGACCATTTTCACGAGCGGTGTCTGCTTTTGTCTTGCGTTTTTTCTTATAAGGCAAATACAAATCTTCTAATTCGATCAAATCAAAACTAGTCGATATTTTTTGCAGCATCACAGCATCGGTTATATTTTGTTCTTCAAGTGCTTTGAGAATGGCTTCTTTGCGCTTTTGGATGGCTTCAAAAGATTTTTTTAGTTTGATGATATGCTCAACGGCAACCTCATCAAGATTATCGGTTTTGTCTTTTCTGTACCGCGCAATAAACGCCACAGTATGGTCTTCTGCCAGTAATTCAAGGGTAGCAGCAATACTCTTTGAAGGAAGTTGAGCCTGAGATTGTATGTAAGATAGTATATTCAAAACAAAAAAAAATTAGCAGTATTAAAATTGGAAAGCGAAAATACGGATTTTATCTGAGAGAAAAATTGACTGAAATTTCAGTTTTGAATTTTAACAATAATATCCTGCCGTGGGTAATAAAAACAGCATTATAGATTTGGAAATATTTTTTTAAAGCGCTCTGGAAAATCATCTTTTATATCCATGTCTTTATGGGTAAACGGATGTCTAAACTTTATGGCATAGGCATGTAAATACAAGCCTTGGCCTTTGAGAATCAGGTTTTCAATGCCATAATCTTTATCGCCTAAAATGGGATTTCCGATGCTACAGAGGTGTTTGCGCAATTGATGTCTTCTGCCTGTTTGGGGTTCGAGTTTGACTAAATTAAGTTTGCCAAACCGCACTGAAGCAACAGATTCACAACAGCTATAAATGGATTCTGAAGTTTTGTCGTCTATGTCTGAATTTATTTTACCGCATTTAGGCATAGTGCCAATTGTAATGGCATAATAGGTGTTTTTGACCGCTCTATTCTCAAATAATTTATTTAAGAGCCGAATGCTAGTACTGGTTTTGCCTACCAATAAAACCCCTGTGGTAGCAAAGTCTAATCTGTGAACGGGTTGTGGAGTAGTTGCATCAGGTTGGCTACTTATCTTTAGGTTTTGAACTAAGGCATTGGCTATAGTTTTGAAGCTATTGCCACTTACCAATATGCCAGCAGGTTTGTGAATGAGCGCTAGATAATCATCTTCAAAAAGTACTTTAAGCGGAAAGATAAGTTTCTTCTTTGGGGCAGTTTTTTCGAGCAAATATAAATCAATTACTTCACCGCCCTTTATAAAAGTAGCTGTAGTTGCCACGATACCATCAACGGTAATTTGCTTTTTTTTGAGCACTTTCTTTAAAGCTGACTTTGTATCAACGCCTTCAAAAATAGTTATGCCATAGTCTTGAAGACGCTTAGGCGATGACAATGCAGGAGCGATATGTGATTGAGTAGGTTTGATAGTATTTGATTTTGATTGCAAGTTATTGAAATATGATGTAGGAATTTTAAAATCTGAGTTATAAATTTTAATCCAAAAATGGTTGCCAAACTTTATAATTTTATAGCCAGATGTATCAAAAGCTTCAGACTGTTATTTTAAATTCCGTTGATTATGCTATCTTTAGGGAAATATTATTTCTTTCAGTAGAAGTAGCTTCTTAGAATCTGCAATGAAATTCTATGAAAAAATCGAGACCTACTCCAAAAAAGATTTTTAAAACCTCAAAGAGTCCTGATATGGCTTCGGCCGCCTCTGAAAAATTACGCAAAGCCTCGCGCATGGATACCGATGAACTCTATATGATGTTACAGAGTTCAAAAGACGGAATTACCGATGAGGAAGCTCAACAACGCCTCTCAAAATTTGGACTTAATGAGGTAGATTATGACAAAGTACCCGCTTGGTATGTGCAGTTATTTCAATCTTTTGTAAATCCGTTTGTACTGATATTGCTGGCTATAGTTGTGATTTCATTTATTATCGACGTTTGGTATGCAGCAGAAGGCGATAAAGATTGGAAAACAGTTATCGTAGTTGCGGTGATGATTGTGATTAGCTCGCTGCTGAGTTTCTTTCAAGAATTCAGAAGTAATCAAGCGGCTGAAAAACTGAAGAGTATGGTCAGGACTACTGCTGCCGTATTGAGAAAGGGTAAAAAGAAAGAAGAGCTATTGATGACTGACATCGTGCCGGGCGACATTGTATATTTGGCCGCAGGTGATATGATTCCCGCAGATTGCCGTGTGTTAGAGAGCATTGATTTATTTATAGGAGAGTCGATGCTAACGGGTGAGTCACTACCTGTTGAGAAGATGCCAACAGCATTGAAAGGGTCAGAAAACACTCCGCCAATTGAACTCAACAACTTGTGTTTTAAGGCTACAAACGTGATTAGTGGCTCTGCAAAAGTGATTGTTATTGCTACGGGCTCAGACACCTATTTTGGCAGTATCGGCAAGAGTATTGTGGGACAAAGTCCTGAGACGAGTTTTGATATCGGTATTAAAAGTGTCAGTGTTTTACTGATTCGCTTTATGCTGATTATGGTGCCAATTATCTTCCTGGTCAACGGATTAGTCAAGGGTGATTGGGTTGAGGCACTATTGTTTTCTATTGCTGTTGCCGTTGGACTAACGCCTGAAATGTTGCCAGTAATCGTGACTGCTACCTTAGCCAAAGGAGCCATGAGTATGAGTAAACACAAGGTTATTGTCAAGCGTTTGAATGCCATTCAAAACCTAGGTGCCATGGATATGTTGTGTACCGATAAAACTGGAACGCTAACTTTAGACAAGATTGTACTCGCCACATATCTGAATCTCTACGGAGAAGAAGATTTTGAAGTGCTCAAGTGGGCTTATTTGAATAGCTTCCACCAAACGGGACTGGTCAACCTGATGGACAAAGCGGTTTTAGATCACGTAGAGATTCACGATTTTCTAAAAGTAGAAGATGACTTTAAAAAGATAGACGAGATTCCGTTTGATTTTTTACGCCGCCGAATGAGTGTAGTTTTAAAACAAAAAAATGGCAAGCACTTGATGATCACCAAAGGTGCGGTAGAAGAGATGATTGATCTTTGTACGCACTGTTTTGACCCAGGTGATGACAAGCAGTTGCACATTAAAAGTGACGAAGTCATTGAGTTAGATGCTGAAATGCGCAAGAAAATACTTGACATCACCAATTCATTAAATGCCAAAGGGCTTCGGGTCTTGGTGTTAGCCATTAAAGAATTTGACAGCGATCACTTGTTGACTTATGGTGTAGATGACGAGAAAAATATGATTCTCACAGGTTTTATAGGCTTCTTAGATCCAGCAAAACCTTCGGCAAAACCGAGTATAGAAGCATTGCACAAACTAAACGTAGAGGTCAAAGTATTGACCGGAGACAATGAAATTGTGACCAAAAAGATATGTGAAGATGTTGGAATTCCCGTCAAGAACATTATGATGGGTCACGAGCTAGAGCTCATATCTGATGAGGAATTGACTGCGCAAGTGAATGATATTTCTATATTCGCCAAGCTGAGTCCTTTGCAGAAAGTAAGGGTTGTGCAATCTTTGCGCGCCAAAGGCCATACCGTAGGTGTACTTGGCGATGGCATCAATGATGCACCCGCGTTAAAAGAAGCTGATGTGGGTATTACAGTGGATAACGCAGTGGATATCGCCAAAGAGAGCTCAGATATTATCTTACTCGAAAAAGATTTGTCAGTATTACATAAAGGTGTGGTGTATGGCAGGTTGACTTTTGGGAATATTATGAAGTATATCAAGATGGCAACCAGCAGTAACTTTGGCAATGTGTTTAGTATTCTAGGTGCTAGTGCTTTCTTGCCTTTCTTGCCGATGCTGCCCATTCAACTCTTAGTACAAAATTTATTGTATGATTTTTCTCAAATTTCACTTCCGTGGGATGATATGGATGAAGACTATCTAGAAGCACCAAAGAAATGGGAACCTAAAGGTATCCGCAGATTTATGGTGCATATCGGACCTATCAGTTCGATATTTGACTATGTGTTATTTGCCGTGATGTTTTATGTATTTAAAGCAAATAGCCCTGAGCATCAACACCTATTTCAGACGGGTTGGTTTGTTGTAGGTCTGCTATCACAAACCCTAATTATACACGTGATCAGAACTAAAAAAGTACCGTTTATTCAGAGTTGGGCGTCGGCTCCGGTGGTTGCTGCCACTTCGCTTATTATGATTATTGGCGTGATTATTCCGTTTACGCCCTTGGCAGATGTATTGTCATTAGTGCCGCTGCCTTTGGCCTACTTCCCTTGGTTGATCGGGATACTCATTGCTTATTCGCTGCTTACGCAAATAGTCAAAAACTGGTATATCAAGAAGTTTGATTCATGGCTGTAAGGATAAGATAAACAGCGGCAAATGAGAAATGATTTGCCGCTGTTGTTTGTATGGGATATGAATTAGTATAGCTTTCAACTATTTCTAAATCTCATGTAAAGCACACTGATTAGTATGGCTATTCCAAAACTTAAGAAAGTTCCAATCATAATATATTCTGTTAGCTTTATTTCTTTATTTTCTTTCAAGTCTCCAAATCTAAAGATCGATTTTGCAGCTAGTAAGAAGCCTATTCCCTCCCAAAAAGACATCACAATAAAACTGAATATAAATAAACGCTCTAAAACGCCTATATATTTACCTGCATTCTCTAGACCGTTATTTGGAAAAGGGTAATTAAACATCTCCATTATTTTCTTGATTAATATAGAAGAAACATACGATAAGCATATAACTGCTATAAGAAACAAATAATTATTAGCACTAAATATTTGATTAACATCTATTTCATATCTATAAAAATATTTGATAAATATAGCTATGGCAGCTAAATGAAGTAATTGGTCAATAGCAAAAACACATAATGTATTGCATCTATTCTTGAATACTATTTTGGTTAAAAGATCGATTACAAAGTGTGAAAACACCAAAGCCATTGCTGGAATAATATATATTTTCTCAAAACCAGTTATGACTAAAAGTAAAATAAAATGGATTAATATATGAATATAAAGATAGATTGATTTGAATTTCTTAATTTCAATACTTTTTACCATCTTGGTTGTTTGTAGTACAAAATCACCTAAAAGGTGTGCTGTAATAACTTTTAGTATTAACTCAAGCATAGCGATATTTTTTTTGAGAATAAATCAATTACTTCAATCATTTCATCGTAAGCTCCTCTCTTGAGTGCTTTATTTATAGTTGTGCTGTCTTTATTTAGACTTTTTGCGACTTCTTTTTGTAACAAATCCCTATTTGTTAGTGAATGAAAAATAGTCTCTGAAGTTGCGGGTTTCCAATTATCACTAATAAAACTCACTAGCTTTAATATGGAATTAAAATATTCATCAAACTCAGTAAAGGGACTTTTGATGATCAATGTATTATTTTTTAGTTTCTCAAAACTTTCACCTGAATTTATATAAGCTGTACCATAGGATTCAGTTATTTTTTTAGCTTTATATTTCTTTTCTCCAATGCCAATAGACATCCTTACGTCAATAATACTATTTGATTTTACTAATGATTTTATAGACAATGCAACCCTTAAAGCATCTTCTACTTTAGTCTCAATCTGAAAACTATCACCTCTATATATATTCCATTTTTCTGGATCATCAGTAATTTTCACAAAAAATTCCTTTAGCATTAATTGCCAGATTTCTGGATTTAACTTTCTCGAATTAATTATATCTCCTGTTATTACCGCTATCATAATTATTGTTTTTACAAATATAAAAAACAAACTCAATAAATGGTCTTTTTAGACCAATTTTATCAAAATGGTCTTTTTAAGCCAATTTACATAAATTGGTTCTTTTAGATCAATAATGTCGAATAATATTTTAATACGAACTGTTAAAAAAAGCAACGTTTAAATTTAAATATTCCGTCAGGACTACCAATCAAGGACGTGAATAGATTGCTTATAGAAGCCCAGCAATTGGGTGTTAAAACCCTGTATTATCAAAGAAGTCAAAGCGCTTCTAAAAAACTAGTGACTAACCTAATGCGTTGTAGTAGTTGTGAGTCATAGCTTATACAAAAAAGACACAGCTTATCTTAAGCTGCGTCTTTTGTGGTTTATAAATCCTCTTGCAAAAGATATTTAGACACTTTAAACGTATCTGAAGCATCTTCTTTGACTAAATATACTTTCTCGATAGTGTTGGTTTTTTGGTATTCAACTTTGAGCTCATATATGACAATCAATCTGTTTTCTGAAAAATCTTCACTGATGATTTCTTTGTTGACAAATGCACCACACATCGTGTTTTTTGCCTGAAGCATAGCTTTAAATTTCTGATAAGGCGTGATCGCAAACATACGCTCACTAATCAAGGCTTTTATGACTTCGGGTTCAAAGTGATTTTGGTAAAATAAGTCCAACACCTGCGTTGCGTCAGAAGGTGTAAATGTTTTAGCAGCATACTTCATTATTACCTGTCCCGTACTGTCTTGCACAATCTCTTGAATTGCCTCATTTTCTTGTGAGAAAAGAGGTGAAGAAACCAGTATTAAAAAAACGAGTAGTAGTATTTTATTCATTTCTATTGTTTTAAAAAAAAGCAATCCATCTATGTTACAGTTTCTAAAGTAGGCCAAATATATTCTATTTCCAGTAAATTCTGTTATTCAAAAACGCAAAAGCAACAATCTAACTCAGGTTTTTGATAAAACACATAAGATTTGAGTGCGCATTCAAAATATCAGTGTTTTCTATTGTTTATATGGGTCTAAATCAGGAATTTTGAATGATTTTTATACAACCCTATGAGCAGTTTCTACATCCATATTCCGTTTTGCAAACAGGCATGTCATTATTGTGACTTCCACTTCTCGACTTCTTTAAAAAAGAAAGAGCCGATGTTGGCTGCGCTGACTAAAGAAATCATCCTTAGAAAAACCGAAACCAATGAACCTGTAGAAACTATTTATTTTGGTGGAGGAACGCCAAGTGTGCTTTCGCAAATAGAAATTGATGCGCTGATTGATACGGTGTACCAAAATTATAATGTCATCGACACCCCTGAAATCACCATAGAGGCAAATCCTGATGACTTGACACCTGAGCGCATACAAGAGTTGTCCAAATCTAAAGTCAATCGGTTGAGCATTGGCATTCAATCTTTTTTTGAAGAAGACCTCAAGATGATGAATCGCGCGCACAACACGGCTCAAGCGAAAAGTTGCTTGGAAGAAGCTGTCAAGTATTTTGATAATATTTCTATTGATTTGATTTACGGCATTCCGGGGATGACCGATGTGCAATGGCTAGACAATATCAATATAGCTCTTAGTTATAACATTCCGCATATTTCGAGTTACGCACTTACGGTTGAACCCAGAACGGCACTTAGAAAACTCATCGACAAAGGTGTGATTGCCGCCCCAAAAGATGAAGTAGCCGAAAAACACTTTTTTATACTCATCGACACCCTCCAGAGAAACGGATATATTCACTATGAATTATCCAACTTCGGTAAAGAAGGTTATTTCTCAAAAAACAACACGAGTTATTGGTTGGGCAAAACTTACATCGGGATTGGGCCTTCTGCACACAGCTATAACGGCACGCATAGAAGTTGGAACATTGCCAACAACTCGATTTATATCCACTCAATTGAATCTGGGAAACTCCCGTCAGAAACAGAAGAGCTCAGTGTTTCTGATCGTTATAACGAATTTGTGATGACAGGACTTCGCACCATGTGGGGCATTGCTACAGCCAAAATAAAAGCAGATTTCGGACAGAATTATTATGACTATCTGATAAAAACTTCTGAAAAGCTCATCCAAAACGGATTGTTAGACTATGACGGCGAAAAAATAACCGTCACGCAAAAAGGGAAATTCTTGAGTGACGGTTTAGCCAGTGATTTATTTATGTTGAATTCGAACTAACTTTTATAGTTGGAATTTTCTATCAATAACTTTTTTTGCTTTTTTGATGATTGCCTCGCTAGTCAATCCGTATTTCTCCATCAGTAAAGCAGGAACGCCACTCTCGCCAAAGGTATCGTTTACCGCAACAAATTCTTGAGGTACAGGACTGTTTTGAACAAGTACTCTTGCGACGCTTTCGCCTAATCCGCCCAAATAATTGTGCTCTTCTGCCGTCACCACACAACCTGTCTTGGCAACTGATTTCAAGATAGCCTCATCGTCAAGGGGTTTGATGGTATGTATGTTAATTACCTCCGCAGAAATGCCTGATTTTTCTAATTCTTCAGCTGCCACGAGCGCTTCCCACACCAAGTGTCCGGTAGCAATGATGGTCACATCTGTTCCTTCGTTTAGCATCAATGCCTTACCGATTTCAAACTTTTGATCAGCAGGCGTAAAGTTGGGTACTGAGGGTCTACCAAAACGCAAGTACACAGGTCCTACATAATCAGCAATTGCCATCGTAGCTGCTTTGGTTTGGTTATAGTCACAAGGATTGATAACCACCATGCCTGGAAGCATTTTCATTAGCCCGATATCTTCTAATATCTGGTGTGTTGCGCCGTCTTCGCCAAGGGTAAGCCCCGCGTGAGAAGCACATATTTTTACGTTTTTCTCTGAATAGGCTACAGACTGACGGATCTGGTCATACACCCTCCCGGTAGAGAAGTTGGCAAAAGTACCTGTAAACGGAATCTTGCCACCGATGGTCATTCCAGCAGCAATCCCAATCATATTTGCCTCGGCAATTCCGATCTGGAAAAAACGACTAGGATTGTCTTTCTTGAAGTCGTCCATCTTAAGTGATCCGATAAGATCAGCACAAAGTGCTACTACGTTTGGGTTTGTCTTTCCTAGTTCTGTAAGCCCAGCGCCAAAACCAGAGCGCGTATCTATATTTCCTGTATTGATATGTTTTTTCATTGTCAAATTTTTAAAAGAAGTTGTGTTTACCTGATTTAATTTGCCGCTTGGTGTAGCGCACTAATAATCGCCTAAAGTTTCAGGATTCTGAGCTAATGCTTTTTCTAATTGCTCGTCATTAGGTGCTTTTCCGTGCCAAGCATGAGTGTGCATCATAAAATCAACTCCGTTACCCATCTCAGTATACAACAACACACAAACTGGTCTGCCTTTTCCGGTTAAAGCTTTCGCCTTTTGCATTCCTTCGATGATGGCTTCTAGATTATTTCCTTCTTTAATTTCTAATACATCCCACCCAAAGGCTTCAAACTTTGCTTTCAGACTACCTAGGTGAAGTACTTCATCTGTAGGTCCGTCAATTTGTTTTCCGTTAAGATCAATAGTTGAGATGATGTTATCTACTTTCTTGGCAGCTGCATACATCGCCGCTTCCCAGATTTGTCCTTCTTGTAATTCTCCATCGCCGTGAAGGGTGTAGACCAAATGATCGTCGTGGTTTAGTTTTTTGACAAGCGCTGCACCAATGGCAACTGACATTCCTTGGCCCAATGAGCCTGAGGCTACTCGAACGCCTGGCAAGCCGTCGTGTGTAGTTGGGTGTCCTTGTAATCTTGAGTTGATGAGTCTAAAAGTCTTTAGCTCTTCTACCGGAAAATAACCGCTTCTTGCCAAAACCGAATATAAGACAGGTGAGATATGCCCGTTTGATAAAAAGAATAAGTCTTCTTCTTTTCCGTCCATATCAAAGCCTTCTTTGCGCGTCATCAGATTTTGATAAAGTGCGACTAAAAATTCTGTACAACCAAGAGATCCGCCGGGATGTCCTGAGTTTACAGCGTGTACCATTCTGAGAATGTCTCTTCTGACCTGAATGCTAAGGTCTTGTAGTTGTGAAATTGATGCCTTCATTTTTTATATAATAGTTAGTTCTGCAAAAGTAGCTTATTTTGTTTGAAGTGGAAAGCCATTTGCCTTAAGTGTAGGCATGAAATTAGCGTCTAAAAATATCTAAATCTACTTTTAGCGAAAATATATTTGAGTACAAAGCCACGCTCTGATCACCGATATCAGTCAAGGCATAATCTACTTGTATGCCTTTGTATTTGAATCCCAATCCGATATTGGGCTGGAAGTTCACAGCCTGAGAGCCGTCAATTTGTTTGACATTCTGAAAGTTTCCTACGCCAGCTCTCAAGAAAACCATATCGATATAGCCCGCTTCAACGCCCAAAGCTGGGTCAATGCTCACCAAGTTATTAGAGAAGACGTCATTGGTCTGTGCAAAGCGCATATTCATATTCACACTTGCCAAAATGCTATAATCATGTCTGATGATGAATTTTCTGGCTACGCCCAACTGCGCTTTAGGGATGGTCATCTCAGTTGATTCTGGCAATTCTTGATTTTCACCGGGGATGGCATCTTTGATTTTTTCGTATTCTTTTTCGTTGATATTCCAGATATTATAGGTGGTAGTGATATCTCTGAACATAAGTCCAAACATCCATTCCTTGCGTTCAAATTGAATGCCTACATCAAAACCAAAACCCCACGAATCTGCAAATTCTCCGATAATTCTTCTGATAACTTTTGCATTCACACCATAGGTAAACCCGTCGAGCGGGAGTTTTCTTGCATACGAGAAAATAGCGCCATAATCTGCTGCTGAAAACAGGCTGATTCGGTTGTAATCAATATTTCCGTTGTTGTCAATAAGCTGGGTGGTATCCATTATATCATCTACCCCAAAGCGAATGAGCGTTACCCCAAAGGCACTTCTGTCATCGATGTTTTTGGCATATCCGATATAATCATACTGGGCGATATTGGCAAAATAGCTGGCGTGCATCAGTGCGAGCTGTGTGTCTTCTACTTTGATCAGTCCTGCAGGATTCCAATAACCCGAGGTAACATCTGAAACGCTTGCGGTAACCGCACCTGAAAGCCCGAGTGAAGCAGCATCAACGCCAATATTCATAAACTCATTAGAGTATTTGCGAAGTGATTGAGCATAGGTCGCTGAAAAACAGCATATAAAAAAGAAAACAATGGATTTTTTCAAAATGAAATAATTTGGGCAAATATCAGCTATTTTTTCTAAAGAATAAACTCTAAATCCGTCGGCTTATTGTGTTTTGATTCGTTTTTCTTAGCTGAATATCTTCGTTTGTAAATTTACAAAGTGCTTTCTTTGTATCTTTGGAGCTTTAAAATAGTAAAAATGAAAAAACACATTCCTAATATCATTACCCTTTTGAACCTTTTCTCAGGTTGTATTGCGCTTGTTTATGCTACTGAGGGAAACTTTATGATGGCTTTTATATTTGTCAGTTTAGGGATTTTCTTTGATTTCTTTGACGGATTTTTTGCTAGACTTTTTAAAGTAGAAGGAGAGTTGGGTTTACAACTCGATTCGTTAGCGGATATGGTAACGAGCGGATTGGTTCCGGGTTATGTGATGTTCAAAATGTTGTCTGAATATTCCAGTTCTGAATACCTGCCTTATTTAGGTTTTATCATCACTTTAGGTTCTTGTATGCGTTTGGCTAAATTCAACATCGATACCAGACAAACCGATTCCTTTATCGGATTGCCTACTCCTGCCAATGCGCTTTTTATTTTGAGTCTTCCGCTAGTGGTTCAGGCTGCTGATTTTGAATTTGCAGTTACTACATTGACCAATGTATGGGTATTACTAGGTATTTCTGCACTAAGCGCTTATATCCTGAATGCTGAACTACCTTTATTCTCATTAAAAATAAAGAACTTTAGCTTCGCTAAATACAAACTACAGATTTTCTTCTTACTGCTCACAGTGGTTTTATTAGCAGTCTTCAACATCTTAGGAGTGCCTTTAGTCATCATCACTTATGTGCTGCTTTCTGTGTTTAATAGAGCTAAATAAAATTTAAAAATAACTTTTATAAAAAATAGACCTTATCAAAAAACGGATAAGGTCTATTTTTTTATTGCTATCTCTAGAGCTATTTAATCAGCTTTATTTTTATTGAAAAACTTTCCTTTGATTACCTCATAGACTATCGGGAGAATTGACAAGAATATAATCAGCAATACTACTTTAGAGAAGTTATCTTTTATAATAGGAATATTACCTAAGAAAAAACCAGCTAGAGTAATCCCTACAACCCAAAGTATAGCTCCTACCACGTTATAAGTCAAGAAAGTAGCATAATTCATTCTTCCGATGCCTCCGACAAATGGCGCTAAGGTTCTGACTATCGGTACAAAACGAGCTATTACAATCGTTTTGCTGCCATACTTCTCATAAAACGAATGGGTTTTGTCGATATGCTCGTCTTTGACTACTTGTTTCCCAAACATTTTAAATTTTGTAAGACGCATTCCGAATCTTTTTCCTATCGAATAATTCAGAGAATCACCTGTAACAGCTGCAATTAACAAGAGTACAATTATAATCCAGACATTCAGTTCGTTGGGTTGTGCTGCTAACATTCCTGCTGCAAACAAAAGCGAATCACCAGGCAAAAACGGCATAATTACGATACCTGTTTCTACAAAAATAATCAAGAACAAAATAGCATACACCCACATGCCATAATCGTTTACAAACTGAAATAAGTACTGGTCTATGTGAAGTATAAAGTCAATAATTTCCATCTAATACATTTTGCTGGCAAAGATAGTTTATATTTAATGCTAGGAGTTCTAAATAAAATTATTATTCTATCCGCCGTATCAAAAGTAATTCTTAAATTTTTATCTTTTTCTAATCTTGGCTAAAATAAAAATCCTCCAAGTGCCTTAAGCTCCTGGAGGATTTTCGTATAATATAAATTTATTTTATAGGTGAATCACTTCTCCATAAGCGTCTGCTACAGCTTCCATTACAGCTTCACTCATTGTTGGGTGCGGGTGAACAGATTTCAATACTTCATATCCTGTAGTTTCTAGTTTACGAGCTACAACTGCTTCTGCAATCATATCCGTTACTCCGGCGCCAATCATATGACAACCTAACCATTCTCCATATTTTGCATCGAAGATTACTTTTACAAATCCGTCAGGCGTACCTGCAGCTTTTGCTTTTCCTGAAGCTGAGAAAGGGAATTTACCCACTTTGATTTCGTATCCTGCTTCTTTTGCTTTTTTCTCTGTATAACCTACTGATGCAATTTCTGGCGTAGCATAAGTACAACCTGGAATATTTCCGTAATCAAGTGGTTCTGGGTTTAATCCTGCTATTTTCTCTACGCACAGAATTCCTTCTGCAGATGCCACGTGTGCAAGGGCTTGTCCTGGAACTACATCTCCGATGGCATAATAACCCGCTACGTTAGTTTGGTAGAAATCATTGACTAGGATTTTATCCTTATCCGTTTTGATACCCACGTCTTCTAATCCGATATTTTCGATATTTGATTTGATCCCTACTGCTGACAATAAAATATCTGCTTCGATGATTTGTTCTCCTTTTGCAGTTTTTACGGTTGCCTTAACGCCTGCTCCAGAGGTATCTACCTTCTCAACCGAGGCATTGGTCATAATTGTAATTCCTGATTTCTTCAGCGAGCGCTCCATTTGTTTTGAGATGTCTTCATCCTCTACAGGAACGATGTTTGGCATAAATTCAACGATAGTCACTTCTGTTCCCATCGAATTGTAGAAATGTGCAAACTCTACCCCGATGGCTCCTGAACCCACAACAATCATCTTTTTTGGTTGTTCAGCAAGGGTCATCGCTTGGCGATAGCCGATTACTTTTTTGCCATCTTGCGGCAGGTTTGGCAATTCTCTAGAACGCGCTCCTGTTGCAATGATAATATTATCTGCTGTGTACTCAGTTATTTTGCCGTCTTTATCTTTTACTTCGACTTTCTTGCCCGGTTTTACTTTTGCGTAACCGTCAATAATATCGATTTTATTTTTCTTCATCAGGAATTGCACTCCTTTGCTCATACCATCAGCTACGTTTCTAGAACGCTCGATCACAGCTCCGAAGTCTTTGTCTACATCATTTACTTTGAGTCCGTAGTCAGCTGCGTGTTTTAAGTAATCAAAAACCTGTGCTGATTTCAGTAGTGCTTTAGTTGGGATACATCCCCAATTCAGACAAATTCCGCCCAAGTTTTCTTTTTCAACAATAGCAACTTTCAACCCTAGTTGTGATGCTCTGATCCCGGTTACGTATCCTCCAGGACCACTTCCTAAAATTATAATGTCGTATTTCATAAGCTCCTTAACCCTATTTTTGATTCCTTTGTATTGGGGAATTTATTTAGGGAATTTTATTTTTATTGTTTTTCTAGTATTTAATGTTTTATAAAAGCTCTCCATTTTTAAAGAAAGGAGAACAGCAGCATTTAAAGTTTGTTCATATTCCCAGCAAGAGTCTCAATAAACTTACCGATAGGCCCTTTGATCATCATCGCCATCATAGGGTTAAAACTGCCTTCAAAAGACAATTTCACTGCTGAGCTATCTGCAGAGGTCTCATCGATATCCGCCGTAAGCGTGAAGGGCAATTTATCAGAAGCTGCTCCTAGCACTACTTTGTTTGGCGCAATTTTCTCTTTCATTCTCAGTTTGATTTCAGGCATTCCTTTGAGTCCGAAGATAAAAGAATCATCACCTGTGACTTCAAATTTTGCAATGTTATCTGGCATTAGTTTTTCGAAGTTTTTGACATCAGACAAAGAGTCAAATAAGTCTTGTGCTGATTTTTGTACGGTTACTTTTGGGCTTTCTAAATTCATAGGTTATGAGTTGAAAATTAGTTGATAGTTTTTATAGGCTTACGTCCCAAGTCGATGGATTTTCTCTCCATTGTGCTAAGACGTGTTGTTCATCTTCAGTGATGTATTTTTTGTGAAGTGCTAAATTTAGTAAATTTTCGTAATTACTCAAAGTAAACAAATCTATATTGGCTTTTTTGAAATTTTCTTCTGCCAATAAAAAGCCATAACTAAAAATAGCTACCATACCTTTGACATTGGCTCCGTTCTCACGAAGTGCCTCTACAGCCATCAAACTACTGTTTCCGGTAGAAATCAAGTCTTCTACCACTACTACGTTTTGTCCTTTCTGAAGAAATCCTTCAATCTGATTTTGTCGGCCGTGTTTTTTGGGTTCTGGGCGCACATATACAAAGGGCAAACCCAGTTTTTCTGCGACTAAAATGCCAATTCCGATGGCACCTGTTGCCACTCCCGCAATCACATCGGGTTTACCAAACTTTTGTTCAATATTTTTTGCAAACTCGTCTCTGATGTAGTTTCTGATGGCAGGAAACGACAGTGTTATGCGGTTGTCGCAGTAAATAGGAGACTTCCAACCTGAAGCCCACAAAAAAGGTGTTTGTGGATTTAATTTTATTGCGTTTATTTGCAATAACAACTCGGCTGTTTTTTCGGCTGTATCTTTATTAAAAATCATAGGTACAAATGTATAAAGTTTTTGTGAACAATAGACCCTTGTTTCTGACAAATCAGATACAAAAAGAAACAGATTTTCAGCTCTTCTTGCTTAACAGCGTTGATATCGAACAACTTGTATCAAAAATATTTGAAAACAAGATCGATAAGGCTATTTTGTATCATCCTGACGAGCAAGAAATCCTGTCCACTTTGATGACTAAAACCCCTGTAGAAAAGGCTGCTGGCGGGCTAGTCTATAACTCAAAAGGCGAAATACTGTTCATTTACAGAAACGGAAAATGGGATTTGCCCAAGGGAGGCATCGAGAAAAAAGAAAAGAAAAGAGAGGCTGCCGTCAGAGAAGTTGAAGAAGAAACAGGCGTGGGCAAACTAGAGATTATAGATAAACTAGAAAACACTTATCACATTTTCAAAAGAAATGGTAAGTTCAAACTAAAAATAACCTATTGGTATAAAATGCAGACTTCATTTAAGGGTAAAACAAAACCTCAAGCAGAAGAGGGCATTGAGAAAGCGGTTTGGATCAGACCAGAAGACGTGTCAGAATTACTCGAAAACTCTTACGAAAACATCAAATTGCTTTTCTAGAAAAAACTATTATTCAAAACGCGCCATAATGGGGTGGTGGTCAGAATTGTCTTCTTTGCTAATGGTCCTGAACTCTTTGATTGTTAACGACTTATCATAAAAGATATAATCTATCCGAGCTGGATAATACTTGAAGTGATAACTCTTGCCAAAGCCCTTTCCGGCTTGTTCAAAACCATCGTTTAGATCGCCTTTGATGCTTCTATATACGTATGAAAAAGCGCTGTTATTCATATCTCCACAGATAATTACCGGGTGTTTAGAAGCATTTTTATGTTCTGCTAAAATACGTGCTTGTTCTTGCTGTTCGGCAAATCCTTCAGATATTTTTTTATAAATGTGTTTGGTCTTCTTCTGGTCAAGATCAGTTTCTATCTGCTCCATCTCTTTAGTGATACTCATCGATTGCAGGTGCATACTATACACGCGCAAGGTGTCTATACCTCTGACAACATCTGCAAAAACAGCATTGTTGTTTGAATCTTCAAACTTAATTGTGCCATGGTCAATAATTGGGAATTTAGAGAAAATTGCTTGACCAAAATTATTTTTGTCATTGATATAAAAAACCTTGCTGTATTTGTATTTCGGGAATTGTTTTTCTCCGAGTTCTGAGAATTCCTGTATGCACACAATATCTGGATCTTCTTTGTCAATAAACTTTATGATATCTGGCAAGACCGAATCTCTATCCAGCCATTTATATTTATTAAAAAGCCTCACGTTATAGCTCAACAACGTAAAATCAGCGTTGGATTGTGGCAGAACACTGGGCGAAAACTTATACCATTTAGATACAAAACCAAGCCCGATAAGAAGTACCACTGCCGATAACAACAATTGTTTTTTGACTTGCAATAACCAATAGAAGAAAAACAAGATATTGCACATCAACAAGAGCGGTAGTCCTAAGGTAAGCACAGATAAAAGCGGAAACATTCTAGGCGCGAGAAAAGGCAATAAATAGCCTGCAAAAGTACCTAATGCAAGTAGTATATTCAGAAAATACACAAATTTATTAAACCAAGATAACTTCGTCATATCGTTGTTTATGCTTTACTGCCTGAACAAAAATTCTTTCTCTTCTTTAGTCAAACTATCATAGCCTGAACGGCTTATTTTATCTAATATTTCATCTACTTGCTGCTGGTTCTTATCTTTTTCGTGTTTTGGATGGGTATATTTTGTTCCACCCGTCTTTTTGTCTGTATTTACATAAACTTTTTTGAACGAAGTTTTTTTGTTCTTTCTTCTTTTTCTGATATTTTTCAATAAGAAATAACCACCAATCCTAGCTCCTATGGCGCTTAAATCTGTACCTCGATTTAGAAGTTTTACAAATATAAATCCGAATAAAGCACCTGCCAAATGCGCAACATGACCCCCAGTATTGGTCACTCCTATTTGCAGGACATCCAACACCAAAATGACTACTGCAATATGCCATAGCCTCACATAACCTATGAGCAACATTCGCACTTGCATAAACGGCGAATAAGTAACGGCAGCAAACAACACAGCCATAATTGAAGCAGATGCCCCAACCATCAACGCACTGCCTAAGGGGAAGATGCTATAGACTACTACGTATACCATTCCCGCAAAAGCACCTCCTAACATATATACCCACTGCAGTTGTCTATCCGTAAAAAAGGTGTAGAAAAGACGTCCTGAGAAATTCAGTATAATCATATTAAAGATCAAGTGTATCGCGCCTGCATGATAAAACGGATAGGTAACAAGCGTCCAGATATGTGTCAACGCCACTTTGTAATCACTGGATTGTGCCAGCCATTCTGGATATACAAATATACCTTGACTAAACTTATAGAAAAAAATCAGTGCGACAAAAAATCCGGCAATATTCCAAATAATTAGCTTTTGGAGCATCCCTCCCATTCTGTACTGATGTCTTGCTTCTTCAATAATTCTCATCAATCTATCTCCTGAATTTTTGATTGTATGTGTTTGATTTAAATTTGATTATAAGGTGGATAACTAATCCCATCGGTTACCTCTAAACTGATTTCTCTTCCAATACCACATTATAAGAAAACCCGTTAAGGCCCCACCCAAATGGGCAAAGTGTGCGATTCCGGTACTCACTCCAAAAACCGAATTGCCATTGAGTCCTGAGAATAAATCAATGAGTAATATAGCAGGAACAAAGTATTTTGCCGCTATCGGAACAGGTAAAAACAGCAGCATTAGCTTGACATTCGGAAACATAAAAGCAAATGCCACGAGCACTCCATAAATAGCACCTGAAGCTCCCACAACCGGAACCGAATAGGCTCCTGAAAGCTTGTTTACCGCTTCTTGAATTGAAGGGGAATTACCTTCTTTTAACAGTGTTTTAATTTCTGCTGGAGTTAATCCGTTTTCAGTAAGCGTCGTATAGGCTCCTTGGAATTCGAGGTAATTCACACCTTGATGCACGAGTGCTGCTCCTAAACCACACGAAATATAAAAGAACAAAAACTTTTTAGCTCCCCAATATTGTTCTAAAGTAGAACCGAACATATACAAACCAAACATATTAAACAAAATATGTCCGATACTCCCGTGCATAAACATACTTGTGAGGGGCTGCCAAAACTGGAACAACGGATTCTCAAAATAATACATCGGCAGTAAGGCATGTGATTCCGCTACAAATTGGGCTCCTACAAAAAATAGAATATTTATTAAAATCAAGTGCTTTACAGTCTCAGTGAGTTGCATCATATCTATATGGGATTTTTAAAAAAAACAAACAAATATACATTTTTATTTAAGGTATACCGCCTCTTTGAGTAATAAGGTTATCATAAAAGTTTTAACTAACTACTGGCTATATCTAGTTGGCTAACTATAAGATATTTATACCAAAAAGACATACAACCCATAGCTCTATACCTTATGAATCTAGTGCGTATTTAAACTTCACTTCAAAAACATTGTCAGACCCGGGTCTATAGCTAATGGATGCTTGATGAATGGCAAAAATCTTTTGAGTCAGTACCAAGCCCAAGCCTGAACCTGGTTTATCTTGTGAATTCTCACCTCTAAAAAAATGTGAAAATAAATACTTTTGTTCTTCTTCTAAAAGTGTTTGTCCTGAATTTGCAATCAAAATAGCCAAGACACCTGAAGACAAATCAAACTTTATTTTAGCTTTTTTATCCTCTGAATAGTGTACACAATTGTGCAATAAATTCATAAAAGCGTGTTTGATCAGTGGCTCATTGGCTTTGATCAACAATTTCTTTTCGTCGAAAGTATGCGGAGAAAAATTAACCTCAAAATTAAAATTGGGGTAAATGCTATTTATCTCTGAGATGCAATTAAAAATCACATCATCTACTCTTATATCTTTTTTTGGAATATCTTGACCCGCTTCAATTTTAGAAATTTGTAGCAATACGTTGATGATATTGCCAAGAGTTTTTGCTTTTTGAGTTTGCTTTGCTGCGTCTGATTTTAATAGGATCATATCAGTTTGGTTCTGCAGTTTTTCAAGCTCAGAGACCAGAATGGCAATGGGTGTTTTTAGTTCGTGCGAAATATGCTGAATGCTGTGCTTTTGGAATACAAAGGCGTCGTTGATGCGCTGGGTAAGCTGGTTAAATTTCTCAGATAAATCTTTGAGCTCTGAGGTAGTAGTTTCTATTTCTAACAGTGAATTTTTATTTTTATCCACATCGTATTCACCTATTTTTTGACTGAGCTCTGAAATCGGTTTTGAAATAATATTAGAGAGATAAAACGAAACCAACAAAACAATAACCACAGTGGCGGCAAAAATACCGATAAGCACTTTTTGGAGGAAGTCTTTTTTAGAATAACCGAAATAATCATAGGCCTTGCTGATGGCATAATATCCTTTGGCATTGTGCTCTATATACACGCCAATCAAGTCATACTGATGTTCTTTGGTCTCTATCCAATGATTAGCCACTGATAAGTTCAAGAGCATAGCTTTGGCATTTATAATATCTAGGCTATCAATACTTGAGAAGACAAGGTTTTTATGGTTGTCATAAATCAGCATTTTCTCGTCATAAAAATCATGGATGTCTTGCTTGTCTAGCAACCTAGAAACCTCAGCGCTCATTTGCTCAAACTCATCTATAAGCCCTACGGTATATTTGATTTTTGAGAATTGCTGTTGCTGAAATTCCTCTTCTCTATGTGCTGAAAACAAGATAAAAACAAGAACTAATGACAAGGCAGAAAGCACAATTACCGTACTCGAGAAATAAATCAATATTTTGTTTCTAATCTTCATTCTGCTTCAAAATAATAGCCGAAGCCAATTTTAGTCTTGATGGAGTTTTTCTTAAAGGGCTTATCTACTTTGTTGCGCAAAAAATTCACATACACCTCAACGGTATTGGTATTCACATCAATCGATGTGCCCCAGATTTCTTGTACCAATTCGTTTTTAGAGATGATCTCTCCTTGATTTTTACAGAGTTTCACCAGTATTTGGTATTCTCTTGGGGTCAGTGCTATTTCTTGATTTTGACGCGTCACTTTTTTCTGAGCTAAATAAATAATGACATCGCCTGCTTTTATGGTTTTTGGAGTGTCTGATGTGGTTTGTTGCGATCGTTTAAGCAGTGAATTGACTCTCAAAACAAGTTCTTTCATAAAAAATGGCTTGGTCAAATAATCATCCGTTCCGCTATCAAAACCTTTGATCTTATCTTCTAATTCGTCAAAGGCAGTAAGCATCAAAACTGGGGTATGGCTATTGTATTTTCTGAATTCACTACACAATTCATAACCGTTTTTACCTGGTAGATTGATATCCATAATCACGCAATCAAAGCTTTCTTTTTTTAGAAAGCGTTCAGCCATACTGCCTTCATACACACTTTCTACCTGAAAACCCTCTGAATGCAAGGCTTCAGAGATATTTTTATTGAGTGTTGCCTCGTCTTCGATTATTAAAATTCTCATAGATAACAAACTTAGCAAAGTTTAAGGCGTTTATAAAATCTTGGGTAAAGTATTTGTTATTGTACTTTCATGACTGATTAAAGATTGTGTGGCAAAACAGCTTACTAATACCCATTTCATTAATCTTTTAATGTGTTTTTATGATTCATAGAGACTGAAAAACAGCACTCTAAGATATAAATTTCAAAAGAAAACTCCTCACTTTAAACACTTCTTTCTACACTTACACAATTTCTGCAGACAGCCAAAATGCTGATTATAAGCGACTTGTAATATCGGCATTTTATTTGTAAATACTAAAGTAAAGTTGATTGTTTAAGAAAAACACTAAATATTCAACACTACAATTTATTATTATTTAACCCTCTAAAATTTTATATTATGCACAATGATGATCAAATATCTGTATTAAATGACCTTGTAAAAATCAACAATGATAGAATTGAAGGTTACCACAAGGCAATTGAGAATATCAAAGATAACAACGTTCAACTCTTGTCACTTTTCAACGGTTTTGTGATGGAAAGTCAAGAAAACAAAGCAGAACTTATCAGTCAAGTCTTACGTCTAGGCGGAGCTTCTGCTGACGGAACCACCATAAGCGGTAAAATCTATCGCGCTTGGATGGATGTGAAAGCCACCTTTGGTGGAGATGATGCCTTGAGTATCTTAGAGAGCTGTGAAGGTGGTGAAGACGCTGCTAAAATAGCGTATAAGTCTGCTGTAGAATCAGGTGATTTAGACACGCTATCTCTTGGTGTGGTCACTAAACAACAAGCTTCACAAATGCAATCACACAACAAGGTCAAAGCACTTAGAGACCAATTCAAATTATAAGCATAGGTCTTCTAATTTTCAGAAAATCAAAAAAGTGCTTTCATACATGAAAGTGCTTTTTTTGTGCGTGAATCCACCACCCTACTCTAGAAGTCTTCAAAATTCCGTCCTGTTGCCATCTATTTTCTTTTTCATTCATTGCTTTTGTTACAAAAAATGTATATTTGATACGCTATCTCTAAACACTATGTTTTTTTGAGAAAGATGAGTAGGTTTTAATACAGCAATGCTATGAAAAAAACAATCTTATTTTTAGTTTTTACCGTTTGTGTTTCAGGTTTTGCACAAGAGACCATCAATGCAATGACCTATAACTTATTCTATTACCCGAGTGCGCCTCCTGCAAACAGAGACCTCATTCTCAGAGACATACTCGACGCGTATCAACCTGATTTGTTTATGGTGTGCGAGTTAGAGACTGAAGCGGGCGCTGATATGATTCTAAACACTTCATTGGCAAACCAATCAGCTACTTTTGACCGGGCAATCTTCTATCCTGACACTTCGAGTAGCACTACTAGCCTTCAGAATATGGTGTTTTTTAATACTGAGAAATTGGTGCTTATCAACCAACAAACGCTCACCACTAATTATAGAGACATCAGTCAATATACTTTTCGGTTAAATAGCCTTGAGCAAGACACTCACCCCATTCATCTTGAAGTATTCGTTACGCATTTAAAATCAAGTACCGGCACAGCCAATCAACAAGCGCGCTTGGCGATGGTAGAAGTTTTTACCACGGCACTAGAGACCATTACAAACCCAAACACCTATGTGCTGTTTACGGGTGATTTCAATTTATACACCGCTAGCGAACCTGCTTATCAAAAGATTATAAGTCTAGACAATGCCATAGCGATGGTTGACCCGATAAACGCCGTGGGAAGCTGGCATGACAATGCAAACTTTCAGTATGCGCACACCCAATGCACTAGAATCTCTAACACCGGCTTCGGGGGTGGACAAGCCTCTGGTGCTTCTGGCGGAATGGATGATCGCTTTGACTTTATTATGATGAGCCAAAACTTCACTACCTCTGCTGATTTCTATTATGTAGAAAACACCTATAAAGCATACGGGAATAATGGCAATTGTCTTGACAACAGCATTAATAGCCCTGATTGTGCAGGCGATTATTCATTGCAGTTAAGAGATAATTTATATTGGATGAGTGATCACCTACCGGTGGTAATGCAGTTTGAGACGAGTCAGACTTTTTTATCAAGCCCGTCCTATGACAAGAAACCACTATTTTGGTTTAATTCGTCAAACTATCAATCAGAATATATCGATTTAGGTATCCATACGGATGAAATCAACACAACGATAAACTACATTTTTATTTATAATTCTATCGGACAAATACTTCATACTATTGCAATCAATCAAAATAAAAACATTAGATTAGACATCAGTAACTATCCGAAGGGTTTGTATTTTATAAAATCAGACCGAAAAACAGCAACCCTAAAATTCATCAAGAAATAACTTGAAAGTCCTCGCCCATTTCATTTGCTTTATATTTTTAGTATTCACCTCAATACTAACTGCTCAGCACCAAACCTCTAAGGCAGTAATCAGCCTTGATGTCAAAGCGCGAACGCTAATTATAGACCAAGAAATAAAATACACTAATAATTCTGATAAACCTTTAGGACTCTTAATTCTCAACGATTGGAACAATGCTTTTGCTTCTAGAAACTCTGCCCTATCCAAACGCTTTTCTGATGAATTTGTCAGGAGTTATTACTATGCCCACGAGTCTGAATTAGCAAAAACCACTGTATTTTCTATAACCGATGAAAACGGGGCGGCTATGGCATACCACAGAAGTCCAGAACAAGTAGATTTAATAGAGGTCATCCTCAGAAAACCACTCGCACCACGCCAGACCACAAGCCTTAAGATCAGCTATCAGGTAAAGCTTCCGAATGATAAATTCACCGGATATGGTTATAACGCACATCAGAAAATCGAAATTAAAGATTGGTTGTTGTTTCCTGCGCGCCTTGAAGACAATAACTTTTTAAGGTATAGCAATGAGAATCTAAACGATGCTGCCAATGCGCATATGAATGTTGCCATTAGCTTGGTCACCTCAGAACCGATGATGATTACTTCAAACCTTGGGGTTATTAAAACAGCAGAAAATCAATTTGAACTAATGGGGAGCAACAAGCGTTGCGTGCATTTGGTTGCTGAACCCGAAACAAGTTTCAGGAGTTTTAAAAATGATATTCTAGAGGTAGACACCAATCTTTTTGACAGCAATATAGACGAGTTTTCGACGGCTATTATCATCAACAAAGTGGTGAATTTTGTAAACAAGAAAACTGGAGCCACTAATCAAGAGAAAATCATTGTATCTGAGGCAGATTACAAACGAAATCCGTTTTATGGATTGAATCAACTCCCCTCTTTTATCAGGCCTTTCCCAGATAGTTTTATGTATGAACTGAAATTCTTGAAAGCCTATGCAGAGAGTTATACCAAATCAAATCTGAATATAGACCTCAGAAAAGACAATTGGCTCTCGAGTGCAATCGAAATGTATATCATTACCCAATACCTGAAAGAGCATTATCCGACTATGAAAATGGTTGGGAATATCTCTAAAATGGGAATTCTCAAAGGATATTTTGGAACTGAAATGAATTTTGAAGATCAGTTTTATTATTTATATCTGATGATGGCTAGGCGAAATCTAGATCAACCCACAGGAAATCCGAAAAACAAACTGATAAAATTTAACGAACAGATTTCGTCAAAATACAAGGCGGGGCTTGACTTTAAATATTTGGATGATTTTTTAGGCACAGATATTTTGCCTACATCCATTCAAGCATTTTTTCAAGAGAGCAAAGACAATCAAGTCAGTGAAAAAGATTTTAAACGCATCTTAGAATCTAAAAGCGAAAAAGTATTGGCTCAATACAACCAAGAGAATTTAGATTGGTTTTTTGACCAGGTTATCCACTCTAGAAAACTGATTGATTATAAAATATCGAAAGTAAAAAAACAGAAAGACTCACTTAGAATTACCCTCAAAAACAAAGGTCAAGCCACTGTGCCAGTTTCTCTATACGCTTTTAGACAAGACAGCTTGCTGCTCAAAAAATGGGTGTTCACTACCTCAAAAGACACCACGATCACTATCGCAAACAGTCATTTTGACAAATTGGTATTAAACCAAGAAGGCAATATTCCTGAGTATGATATGAAGGATAATTCTAAAAGTCTGAAGGGAATTTTGAGTATGAATAAACCGCTGAAGCTCACGTTTTTTAAGGACTTTGAAAATCCACATAAAAACCAATTGTTTTACCTCCCTGAGTTTCGATACAATTATTATGACGGCATCACGCCGGGCCTTAGATTATCTAATAAATCATTGCTCAAAAAACCGTTTCTTTTTGACCTGTCTCCTATGTATTCGTTCAATACAAAATCGATGGTCGGCTCAGCTTATGTGGGTTATGAGAATCTAATTCGCGAAGGCGGTTTGTATTCGGTCAACTATGGTTTGCTTGCCAACTATTACCACTACGCTCCTGATGCGGGTTACTCAAGGTTTATTCCCTCCATTTTGTTTAGGATTAGAGAACCTAGTTTTAGAGAAAACAACCAGCAAACCATTATGCTGCGCTATGTAAATGTAGACCGCGAGCAAAGTCAGTATGCGTTGAACTTAAACAACGAAAAATATTCGATTTTCAATTTAAGGTATCATACCAGTAGAAACGAAATTACGAGTTCTTTTAGTCTTTTGAATGACATTCAGATTTCTGACCTTTTCGGCAAAGTATCCTCTCAGGTTGAGTTCAGAAGGTTATACGAAAACAACAGACAGTTTAGCCTTCGTTTCTTTGGGGGTATATTCACACACAGAAGCACGACCTCTGATTTTTTTAGCTTTGGTACCCATCGGGTTTCAGATTATTTGTTTGACTATAATTATTATGGACGTTCAGAGGATACAGGCTTTTTTGCACAGCAATATGTCACGGCTGATGGAGGTTTCAAATCAAAGCTGACGCCTTATGCCAATCAATGGATTTTATCGACCAATGCGAGTTTAAGTATCTGGAAGTGGATAGAGGCCTATACTGATTTGGGTATGATTAAAAACAAATACAGAAACACAGAGTACCTATACGACAGTGGCATTCGGTTGAATTTAGTAACTGATTATTTTGAAGTTTATTTTCCGGTGCACTCTAATTTAGGTTTTGAACTCAACGCGCCTGATTATGCACAGCGCATTCGGTTTGTCATCACCCTTGACCCCAATACCTTTGTGAGATTATTTACCAGAAGATGGTTTTAGGCTTATTGGGATAATATTTTCGTTTTGTAAAATGTTTTGTCTTAATTTTGTCGCTAGCACTTTAATACCCTAACACATTGAAAAGAACGCTCTGCTTATTATTTATATTGTTTTTCTTTATGGGTTTTTCTCAAAAGAAATCGACCAATATAGAGATTCTACACGCTGATTTTGTCGATATTAATCAAGAAGAAGTTCCTGATGCGGTCTTGTATATGGGTAATGTTCAGGTAAAACACGACGGTGCTACTATGTTTTGCAACAAAGCCTATCTATTTACTAAAACCAATAAAATCAGAGTCTACGGAAGCGTGCATATCCAACAAGGAGACACCCTTTTTATGGATAGCAAATATGCCGAATACGACGGACATACCCGTGTTGCCTTAGCTAAAGGCGATGTTAGAATGCGAGACCCACAGATGACTCTCGAGACAGATGCCATACATTTTGATAGAGCTAACCAGCAAGCTTATTACAACAGTTTTGGTAAAATCATAAATGCTGACAATGTCTTGACCAGCAACCAAGGCACCTATTACGCCACTGACAAATTGTTTAAGTTTAGAGATAATGTAGTGATTACCAATCCAGAATACGTGATCAATTCAGAACATTTAGATTACAATACCTTTACTGGAGAGGCCATTCCGCTTGCGGCAACGACCATCAAAAGTGAATCTAATTTTATCTATACTGAAAAAGGCGTTTACAATACCAAAACAAATAAATCCAGACTCACTAAAAACTCATACATTCTTTATGACAACAGGAAAATTGAGGGCGACAGTATTTATTATGACCGGAATATAGAGTTTGCCTCGGCTACAAATAATATCCGCATCACAGATACCATAAATAAAATGTTGGCAACCGGAGATTATGGAGAAATTTATCGCCTAAAAGATTCTTTGATGTTGACCAAAAATGCTTTGATAGCTACAGAAGATGAAGAAAAAGACACGCTATACACCAGTGCACAGCGCATTATAATCACAGGAAAACAAGGAGAACGCGTGATTCGCGCATACAAAGATGCCCGTTTTTATAAAACCGATATGAGCGGTAAAGCTGATTCGCTACATTCGAGTGAGATTACTGGTATTACACAACTCATCGGAAGACCTGTTTTATGGAATGGCGAAAGTCAGATGACTGGAGATTTAATGTTGTTGCTCTCGAATAAAGAAACCCAAAAACTCGACTCGTTAAAAGTGTTGAACAATGTGTTTATTATAGAAAAAGACACGCTAGGGACGGGTTATAACCAAACCAAAGGACAAAATTTATTCGGTAGATTTGAAAACGGAAAATTAGCCGAAATTGATATAGTCAAAAATGCAGAAATGATTTATTATGTCTATACTGACGGAGAGTTATACGGCATCGATAAAAATATCAGCAGCAAAATCAACATTACTTTCAAAGAAAACGAAATCGAAACTGTGAGTTTTGAAACCAACCCTAACGGCGAGACTTATCCGGAGAGCGAGCTGCCTGAAAACACCCGAAAATTAAGAGGTTTTATATGGCGTGGCGAAGAGCGGATATACTCAAAAGAAGATGTTATTGTCAGAGAATAGATGCGTTATTACGCATAACTTCAAGTTTTTTTATTATTTTTATTCACATAAATCTTCTTTCTAAAAACGATGACCTCTAAACACTGTTTTATTTGTTTGCTCAGCATTTTGCTATTCTGTAGTAAGAAGGGCTTTGCACAAGTACAGACAAAACAAATTGAGAAGGACACCATCACAAAAACCCAAGAAAAAAACCTGTTAAATCTTGAAAAGAAAGCTGAAGTAAAAGGCGGCATGCGGCTAAAAATGCACCAACTTATCTTTAGACCCATCAAGAAAGACAAAAACTATAAACCCGTTGTAGAGGCAAAGATTTCGTATAGAAAATACGAAGGAAAGATAATTAGAAACATCAATGTTGTCACTCTTGATCCTTTTGGTTTTTCTATTACGGATACTACGGCAGTAGCAGAGAATTGGGCAGAGAAATTTGGTAACTCGATACACATAAAATCTAAGGAGAATACCATCAAAAACTTATTGCTTTTTAGCCCCGATGACAAGTTAGACTCTCTGATTATTAAAGAATCTGAACGCCTGGTCAGAAAGCAGGGGTATATCAGAAAAGTACTTTTAGAACCCGTTGCCGTTTCTACTACTTCAGATTCGGTTGACATAAATATTCGCGTATTAGATTCTTGGAGTTTAACGGCAAACGGAAGTATTTCTTCATCAAATATGGATATAGAAATATCTGAAACTAACTTTATGGGCTTTGGTCATACTTTTGATAACAATTATAAACAAAACTTCAAGAACCCAAAAAGTGCTTATGGCGCTAGATACGTCATACCCAACATCAAAAACACCCACATCAATTCGGTTATTACCTATGACATTGATTTAGACAATGACTATCAAAAGAGTTTTGAACTCGGAAGGGGTTTCTTCTCACCATTGACCAAATGGGCAGGTGGCGTATATGTAGACGAACGCTTTAAGAAAGATTCTTTGCCAGATCCTTCGGGCGTTTTTGATATGCAAAACTTCAAGACACGCAACCAAAATTATTGGGTAGGGCGCTCTTTTAGATTGTCTAAAGGAACCTCTGAAGAAGACAGGACTTTAAGCTTGATTACCACTTTAGGCGGATATCATACCAGTTATTCTGAACATCCTACAGACACCTATGACCCCACTAATTTTTTCTCAAACCAGAGTATTTATTTATCGAGTATTGGTGTGGCTTCTAGGCAGTTTGTTCAAGATAGGTATCTATTTGAATACGATAGAATTGAGGATATTGCCATAGGTAGAACCTATTTGACCACCTTTGGGATTCGGCAGAAAAATGATAAAACAGATGTGTATTTAGCTTATAAATATTCTTTTGGAAACTATTTTGACTTTGGTTTTTTAGGAGCTGATTTTGAGATAGGTTCTTTTTTTGAACGAGGAAACACTAAGGAAGGTGCATTAAAAATTAGCGGAATCTATTTCAGCAGATTGTATCAATACGGCAGTTGGTATTTCAGACAATTTGTACAACCTGAAATAGTGATGGGTTTCAACAGAGATCAGAACATAAAAGACCAACTTTTTATGGAAGGTTCTCACGGAATTTCAGCATTCACCAGCAAGGTCATGGGCACCAAGAAAGCGGTAATTTCTTTTCAGACACAATCTTATTCTCCGGGTATTTGGTATGGATTTCGCTTTAGTCCGTTCTTTAACTTTACTGCGGGAATGTTGGGTGACAAAGAAAATACTTTTTTAGACAGCAGGTTATACACCAAGTTTGGACTGGGAGTTTTGATAAGCAATGACTTTTTAATTTTCAATCAGTTTCAGATTTCTATTGCTTATTACCCGAGTATTCCTTTTGAAGGAACCCATATGTTTCGCACCAATACCTTTAGGAATGACGACATCAACCTTCAGAACTTTAGTATCGAACAACCTGAAATTATCAAGTATGAATAACCTGATTTTTCATAAAAATTGCTTTAACACCACATTCCTTTTTTTTGAATTATCTTATTTCTCTACATTTGCAAAAAATAACAACTAACGACTCATTATGCTAATCATCGGAATTGCAGGTGGAACAGGAAGCGGAAAAACTACTGTTGTACACCAAATTATGAATGAACTCCCTAGTACTGGTGTTGGGATCATCTCTCAAGACTCATACTACAAAGAAACCTCAAATCTGAGTTATGACGAACGAACCAAAATCAACTTTGATCACCCAAGAGCTATTGATTTTGAATTATTGGTCTCGCATCTCAAGGATTTAAAAGACGGAAAAGTCATTGAACAACCTGTGTATTCATTCGTAACACACAACCGAACTGAAGATGTGATTCTTACACATCCCAGAAAAGTAATGATCGTTGAAGGGATTCTTATTTTGACTAATCCTGAGCTTCGCGATATGTTTGACGTCAAGATATTTGTTCATGCTGATTCTGACGAAAGGCTTATCAGACGTTTAAAGAGAGATATCTCTGAGCGCGGAAGAGATATGCAAGAAGTGTTGGCGCGTTATCAAAACACCCTTAAACCGATGCACGAGCAATTTATTGAGCCTACTAAGGCACACGCTGACATTATTATTCCGAATGACAAATACAATACGGTTGCTATCGATGTGGTCAGAGCCGTAATTAGTCAGAAAATAGACAAATAGCACTTTTGTTTTTATTGCTATAATAAAATAAGCCTTTCAGAATTTTAGTACTGAAAGGCTTATTTTTTTTATTTAAGTGAACATTAGAGTTTTCTGTTGATATAAATCCAACTACTCATTTTCTCTCCATTATTTTTATGGATAACATAGAAATAAGTTCCGTCAGGAAGTTCGTTTCCTTTGTTGTCTAAACCATTCCACTCGTTGATATAATTAGACTTAGAATATACTTCCATACCATAACGGTTATAGATTTTCAGTTCCTGTACACCCATACCTGTAAGGTCAAAGTTGTTATTGGCCGTATCACCGTTAGGAGAAATACCTTTTTGAATCATACAAATAGTAGAGGTAACCAAAAATTGAGCAGCGCTGTCACAACCGTCATTCACGGTCACTGATACGTTGATTCCGCCTTGAGGGATGTCTGACCCGCCTAGATAAGCGGTGATATCAACTTCTGAGTCATAACCCACTTCAATTCCGTCAATCATCCAAGTATAGGTGGCTGTGGTAGGATCAAATGAAGCATTCACAGGATTGGCTACTAACCAGTAGTTGTTGTTTCTACACTCATCTACCAGGGCAATCATAAACTCGCCTTGAATAGTGATGGTGGCTTGACTTGTGCCGCCTTCGTTACAAGTTGCTTCATCTACATCAACTGCATAGGTCACATTATACACACCTGGTGTACTCGCTGAAGTGTTTACTACTCCAGTAGTTGGATTGATACTCAATCCTTGCGTCGAAGTATAGGTACCTCCTTCATAGAAATCAGCTGCTTTAGTTGGGTTAATATCTCCGTCAGTATGACAATAGATTCCCATTCCGTAATTAAAGTCAGTAACTGGAACAATGCTTTCAGAGAATACAATAGTAGCATCATAGCTTCCTGCATCTACACAAGTAGTAGGATTCACCTCAACTGTATAGGTAACGATATGATTTCCTAAAGTAGCACTTGTGACATCTACCTCTCCTGTTTGCGCATCCACTGATAAAGTAGTAGAGCTAAACACGCCACCTTGAGTAAGACCCGTTGTATTGATCTGAGGATTTACACTTGCATTCACACAAGACTCAACATAGCTAAACTCTAATTCAGGAGCAGCGAGGTCTGTAACTTCAAAACTAAAGTCAGAAGAACCTCCGTTATTACATCCGTTAGCCTCTAGCTCATAAGTAATGGTATAAATGCCCACAGCACTAGTTGATAAGTCAACAGCACCTGTTTGTGCATCAATGGTCAACCCAGTTGGCGCAACTGAATAGCTTCCTCCTAGAGCCATCCCTTGAGACGGAATAAGGATAGGGTTACCTCCTGCAATACAATAAGTGTCGCTATCATAGCTGAATTCTGTATTTACATCTTGGTTATCTGTAACAATAAGCTGGAAAGTCAATATGGCTCTACAACCTGTTATCGTATTGTGCACCACTGTATAAATGGTCTGTGGGTTAGTGATATTAGTATAGCTATCAGGATTAGAAATTTGATTTATTTCAGCCCCTGCTTCTTCTAAGGTTATATAGAAGGTAACGTTATAGATTGTTAGGTCATATCCCTCTAAAATAATCGGAATATTTACTGTCAAATCAAACACAGCTGTATCACCTGCTGAACAGTCAAAAAGATCTACAGGATCAGTTATAACTTCCTGCATATCCTGATAAAACTCAATCACAATTGAATCAGTAGCAGGACAAGTAGAACCTACGATAGTTACTTCAATTTTATAGGTTCCTGATTCAGTCACAATAAGGTCAGGTGCATTTGCACCGTCAATGACAACTCCGTCGTGATACCAAACGATATCCACTCCGACAGGGTCAACACCGCTCTCAATTAAGTATTCTTCACCTACACAAAGTGCATTATTGGTATCAACTAGAAGGTCAGCTCCTAAATCAATTTGTCCTAGGTCAAAACTACCTCCTAACAAGAATACGGCAGAATCATAAGAAGCATCTGAGAAGTCAGCTATGGCTAATTTAATATGATAGGTGTTTCCCGGAATTACAGTAGATGAGGCTGTAAGCGGTACGGTATGTCCTCTGAAGTTTATAGCCGCTGATTGTGAGGCTGCATCAGTTCCGTTAAAATATTGTGCAAAGTACTGAGCGTTTTGAGAGCTACAAGCACCATTATACGCACTATTTCTAATAGTAGTAACTGAAATAGGTATATTGGTGTTAGGCACTACGGCTAAGTTAGTGGTAATATTAGTAGTCATATCAGTCAAGAAGAACCCAAACACGTCAGCATACGAGCACTGGAAAGTTCCGTATTCTTCTGAGGCAAAGATAAAGTCAAAACTCATCGAATCTGTCAATGCGACAAAATCAAACTCAAGCACTGTTGCGTTATAGAGTGTCCCTGAGGTTCCGTTGGCTGCCAATAAAGCAGATAAGGTAGAGTCTCCCGGCCAGTTATAACTACCATCAGACTGCGTCATATTGCCTTTAGGTCCAGGTGCTGCCATAGCACTTCCGGTTGAAAGCACTATTCCGTCATGGAACGGGAAGTTAGACCCACTCTTTTCAAAGTAACCCAAACCATTGGTAGAACTATAGTTTGTACCGGTACTCCATGTAATATTAGAAATCTCAACACACTCACTCCCGATAAGGATATCTTCAACAAGCTGAGGAACTGAATACTGTGTCACGCTTACCGTAATAGGAGGTGCTGGTGCGGTTGTGAAGGCTTTTGATGTCAAGTTACTGCTATCAGTTTCTGAACACACCGCTCTTACCCAGAATCTGTAATTTGTTCCTCCCTCTAATCCTTCAAGAGTAACTGGATGTGATGATGTTTGAGTGTATACAGTTGTAGGTCCTGGCGTTTGATTGGCAGGAAGTGCCACATACTCCCACAAAACAGCTGTACCCATTTCTGTCCAGTCAAGCACAGCGGTATACTGTGTGATTTGTGTGACAGTTATATTTTGTGGTTTCGGACAGGTAGGTGGAGTACAATTGGCAACACCGGTATATAAGGTAGATCCAGGAAAGCCAACGCCTGGTGCTTTGGTATAAATGTCTTCTGCAAATGGATCTATAATAACTACTCCAATTTCTGCAGGGAACGTACCCCCAGTATTCCAATACAATGAAAATGGCATATCGTGACACAAGGCTACTTGAACAGTCAACGAAGAGCCTGTAGGCATGGTCAAGGTCTGAACGGTAACTCCGTCTTGAATTACAGCCATCGTATTTCCGCTCCATCCGTCGCCAAAAGTATCAGAAAGCACAAAGCTATACAGACACTGATCATCCGGATTACACACTAAAGTCTGCGCTGATATTGGCCCTACCCAGAAGCTATTGCCATCAGCTGCGCCACAGTTACTTCTTACCCAGAAATAATATACGGTTCCGGCATCTAGCCCCTCAACAGTAACACTATTTGTTGTGCTAGTTCCTGTTGGAGTCTCTGTTGGAGAAGGCGAGGTATTGGTGGTCGAAATATAATAATCATAAGAAGCAGGAGCAGTTCCTGCAGGTGCGTTCCAAGAGAAAGTAGCTGCATTTTCAGTGGTAGAAACCACTGCCAAGTTTGATGGAGCCTGACAAGTAACGATTGAAAAATTGATGTTGTCAACTGCTGCAGGCGGTAAGTTAAAGTTTGTTCCGTTATTTCTCCATTCAAAAACTATGCGCTGCACTTGACCTGACCAAGAGACTGGAGCGTTAAATACATAATTTTCTGTTTTCCAAGCATTTTGTCCTCCAAAATTAGTCCCGATTTGCATTCTTCCAGCACCAGAAGTTATTTGGTTTCCTGCAGTGGGCGTATAAGAAACAGGAACGATCCAAACTCTCATATAATCTAAGTTGGTCTCTCCTACTCCCTTCCAATCAAATGACAAATGCAATTGACCTAGGTTACCTGCAGGCATCTGAACATCTCTATATGCTTGCGTTGTAGAGACAGTGCCTCCGTATGAATTGGTCACACCCTCATCCTGAGAGATGTATAGTGATTGAGATGGGCTATTAAAGGTAGCACCACCCATTACCCATTGGTTGGGTTGTGTTCCGTTATTGAACGTAAAGTTTGAATTTGTTCCGTCAAAATGCTCATAATACGGCAAGTTTGCAGGAATTTGTGCCGTATTAAAAATAAGCGGACCTACCCAAAAACTCACTCCGTCAACGCCACAATTACTTCTTACCCAGAAATAATATACCGTAGCGTCTGTTAATCCTGTTAAGTTAGCTTGATTGGTAACCGAGTTGCCTAAAGGTGTTGTGGTAGACACAGGTGCAGTGTCTGTAGTTGAATAATAATAGTCATACGAAGCAGTGCTTCCTATCCAAGAAGTCGTTGCCGTATTGACACCAACAGTAGTAAGCGATGGGTTAGTCGGGGCAGGACACGTAATTACTGAGAAATTGACATTATCAACTGCAGCTGGTGATTGATTGGCAGTAGTGTTATTGTTTTTCCATTCAAAGACTAAACGCATAATCTGACCTGACCATGCATTAGGCACGTTAAGCACGAAATCTTCAGATTGCCAAGTACTTTTTTGGTTGAAGTTGGCTCCTATTTGTGTTCTTCCACCACCTCCTGTAATTGGGTTACCTGGAGTTGGCGTAAAAGTTACCGGAACTATCCAAGCTCTCATATAGTCAAAGTTGCCTTCACCTTGTCCTTTCCAATCAAAAGAAAGATACACTTGCCCTGCGGTTGCAGGAATCATAAGGTCTTTATACGCAGTAACAATAGAGGTAGACGTACCGTTATAGGTATTTGTAGCTCCGTTATTGTCAGAAATATATAAGGAATGCGTAGGGCTATTGCTTGTGGCTGTTCCTACGACCCATTTATTAGTTTGTGTGCCGTTGTTGAGTGTCCAACCCGGATTGGCTCCTTCAAAATCTTCAAAATAATCTAAAGAAGTAGGAATTTGAGCGGTATTAAAACTAATTGGACCTACCCAGAAACTTTCACCGTCAGCATCACAATTACTTCTTACCCAAAAATAATAAGTTGTAGAAGGGGCTAAACTATCAATAGTAACGGTATTTGACGGGACGTTTGCCGTAGGTAAAGTAGTACTGGTAGGGGTTCCAGAAGTTGTTGTAAAATAATAGTCATAAGAGGCTGGTGCTGTTCCAGATGGAGCATTCCAGTTAAAAGTTACCTCAGTGGCAGATAAGTTACCAATGCTAGGCATCGATGGAGCAGAACATGTAATGAGTTTTACTAATATATTGTCAACTGCTGCAGGGGGTTGTGTACCTCCTGAAGCATCGTTTCGCCATTCAAAGACCAAGCGCATCGTTTGGCTTTGCCAAGTGGCAGGAGCATTTACTATCTGTGCATGAGTTTGCCATGAGTTTTGACTGCCGAAGTTAGTCCCAATTTGAACTCTTCCTCCACCTGCTGCAATCGGGGTGCCTGGTGTTGGCGTAAAAGTAGCAGGAACAACCCAAACTCTGAGAAAGTCAAAGTTATTCTCTCCAAAAGATCTCCAGTCAAAAGAAAAATAAACTTCACCTAACGCAGCTGGCATTAGAATATCTCTATAGGAATGAACGATTGAAGCCGAACTCATGCTGTAGTTGTTTGAACCTCCGTTGTCATTAGAAATATACATCGATTTAGTTCCGCCATTTTGCGCAGCAGTGCCTACTACCCATTTGTTAGTCTGGGTGCCGTTGAGCAATGAAAACCCAAAAGATGGATTCTCAAAACCTTCTGAATATTCTCCAGTAAGCGAAATATCAAAGGGAATTTGAGTCGTATAAAACGTAAAAGGACCCGCCCAAGCACTTTGGTTGAATGCACAAATTGCTCTTATATAATAGGTATAAGAAGTAGAAGAGGTGAGTCCGGTAAGTGTGATGCTGTTTGTATTGCTAGGATAAATCGTTCCCGTTTCTGGAGTACCCGCTCCAGGAATTAGAGAAACTTCATAGTTAGCAGCATTGCCTGACCAAGTGATATCAGCTGTGGTTGCTTGAGGTGTGGCTAGAGCGTTAGTAGGCAATAGACATTTCTCTAAGACTTTTACGTCATCTAAAACCCAACCATTATTCATGTTTGCATTACCTGTTTGGCTATCTTCTTTTATAAAGGCGATATAAATATCTTGACCTGCATACGCTGCTAAGTTTAAGATGTGTTGCGTACACGCATTATAGGTTCCGCCTCCTGAAATCTGAGTTTGGTTATAATCAATCAGCGCAGTACCAAAAGAAGTTGCATCTGTTTGAGAAGTTGTCGAAATCTTCACCATAAAACGCGTTCCGTTATATGCCGGTAAGATCCCCGCGGTTGTTCTTGACACAAACTCTAACTGTCCGTTTGCCGGAACGGTCACTTGCTCAGTCACTAACCAGCTTTGCGTAGTATTACCGTTTAAGATGTTTTGTCCTAAGACAATCACTTTTGCAGGAGCACTACCTAAATCAGGATTTAAACAATCATAGGCTGTCTGACTATTTGCTGTCCAATTTGGGACAAAGCCCGCAACACTCGGAGCGCCGTTTAATAATTTAAAGGTTGTCCAAGTAGCAGGTATCCCTGAGTCGAATTCTTCGACAAGCTGGGCATTTCCCTTCCAAGTAAACAACGAAAAAATTAGTACTGTAAAGAGTAAAATTCTTTTCATAATAAATACATTTATTAGCTTATGTTAAATCTTTGTAAAAATTCTTTAATCCCCAAATTTAATAAAATGTTTAAAATAATCAACTTTATTTCTGAAAACAATTTAAATGATAATTCTTGCTTTTTGGTTGGTTGTTTTCTATTTTTGATGTTCCATTTTTTCTTAAGAAACAATTTTTCTTAGAAATTCTAATCATTTTATTAAATGGCAAACGAAATACTAACAGCGATCTATCTAGGTATTTTACTGAGTTTTTTAATAGGTCCAGTTTTTTTCGTATTACTAGAAACAAGCGTTACAAAAGGATTTCGCGCTGCCATGGTCTTTGACTTTGGAGTAATAGCTGCCGATATCTTATTTATCATTGTAGCTTATTTCAGTAGTTATCGACTCATCGAAAGCATCAAAGACGAACCCGCTCTTTTTATTTTCGGAGGACTTATTATGGTGACTTACGGAATTATATCCTTCGTAAAACTAAAGAGCAACAAAGTAGATAATGTGGTGGTTGACCTAGGCAAGAAGAATTACTTCGCTCTTTTAGGAAAAGGCTTCTTGCTAAACTTCATAAATGTGGGCGTTTTAGGCTTTTGGTTAATGATACTCATCATCATAGGCCCGATGGTAGATATGGAAACAGGCAGAATATTCACCTTTTTCACAGTGATTTTATTGACCTATCTGACCATTGACATCGGCAAAATATTATTGGCCAAACGCTTAAAGAATAAACTGACGATAGCCAATATCACTAAAGTAAAAAAATTCACCAGTTTTATTCTTATGATTTTTGGGGTGGGAATTATGCTTCAAGGATGGTTTCCGTCAGAACAGAAAATGGTTAGAAATGCCATAGAGCGTATGGAAAACAAAAACAGAGTCGAAGTACCCCCTACTCCCGCCTCAGAAGACACATCTCCAGAAACCTTAGACACCATAGAATAAAACACACTTAATAGTATACTGACACAGCCCATAAAAAAAGCCAAATTCGTTGCTGAATTTGGCTTTTTTATTATAAGTCAAGTGCTGGTTACATCATACCTGGCATACCTCCACCCATTGGCATCTGAGGATTGTCTTCTTTGATATCTACCAAAGCACATTCTGTGGTCAAGATCATTCCAGCTACAGAGGCTGCATTCTCAAGAGCAACTCGAGTTACTTTCTTAGGGTCTATGATTCCTGCTTTAAGCATATCTACATACTCGTCTGTTTTGGCGTTATAACCAAAGTTACCTTTTCCTTCAGCAACCTTAGCTACCACTACAGAGCCTTCTAGACCTGCGTTTTCAACGATAGTTCTCAGAGGAGACTCAATGGCACGCGCTACGATTTGGATTCCTGTAGCCTCGTCTTCGTGACTTGCTTTGATACCTGCTAATACCGCTTTTGCTCTTAGCAAAGCGACACCTCCACCGGCAACAATTCCCTCTTCTACAGCAGCACGCGTGGCGTGAAGTGCATCGTCAACTCTGTCTTTTTTCTCTTTCATCTCCACCTCAGAAGCAGCTCCTACGTATAGTACGGCTACTCCACCGGCAAGCTTGGCTAGTCTTTCTTGAAGTTTTTCTTTGTCGTAGTCAGAAGTAGTGGTCTCCATCTGAGCTTTGATTTGGTTGACTCTATTTTTGATCAGATCAGCCTCACCAGCGCCGTTTACGATAGTGGTGTTGTCTTTGTCGATAGCGATTTTCTCAGCAGTACCTAAAGACTCTAGTGTTGCATTCTCAAGAGTATGTCCGCTTTCTTCAGAGATTACCGTTCCGCCAGTCAAGACAGCGATATCCTCTAACATAGCTTTGCGTCTGTCTCCGAAGCCTGGTGCTTTTACAGCAGCGATTTTCAGCGCTCCTCTTAATTTGTTAACTACTAACGTAGATAGCGCTTCACCATCCACATCTTCAGCAATAATCAAAAGTGGTTTTCCAGATTGAGCTACGGGCTCTAGAACGGGAAGTAATTCTTTTAATGACGAAATCTTTTTGTCATACAGCAAGATATACGGATTCTCTAATTCTACTTCCATCTTTTCAGGATTGGTCACAAAATACGGAGAGAGATAACCTCTGTCAAACTGCATTCCTTCTACAACATCTACATAAGTATCTGTTCCTTTTGCCTCTTCAACGGTGATAACTCCTTCTTTGCCCACTTTGCCGAAAGCCTCAGCAATCAGTTCTCCGATTAAATCGTCGTTATTGGCAGAGATAGATGCAATTTGTTTTATCTTTTCTATTGACGAGCCCACTTCTTGCGATTGTTTGGCCAAGTCAGCGACAATTGCCTCAACAGCTTTGTCAATTCCTCTTTTCAGATCCATCGGATTTGCTCCCGCAGCCACGTTTCTGAGTCCTTCTTTAACGATTGCCTGAGCCAATACCGTTGCAGTTGTGGTTCCGTCACCTGCTAGATCATTTGTTTTTGAAGCGACTTCTTTGACCATCTGTGCACCCATATTCTCAAGGGCGTCTTCTAGTTCAATCTCTTTTGCTACAGTCACTCCGTCTTTTGTCACTACTGGAGTACCAAAAGATCTACCGATAATTACGTTGCGCCCCTTCGGACCCAAAGTTACTTTTACTGCATTTGCCAAAGCATCTACACCGCGTTTTAATCCGTCACGTGCTTCAACATCAAATTTTATTTCTTTTGCCATTTTTTTTAGTTTTTAAGCTTCTAATTTCTTTTTAAAGTTTCTTCAAAAAATTTAAACTATTGCGAGAATATCTTCTTCTCTCATAATTAGATAATCTTTGTTTTCGAATTTCAATTCTGAACCTGCATATTTTCCGTAGAGTACTATGTCACCTACTTTCACAGTCATTGGCTCATCTTTTTTACCATTTCCGGCAGCCACAACAGTTCCTCTTTGAGGTTTTTCTTTTGCAGTGTCAGGAATAAAAATACCCGAAGCAGTTTGTGTTTCTGCAGCCATAGGTTCGATAAGAACTCTATCTGCTAAAGGTTTAATGTTTAACGCCATAATTTTGAAATTTATTTAGGGTTTAAAAATATTAGTTATTTATGTGCCTAGCTAGGTTTCACAAAATGTGCCACAGTCAAAAAACTGACAATTTTGCACAAAAAAATGTCAGCATCATAGTGATGCTGACATTTTGTTTGATTTATGTGCTATAAATTATATTAGTTGGCCGGTTCCTCAGTAGGAACAGCGTCAGAGGTAGGTGCTGCCGGAAGGTTTTCCATTGGCGCAGGCGCTACATTCTGATCATAGATTTTTGAATCTCCAGAACCTCCTTGAAAAGCTAAACCTGAAAGAAGAATAAGCACGATTAACGCGATCCCTAATACCCAAGTACTCTTGTCTAAGAAGTCAGTTGTTTTTTTCACACCACCACCTCCGATAGATACTCCACCTCCGAAAGTTGAAGACAAACCTCCACCTTTAGGGTTTTGTACCATAATTACTACTATTAGTAAAAAACAAACGATAGTTATTAAAACTAAAAATATTGTAAAACTCATTATCTAATTATTATTTTGTTGTAACTTTTTGATATTTTCAATTCGGTCTGCAAAGAAAACACTTTTTTCTGGATATTTCAAAATTAATATATCATAAGCGTCAATTGCGCGTTGATATTTTTTTTGTTCGAGATAAACTTTGGCCAAAGTTTCAGTCATAAGCGACGTATTATCTATGGGTTGCAGCTCTACAACAGGGGTTATTGGAGTATTCTTGTCAGCTATTATCTTTGGGTTAACCTCAATAAATTTATCTATCAACGCAATTTTTCGTTGCTTTTCGTCCTGAATTTTTACTTGTTCATCAGTATTTTCTTGAGACACTGCTTCTTTTAGTGCTTCTTCTCTAACAATCGGTTTGTATTTTGTCAGTTGCAACCACTCTTGAAACGAATGAGTATCGTTCTGAGAAAAGGCTAAAGGCTTGCCAATTTCGAGTTCTTGATGAGGCTCTTCAACTATTTTTACTTCAGTCTCTGTATGCCTAGCGGCTAGCCACTCATCGGTTTCTATGCTGACAAGACTTTCTTTTTGTTGTGCAGCGTCAATCGATGATAAAACTGATTGTTGTCTTTTTTCTTCAGTAGTAGTCCATTTTGGCGAAACTACCTCAGTATCAAACACGACAATATCGTGAAGGTCAATTTTATTTTTCTTAAACTGTGATTTTGATTCTCCTAAAAAAGTATCTGAGGTAATAAAATCAAAAAGCACTGCTCTATCAGTTGTGGCAGCAGCTGTTTTTTTGAGCTTCAAGTTATACATAAAACTATTCTGATTGTACAATCCTTTCAGGCGCAAGGCTCTAGCGCTCTGAAAATACGGAAACTCCGACAGAATACGCTCCAGCTCAAGGGTCTGTTGCTCGGTAATCGCATCCGGGTGGTTTAGTAAATATGTAAAATCAGTCGTAGTCATTTAAGTGTCAATAGGCTCAGAATTACAAATATAGGTTTTTGGGAGTTTAGAAATAGTTTTTATAGACAATTCTCAACTATTACCACTTTGCCAAGGATTCGTTGAAGATATCCTGCGTGATACGCTCATAAATAGCCTCTAGAGCAGCCGTAAGTTGAGAACCCACTAGTTGATCTGTTCCGGTGTAATCATAGTAATGTGAAAAGCTTTTTTCAAAACTATCATCTTGGTTTCTATTGTTGATAAAGCGCACGCGGATAGTAATGGTAAGTCTATTTTGCGCGGCTCTTTGATCAGCCGTAGCAGTCATCGGCGCAATTCTATAGGTGATAATCTCACCCTCATAGACCAAGTCGCCACCAGCATTAGTCAGGGTTAGACTGGTTTGGTTTTGAATTAAATCTTGCAGCGCTAAAGTAAAAGTACGCTCAATTCCCGGTTCAATCAGCTCTGCTGTATTCTGAAAATAATTGACCTGAAAACTGCTGGCATCAATCTTTCCCGTTCCGGTAAAGTTGTAATACTTGCACGAACTCAAACTAAAGAGCAGCAATAATACGATGATATAGTTGGCTTGTTTCATTTATACGAATGTTTTTTTAATAATGTATTACAGGTCAAACTGTTTGATTTTTCTGTAGAGTGTTCGTTCTGAGATACCGAGTTCTTCTGCCGCTGCTTTTCGCTTGCCTTTGTTTCGCTCTAATGACTTTTTGATAAGCTCGATTTCTTTAGCCTCTAAGCTCAGTGTTTCCTCTTCTTCTATGGCTTCAGTAAATAGGTAGTTGCCGTCGTCTTCTTGGTCTTCAAAATCGTCTTGACTGCCAGTTTGCATAGGGATGGCTTGGTGTGATTGTTCAAAGACAATTTCTTTTTCAGGTTGTCCGTAGATTTTTTTGATAAGCCCTTGATGGTCTTGTTGCACTTTTGTTCCTGAATTTTGCATTAGCTCTAAGGTGAGCTTCTTTAAATCAGTCAAATCACTCTTCATATCAAAGAGTATTTTATACATGATTTCTCTTTCTGATGAGAAATCACTTTCTGACTTACGCCCGCCTACAACGCTGGGCAGATTGCTTGATTCAGTTGGCAAATACGCCATGAGCGCTTGTGCCGTAATCAATCTATTGGTCTCTAAAACAGAGATTTGTTCTGCTATATTTCTAAGCTGACGAATGTTTCCGTTCCATCGGTACTTCTCTAAAAACTGTATTGCACTATCTTCTAGACGTATAGGTGGCATTTTATATTTATGCGCAAAGTCTGAAGAGAATTTTCGGAAGAGTAAATGTATGTCTTCTTTTCGTTCTCTGAGCGGCGGAAGCGCTATCTCCACAGTGCTCAAGCGGTAGTATAAATCTTCTCTGAAGCGCCCTTTCTCGATGGCTTGTTGCATCTCCACATTAGTTGCCGCAACGATTCTCACATCAGTCTTTTGTACTTTTGACGAACCCACTTTAAGAAATTCTCCGTTTTCTAACACGCGCAACAAACGCACTTGTGTGGTCAAAGGCAACTCTCCTACTTCATCCAAGAAGATCGTACCGCCGTCAGCTACTTCAAAATAACCTTCACGCGTATGGGTTGCACCGGTAAAAGCGCCTTTTTCGTGCCCAAAAAGCTCACTGTCAATGGTTCCTTCTGGAATGGCACCACAGTTAACTGCTATATACTTTCCGTGTTTGCGGTGAGATAACGCGTGAATAATCTTTGGGATACTCTCCTTGCCCACCCCACTTTCTCCGGTAACCAATACAGAGATATCTGTAGGTGCTACCTGAATGGCTTTTTCTATCGCGCGATTGAGCTTCGGGTTGTTGCCGATGATCTCAAATCGCTGTTTTATTGCTTGTATGTTCTCCATGGGGTTGGTTTCAGGTTTTATTGGTTTTCTTCGTTTCAGGTTTTAGGTTTCAGGTTTCAGGTTTCAAGTTTCAAGTTTCAAGTTTCAGGTTTCAAGTTTCAAGTTTCAGGTTTCAGGTTTCAGGTTTCAAGTTTCAAGTTTCAGGTTGTTATACTATGGAAGCTTGGTTGTATTATTGAAATTTGTTTCCTTTGAAATCTTTTTTATTTAGGTATGAAATAAAGTTTTTTATTTTACCGCTTAACTTTTCATAATCTGATTTTAACTCTTCAAAAGTCTCTTGACTAATGTAACCATAATCAAAAGCTCTGTATAATTTTGATCTTGTTTCTCCAGCTGATCCTTTTGCAATAGATAAAAACTGTCTAAATTCGATATTTCCGTCTCTCTCAAAGCCTTCGGCTATATTATCCATAACAGAGCCCGACGAAGACTTTATTTGTTCTTTAAATTTAAAATCCGCTTTCAGGTCCGTTATAATGGTCAAGTTATGAATAATAACGGTCTCGTATAACCGTCAGTTACGGGTTAATATGCGTTAATTTTCGGTTTGGCACAGACTTTAGCAATTCCGAGTGGATTCGGACGTAGTCGAATCCGCCGTAATTGCGGTTATACATTGTTGTGTAACGTTTTTTTATTCAGTTTTTGGTTTATTAAAATCAGTCCGAGTATTATTAAAAGAGCGAAGATTGATGAAAATGAAAATGCACCTTCTATATTTTCCGCGAACGGTTTTTTAAATGATTCTAAAAATACAATTCCTCCAAATCCACCTAAAATCCACATTGTTAATTCATATATAATAAACGCTACAATTAAAGAAATCAGTTTACTCCTCAAACTGATTATCCGTTTTCTAAATATCAAAACGAGAGTGATTTCAATTCCGAATACTATTAGTAAAACTATTCCAACAAGAAAAGGTGTCATTCCGATATCTCCACCAGGTAATGTAGATTGGAAAATCCAAATCATAAAAAATGTCATTGTCAGAATTGGGTAAATCAGACAATAAATTATCATTTCGTTTTTATTCGGATTGTTCATTTTTCAAATGTTACACAACAGCTAATCTTCTAGCATCTTGCCATATCTCTAAATCTTCAAATCTATGTATCGTAGCCATACTAACTCAAAATTAAACTTGAAACCTGAAACTAAAAAAACAATTATTTTAATTCATCTCAGAATAGCCAACTGCCTCACCGATGAGCGTTGAGCTGGTACAATCTAGAACTTTTACCCAGACAAAATCTCCGGCTTTATAGTGCTCTTTAGGGAACACAACCGTGGTGTTTTGTGAGTTTCTACCTGACCAGTGCAAGTTTGATTTTTTAGAGTCTTTCTCGATCAGCACCTCAACAGTTTGACCTAAGAAACGCTGGGTTCTCTTCAGGGCTATTTCTTGTTGCAGGTCTATAATCTCTTGTAGTCTTCGCATTTTTACTTCCTCGGGTACATCGTCTTCAAGTTTTCGCTCTGCCAAGGTGCCTGGTCTTTCAGAATATGCAAACATATAACCAAAGTCATACTGTACATAATCAATTAGCGACAAAGTATCTTGGTGATCTTCTTCAGTTTCAGTTGGAAAACCTGTAATAATATCTTGAGAAATAGTACAATCTGGAATCATCTTTCTGATAGTATCAATCAGTGCCATATACTCCTCTCGGGTGTGCTGGCGATTCATTTCTTTGAGAATTCTTGTACTTCCAGATTGCACAGGCAAGTGGATATACTTGCAGACATTCTCATATTTTGCTATTACCTCTAACACCTCAACGTGCATATCCTGCGGATTTGAAGTAGAGAATCTGAAGCGCATTTTAGGGAATTTTATGGCGCACATCTCCAAGAGTTGTGCAAAATCAACAGTAGTTGCCTTTTGCATAGCGGTGGCTTTGTCAAAGTCTTTTTTCAGACCGCCTCCATACCACAAATAGCTATCTACGTTTTGGCCCAGAAGGGTAACTTCCTTATAGCCATTATCGACCAAATCTTGAATTTCTTTGATGATACTCTGTGGCTCTCTGCTGCGCTCACGTCCTCTGGTGAAAGGCACCACACAAAAGGTACACATGTTGTCACAACCTCTGGTTATACTCACAAAAGCGGTCACGCCATTAGTATTTAAGCGCACAGGAGAGATATCGGCATAGGTTTCGTCTTTTGAGAGAATCACGTTGATAGCATCGCGGCCTTCATCGACTTCTCTCAATAAATTGGGAAGGTCTTTATAGGCATCTGGGCCCACCACCATATCTACAATGTGCTCTTCTTCTAAGAACTTTGCCTTTAACCTTTCTGCCATACAGCCCAAAACACCCACTCTAAAACCAGGATTGGTTCTCTTGACTGCATTGATTTTCTCTAGGCGTTTGCGAATAGTCTGTTCAGCTTTATCTCTGATTGAACAGGTATTTATAAGCACTAAATCAGCTTCTTCTAATATTTGGGTCGTATTATATCCTTCGTTTGACAAAATAGAAGCCACGACTTCACTATCAGAAAAGTTCATCTGACAGCCATAACTTTCGATAAAAAGTTTTTTGGTATTTTGTTCTTTTTGTTGCGTTGCAAGGCTTGTACCCTGTTTATTTTCGTCAATTATCTTTTCCATTGCTGTATGCTCCTTACTGTTTTTTCGAATTGCAAATATAGTATTATTTCAAGAAAAAGATGACAACTTGGCAGAGAAAAATCACAAATACGATAAGGAGAACAACTGTTTTATTGTTTGTTAATCAGATGCTCAGATTCTTCTGCCACTTACTCCCTTCTGATATTGCCTGCTCCGGCTTGTGCTTTTGGCAATAGGGTGATATCGGCGAGTTGAACATGAGCGGGTTGCTCGATAGCAAAGAGAATTGTATTGGCTACATCAGCGGCTACGAGTGGCTGATAACCTTGATAAACATTGTCTGCGCGCTGGGTATCTCCTTTAAAACGCACCGTTGAGAAGTTAGTGTTTACCGCCCCAGGAGCAATGCCGGTTACTTTAATACCCAACGCCAAAAGATCGATGCGCATGCCTTTGGTCAGCGCTTCAACCGCAAACTTTGAGGCGCAGTAAGTAGCCGCATTCATATACACCTCCTTGCCTGCCGTAGATGAGATGTTGATGATATGTCCTTCTGCATCCACAGGCATCAGTGGCAACACCGCCTTAGTAACATAAATCAACCCCTTGACATTGATGTCGATCATTGCTTCTAGGTCTTCTAGATCAGCTTTGTCAAAAGTAGCCAAGCCGTGTGCATTTCCTGCATTGTTGATCAATATATCTATTTGGCGAAACTCAGCGGGTAACTGCGCTACCTGCTCAAAAACAGCTACCTTATCTCTCACATCAAAACAACAGGTATGCACAGGCGTATCTAAAGAATTTTTCAATTGTTCTAGCACCTGTTTATTTCTGCCACATAGGATGAGTCTGTATTTTTTTTGGGCCAACACTTGGGCTGTTTCTTTGCCGATTCCTGACGTTGCACCGGTGATAAATACTGTTTTCATAAGTTTAGAATCTAGAGCGTGACCAGCACGATATTTGTTTTTAATTTTTTATGTATTGTTCTTATTCAGAAGAGCTACATATCCGTTAGGATATGAAAAGTAGGCCATTTCAAAGCATGAGACATTCGTGTAGACATAAAGTTTGATACGTGCCAAAAGCCTTGAATTCATTACTATTTCGCCTATTTTTTATATACATTGTGTGTCCCTTTTTTCATTTTTTACGTTCTGTTTGTAGCGTTGGCAAAGGCATAGGCTGCCGACAAGTTTTGGCTCGTGCGGTTGGCTTTTTGAGCGACTTGGTCTCGAATGCTTTTGGGATGTATGACTTTTAGCGTTGGCTAATCTTCATTGATTGCTCTTAAAACACAATCTTCACATCTTCTTTGTAATTCTGCAATGTTCCGTTTAGGCTGGCTGTCCAACCGTCAATAAATACTTTACCGTTTTTAAGAGCGTTTGAATAATCATCACTGGTTATTTTCTCGCTGTTGGTGATGTAATAATGGTTACCAATTTTATAAATACTGTCTTTTACCACTTCTTCGGGAACTTGTGTTGGCTCGTCTAAGCCAATGGTGAAAATCATATTATAAATGCGACTTAAAGCATCGCTTGCCAATGCTGGGAATATGATTTGTCCTTCTTCAACCTCTAATTTGGGCGCTTCTACGCTGTCAAATACCTTAAAACCAATATCAGGCACTTGTTTCTTATCTTCATCAAATAATCCTGTTTTGCTGTTCTCTGCTTCAATATCTTTAATAAGTTTTTCACCTGCACGGTTTAAGCGTTCTATAGTGATACTTGAAATTACTGGTGGTAGGTTATTATCTATACAAAATTGATAAGCTGGTTTTTTACTGTCAATAGGCTCGTCTATTTGGCACAAAATAAATTTACGATTGCCACCGTCTTCAGCATTGAGCTGCATTACTGCTTGACCTGTTGTACCTGAGCCTGCGAAGAAGTCAAGGATATTAAAAGAATCATTATCGATAGTTTTCAAGAAATATTGAATTAAACCAATTGGTTTAGGATTTGTGAAATACGTATTCCCTTCAAATAGATTAGAAAAATCATCATTACCTTGCTGATTGATAGGTTCTGTTATCAAGTTTGAAAAAACTCTGCCTGATTTTTCACGAAGTTTGCCTTCATTATCTACTTTTTTATATACTTTATATTTAATAGTATATTCCGAACCTGTGCTTTTTTTTGATTTAACAAATTCTAAAAACTTATTTTTAATACCCCATTTTACTTTGTCTTTACCCCATTTCCAAATCCAACCATCATTTTTGAAATCTGAACGTCCGTTTGGAAAAATTACACCACCATCTGGTGCATCAATTCCAAAGTTCATTGAATCTGAATATTGTAAACCTCCTCTGTCAAGTGTATCTAAATAATATTTACCACGTTCTTCAACAAATTCATCAGATAATCTATACCTTTTTTGGTTTATAGAGTTCTCATCACGAGCCCAAATATCTTTTTCAATTGTATAACTTTTGTTTTTTGCGTATAACAAAATACTTTCTGTTATAACTGCTATATCTTTAGCATCATTTGCACCTGTTTTTTTTCGCCAATCAAATTTTGCAACAAAATTCTCCTCTCCAAAAACATCATCACAAAGCAATTTCAAATTAGCCTGTTCATTATCGTCAATGCTTATGAAAATAACCCCATCTTTACTTAATAAGTCCCTTGCCAATAAAAGACGTGGATACATAAACGCTAACCAACCGTTATGGCTCTTTTTGGTTTTAAAACTAAAATCCATACGTGCAAAATCGCTTTCGCTTAGGTTTGCCAATCCTAACACTTCCGCTTCTTCTTTGTCAAATTTGTCAGGATAAACAAATTCATCTTTGTCGGTATTGTATGGTGGGTCTATATAAATACACTTGATCTTTCCATTGTAATGATTTTTCAGGATTTTTAAACTGTCTAAGTTATCGCCTTTCAACACCAAGTTTTCGGTCGTGTCAATACTCTTGCTCAACGTTGTATTGAGCTTTAATTCGCTTTCCGTTTTTTTAGCGTATTTCGCCCGGGCAAAGTTTCTTCCTACAAAATTTAATCCGTAGCCGTTTACTTTTTCGTCAATGGGTAAACCTGCAATCGCTTTGAGTTCATTTAGGTCAATCTCGTTATCTTTTAGAACACTTGGGTAGTGTTCTTTCAAAAAACTCAATAGTTTGTTTTCGTTGTTTTCTGTTCCCACAACGGTATATCCTGCGTTTATAAATTCTTGTTCTGCCATTATTTCTTTTTAATTTTTTCTTCTAATGCTTTTAAGTCTTCCAAATCAGCTTGTTTTGCTTCAAATGCTGTTCGTTTTGTATCAAATTGCTAATAAACCAACCTCACTTGCTCTTCCATTTGTTTTTTTGAGACAGCCCCCGCATTTTTTAAAATTTCCCGATCATTAAACTGTAAAATCCGATCTACATTTTCACGCCAAAAATTTAAGGTAATGTCTTTTCTTTCTTTTACTCTTAACTCTGCCGTTTCAAGAAATATAATAGTTAGTCTGTTCAAGGTGTCTATTTCATCCTTACTCAAATAATTTTTGGCAATTATAATATCTTGTTTTCTCACTTTGCTGCCTTGCCAAGTAGTAAGTGCCATATTTGGAGCATCCGCATTGGCTCTTGAAACAATTAATTCTGCTGCGGTTTTTTGGGTAACAGCATAAAGGAGTTTGTTTTGGGTTTCGGCAAAAAAAAGTTGCGTAGATTTATCTGTAGCATCATAATCGCTGCTTAAAGAGAGTAAGTCTTTCACTTTTTGGTAGAATCGTTTTTCAGAAGTGCGTATTTCACGAATTCTCTCCAATAATTCATCAAAATAATCGGGTCTGCCCTCAGGATTTTTAAGTCTTTCATCATCCATTAAAAAGCCTTTTATCATATACTCTTTCAAGTTTTGATTTGCCCAAATTCTGAATTGCACACCTCTTTTGCTACGCACTCTAAAACCTATAGCCAAAATCATTTCTAGGCTATAAAACATCACCTCATATTGTTTGCCATCAGTGGCAGTTGTAAAGTAATTCTTTACAACTGAATTTTCATCTAACTCCTTGTCTTCTAATATGCTTGCAATGTGTTGCCCAATGTTTTGCTTGGAGGTGTCAAAAAGTTCAGCCAACTGGTTTTGGTTCATCCAAACTTTACCGTCTTTAGCCAATAAAGCTACATTGGCTTTCCCATCTTGAGTATTGTATATGATAATATTGCTTTCCATTGTCTGAACTACGATTTGTTTGATTTTTGTGATTGAGTGATTGCCGGTTTGAATTTCTTATTCGTAAGTCGTTTAAAGTTCAAACTTGTTTCACCAAAATTGATAAGTAAACCAATTTCTAAATTGTATGCTTCTAAATAATTAATTGCTTGTGAGAAGTGAACATCTTCGAGTTTGGTAATAGCTTTTAATTCAACTGAAACAATGTCTTCCGCTAAAAAATCAACTCTTCGAGTGCCAATTTGTTGATCTCTATAAAAGATAGGCATTTCAAATTCTCTATGAAATTTTATTCCTTCCAATTTCATCTCGATTTTCAAAGCACGTTGATATATTACTTCTTGAAAGCCATTGCCTAAAGTTTTATGAACTGTCATTGCACAGCCTATAATTTTTGAAGTAAGTTCTGAATATTTATATTCTTCTTTTATCATAGCAAATCATTTAATCATTAAAATCATAGTTCAGACTTTATGAGTGCCGCTAATTGCGTTTTATTGATACGTTCTTTAAATGATACTTTTATGTTTTGGTCTTTGTAGTGTTCGCTTAATGCTTCAAAATACTTTTTAGCAAAGTCAATTTTTCCTTTTTCATCTATAGGTATAGCTGTGGACGATCTATAGCCTTTCGCTTCTACTACAAGGAATACTTTATTGCCTTCCGTGCTTTTTATAGCATAGCAAAAGTCGGGATTGTAATCTCCTAAAGGCGTTTTGATTTTCAGACGTGGAAGTTTGCCGAAAATTTCAATGCTATCAATGTATGGGTCTTGCTCTACAATTTCCAATTCAAAATCACTGTCATATTCTATTACCTCTTCAAATACCCATTTAGTTTTCAATGAAAAATCGCTTGTAATGTTTTTTTGAAACTTCCCTACGCTCCCTGTATCTAAATAAGTCTTTCCTTGTTCGGTTTTGAATACGTTTGGTAACCCTGTTCCGTTAATTCCGTCATACTTAATATTTGCTTTGAGCATAGCTACTAAGTTCTTGTTGATTATTTCGCTAATTTCTCTTTGAGCTTGCTCGGGATTGTTACAAAGCATTTTAGTCTTAAAATCATCACTCAAAGCATTGAAAATCTTAACGACAAATGAAATTGGTGTTTTGGTGTTGTTTGATAGCGTGCGCACTAACTCTAAATAATCAACTTTGCTTTTGTAGGATACTGTGCCTTTTAGTTCTTTGGTAATAGCATCCTCTTTTTCAAGTTTATTTACGTTAAGTTCTGCACGAATGGTTTGTAATAAAATTTCCTCAATGTTTACAGCTTCAATTTGTGTTTTTATGTTTTGAACTAATTGGTTTTCTTGCTCTTCGGTTAAAGTTTCTAAAACATAAAAAGCATTTTTGTTAATAGCTTTCCAAAGTTCTTGGAACTCTTTTAGGTGGGAAGCCTTTATGAAAACTTTCTTTTTCTCTTTTTTCTGTTCGGCTTTCTGAACATACGTATTTGTGTCGGTTGCAAACAGACTTTCAATTACTATAACTTGTTCTTCTGGCAAATTTTGTTCTTTTAGAATGGTAAAGAATTCAGGTGCTTTTTCAAATATATCAATGCCGTCTACAGTAGCTTTGAAAATAATCATTTCGCTGTTTTCCATTGTTTTATGGATTTTGCGAACTGTGTGGTCATCAAAACCGCCTTTTTCTTTAAGAATTATTTTAAGTTCTTGCTCTGTAAATGTTTCGGATATGAGGAATGAGTTACTTAAAATCTCACTTTGTATGCCTTCAACAAAACCTTGTTCTTTGCTGGATACAACCACATCAAGGTTGTTGATTTTCCAAAACTCCTCTTGGTTGTCTTCTAAGTTTTTGAGCGTGTATCGTTGCAGATTTTGATTTACGCAAATACGCAAACCTCGTCCAATTTGTTGTAGTTTAGATATTTCGCTTCCTTGATTTGATAGTTTGCAAATGGTGAATACATTGGGGTTGTCCCAACCTTCTTGCAAAGCCCATATAGAGAAAATGAAACGAGATGGACTATCAAATGAAAGTAATTTCTTTTTATCCTTTAGAATTTCATTAACTCCTTCTTTTACTTTTTCGTCTGCATTTCCTTTATCGCCCGAAAAATACCCTTTATGAACCTGTAAAGCGTTATCGCTGTCAAAATCGTTTTGCAAGAATTTGTAATAATCGCTTGTTTGGTCGAGTTTGTCAATCAGCTGGGTATATTGCTTTAAATATTCTTCTTCAAAAATGGTTTTTACTTTTGGATTATCTCCACGAAACAAGCTTGTATCACTTTCTATAAAAAATAAGGTAAGTGCTTTTACTCCTTGCTCAAACAATTCTTTTTCTTTCTCAAAATGTATTTTGATTGTTTCTCTAATCATTGCTCGCAATGATTCGTCCGACAAAGAGTAATCAACTTTCTCAATCGTATCGTCTGTTAAAACAACGGTGTCTTTAAGAATTTTTTTAATGTTTTTACCGTTAAATACCCCACCAACACTTAATTGTCTTCTTACTATAATCCCGTTAGTCAAAGTGCTTACGTGAGCAATATTTTTAGAACCAACTTTTTCTATTCCTATAAGGGTGTCTGTATTTTCTATTACATCTTGAGTATAAACTACAATTTTCTTTACCAAGTTTTGTCTGAAAGAAGTAATACTGTCTAAAATATAAGCTACGTTTGAAAGAACTAAACTATCTTTCTTTTTGGGATATGTTGCACCAAAACGTAAAAAGTAATTTTCAAAACCTTCAAAAAAGGTTTTAAAAGCATTGCCTTCAAAACGGTGCGGTTCGTCCATTATCACGACTGGATTTAACCGTTTCAAACATTCCAAATAGGATTTTGGTGGTTCTTGATTGTTTACAAATAGTTCGGGGGTATTAATGTCCTTTTCTAATGGTCGGTTTAGAATGTTGTCTTTGTGGCTAAATGAGCTTGGTGTCATTACCAAAACCGATAAATGTGAAGTGCCAATAAATTGTCTTACGGCAGAAATATTTCCTCCTTCATAAACAAAGGTTTCAATTTCTTTTTCTTTCTCATTAGCGTAGAGACTCTTAAAATAATCTTTGGTGTCGGCTAAGTTTGTTTTTGTTCCCTCTCGAATTGGAACAGTAGGTATAAGAATGATAAATTTTTTGTATCCAAAGTTTTTGCTCAGTTCAAAAATGGTTTTGATAAACGTGAAGGTTTTACCCGTTCCCGTTTCCATCATTATGTCAATATTTTTAGTGGCTTGAACAGGGAAATTGTATTTGTGTTTTTTATGGTGTGCCGTTAGCACCTCAGTAAAATTTGCTTTTTGGTGCAGACTTTCAAATAGACTGATTATGTTATTTACGCAGTCCTCCTGATAGCTTTGTATTTCATATTGAAACTGTTTTGTTTCTGTTTTTGTCGTCATTTATACTATTTCAATTTTCAAAACTTCAAAGTTACTTTTTTCTATCAATTTAGTTTGTCTGAGCGTTGGCAAAAAACAGCTCTTTTGGTTTTTCAGCGTTGGCTGTGTGTTGGCAAAAACCAAATGTGCTATTTGTGTGGCTGGTTTTTTTTAATTAAGGCATAACATAGATATCTAGCTCTTCTTTGGGTTGAATATAAGTAATATACTTCTTTTTAAAACTTTATTTTGGGTTGTTTAGCTTTGAGTGTTTCTTGCCGTAGAAGAAATAAATAACTACCCCAATTAACAACCAAATAGCCAATCGATACCAACTTTCTACTTCTAGTGAGAACATCAAATATCCACAGATCAGCACTCCTGCAATTGGTACGAAAGGCACTAAAGGGGTTTTGAAAGCCCTAGGCAAATCCGGTGATTTTTTACGCATCACCAATATACCAATACACACCAGTGAGAACGCAAATAAGGTTCCGATGCTCACCATATGTCCTAGGTCTTTAATTGGCACAAAACCTGCAAAAACACTGACAAATAGCATAAAGAAAATATTGGTTTTCCAAGGTGTGCGGAATTTAGCGTGGATTTCTCCAAAAACTTTTGGCAACAACCCATCTTTACTCATCGAGTAGAACACTCTACTTTGCCCCATCAGCATCACTAATATCACCGAGGTATATCCGGCTAAGATAGCGATGATAAGTGTGGTCTGTAAGAAGTCATAACCCGTCACCGCAAAGGCAGTAGCAGCGGGAGAAGCATCGCCCTTAAAGATTTGGTAAGGCACTAATCCAGTCATTACATAAGAGAACAACACATATAAAATTGTACAAATCACCAGTGAACCAAGAATGCCAATAGGCATGCTTTTCTGCGGATTTTTAGCTTCTTGTGCTGCGGTAGAAACCGCATCAAAACCGATAAAAGCAAAGAATACCAATGCCGCTCCAGCCGCAATACCTGGGAAACCACCAAAGCTACCGCCGGTATTTTCAGGGATAAATGGTGTGTGAAACTCAGGATTGATAAACTTCCAACCTAAGATGATAAACAAAATAACCACAGCTACTTTTATAATCACTAAGACATTATTGATTGCTGCTGATTGTCGCATGCCGCGCATCAAGAGCAACGAAAGCAAACAGACGATAACTATGGCAGGCAAATTTATAATTCCGCCCTCTGCTGGAGAGGAGGCAAACTCCATGGGGATTGCCATATCGTATTGTTTGAGCAATTCGTTGAGATAGGAAGACCAACTCACCCCAACGGTGGCTGCACCTAGGGCATATTCTAGAACTAAATCCCACCCGATAATCCAGGCAATAAATTCTCCCATAGTGGCATACGAATAGGTATACGCACTTCCGGCTACAGGAATCATCGAGGCAAACTCGGCATAACAAAGCCCAGCAAAACCACAACCTACAGCCGCTAGCACGAAAGACAGCGTCACAGCAGGTCCGGCGTGATCAGCCGCAGCAATACCCGTCAAGGAAAACAAGCCCGCTCCGATAATGGCTCCGATCCCTAGCGCTACTAGTGCTTTTGAAGACAATGTTCTCTTTAATCCTTTTTCTGATTCTGATGACTCGTCCATTAATTGAGTCATTGATTTGGTTTTCCAGATAGACATTATTTGTGTTTTTGTTGGTTTTTCAGATTCCAAATATAGCTTTTTTATGCAATAATTAGTAAATATTTAAGGTTTTTCCGTTTTATAAGCCAACTTATTTTTCGCTTTTGACCACTTCTATTTCAGGATTTATTTTCAATAGATCAGCCACAAAAGTATCTCTATCTTCTGGGGAGAAATAAATATCGTCATAGGCGTTGTATTTTATGATTACACCTACAGTTGCTGTCGCAGGTCTATACATCACAGGCACAAGTACACCCGAATGATACATTATCTTTTGAATATTGCCAATCTTCATCTTGCCATAAAACGGACCAGAGCGGTGTTTTAAAAATCCGTCTTTAATCGTATACGAAGTAAAAAATAAAATCGTTGAAAATGCAATAAGCACAAGGCAAACCAAGCCAAGATAACCCCAAAAACCGCTGTCTTTTAGATCTTCTGTAGTTATATCCTCAAACACAAAGACAGGCAAAATAAGCAGGGCTGCTGTAATAAAGAACAAGCCATACGCCATAGTCGACACTTTTGATTTATATACTTTCATAGGATTAAAAAATTAAAGTTTTATATTTTTAAAGCTTTCTTTGTCTTCGCAACTAAAGCCTCTTGGTGCACTAATACCGCGATGGTTTTTAGTTTGAGATAAGCCACACTCATATAGATATAACCGTTGTTGCCCACGCGTTCACTTCCGCTACCCCAAGAGTTTTTAACGGCATAATAGCTATTGCCTTTTTGGTCTTTTACCTTTCCGGTGATGTGCATCAAATGGTCATCTTGTGTGTTGAAATTCTCGAATTCTTGTTGGCGTAATTCTGGTGTGATCGGCAGCTCAGGTTGAATCTCTTTTAAGAATGCCTTTTCTTTGTCGTCAGTATTTGCAGGAACCACCGCAATACCCTCTTTGGCAGAGAAGCCAATTTCACTCACATCACAATCAAGGGCAACGCTAAAACCTTTGGCAAGTGCATTATCGATGTTTTCAATAAATTCGTCGAGTGGCAGGTTATAAAAACTGCCGTTAGAGAAGTTGTCTGGGATGTTCAAGATGAAGCTCTCATAAAACGGCTGGTGCGTAAATGAGGTGAGTGACACATAGTCTTTCGGATTGATTTTGGTATAGGTCAAAAAGCTTTGTGGCGTATATTTTTTCTTTTCGAATACAAACTCCGTCGGGTTTTCTCCCATATAAATATCTAACACCGCACGCACAGCTTGCTTCCATTTTGGTGATAGCGTGCGCGCCTTGGCAAAGCCATCTAGCATTCCTTTAAGTGCTTTTTCTACCTCTGAGTGGTCGTGTATCTTATCGCTTTGTTCTTTTCCGTGAAAGGCATCTAAGGGCACAATGCCATATTTCTGAACACTATTCAGCACATCATGAGCCAATCCTCCTTGAGAGAACTTGGCAGCACCTTGGCGCATTACATAATTCTCTGCCTTTTCCATATAGGTGTTTCTGACGTTGTACATCTCAGAGAGGTCAATATGTTTTCCGGTGGTTCTGATGATTTCTGACTCTAAGAATGAAGTGGTGGCATAACTCCAACAAGTACCCGTTTTATCTTGAGAAACCACAGGAAAGGTCTCTAGGTCAATAACATTCTGAAACCTATATTCTTGAGAAAAAGCGACAAAAGCAATCAGGCTAAAAGCCGATAAAATTAATTTTTTCATAGTGCTAAAAATGGTTTTTGAGTTCTAAAATATGTAATTTTGGCTAAAATACTAAAAAAATGAGTGCTATAAATTGGGTTACAGCAAAAACTTATGAGGATATTACTTATAAGAAATGCGATGGAGTGGCGAGAATTGCCTTCAACAGACCAGAGGTTAGAAATGCTTTTCGACCGAAAACCACCTCTGAATTACTAGATGCTTTTAAAGATGCTCACGAAGATACGTCTATCGGAGTGGTGCTGCTCTCTTCAGAAGGACCTTCGCCAAAAGACGGCGGATGGGCTTTTTGTAGTGGTGGCGATCAGCGCGCTAGAGGAGCTCAAGGTTATGTTGGAGAAGATGGTTATCACAGATTAAACATCCTTGAGGTACAACGTTTAATTCGCTTTATGCCAAAAGCAGTTATTTGTGTAGTGAATGGTTGGGCTGTGGGTGGCGGACATTCGCTTCACGTGGTTTGTGATTTGACACTCGCCAGCAAAGAACACGCTATCTTCAAACAAACCGATGCAGATGTAACCAGTTTTGATGCAGGTTACGGTTCTGCCTATTTGGCAAAAATGGTCGGACAGAAAAAAGCTCGTGAGATTTTCTTTTTAGGACGAAATTACTCTGCGCAAGAGGCGTATGAAATGGGAATGGTAAATGCCGTTATTCCGCACAACGAATTAGAAGAAACCGCCTTTGAATGGGCTCAAGAGATATTGGCAAAATCACCAACTTCTATCAAAATGCTGAAGTTTGCGATGAACCTCACCGATGACGGAATGGTCGGGCAACAAGTATTTGCTGGAGAAGTGACCCGACTTGCTTATATGACAGACGAAGCTAAAGAAGGGCGCGATGCATTCTTAGAAAAGAGAAAACCGAATTTTGACAAACGATGGATTCCTTAATTTTTGGTTTCAGGTTTCAGGTTTCAGGTTTCAAGTTTCAAGTTTCAAGTTTGTTTGAGACTTAAAGAAGGAGATTTTAAACTCAAAAATAGAAATATGTTTATACGATGCAATATTGGAACTTGAAACAAATACAATCTGTCATCAAGGATTAAGTTAAACTAAAACAAATACACAATGAAATACCACAGAATAAATAAAAACCTATTCATCAAAAACAGAGCTAAATTCACAGCTCAGATGAAACCAAACAGCATCGCCATTTTTAACTCAAATGATATTTATCCGGTGAGTGCAGATAGCACTTTGCCTTTTGCGCAGCACAGGGATATCTTTTATCTGAGTGGCGTTGATCAAGAAGAAAGTATTTTGGTGCTCTGCCCCAATGCTCCTTTTGACAAATACAAAGAGATTTTATTCTTAAAAGAAACCAACGAACACATCGCTATTTGGGAAGGTGAAAAACTAACCAAAGACGCCGCTTTTGAAACATCTGGAATGAAATCTGTATACTGGCTTTCAGATTTTCACAAAGTCCTGAAAGAGCTCATGACCTATGCTGACACCATGTATATCAACACCAATGAGCATTACCGCTCGTCTGTTGATACCCAGACAAGAGAAGACCGCTTTATCAAATGGTGGAAAGAAAACTATCCAGCACACAAAGTAGAGCGCTCAAACCCAATTCTGCAACGACTTCGCGCTGTAAAAGAAACCGAAGAAATCGCACTTATACAACACGCGTGTGATATTACTGAAAAAGGCTTTAGAAGAATATTGCCCTTTGTCAAACCAGGTGTTTGGGAGTATGAGATTGAAGCAGAGCTTATTCACGAATTTATCAGAAATCGCTCAAAGGGATTTGCGTATACCCCGATTATTGCCACCGGACAAAACGCCAATGTATTGCACTATATTGAAAACAATACCCAGTGTAAAGACGGAGAGCTCATCTTGTTTGACACCGCTGCAGAATACGCCAATTACTCTTCTGATATGTCGCGTACGATTCCTGTTAGCGGAACATATACCAAACGCCAAAAAGAAGTTTACAACTCGGTTATGCGATGCAAAGCACATGCCGAATCTATATTGGTTGCTGGCAATGACTGGCACGCCTACCACAAAGAATTAGGCGATGTATATACGTCTGAACTTCTGGGCTTAGGGCTTATCGACAAGGCCGATGTTCAGAACCAAGACCCTGATTGGCCGGCTTACAAAAAGTATATGATGCACGGCACCTCGCACCATATGGGACTTGACACCCACGATTACGGTATTCTCACCGATAAATTTGTAGCGGGAATGGTCTTCACCATCGAGCCTGGATTCTATATTCCAGAGGAAGGTTTTGGGATACGCATCGAGGATAATTATGTAGTGCAGCAAAGTGGCGCACCGCTAAATATGATGCAAAACATCCCGGTTGAAGCCGATGAAATTGAACAATTGATGAACAGCTAATACGCTGACACACAGACATAGAAAAGCCCTGTTTTACATCGCATAAAACAGGGCTTTTTAGTTGTATTATATGGTTACTTCTCCTTGATAACTACTTCATACAAAGATTCAAAAGCACTCAAAAACTGACCGACTTCTCCTTTTCTGACGGCGATTTCAATTTGGCATTTCAGCTCTAATTGCTGACTGATGATGCTGAGGTTTCTGTCTTTGACAATGCGCATCACACGGCTCATATCTTTGTATTCAAACTCCAACACATACTGACTATCTATAGTTTTCTCGATGATTTCAGCAGCTTCTAAGGCCATTTTTGCCGTTTCTTTATAAGCAGAGACGAGTCCGCCCACGCCGAGTTTTGTACCGCCAAAATACCGAACGACGACTACCAAGATATTAGTGATGTCAAAAGATAAAATCTGTCCGTAAATCGGTAGTCCTGCGCTACCACTGGGCTCGCCATCGTCATTGACCCTATAATAGATTTGGTCTGTTCCGAGTTGGAAAGAATAACACCAATGCCTAGCAGTATGGTGTTGTTTTTTGAGTTGGTCTATAATTACTTTGACTTGGTGTTCAGCATGAATCGGATAACAATAGCCAAAGAATTTACTGCCTTTTTCTTTGAGCAGCACTTCCTCAGAAGGACTATCGATGGTTTTGTAAGTGTCTTTTATATCCAATTTAGTAGGCTAAAAAATATATAAATCTATATTTTATTGTTTGAAAATTGAGATAATCTGCTGTGCCAATTCCTCTCCTATTCTATCCTGTGCCTCGACTGTCGAACCTCCGATATGTGGTGAAAGCGACATTTGTGGATGCATCAGCACCTGAATCGCAGGTGTTGGTTCTTCTTCAAAAACATCCAATCCAGCAAAAGCAACTTTTCCTGACTCAAAGTTTGCCAAGAGTGCTACTTCATCAATAGCGCCACCTCTAGAGGTATTGATAATTCCGACGCCCTCTTTCATCTTGTTGAACTCTAAATCGCCGATGATATATTCGTGCTGAAACGGCGTGTGAAGCGTAATAAAATCAGATTCTGACAAAACCTTGTCCATACTCGTGGTTGCAATAGTAAAGTCAACAGAAGTGCCGTTATAGAAATCGAGCGCAATGGTTTTTGTCTTTGGCGTTCTGCTAGAGGCAAGCACTTGCATCCCAAGCCCAATCGCCATTTTGGCCACTTCTTGACCAATCACCCCAAAACCGATAATACCCAAGGTTTTACCACGCAATTCCACTCCTTTTTGGAAGTCTTTTTTCAGTGCTTCAAAACGCGTATCGCCATCCAGCGGCATATGTCTGTTGGCTTCAGCCAAGAAGCGAACGCCAGAAAAAAGATGCGCAAACACTAATTCGGCAACAGATATTGAAGAGGCTTTAGGCGTATTGATGACTTGAATTCCCTTAGAAAGGGCATAATCCACATCGATAGTATCCATCCCCACTCCTCCTCTACCGATTAGCTTCAGATTAGGACAGCTGTCAATAAGCTCTTGGTTAACTTTTGTGGCATTTCTGACAAGCAGTATAGACACCTCGTTTTTGTTGATATAATTGGCTACTTGTTCTTGGGCAACTTTAGTAGTGAGCACCTCAAATCCATTTTCTTCTAGTAATTTGAATCCGCTGGCTGAGATTCCGTCATTGGCTAATATTTTCATATACTTTTTAAAAATCGTTATTAATATTTTCTGCTTTCAAGGCATACAAAACGGGCTTGCTCGGCGAGGCATCGTTTTCTATGGAAGCAATTTGCAAATTTAACAAATAGCATCCGTCTTTTATAGCTTCAGGCACATAAATCATCTCGGTAATAGTAGCACCCAATCGAGCATCTGCTCCTATATTCCCGACATCTTGAATAGTCCAAAAGGCTTTATGTGCCGCAAGTACGCCATTGTCTTTCTCTTTATCCACACTTGGCAGGTCAATCAAAAGGTGTTGGATGTGCTGCTCGACTATAAAGCGCGCCGCCTCTTCAGATAAATAAGGAGGATTGGTGTGTGAATAGTTTTTGTGCATTTTGTCAGTTGCATTCGGCAGCGTTCTGATGACAAGTGCTTCTGGACTATGCTTCAAAGACATCTCCTTTTGAATCAACTCCTTTGTAATGACATAATCATCACCTATTTTCTCAGGTACAACTGAGATGAGTTCTGCCATAAAAAAAAAGTTCTTCAGGCTCTGATTGATGCTATAAAAATCACTGGTGATATGCCCTAAACACTCGGTATGTGTGCCGTGTGCGTGAGGGTTAAATGAAATTGTATTAAAATTAGTCGAGCTTCCGCTTTTGACAGCTCCTACCCAATTATCAAATTTTACGGGCTGGATCACAGGTTTGTCTAGATACCAAGCAATGGGATTTTGGTCAGTATCAGAGAGCGGAATCGATATATCAATAGCTGCTGATAAGTCTGCCCAATAGGTTGTATGATTATGCTGAAGTTGTATTTTCATGTGGTGGTGTATATCAAGTTATCTGATAAACGAAGTTGCAAATTTAATAAAGCTACAAGGTATAAAAAAGTCTTTTGGGTGCCTTGTTATAGGCTTGGTTATTTTTGTCAGAAATAAAAAATCAACATATGATTGTGTACTTTGGTAATATTTTCTACTTTAGCAAGTCTAAAAAACAAACTTTATAATGAAAAAGACACTAATAGTCGCCTTATTTTTAGCCTCATTTCTAGGCTTTTCACAAAGTAACGTAGAGCTGAGCTCAATAGATCAAGATGTAAATGCAGCCACGCTAGTTATCAAGAGTACAACTGAAAATCTATCTGAAGGTTTTACTATTGAAATAGGGAATTATGAATGTGATACTATGGCTTCAGAATATTTAAAAAACAGCATCAAGTATACATCTGACCAAGCTGGCTTTGAACGAGTTGCTGACAATCAATACACCTTTACTACTCCTTTTTCTTTAGATGACCTACAGTCAAAATGGTTTAAGTGGAGAGTAACTACCGCTCAAGGCACTTCAAAATGGACATGTTTCTCCTGGAGTGACTATTGTGATACATTTTTAGATAAAAACGGCGATTGTAAATAGTGTTCAGTCGATTATTTGACTTTTATATCCACAGTAGCCTGCACGTAAGTTTTGCTATTTTAGCCCTTGCGATTGTCACCTATTATATGTTTGGAATTCCGACAGACAACTCCGTGTTGTTGTTTGTGTTTTCTTCCTCTCTTATCGGATATAACTTTACCAAATACAACGCACTTCTGCTCAGCAAAAACGCCTCTACAGAACGCAAAGCTATTTTTATACTTTCAGTTATTTGTAGTGTTTTAGCCATATATAGCTTCTTAAAATTAGAATTAGCCTCTAAGGAAATTACCCTCCTTACAGGCTTTTTTACTTTACTCTACATTTTGCCTTTTTATAAAGGAAAAAACTTCAGAAACAGCAGCGCTACTAAGATTTATATCGTAGCCCTATGTTGGGTCTTATCGACGTTGATCCTACCGTTAGCTCAAGCTGGCTATGCCATTGACGTTGATGTATTGATAAAATGTGCGCAGCGTTTCACATTGGTCATCATTCTGATTTTAATCTTCGAGATCATCGACCTCAAAGAAGACAAGCCTGAACTGAGAACCGTTCCGCAGAGCATAGGTGTGAGAAACACCAAGATAGTGGGGGTACTGCTATTGGTCGTGTTTCTTGTATTGGAATTTGCGCTGACAAACTTCAAACTATCGCAGCTGTATATCAATGTGATTTTGGCAATTACTACACTCGTATTTACCTTGTTGGCAGATGAAAAAAAATCGAAATACTACACTACTTTTTGGGTAGAGAGCATCCCGATTTTATGGTTGGTCTTAGTGATTTTTTTCCGCTAAGTGCTTATTTCTTGAATTTTGATAGGGCTTCTTTGGTGAAGTCACTCAGCACTAATCTGCCTGAAATTTCAGCTCTTTCGTAGAGCAGGTGCTCCCAGTGTTCTGTGCCTTCCCAAGTTACTTTTCTCATCTCGTGGAGGGCTTCAGGATTGCACTGTGCCAACTTAGAACAGAAGATATCCAATTCCTTGTCTAAATCAGCCACAGTATCATAGACCTCTGCATAGAGTCCTTTGTTTTTTGCCCAATAGGCGTTCTTCCAGCTATGTGGTGCCAGAGCAAGCTCACTCATCGCCGCTATACCTATCTTTCTAGAAACCGTCGGCTCAATCACAAAAGGCCCGATACCGATGGCTAGCTCTGAAAGTTTGACCGAAGCATCTACCGTTGCAAGTGCATAGTCACAAGCAGAAGCGAGCCCTACGCCCCCACCCACGGTTTTTCCGTGAATTCTACCTACGATAATTTTTGTTGATCGGCGCATGGCATTGATTACGTTGGCAAAGCCAGAAAAGAATTTCTTTCCGGTCTCTACATCATTCACCGCCAAGAGTTCATCAAAACTCGCCCCAGCACAAAAGGCAGCATCGCCTTCACTTTTGAGTAAGATGAGGTTTACCTCAGCATTGGTACTCAGCAAATCTATCTCTTTGGTCAATCTGTCTAAGAGCTCACTCGGAAAAGAGTTACTTTGCGGATGTCCGAATTCTAGTGTTGCTATTTTATTCTCTATTTTGGTGTATAAAGATCCATTGGGTCTGGTGGTCATTTTTTAATTTTTTAGGTGGGGTTATGAACTTCAAAAGTATTAAAACAAGGACTAAAAAACAAAAACAGCCCCAAGAGGCTGTAGTATTTGTTTGTGAATTATTCTTTTATAGTTGTATCAATCATATCTTGATAGCCCGGAAAGTCATTTGAATGCTGCCCTAACTCTCGTTTATCACCAGTGACAACAAGCACTTTATATTCTGGTGCTAGCCCTGTTTGCAAAAAACTTTCGTAGTGTTGTTGTTTGCCAAAATCGTCATTAGCTTTATAAGTAAAGCGGTAGGTATATGAGGCTGTTTCTCTTACTTGATCACCTAGCTCCGTTTGTATAGAATCAATTTTAGTAAGCATTCGCTCGTTATTTTCAATTTGAACTTTTAGTTTTCTGATTTCATCCTTCTCTTGGTCAGAGGGGTTTTCATTTTTCAAATCTTTAATCATATAGAGTTTGCTCAAATCAGCTTCTACTTGTTTGTGCAAGGACACTACTCTGAACTTGATGTTGTCCATAACTTTAACCGAATCTATAAGTTCTAAGCCAACTAATTCATAGCTCTGCGGGTCACTCATCTTGGCTTGCACATAGGCTTGGGCATTTTGAGCGACAATCTCGTCTTGCGTTTGTGGGTTTTTTGAACAAGACATGAGTCCTAGACTCGCTAGTGCAAAAAGACTGAAGGTTATTTTTATAGCTCGGTTTTTCATTTGGCTGGAGTTATAGTTAGGTATTAGATTAAAGTCAAATATATTCTTTTTTAACAAACTTTCAATCGCTAGACAAAGTCTCTTTGCCTCTTGGCTTCAAAAATCAATACAGATGCCGCTACAGAGACGTTCATAGAGTCGATTACACCTTGCATAGGTATGATGATGTTTTGATCCGCAAGCGCTCTAAACTCGTCTGTAACTCCAGTTGCTTCTGTACCGACCACAAGTGCCGTAGGTTTTGTATAATCTAAAGTGTGATACCCCACAGCTTCTTGAAGGGTGGCACAATAGATATTGATGTTGTTTTGTTTGAGATAGGCGGCGATTTCTGCTGTTGTGCCCACGCCAATAGTAGTAGTGAACAAACAGCCCACGCTAGCTCTGACCACATTGGGGTTATACATATCTGATTTTGGGTTGGCTATCAGTACCGCATCTAGATTTGCTGCATCGGCAGTCCTGAGGATTGCACCTAGATTACCGGGCTTCTCAATGCCTTCAGCTACAATTATCAACGGATTATCAGATAATTTCAAATCACTGAGTGCCAATGATTTTATCTGTGCCACAGCCAGAACGCCTTCAGTTGTATCTCTATAGGCAAGTTTTTTATAGACCTCTGCTGAGATTTCAATACACTCGGTATCGCCTGAAACAATTGTTCTGATCTCACGCTCAGACAAGATATCAGCACAAAACAAAATGGTATTGAGCCTATACCCCCCTTTTAAGGCAAGCGAAATCTCTCGAAGCCCTTCGATTAAGAAAGTCTGGGTTTGCTTTCTGGTCTTTGATTTGGCCTGTAATTGTATGAGGTGCTTGATCAGCTGATTTTGTAAACTCTCTATTTTCTTCATCAGATAGGTTTAGAAAAGCAAATATACAAAGTTGCGCATCACTTCAAGGATTTTTATATCTTTGAACAAAGCGATTTTAGTATGAAAATTATAATCATCAACGGCCCCAACCTCAACTTACTGGGCAAGAGAGAACCTGAAATATACGGAAAACAGACTTTTGAAGACTATTTAAAAAACCTTCAAAGCGCGTTCAAAGACATCCAGATTGATTATTACCAGAGCAATATAGAGGGAGAACTCATCACCAAACTGCAAGAAACCGGGTTTTCTTATGCGGGCATTATCCTGAATGCAGGTGCCTATACGCATACCTCTGTAGGGATTGCCGATGCCGTCAGTGCGATTTCAGCTCCGGTGGTAGAGGTGCATATCTCAAATACTTTTTCTAGAGAGCCTTTTAGACATACTTCATATATTTCTCCAGTTGCCAAAGGCGTAATTATCGGTTTTGGAATGGACAGCTACAGACTAGCTGTTTTGAGTTTGATACAATAAAGAGAGGTAGTAGCGGAAAATAAAAAAAGGCAAATTCAAAATAAATGAATTTGCCTTTTTGTGCAAGTGACCTGACTGGGGTTCGAACCCAGGACCCCAACATTAAAAGTGTTGTGCTCTACCAGCTGAGCTATCAAGTCTTGCCTTTCAAAAAAAAAATAATCACTTCATAAAAAAAAGTGACCTGACTGGGGTTCGAACCCAGGACCCCAACATTAAAAGTGTTGTGCTCTACCAGCTGAGCTATCAAGTCATACTCCCTTGGAAAGTGGGTGCAAATATAACACCTAATTATTAATTTTTCAAAGCATTTTTATCATAAATTTGCAGTTGACGCATAAGTTGTCTTTAATCAGCTTATTTTTAATGACTTAGTTTTGAATAAAATTATACTATCGGGCTATATGGGTGCCGGAAAATCATCTGTTGGGCAACTATTAGCCAAAAAGCTTGCTATAAAACACTTTGATTTAGACGAGCTCATCCAAGAATCAACTCAAAAAAACATTTCTGACCTGTTTAATGACCAAGGAGAAATCTATTTCAGAAAAATAGAAAGCAAAATTCTTAGAGAACATTTGAATCAAAATCAGGCTATGGTTTTATCTTTAGGCGGAGGAACACCTTGTTATGCCAATAATCACGAATTACTAAAAGCAGAAGATGTCAGTTCTATATTTCTCAAAACCTCAGTAGATATTTTATTAGAGCGCCTGCAAGATGAAAAACAAAACAGACCACTTATCGCACAGCTAACAGATGAGCAGCTCAAAGACTACATCAACAAGCACTTATTTGACAGAAATTATTATTACCACCAATCTAAACACATCGTCACAACTGACCATAAATCTACAGAGACCATCGCTTTAGAGATCTTAAACTTATTGAATTTAGCCCCATAGACTTGTCTACTTTAGCGATTTTTTAACCTTAGCCATAAAAGCATTGCTGTTTATAATGGCTATTTTTGTGTGTATTACAGGCAGTCCACTCATGATTGACCTTTTTTTAACTTACACATATTATGCTTTTATACCAACCCCTTCAACTCAAATCAGTTCAACTCCCCAACAGATTAGTCATGTCTCCGATGTGTATGTACTCAGCCACTGACGGACTTGTAAACGACTTTCACTTTGTACATTATGGCAGCCGCGCACAAGGTGGCGTTGGGCTTATTATGGTTGAGAGCACCGGAGTAGTGCCTGAAGGCAGAATCACCCCAAAGTGTTTAGGGCTATGGAATGATATGCAAAGAGATGCTTTACAGAAAATCACTGCTTTTGTACACCAAAACTCAGAGGCAAAAATAGGCATTCAACTCTCACACGCAGGCAGAAAAGCTTCTACTTGGCTGGGTAGTCAAATTGATGAGGCAAATGGAGGCTGGCAGACCCTAGCGCCAAGTGCCCTTGGTTTTAGTCCTGAAGATGCGCTTCCGCAGCAGTTAAGTCTTTCAGAAATCGAAGACTTGGTCAAAAAGTTCAAACAAGCTACGCAACGCGCTGTGGATGCCAATTTTGATCTAATCGAAATACACGGGGCTCACGGCTATCTCATCCATCAGTTTTTATCGCCGTTATCAAACACGCGTCAGGACAAGTATGGCGGGAGTTTTGAGAATAGGATTCGGTTTTTATTAGAAATAATTGACGGTATTCAGCCTATATTGAAAGATGAGACTCCGTTGTTCTTGCGCATATCTGCTACTGAACACGCTGATGGCGGTTGGGATTTAGATGACAGCATACAATTGGCTCGTATCTTAAAAACCAAAAATGTAGATGTGATTGACGTGTCTTCTGGCGGAAATATCATCGATGCAAAAGCCACCTTATATACGGCACGACAAATCCCGATGGCAGCAGCTATAAAAAAGACAGGAATTAAGACTGCTGCTGTGGGCGGAATTGAAAATACAGCTATGGCAGAAGATGTCTTGCAACAAGACCAAGCAGACCTTGTATGCATAGGCAGGGCATTGCTCAGAAACCCCTACTTGCCTATTTTGGCTGCATTTGAATCAGGTGCAGATTGCTTTTTCCCGAAACAATACGCCAGAGCTAAGCCAGAGCATTGAGTTTAAGCTTCACCTTGATGTCATAAATTTCAGCTCTTTAAAAGGCTTTGCTATCTCTTTTGGCTATGTGCGTATAAGAAACAACAATTGTTTAGCACCTAAGTTTTTATATTTTTTTGTACCTTTACTTCAGAATTTAATCTTATTGTATAACTAAAACACATAATTATGGCAACACCTAAAAACCCTTTAAAAGGAACCCAAAAAGTAGCTGACTTCTTATCCATACTATTAGCAGACGAATCAATACTCTACTTAAAAATGAGAAATGCACACTGGAATGTAGAAGGATCAGATTTTCATGCGATGCACATTTATTTTGAAGAACTCTATACTGCACAAGCCACAAATATTGATGAGGTAGCAGAACGCATCAGAAAGATTGACCACTTTGCTCCGGCTACGATGTCTGAGTATTTAAAGCTCACCCATCTCACTGAGAAAAGAGGCAATGACAACAACTCAATGTCTTATATCAAAGAACTAAATGCCGATATAGAAGCCATCATTATTTATATCAGAGAAAAACTTGAAGAGCTCAAAAAAGAAATCGATCAAGGTACTGAAGACTATGTAAACGCATTGGCAGAGCAACACGAAACCACTGCTTGGATGCTGCGCTCACACCTCAGATAACACACAGTAGACTCAACTAACTATAGCTATCATACGTTAAAGACATTTTGTCAGTATTGATTTCTAGTTATCACAATTTCGGACATATTTGGTAGCTTAACTTTAGTTTTCTGCCATTATATGTCCGATTTTTTATTGGCATAATGATTGTCTAAGTGTGGTCAAACCCAATAAGAAAACAAAATTATTAAATAAAGAAAATTATAAAACTATGAGTAAAATAATTGGAATTGACTTAGGGACTACCAACTCGTGTGTTTCTGTAATGGAAGGTAACGAACCAGTTGTAATCCCGAATGCAGAAGGAAAAAGAACGACTCCCTCAGTAATTGCATTTGTTGAAGGAGGAGAAATTAAGGTAGGTGACCCTGCAAAACGCCAGGCTGTTACTAACCCTACAAAGACTATTGCTTCTATCAAACGTTTTATGGGACACAAATTCTCAGAAATAACAAGTGATGCAAGCCACACAGCTTATAAAGTAGTCAAAGGAGATAACGACACGCCACGTGTGGATATTGACGGAAGACTTTATACGCCGCAAGAATTATCTGCTATGACCCTTCAGAAAATGAAGAAAACAGCAGAAGACTATCTAGGACAAGACGTTACTGAAGCGGTTATTACCGTTCCGGCATACTTTAACGATGCACAACGTCAAGCTACTAAAGAGGCTGGAGAAATTGCAGGTCTTGTGGTGCGTAGAATTATCAACGAGCCAACAGCTGCAGCCTTAGCTTACGGATTAGACAAAGCGGGTAAAGACCAGAAAATTGTAGTGTATGACTTAGGAGGAGGAACATTTGACGTTTCTATCTTAGAACTTGGTGATGGTGTTTTTGAAGTACTATCAACAAACGGAGATACACAACTAGGTGGAGATGACTTTGACCAAGTAATCATCGATTGGTTGGCAAATGAGTTCAATACTGAAGAAGGTGTTGACTTGCGCAAAGACCCAATGGCACTACAAAGACTAAAAGAAGCTGCTGAGAAAGCAAAAATCGAATTGTCTTCAGCTACACAAACAGAAATCAACTTGCCATACGTAACAGCAACGGCATCAGGACCGAAGCACTTGGTAAAATCATTGACTCGCGCTAAATTTGAACAACTAACTGACGCTTTAGTAAAGCGCTCAATGTTACCTTGTGAGAAAGCGATGAAAGACGCTGGAATTTCTAAATCAGATATCGACGAAGTAATCCTTGTAGGAGGATCTACACGTATTCCTAGAATTCAAGAAGAAGTAGAGAAATTCTTTGGCAAAAAACCATCAAAAGGAGTTAACCCAGATGAGGTTGTAGCCATCGGTGCTGCGATTCAAGGTGGGGTATTGTCAGGAGACGTTAAAGACGTACTACTACTTGACGTAACACCACTTTCATTGGGTATCGAAACTATGGGAGGTGTAATGACTAAGCTCATCGAGTCTAACACGACGATTCCTACTAAGAAATCTCAAGTGTTCTCAACTGCAGCTGACAGCCAGCCATCAGTAGAGATTCACGTATTGCAAGGAGAAAGACCAATGGCTAATGACAACAAGACCATCGGACGCTTCCACCTTGACGGAATACCACCAGCACAAAGAGGTGTGCCTCAAATTGAAGTAACTTTTGATATTGATGCCAACGGTATCATCAAAGTATCGGCTACGGATAAAGGAACAGGAAAATCTCACGACATCAGAATCGAAGCTTCTTCAGGACTTACGCAAGAAGAAATCGAACGTATGAGAAATGAGGCTGAAGCCAATGCTGAGTCAGACAAAAAAGCAAAAGAAAACGCTGAAAAAATCAACGAAGCTGACAGTATGATTTTCCAAACGGAGAAACAACTCAAAGAATTCGGCGATAAATTATCAGAAGGAAATAAAACAGCTATCGAAGCTGCTTTAGAAGAACTGAAGAAAGCTTATGAGTCAAAAGACTTAGACGCGATGCAACCCGCTTTAGACAAAATCAACGAAGCTTGGAAAAATGCTTCTGAAGAGATGTATAAAGCACAAGCAGAACAAGGTGGTGATGCTGCACAAGCAGAACCACAAAGCGGCGACCACGAAGATGGTGCTCAAGATGTTGACTACGAAGAAGTAAAATAATTCATCCGCTTGCTTAAATTTAAAGAAGCCGTCTCAAATATTGAGACGGCTTCTTTTTTTATATAGTGTGTCCTGTCATGATCTAGTGATATGCTAAAACTCTAGTGTAATGAAAACATTTGTATAACGACAGCTTTTGGCATTGACCACCGATAGCTTTGCCTCAAAAAAGTTATGGAACTAGCTATACAACTAACAGGCTATTGTCAGACAAAATCACGCGCCACTATCTTGAGCTTATAGCGCAAAGAGACCAAGCCCTAAAGGAAAATGACTTAAAGCGCTGTAACCACATCAAAGAAGAGTTGCACAGGCTCAAAAAGAACTATGCAGAAATACTCAATGAGGTTGTTTTATAACATAGTTAAAGCAATTGAGCTATAAATACTAATTTTAGAGTTTTTTTATTCAAAATAAGCGTTCAGGGTGTTGTTGTTTTATATGAATTATTTTAGGTTAAATAATTGCCCTATCAACAATTAATGTAATTTTGAAAAATGAAAAAACCTATACTCTTTTTAATGCTCTCAGCACTACTTTGTTCAAGCTGCAAAAGCAATACCCAACAAACAGTAGTAGAATTACAAGAAACTGAATCTGCAATAAAGACATCAGAAGAACCAGAGACCACTTCAACACACTCCAGTCATGTATTAGTAGGCGAAATTCTTCCTGAGGGAATAGCATCGCAACAAGTATATTTCAAAAAAATGACTGTAAAGGCGCGTGACAATCAACACTACAGCCTTTATCTTTCAAGAATAAATAGTCATTATCAGCCCAATGGCAGTGCGACTGTGCTCATCAACACCCCTACTGGAGAACCCTTTTATTTAAAAGGTGAATTTTCTGATGACGGCAAAGAAGTGACTTTTATAGATTATATCAACGATCAAGAAATACAGCTCACCGGAACGTATATCTCTAGCGCGCACTTCAAGCTCAATATAGACCAAGTCTTAGGCACTAACCTAGGCATACTCGACTTCAAAGAAGTAAAAAGCAACTACCAGCTGCAACCCAGCTATTATTACAAGGCCGAGGCGTATACCTCCCTAGACGAAGCCTATGAGGACAGTGCTTACAAAAATTTCACTTCTAGCCTAATAATCAATAACATAAACTTTGGCGAAGGTTTTCCTGCCGAGCTCAACACGCTAATTTCTACTACAATACTCAAAAACAACTACCATTTCACTAAAGAATTCAAGGATTTTGATACACTATTTAGCTTTATAGCTCCTGGCTTAAACACTGTAGATGTAGTTGTGCAGCCCATGTACTTTTCAGATGAACTCTTATGTGTCGGCATAGAATACATCTCATATGGCATGGGTGCCAGTCATGGGCAATACAGCACAAATTTTTTCAATTATGACCTTGTTAAGCAGAAAGAAATTAAACTGACAAATCTCTTCAGCACTTCTACACTTGAGAAAATAACAGAGCTGGGCAGCGACAAGTTCAAAACCAAATACAACCGAAGCAGTGCAGATGTCGATAACTTCGAACTCCCCAACAACTTCGCGCTACTGCAAAACGGCATTCTCTTCTTATTTCAACCCTATGAGAAGGGATCCTTTTATGAATTTACTATGAATTTCTTTATTCCTTATACAGAACTTCCAGGCGGCGTTAAAGCCAATCAAGAACTGTTGAGGTTGATTGAGAATTGAGACACTACTCATAGATAAACTTCTTAGTAGCCACAGTTATTCCCTCCACCTTCTTTTCGTTCTGAAACAAGACCTTTAGAGGCAGGCTATATATCTGATGCTTACCTCTAAGGGTAAAATAAGCGTTGTCATTGTCGATAGAAAGCAATCTAGGGTCAAGTAAGATACAATCGTCAATAGTAGCGAGATACTGCATCAGCTTGAAAATAGTATTCTTATAATCAGTCGATAAGCTGGGTTCATTATACCACATATAGGTGACTTTGTTACTGATGATGCTCTGCAGCCAATTGAACTTCATAAGATTGTGATAGCCCTTGTCAGCCGTGGTGATTTTGTCTTCCCTTAAAAAGGTAGGCATTCCCTCTGATATAAAAATATAATCAGTGAAGAGCTGAAATCCGTATGAGAACAGCGTGTCATCTGCAAACTCGGGCAGGGCATCAGAGAAGTCTGACTTCTCAAAACACAATACTAACTTGCCATTCGTCTCGCCGTGTAAGTTAAAATAGTTCTTAAAAAACCGAATGCTCCCAAACTGCTCTACAATTTTATGCGCGCGCAAGATCAGTGCCGTCTTTGGGGGCGTCAATAGGTCTGTATCTTTATACTGAAACATAAGACAAATATCTAGCGGTTTGGAAAAGAATTTTTGGGCTACAACTCGGCTTGCACAGAGGTTTCACGGCAAGTAAGCAGAAGGAGTTGCGCGCCAAAGTTGGCAGCGTCTGAGTGGGGTTTGTTGTTTGCATAACATAACATTTTAATAATTAAACCAATTGTTATGTCGTACGAAAGGATAAAAGAATTGCGGCTTCTCTACACATTTGAACGACAGTTCCGCATCTGAATCTATTACTAGAGTTTTAGATTTCTTACCACCGTGTCGCGAGTTGATCGGTTGGCTAGCCCTAAAGGCTATCTTGATGCTGTTACAAATATTATGAAAAATATTTTAAAAATGCAAGAGAAAGTTGCGTTGATTGATCTAAATCATCCATCTTTCATCTCGCTAACGACACCTTTTGTCTTTCTCAGCCTTTAGATTTGCAAAAAAAACAAAATGGAAAATATACAAATTAGGATTCGTATCCAAATAGAAACTATAGCAACAGCAAAACCCAAGGAGCATTTCTTCCAGAAAATGAGTGAGCGTGTGCGAGAATTTATAGAAAAGCAGTGCAGCTAGCTTCAATATAAACTCAAGTTTGTACTAGGTAATTCTCAGCACTCAAATGATTATCCACTACAAAAAAAAGTAAAGCTACCTTTGCTGCCACACACGGAGGGTATCCAAAGATATCCCTTTTAGCAACTGAAATTGCCCTTCACTTGGGTGATGCTTGTGATTTTGGCCATACAGATCAGTTTGTTAATTTTTTAGAATGGTTTGGCAAGTATGCGTCAAAAGATAAGATTTTCGATGCAGGAAACCACGTATAGCAATGGCAGACTGAACCTAGACCTTTTTTTTTAAAGTTATTTCCTAGAGATAGTATCTTTCTAGAAAATAAAGTGATAAGTCCAGAAGAAATAAACGCTGTTCCTGCGCGGATGGGCTGGCTATGCGTATCTTAAACTAAAACTCGCAACCAAAGTTGATTATCTATTGACTCATGCTCTTGCAAAAGGAAAAACTATCATAGTCTTACAGCCTCATAGCCTTATCCATACCCTTAAAGAGCATTATAGAGCGGCATTGGCACACTACTAAACCAGTGCAGCTAGTATACAATGATTTTTTGCGAGAAAAAACTTATCTTTGGTGAAATAAAAAACTAAAGAATAGTATCTATGCTTAAACTTCTTACGCACTTTTCAAGACTTTTTGTTGGGGTTCTTTTTATCATCTCAGGACTCATCAAACTCAATGACCCGGTTGGTTTCTCCTTCAAACTAGAGGAATACTTTTCGCAGGATGTCTTAAACCTTGTTTTTCTAGAGCCTTTTGCACTAGCCATTGCAGTGTTTATGGTTATTGTCGAGGTCATTCTAGGCATCATGTTGCTCATCGGTTATAAGCGGAAGTTTACGCTTTGGGCACTATTGCTGATGATTGTGTTCTTTACGTTTCTCACTTTTTATTCGGCTTATTTTAATAAAGTGACTGATTGTGGTTGTTTTGGAGATGCCATCAAACTCACGCCATGGGGCAGTTTCACTAAAGACATCGTCTTGCTTGTCTTCATACTCATCCTCTTTGCGGGTTATCGCTATATCAAACCCATATTCAGCCCTAAAACTAGCTTTAGTATTACCGCAATCGCTTTGGTTTTATGCGGATTTATGGGATATTGGGTACTCAGCCACTTGCCAATCATAGATTTCAGAGCTTATAAAGTGGGTACCAATATTCAACAAGCAATGGAAATTCCTGAAGGTGCGCCCAAAAGCGAATACGAGATCACCTTTATTTACAACGTAGACGGACAGGACAAGGAGTTTAAAATGGATGAGCTGAATACTCTGCCAGAAGGCGCTACATTTGTAGATAGAAAAGAGAAGTTACTCCAAGAGGGCTTTGTACCCGCAGTTCAGAATTTCTCTATCGAGAAAGACGGCGAAGACTATACCTCGACTGTACTAGAAGAGCCGAAGATCATACTAGTTATCGCCTATGACTTAGAAAAAGCTTGCCCTGAAGGCTTAGACAAAATCAAAGAAGTGGCACTACTTGCTGACCAACACGGCTACACCATCATCGGGCTTACCGCTACGCCAACAGATAGCTCAGCACCGATAGTAGCCAAGCACGACATCCAAATTCCGCTTTTCTTGACCGATAAGATTACGCTAAAAACAGTTGAGCGTTCAAATCCTAGTTTTGTAGTCTTGAACCACGGAACGATTATCCAGAAAGTACACTACAACGATGTAAAGGACTTAAGGTTATAATATAGACTGTTATAACTTATAGGCCAAAAAAACATCCCTTTAGACAGATTTGCCTAAAGGGATATTTTTATTTACAACACTTGAGTAGTGCTTATTTTCTTGAGATTCCTCTTGAGATGACAATGCGTTGAATCTCTGAAGTACCTTCATAGATCTGAGTAATTTTAGCATCTCTCATCATACGCTCTACGTGGTATTCTCTTACGTATCCGTTTCCGCCGTGTACCTGAACTGCTTCAGTAGTCACTTCCATAGCTGTAGTCGATGCAAATAGTTTTGCCATCGCTCCAGAGACAGAGATGTCTTTGCCTTGGTCTTTTTCAGATGCGGCTTTAAAACACAACATACGCGCTGCTGAGATGTGCGTTGCCATATCTGCAAGTTTAAAAGCAATGGCTTGGTGTTGGATGATTTCTTTGCCAAAAGCCTTGCGCTCCATAGCGTATTTCAAAGCTAGTTCATAAGCTCCTTGTGCAATCCCCAAGGCTTGTGAGGCAATCCCGATACGACCTCCGTTAAGGACAGCCATAGCAAAGTTGAACCCAAAACCATCGTCTCCGATGCGGTTTTCTTTAGGTACTCTTACGTCCGAGAACATCAATGAGTGGGTGTCAGAACCTCTGATTCCCATTTTTTGTTCTTTCGGACCAATCTCAAAACCTTTCCATCCCTTTTCTACAATAAAAGCGTTGATGCCTTTGTGTCCTTTATCGATGTGCGTATGTGCAATCACAATATAGGTAGAGGCAGTGCTTCCGTTAGTAATCCAGTTTTTGGTTCCGTTCAAGATATAGTGGTCACCCATATCAATAGCGGTGGTTTTTTGTGAAGTTGCATCACTTCCGGCCTCTGGCTCTGACAGACAGAACGCGCCAATCACCTCACCTGAGGCCAGTGGCACCAAGTATTTTTGTTTTTGCTCTTCGTTACAGTATTTTTCTAACCCAGCACATACCAGCGAGTTATTCACAGACATTACTACTGCTGCCGAAGCATCTACTTTGGCAATTTCTTCCATAGCTACTACGTATGAAATGCTGTCTAGTCCGCTTCCGCCGTATTTTGGGTCAACCATCATACCTAGAAAGCCTAGTTCTGCCATTTTCTTAACCTGCTCTGTCGGGAAAATTTGGTTTTCGTCCCTTTCGATAACTCCAGGCAATAGCTCTTGTTGTGCAAAATCACGAGCTGCCTGCTGTATCATTAAGTGTTCTTCGGTTAGATTAAAATCCATAATTGTCTTATTTATTGTTGTTGTATAAGTAAAAGTTCAAATATAAATATTATTTAACAAATGCCCTAAAAATATCATTCCCGTTGGCAAATAAAAGTAAGCTTATCAGGATAAAGAAACCTATCATCTGTGCTTTCTCTAAGAATTTCTCACTTGGCTTTCTTCCGGATATCATTTCGTATAACACAAACATCACGTGTCCACCATCGAGTGCAGGTATCGGAAGCAAGTTCATAACCCCCAACATAATTGACAAGATAGCAGTGATATTCCAGAACACTTCCCATGACCATACCTGAGGGAAAATGTCAAAAATAGCTTTAAATCCACCGACGCCTTTATAGGCTCCGGTATTTGGGTTGACGATTTTCTTGAGTTGGTTCCAATAACTACCCACGCGCTCTACTCCTTTGTTCAGTCCGATGGGAATGGATTCAGCAAAGCTATAGGTCTTGCGGTTCACCTGATAGAGGTTCATCTTTTCAAGATCAGAAAGCTTGATCATACTGGCATAAGCAATGCCTAGCAATCCTTGGTCATCCACCTTCAAAGTGACCTGCTCTTCTTTTTGGTCGCGAATAACAGTGGCGCTCACCGTCTCTCCTTTCATCGTCTGTAATATCCCTGGCAATTGATCTACATAGTGTATCTTTTGTCCGTTTATTTCTGTGACGATGTCTTTTAGTTTTAGCACTGATGCATTCTGCGAATCCTCCGTCTCACCTACTACTACAAACGGAATACGAAGTGACACAATTGTTTTTCTGCTGTCTTCAACAATCTGACCGATCAGGTTTTGTGGGGTTTCAATCACTACCTGTTCGCCGTTTCTGTCTACCACAACCTGATTGCTCAAAAGTAATCTTTCTGGCAAGTCAAAAAAGCTCTGTACTTCTTTGCCGTCAATAGCTGTAATTTTATCTCCTGTCTGTACACCTATTTGTGCTATAACAGGATTAGAGACCCAAACCCCGTCTTTCAACTCTGAGTTTTTGATATCTAAATCGCCATAGACAAACGCAATCCCGATGTAAATCACAAAAGCCAATATGAAGTTGACAATCACTCCACCAAGCATAATAATCAGTCGTTGCCAAGCGGGTTTAGAGCGAAACTCCCAAGGTTGGGGTTCTTGCGCAAGCTGATCAGTGTCCATACTCTCGTCAACCATACCTGCAATCTTGACATATCCGCCAAGGGGCAACCAACCGATACCGTATTCTGTATCGCCAATTTTCTTTTTGAGCAACGAAAACTTGATATCAAAGAAAAGATAAAACTTTTCTACTTTGGTCTTGAATAATTTGGCTGGTATAAAATGCCCTAATTCGTGAAGAATAATAAGCAGTGATAAACTCAATAAAAATTGAGAGAGTTTTATGATAATTTCCATTTAGAAACAGATGCTTTTAAGTAAGCCGCAAAGGTAAGGTTTTTAGGGGAATGTGGGAAAGAAAAAAAGAAGAAAGAGCAAAGGCGAAAGACCGCTGTGCTGAGAGAAGAAAGAAGAAAGAACGCTGCGCTGAAAGAGCATAAAAAAGACCGCTTCGCTTAAAGAAGAAAGAGGAAAGAACGCTGCGCTGAAAGACGAAAGGAAGGACGAATGTTGTACTGAAGGATTTATAGGTAAAAGCTTGCGCTATTGGTATAGAAAAGCGCGATATACACTAAAAAGGCTTGCGCTTGTATTGAAAAATAGAATAATTTAAGTTATCTTTGAGAGTTGCAATCTGCACAAAGCATGTATTTGGACCATCTTTATATCAAACTTTTGAAATGGATGTCCTCAAAAAACAAATCCTAGATTAAATTTATCGAATGTTACTATCTGTCATAATACTTAATTATAACGTACGTTATTTCTTAGAGCACTGTCTGTTAAGTGTTCAGAAGTCTTTAGAGAATATTGAAGCTGAGATCATCGTTGTGGATAACGCCTCTGCAGATGATAGCTGTCAGATGCTCAAGGATAAATTTCCAGGAGTTACTCTTATCGAAAATAAAGAAAACACCGGTTTCCCAAAAGGGAATAACATTGGCGTAGCCCAAGCAAAAGGAAAGTATATCTGTATCCTCAACCCCGATACAGTGGTGGCTGAAGACACTTTTTTGAAAATAATTAGATTTGCAGAAAGCCAAAACAATTTGGGAATTATAGGTTGTAAACTCATCGATGGCACTGGAAACTTCTTGCCAGAGAGCAAAAGAAATGTACCTACACCAAAGGTTTCACTTCAAAAACTAATGGGCAACCAAAGTAGCTATTATGCCAACCACTTAGGCGAAAACCAAACGGGTGAAGCTGCTATTTTTGTGGGTGCTTTTATGTTTTTAGAAAAAGCAAAATACCAAGCCCTTGGCGGATTTGACGAGACCTTTTTTATGTACGGAGAAGATGTAGACCTCTCCTACCGATTCTTGAAAGAAGACTATGCCAACTTCTATTTTGGCGAGACCTCAATCATACACTACAAAGGCGAGAGCACACTAAAAGACGAAGTCTACCTCAAGCGTTTTTATGGTGCGATGAAAATATTCTACAAAAAACACTTCAAGACCAATGTGCTGATTGACTGGGCGACAACTATCGGGATATGGGCGTTCTCAACCGCTAACCGATTTAAGTCTAAAGAAGAACTGCCACATAGCCCCAACCTGTATATACTGATTTCTGACAACACTGAACTCAGAAGGCTACTCACCAGAAAACTACTCAGCGATATCGATATGGTTAGCAATTATGCCCATGAAAACTTTAAACTGTCTGCCAATAGAGCGATTGAGCTGATTTTTGACAACAATTTTATGTCTTATCAAGACATCATCAGTTTTATGGAAAAACACAAAAACAAAGGTTATACCTTTAAGATTAGGCCTAGAGACTGCAACTTTATCATCGGTAGTAACGACAAAAACGACAAGGGAAAAGCAATTGACTTTGGGCGCTATTTAACCTAAGCCAAAAAATACACATACTTCTTCAAAAAGCCTTATTTATTAGATTTGTTGCCAATCAAATTATTCGTAAATTTGGGCTACTTTTTAATTTTAACATTATCAATCTAACTACACTATGGAATATAGAATAGAAAAAGACACTATGGGCGAGGTTAAAGTGCCTGCAGAGAAATATTGGGGCGCACAGACTGAACGCTCTAGAAACAACTTCAAAATCGGATCTCCAGCCTCTATGCCTATCGAAGTCATCAGAGGATTTGCCTACTTAAAAAAAGCAGCCGCTTATGCCAACTGTGATTTGGGCGTACTCTCTACTGAAAAAAGAGATGCTATCGCTCAGGTTTGTGAAGAGATCTTGGCAGGAAAATTAGACGACCAATTTCCGCTTGTCATCTGGCAAACCGGTTCAGGTACGCAATCGAATATGAACGTAAACGAGGTGGTGGCTAACCGAGCACAAGTATTGGCAGGACATAAAATAGGCGAAGGAGAAGCCATTCTCAAAGCCAATGACGATGTGAATAAATCACAATCTTCAAATGATACTTACCCAACAGGTATGCACATCGCCTGCTATAAAATGGTGCTTGAAACTACTATTCCAGGTGTTGAACAGTTGAGAGATACGCTAAAAGCAAAAGCAGATGCCTTCAAAAATGTAGTGAAAATTGGACGTACGCACCTTATGGATGCAACACCGCTTAGCCTAGGACAAGAGATTTCTGGTTATGCCGCACAATTAGACTACGGGCTTAGAGCACTTAGAAATACGCTAGATCACCTATCAGAAGTTGCTCTTGGCGGAACCGCTGTAGGAACAGGACTAAACACACCCACGGGTTATGACGTGAAAGTTGCCGAGTATATCGCTACATTCACTGGTCATCCGTTTAAGACCGCTACCAATAAGTTTGAAGCATTGGCAGCACACGATGCCATTGTCGAAACACACGGCGCTTTAAAGCAATTGGCGGTTTCGCTAAACAAAATTGCCAATGATATCAGAATGCTAGCCTCAGGACCGCGTTCGGGAATTGGAGAAATCATCATTCCAGAAAACGAGCCAGGATCATCTATTATGCCCGGTAAAGTAAACCCTACGCAGAGTGAAGCCCTAACTATGGTTTGTGCTCAAGTGATGGGTAACGATGTGGCTATCTCAGTGGGTGGTATGCAAGGTCATTATGAGCTGAACGTTTTCAAACCGATGATGGCGGCAAACTTCCTTGAATCAGCTAGATTGCTTGGCGATGCATGTAAGTCATTTGACGAGCACTGCGCACAAGGCATCGAGCCTAACCACAAACGAATCAAAGAATTGGTAGACAATTCGCTGATGTTAGTTACTGCGCTGAACACCAAAATCGGTTATTATAAAGCTGCAGAGATTGCGCAAACTGCGCACAAAAACGGAACGACACTCAAAGAAGAGGCGGTTCGTCTAGGTTATGTAAGCGCTGAAGATTTTGACGCTTGGGTAAGACCAGAAGACATGTGCGGTAATACCATGTAAGCTACTTTCAAATTATTGAACTATACACAAAAACAGGAGTGAAAGCTCCTGTTTTTTTTATGGAATATTCTTGTTAAAACTAAAAAACCCTTTTATCTACAGTAAGATAAAAGGGTTTTAAAATTATGAGTGCAAGTGCAATAAATTACATACTCGCAGTCTTTGTTTTTGACGCACATGAACTCTTAGCTCCTTCTGAGCAACAGCCCGCTTTTTTCTCAGCTGGTTTGTCTGTAGAAGCATCGGCGTTAGTGGCTTTTTTAGATTTCTTAGACTTTTTGTCTTTCTTAGGTTTTTCTTGTTCTTGGTACACTGATGATTGGTCAGATGAAGAGGTAAGCCCTACTACTTTATAGGTTTCTCCGTCAGCCATTTCTTCAACTGTTTTAGCAATTACTTGTGGTGTATGAACCGTTGCGTCATATTCTACTCTGGCTTCTTTGGTATCAAAATCAACTGAGGCTGATTGAATACCGTCCATACCTGCTAATTTTTTCTCGATTGTTTTGGCACAACCCATTTCACACTCCATACCTTCAATGGTGAAGCTAGCAGTTTGTAGGTTTTCAGCTAAAATTTCGTGGTGAGCTTCTTCAGTAGTTCCAGTTGTGTCTACCTCGGTTGTTTCAGCGTTGGCAGCCTTGTCGTTACAAGCTACAAAAAGCATAGTTGAAAGCGCTAAAGCAAAAATTGTTTTTGGTGTTTTCATAGTGATTTTGAATTATTTAATTATCCCTTAGGACAAATATAGCACAAAAAAGAATAGCTTTTTATAAATCAATCTAAATTTCGTTAGCCAACTATAAGCGGGATATTTTGTGCCCTTTTCAAAATTATTCTCTACTTTTGGATTTCAAACCTCTAGGCTATGCTTCGGTATTTAGTGAACAAAATAGGATATGCACTACTGACCCTTTTAGGGGTGGTTTCTGTGATTTTCGTATTGTTTAACGTATTGCCCGGAGATCCTGCTCGGTTGATGCTCGACCAAAATGAAGATTCTGAGCAGATGGCTATCATCAAAAAGAAATACGGATTTGACAAACCCCTCGCCACACAATATGTGTTGTACCTCAATGACCTCTCTCCTCTTTCGTTACACAGCCAAAATCCAGATGATTATACTTATCTGAACCCAGAGAAATACAATGCGCTGCAACTTCTATCGCTAGCTGACATTAGCCTCGTGCTCAAAACGCCTTACCTGAGAGAGAGCTTTCAAAAATCAGGCAAAAAAGTGTCTGAGATTATCCAGAACACACTGCCCAACACCTCTGTTCTTGCGGTCTCAGCTATTATCATCGCACTTTTTCTAGGAATATTTCTAGGGATAATTTCCGCCTTATATAAAGACAGCATCATTGATAGGGCAATTGCCGTGGTCAGCACGCTCGGGATGAGCTTGCCGAGTTTCTTTGCCGCCATCCTGTTTGCTTGGATTTTTGGTTTTGTGTTGTATCAATACACCCATTTGAATATGACCGGGAGCTTATACGAGGTCGATGATTTTGGCGAAGGAAAACACATACAACTCAAAAACTTGATTCTTCCGGCTATTGTTTTAGGCATACGCCCGCTGGCTGTGGTGGTGCAATTGGTTCGGAATTCACTACTAGACACCCTGGGGCAAGATTATATCAGAACGGCAAAAGCAAAAGGACTTTCGACTTCAAAAATCATCAGAAAACACGCTTTAAAAAACTCGCTCAATCCTGTGGTGACAGCTATATCAGGTTGGTTTGCCTCGATGCTCGCCGGCGCTGTATTTGTCGAATACATCTTCGGGTGGAACGGCTTGGGCAAAGAGATTGTCGATGCGCTCAACTATCAAGATTTACCCGTGATTATGGGCAGCGTACTGGTGATTGCCACTTCGTTTATCCTGATCAATATACTAGTCGATTTGATCTATGCCTACCTTGATCCAAGAATTAGGACACAATAAAACTTGATACTACAGCTTTAATGAAAACACCGCCCCCACTTTTAGACATTCAGGATTTGGTCATTTCGTTCGCCAGAGAAGGCGTTTGGAATGATGTAATCAGAAATATATCTTATCGGCTAGAGGCCAATGAAATCTTGGGTATTGTGGGCGAATCGGGTTCTGGAAAGTCAGTTTCATCACTGGCAATTTTGGGTTTGTTGCCTGATAGTATATCGAGGATTTCTAACGGAAGCATTGTCTTTGAAGGCAATGACCTCACCCATACCTCACCAAAAAACTTCCGAAAAATAAGGGGTAAACAAATCTCTATGATTTTTCAAGAGCCGATGAGCTCGCTCAACCCAAGTTTAAAATGTGGTTATCAGGTAGAAGAGATCTTGGTGGAACACACGGCTTTGTCCAAAAAAGAAATTAAAGCAGAAGTGCTTGCCTTATTTGCAAAAGTAAAACTGCCTGACCCCCAAAAAATATACGAGAGCTATCCGCACCAAATCTCTGGCGGACAAAAGCAACGGGTGATGATTGCCATGGCAATAGCATGCAAACCCAAAATACTGATTGCCGATGAACCCACCACAGCACTCGATGTTACCGTACAGAAAGAGATTATAAAACTGCTGAAAGAGCTGCAACACGAAAACCAGATGAGCATCATTTTCATCTCGCACGACCTGGCGCTGGTTTCTGAAATTGCCGATAGCGTTTTGGTGATGTATAAAGGAGAAATCGTAGAGCAAGGCAGCACCGGTCAAATTTTTCAGCATCCAAAACACAGCTATACCAAAGCACTCATAGCTTCGAGACCCTCACTCGACGAAAGACTCCGCAGACTGCCTACTATAGCTGATTTCTTGAACCAGACTACACCCACTGAAGTCATTTCAAATGATGAGCGCCGCAAACGCCTAGCAGATTTATATGCCACAACTCCGATTCTGGAGGTCAAGAACATCGATAAAATATATTATTCTAGGATGGGTTTCTTTGGCAAGAAAGTGGGTTTTCAGGCTTTAGCCGATATCAGCTTTCAGGTCTATGAAGGCGAAACCAAAGGATTGGTAGGAGAATCAGGCTCGGGAAAATCAACCATTGGCAATGCCATCTTGCAACTAGACAAAGCCACTAACGGACAGATTTTTTATAAAGGAACAGATATAAGCTCGCTTTCAGAAAAGGAGATGAAGAGCTTTAGGAAAGAAATTCAGATTATTTTTCAAGATCCTTATTCTTCGCTGAACCCCAAAATGACTGTGGGCAAGGCAATAATGGAACCGATGCAAGTGCATAAGCTCTATAAAAACAACCTGGAGCGAAAGCAGAAAACCATCGAAATACTAGAGCGCGTGGGTCTTCTTGCCGAACACTTTGACCGCTATCCACACGAGTTTTCGGGCGGACAACGCCAACGCATTGGCATTGCCAGGACTATTGCACTGCAACCCAAACTCATCGTCTGTGACGAATCTGTTTCAGCATTGGATATTTCTGTACAGGCGCAAGTGCTGAATTTGCTCAACGAGCTCAAAGAAAATTTTGGCTTTACCTATATTTTCATCTCACACGACTTGGCAGTGGTGAAATATATGTCAGACAAAATATTGGTGCTCAACAAAGGACAACTCGAAGAAGAAACTGAGGCTGACGAGCTTTATAGCAATCCCAATACAGACTATTCTAGAAAACTAATAGCTGCTATCCCGAAAGGACAGTGAGTAGTTTTTATTATCTAAAAAAACACCTATTACTTGATACCAAAATATTAAAAACAACACACAATGCCTAGACCACTCTTACTCATCTCACTACTAGCCTTATTCACCCTCACAGCTCACGCACAAGAAAAAGAAGTCGTATTGGTGGGCACAATGCACACTGTACCTAAAATTGTAAAGAAAAGTTATCAGCCACTGCTCAGAAGAGCTAAGAAATATAGACCTCAGGCAATTTATACAGAAAACCCACGTGCCAATGATTCGCTGAGCTGGGAATACCTCAAAGAGGGTTGGTCAGAGAATTATAAGCGCTTTTATAAATTAGCAGATTCATTGCAGAAGGATTTTGACTATGGTGCGGCTCGTTTTGAAGCTTTAATCAGCAAGGATTTTGACCAACTCTCTACGGCTGATTTGGATGTCATTATTAATTCTTTTGGCTACCTCAGGGATATTGCCAACTATGATTTTTATCGTTATATCAAAAAAAATGGCAGTAAGGGTTCAGACAAACCCACGCGAGCTGAAGACGGAGACCTTACCGCAAAACTTGCATAAGCAGTAAACATCAAGCGACTAAAATCAATGGATGATCAACAGACCAATAAAGAATACCATCAAGCTTAGGCACAATGCAACAAAGAAGGAAGAGACAACGGAGACAATAAAATCAACAACCAAATCAACAAAAAAGATTATAACAGAGCTATACTACCCGCACTTTTCAGAGGGCTTGGCATGCATGTCAACAACAGGAAATCTTTAGAACGACTGGATCAACTAGCCGCTTTTACGTATGTCAAAAACAAGACAGAAGGCTGTGTCTTGGGAGAAGAGTATTGGAACCAGAGAAATGCTAGGATGGCCAAAAACATAGGCAGCCAAATTATGGCTAGCCCACACACTAAAAGTATTGTTATCGTAGGTGCTGCCCATATTATTAGAATCGAGAAAGAACTGAAAAAAAACTTTCCTGAACTCAAGGTGATTCTGATAAACAACTGATAAATAAAGATGTAAGCCCAATTATTTCACAGCTCATGATCTCTTTGGTTGTTCATAATTATTAGGTGCTAAGCGAATAGTTATGAACAGTTTTGAAATCTTATTCACATTTCATAAACAAAAGTTAAATTAAGTTGCATAGTTCTAAAAATTAAACATATTTTCGTGCTTATGTTAAATTAGACACAAAATCTCGCGCCTATGAAAATTGGAGTTTTAAAAGAAACCAAAGCCTTGGAGACTCGCGTCGCCTTAACTCCAGATATCGTTAAGCAATTGCTTAAAAAAGGCTTTGCGGTAGGCATCGAGTCCGCTGCAGGACTACTTTCTTCTTTTTCTGATGAAGACTACCTAGCGGCAGGTGCAAGCATTCATACCAAAGCCGAAATAGCTGCTTGTGATGTGGTGCTAAAAGTCAATGCCTTTAGCCTAGAAGAAGTTAGCCAACTCAAAGAGGGCATCGTCACAATTTCTTTTTTATATGCCTATACCATTCCGAGTGTCCTAGAGGCATTAAACCAAAAAAATATTTCTTCTTTTGCTATGGATGCGGTGCCTAGAATCTCTAGAGCACAGAAGATGGATGCCTTGAGTTCTCAAGCCAACTTGGCGGGATACAAAACAGTGCTGCTCGGTGCCAATGCCTTAGGCAAGATTTTCCCTTTGATGATGACGGCTGCAGGCACTATTACGCCCACTAGAGTGTTGATTTTTGGCGCGGGTGTAGCAGGATTACAAGCGGTTGCCACTGCCAAAAGACTGGGTGCCGTCGTAGAAGTATCAGACGTGCGCACAGAAACCAAAGAGCAAGTAGAGTCTTTAGGCGGTAGATTCTTGAGTGTAGAAGGTGTTGAAGCAGTCAAAGTGGAGGGCGGTTATGCCAAAGAAGTTTCGGCTGAGTTCTTACAGAAACAAAAAGAGCTGATCATAGCTAAAATCAAAGAGGCTGATTTAGTGATTACCACCGCTTTAGTCATCGGCAAAAAAGCACCTGTTTTGGTCACTGAAGCCATGGTCAAGTCAATGAAAGCAGGTTCTGTCATCGTGGACATGGCTACAGAATCAGGCGGAAATTGCGAAATTTCTGAAAAAGACCAAAGCCTGGTCAAACACAACGTGACTATTATCGGTACCTCTAACCTCCCGGCTTTACTTCCGGTGAATGCCAGTCAATTATACGCCGTGAACATCAGCACCTTGTTGATGCACTTGGCTGATAAAGAAGGCTTTAAATGGGAGATGGAAGAAGAAATCACCAAGGGCTCACTCATAACGAATAAAGGAATACTCGTGCACGAGTTTACAAAATCAATTTTAAATACATAAGCTATGGATATAGAACAACTCATTATACTGATATACATCCTTGCCTTAGGGAGCTTTTTAGGCGTTGAGCTGATCAACAAAGTGCCTCCTACCCTTCATACACCGCTGATGTCAGGCTCAAATGCGATATCTGGAATCACCATTGTAGGTGCTATTTTAGCGAGCAACGAATTGGGTTTTACCCAGGTGAGTAAATACTTGGGGATGTTTGCCATTATTCTGGCAACGATCAACGTGGTGGGCGGTTATGCTGTCACAGACCGAATGTTGAAAATGTTTAAAAAGAAGAAATAAGATGGATCCACTTATTCAATTAGCTTATTTAGTAGCCTCAATTCTCTTTGTTGTAGGGATAAAAAGATTGGGCAAAACAGCACAAGCCCGATCGGGGAATGCACTATCTGCTGTGGGGATGTTGATTGCCATCATCGCAACGCTCATTCAAGTGCAACTCCTGACGATTCCTGAAATCTTAGTGTGTATGGTGATTGGTTCTGCCATCGGTCTGTACATCGCCTTCAAAGTAGAGATGACACAAATGCCTGAAATGGTAGCTTTGTTTAATGGTTTTGGCGGATTGGCGTCAGTTGCGGTTTCTACCTCTGATTATTGGATGAATACCCAAGAACGCCTACTGAACGTGGATACCATTACAGGAGTGAGCATTATCTTGAGTATTTTTATCGGTGGAATCACCTTTACGGGTTCGCTGATTGCATGGGCAAAACTCTCCGGAAAAATTAAAGGCAACGCCATCAACTTCAAAGGACAGCACCCCATCAATTTAATTTTATTTATCGCTGCAGTCATTGCCTCTATTTGGGCTATTTCGCACCAAGCTGATTTTATATTCATCCTTGTTTTGGTCAGCTTGTCTTTCTTGTTAGGTGTCTTAACTGTACTCCCGATTGGAGGGGCAGATATGCCTGTGGTGATTTCGCTCTTGAATTCTTATTCAGGTATGGCAGCTTGTGCCACGGGCTTTGTGTTGAGCAACAACGTGTTGATCGTTGCAGGAGCACTAGTGGGCGCGTCCGGAATTATCTTGACCAATATAATGTGTAAGGCGATGAATCGCTCGCTGGTCAACGTACTCTTGGGTGGTTTTGGTCAAAAAGGCACTAGCGGTAGCGATGCAGAAGGCAGTGAAATTCTAGTCAAAGAAGTGGGTGTAGAAGAAACGGCAATGTTGTTTGATTCCGCTTCATCGGTAATTCTAATTCCGGGTTACGGAATGGCTGTGGCTCAGGCGCAGCACATCATTAGAGAACTGTATGAACAATGCGAAAAGCGAAATATTGACTTTAGGTTTGCCATTCACCCGGTAGCGGGTCGTATGCCTGGGCATATGAACGTGCTTTTGGCAGAAGCCAATATTCCGTATGACAAATTGGTGGAGATGGATGACATCAATGATGACTTTGCCAACACTGACTTGGTCTTAATCGTTGGTGCCAATGACGTGGTGAACCCAGCAGCCAAAACCAATCCGAATAGTCCTATCTTTGGGATGCCAGTACTTCATGCAGACAAGGCCAGAACAGTTATTGTGAGTAAAAGAAGTATGGGTAAAGGTTATGCAGGCATCGAAAACGAACTCTTTGGTTATCCGAATTGTTTGATGTTGTTTGGCGATGCAAAACAGACCATCACAAAAGTTGTGAGTGAGTTGAAGGATTTATAATTTTTTGTTGTTACGAAGTTAATAAGTGACGATGTGAACAAGAATAATTAGCTGTCCAACTGAAAGTGAAAGCCAATTCAGCCTACGACTTTTGCTATAAATCAGTTATCTTTGAGCGATTGCGCTTACAAATCATCCAAACTTTCTAACATTATGCACAACAAAAAAAAATACTTGTATGGGCTTATAGGGATTGTCGCAGTTCTTATGCTCTTGAATTTTGGCATCAATCGCTGGTTAGCAGCAAAGCTCCCTGAAATAATCGAAGAGAAAACCCAGTATGCCTTCAAGTTTGAAGAGTTGAACGTCTCAGTGTTCAGCGGCAGCATAGCTATTAAAGGTATAAATGCCCACTCTAAAACCGATAGCCTAGACCCAAAAGCAAGTTATGCTACTGCCCGCATAGGCCAACTGGATATAAACGGAATCAATTTCTTTAAATACCTCACTAGCAAAGACATCAGTATCGCTAGCGTGATTATCAGCAATCCTGAGATAGTCTTCTTCAAATCATCGATCAAAGAGAAAGACAGCCTCCAACATCAGGAAAAGATGGATAACTCCATTTTGATTAAAACAATAAAAATTATCAAAGGAGACTTTCAACTCAAAGAGAGAACTTCGACTACAACATCAGACAAAAGTCAATCTATAGTACATCTGGATGCCGTTGATTTTTCGGTTGAAGAGGTTGTGGTTTCTGCCACTACTGTGGCTGAGAAAATTCCTTTTAGCTATAAAAACATCGCTTTAGCCGTTAAAGCATTTGAATACCATCCGAGTGAGGTCTATGTTATCAGCACCAAAAACTTCGCCTTGAGCGACAAGAGTTTGTCTTTAGATAGTTTAGCATTCAAACCCAAGATGTCTAAAAATCAGTTTGTAAACCATTTGAAAACCGAGAAAGATTTATATGATATCTCAGCGCAAAGCATTGTGATAAAAGACTGGACTTGGGGGTTTATAGCAGGTGATTTATTTGTCAAAACACCACTTGTTGAAGTTAATACTGTTGTGGCAGATATCTTTAGGAGCAAGGTTCCTGAAGACGATACGACCAAAAAAGAATTGTATAGCAAACTCTTAAGAGAACTTCCGTTTTATTTAGAGATTGAGAAACTAGCACTGAAAAACTCAGACTTGATTTACGAAGAAGAAATAGTAAAGAATGAAGTGGGCAAACTTAGCTTCTCGAAGTTTGACGCTACTATTTTGAATATAAACTCTGGCTATAAAAAGACAAAACTACCCGACACCAAGCTCGATATCGATTGTGTTTTTATGCACGAATCTGAGCTGAAAGTAAAATGGAGCTTTAATGCTATGGACAAGACAGAGCATTTCAAGATTAAAGGGAGCATCTACAACTATGATTTAGAACAAACTACTCCTTTTCTAAAACCCCGAATGCATCTCTCTGCAGAGGGTCGAGCCCAAGAAATCGCCTTTAATTTCGCTGGAAGTGACATTACAGGTACTGGTGATTTTATGATTAATTATGACGATCTGAAAATTACTTTTTATAAGAAGAACCTGCGAGAGAAAAATATCCTCAAAGGATTTCTTGCCAGTATTGTGGTCAAGAGCAGTTCAAAAGGAGAACAGAAAGAAGTAGAAATCAATCCGGTTACCAGAAAACAAGACCGCTCGTTTTTCAACTTTTTTTGGTCTTGCATTTTGCAGGGATTAGAGCAGACTATTCTTGAGTTTTGATTTATTCTAAATTTATCTTGGAATCAATTGATTTAAGCTGAAGTAAAAAATAAACATCCTTAATCGATATTTTATTATTGTTTATCAATAATTTATGTATATTTGGCACATACTATACGCAGTGATAAATGAGAAAAATATACATCTTACGCGCTATTTTAGAGTTTATGCTCTATTTCTTACTATTGGGTGGCGTTGCCTTGCTAATCATAACGCCTTTTATATTGACTGATTCTGATTGGGATATTCCGATAAAAATAAATGGAGTGGTAAGCTCGTCTTTTGATTCAGTGTATTCAAAAATAGGACTGGGTGTTTCTGTGCTCTCCTATTTTCTGTTTGTGTATGCGATTTATCTGCTTAAAAAAACAGTGAATTTATTTATCAAAGGGAAAGTATTTGACAATCAAGCGATTTCAAACCTGAGCAACATAGGCAAGATATTTATAATTGTTACGCTTATCATCAATACTGTGGAGTTTATATTCAAAGTAACTACCACTCAAAATGCTGAACTAATGATCAATTCAGGATTTGATTCGTTTTTGTTTGTAATTTCTATTGGATTGTTTTTCATTATTATAAGTGAAGTTTTTAAGATTGCGAAAAACATGAAAGACGAAAATGAGTTAACAATATAAGTTATGGCAATTATCGTAAATCTCGATGTGATGTTAGCCAAGCGAAAAATGCGCTCTAACGAATTAGCAGAGCTAGTAGATATTACTGCTGCTAATCTCTCAGTACTCAAAACAGGTAAAGCAAAAGCAATTCGGTTTTCTACTTTAGAAGCCATTTGTAAAGTGCTTGATTGTCAGCCTGGAGATATATTGGAGTATATTGCAGATGAGCAAGAGAGTGTGAAGAGATAAGATTTAGACAGGCTTCGTTTTAAGTAAACACTAACACGCTTTATTTTTTATTTTCTAATTCTTGCTTTATTCTAAGGTTTTCTTGTTCTAATTTCTCAATATACTTACGCATTGTCTCTACAGCAAAATCTGAAAAATCATTATAAGTGTTATTACTCCCGAAATCACCAGTTATATTCTCATTATTGATAATATAAACCCCATCCTCGGGCTCACATATTTCTTCAAGTGTCCCGTCCTAAATAATCGATACAGATTATTAGACAAAAATAATTAAATTAAACACTTGCAAAAACGTTTTTGCAAGTGTTTTTTCTTTTATAGGTTCTCATTGCTATTTTATTTTGTTGGTGCATTTGGTTTGGTGT
>DATJBW010000004.1:0-38839 GCA_035515135.1 Flavobacterium sp.
ATTTGATGCGCTAACCACGACACCAACCTATGCTGCGCAACGCCCTAATATGACGTTTACTTATTCATTAGAGCAAACAGACATCACTTGGTCTCCAGCTACAAATCTATATACAGATGCAGCAGCGACTACGGCTTATGTTGCGGATGATTATGCAACTGCGGTATATTTCAAAGGAGATACAGTTGGGACAATGACTTATACTGCTACTTCGTTCACAGATGAAGGATGTTCGGTGAGTGATTCAGTTGAGCTTACTGTTAACCAAACACCAGATGCACCAGTAGCCACGTCTCCTCAATCAATCGTTGACGGACAAACTATTGCTGATATCGTAGTTGTAGGTAACAACCTTACTTGGTACACAGACGAAGACTTAACCGACGAAGTTGATGCTTCAACTGTACTTACTGAAGGTTCGTACACATTCTATGTAACTTCTTCAATAGGAGACTGTACAAGTGAAGCTACGATGATCGTAGTTGAGGTTACGCTAAGCACTAAAGATTTTGATACTGCTTCGTTCAAGGCTTATCCAAATCCAGTGAAAGATTACTTTAACATTTCTTACAGCAAAGACATTCAAAATATTGCTGTTATAAATATGCTAGGTCAAACAGTATTTACTAAAACAGTACATGCAACTGACACGCAAATTGATATGACTTCATTGCCAACCGGAAGTTACTTCGTGAAAGTAAACGTTGACGGTGCGGTGAAAACCATTAAAGTTGTCAAGCAATAAAAATTTAACCTTTTAGTGGTTATACATAAGAAGCTACCTCTTTATTGAGGTAGTTTTCTTTTTTTAGTAATTTTCTCTTATATATCAACTTTATTTAACCACAACCTCATCTTAGCTCCTATATTACCGATGTTTTTAGAAAATATTTTTATCGAGCAAATTAATCTTTAATTAAGAAAGTAATGCTTTTATTTTATAGCTTCGTGGGCTTAAACAAATAAAAACATTAAAATGAGTAACATTATCTTTAGAGAACCGAAGAAAATTCGGTTAAAAGCCGCTAAACGATGGCTTGGTTGCTTTGCGCTTGGTGCAATGCTTGCCGTTGGGCAATTAGGTTTTGCCCAAGTGAATTCCTATGGGTTTTCACAATCAAATGGAGTTTACCAAAGTATCGCTACAGACGGAATTCTGGTGGACGGTACTGAAGCTACAACTACTACCACTTATGACACTACTGGTTGGTCAGTAGAACTTCCTTTTTCTTTCAACTTCAATTCTGAGTTTTACACATCTATGTTTGTGAACTCTAATGGAGGGGCGACTTTTGGTACTACAACAAGTACTGGAACATCTCTAATCTCTACATCAACGGCCTACGCCGGAGCTGTTGCAGTGATGAATCGCGATTTATGGGGTGTTTTTATCACCTCTGGAGAAACTACAAGTGGTTCAAATACCATCACAAACGTAGGCTCTTTTCACGGTATGGAAATTGGCAAACAATTAAATGGCGTTAACGGTATCCCTACAGGAACTACCGTAACTGCCTTTGATGAAGTTGCAGGAACTATCTCTATGTCTGCACCAGCAACTGCTAGTGCTGCTAATGCTAACGTACGCTATGGTACAGGTAAGATATTCACCAAAGTAGAGGGAACAGCACCAAATAGAGTGTTCACTATACAGTGGGAAGGATATAATGATTACACTACGACGGCTGCAAACAGCAACTATTTTAGTTTTCAACTAAAGCTCAATGAGACTGTAAACACTATCCAATTTGTTTATGGAGAGCACTTTAACCTAAGCACTACTTCTAGAACAAACCAAATAGGCCTTAGAGGTGCTACAAACACTGATTATATCAACAGAACAGGAGTTGTGACCAACCCGTGGGATAACACCGAAGCAGGAACAAGCAACTCGGCGAATGTTGCCAGAGATAATGTTAACTTCCCTGCTACAGGACTTACTTTTACTTGGTCACCACCTACGTGTATTGCTCCATCGGCACTTACAGCCACTAACCACACACTCAACTCAGCAGATTTATCATGGGCTAGTGACGGAACTCTATTTGATATCGAATGGGGAGCTGGCGTTTTTGCGCAAGGCGCAGGTAGTTCAATATACGGAGTGTCGAGTCCATATACTTTAAGCGGACTTAGCAGCAGTACGGCTTATAGCTTTTATGTACGTAAAGATTGTGGCGCAGTTGACGGACAAAGCAACTGGGTAGGACCCTTTAAATTTTCTACTTTATGCGATGTAGTCACTGCTCTTCCTTATGTTGAGAACTTTGATACTTACGGAATTGGTGCTACTGCTTTCCCTAATTGTTGGACAAGACCCGTTACCTATACAAGTGGCAGTAATGAATTTCCTTCAATTGTTGCATTACATCCTACAAGCGCACCAAATAGCTTGAAATTTCAATCATTGTTAGGTACGCCTACTTATGCTGTGACTCCTTCATTTGCTGAAGACATTCACAACTTGCGCGTTAGATTTCAGCTAAAAGCAGAAAGCATAACTAACTCAGGTACTATGCAAGTGGGTGTGATGAGTGACCCATACAATATCAGTACTTTTGAACTTGTACAAACTATACAACCCACTAGTACAAGCATCACTGAGTATGTAATTAACTTTGACACGACCACTCTTTCTGGCGGAAATAAATATATTGCTTTCAGACATAATACTAACTCAACCTCATGGTATTATTGGTTAGATGATGTTGAAGTAGAACTTCTCCCTTCATGTGTAGAACCATCAGAGTTAACAGCTACAGATTTAACATTGACTACAGCAGTAGTATCATGGACTAGTAGCGGTTCTTTATTTGATATTCAATGGGGTGAAGAAGGATTCATGTTAGGAACAGGTAATATAGTAAATGGCGTTACAGCACCATATACTCTAACTTTGAATACTGATACCACTTATAGTTATTATGTGCGTCAAGACTGTGGAGTTGCTAACGGACAAAGCACTTGGGCTGGTCCTTATACGTTTCACCTAGGACATTGTGTTCCTGCAGGTACAAGTACGACAAACTATATCACAGGCTTTACTACCAGTGGTGGCACAGTCAATATCAGCAATACAGACAACGGTCTATCTGCTAGTGGATACGGAGACTTCTTTATTTTCCACAACGTAACACAAGAAGTTGGCAATGAGGTTTCATTTGAAGCGACTACTATGGGTACGCAAACCTCTGGGTTCAAAATCTGGGTGGACTGGAATCAAAACGGAAGTTTTGAAGACGCAGGAGAATTGATGTATTCTACAACTGCCTATGCCAATATACATACAGGTTCATTTATTGTGCCTAACGATGCTCTTGCTGGACAAACCAGAATGAGAATAGGAAATTCAAATACGCCAAACACAGGTCCTGCAACGCCTTGTATGACTAACTTGAGCGGTGAGTTTGAAGACTATATGTTTACGGTTGTGGTACCAACGTGTGCCAAGCCATTTGCACTTACTCTAGACGCAGTAACTATTAACTCAGCAACCATTAGCTGGACAAGTGACGGGACGTTATTTGACGTTGAATTCGGAGAAGAAGGTTTCTTCCAATCAGGTGTTCCAACAGTTTCTGGGACAACTAATCCATACACTAAAACAGGTTTAGACCCACTTACTTCTTATGAAATTTATGTGCGTCAAGATTGTGGAACTGATGGTTATAGCAACTGGGCTGGACCATTCAAGTTTACTACTGAGTGTTTACCTCCGAGTATCACCGGGACAACTCCAGGAGCTGTTTGTGGTGAAGGTGAAGTAACCTTATCAGCAACTGCTGATGGTGGTAATATCAACTGGTATGCAGCTGAGACAGGCGGAACGAAACTATTCACAGGAGCAAACTTTACTACTCCTCTACTTACAACTACTACTTCATACTGGGTAGAAGCTTTTGATGGAGCAAACGGATTTGGTGGTTTAGCATCGCCAATAGGTACTTCTGCTACCACAGCATCTAATTATGGACTTATATTTACAGCTACAGAAGACTTTACGCTAAACACTGTTGATCTTTATTTAGCAGGCGCAGCGGGTAACCTTGTTGTGAATTTAACTGATAATAACGGAGTTGTTTTAGACACAAGAACCATTGCACTTCCTGCAGGCGGAACGGCTTCGTCTCCAATACAACACACTGTTACTTTAGATTTTGCTATTGAACCAGGAAGTTACAGACTTATAGCTGTATCAGGACCAAGTATGATTAGAGATAGTTCAGGAACGAACTATCCTTACGCTGTTGGAGATGTAGCTTCAATTACAAATGGTTATATTAGTGGTACTTCAACATCATACTATTATTTCTATAACTGGAGTTTTACTGCAGGTTGTGGTTCTGATAGAACAGAAGTTGTCGCTACAGTAACTGCAGCACCTGATTTTGCACTATCGCAAACCACATTAGAAATCTGTGAAGCAGATACTTCTGATGCAGTGACTATTACGACTGGGTCAGCTGATTATGACACTTATGAGTGGATGCCAAACACAGGCGTAAGCGGAGACGCTACAATAGGATGGTCATTTGACCCTACAGAAACTACTACTTATGTGCTTACGGCAAGCCAATCAACTGGCGCAGCATGTATGACAACTCTTGAAGTTCAAGTAAACGTGAATCCACTACCTGTAGCAATTACAGTTGTGGCTTCAGAAACTGAGGTTTGTGACGACACTATCGTAGCCTTGTCAATAACGGGTAACATCAATAACGGTGTAGCGATTTTAGGAGACGGTACAACTTCACCTGCATCGTATCCAAATCCATTTAATACACTTTATGGAGGCTCAAAACACCAAATGCTTTATACGGCTGCTGAACTTTCAGCTCAAGGAATGATCGCTGGAAGTGAAATTTCTGCAGTAACCTTTGATATCGAAGCAGTGAATGCTACTAACGGTGTTTGTGTTGATTTCACTATCAGAATGGGTGCTACAACAGTAGAAGTAATGACTGGACTAGTATCTGGTACAACTACAGTGTACGGCCCTACTACCTTTACTCCTTCTACAGTTGGAATTGGTCTGGTATCTTTTACACTTACTACTCCGTATGTATGGGATGGCATTTCAAACTTGATTGTTGAGACTGTTCATAACGCAGGAAACTCAGGTAATGGTTCTGGTACAAAAACTAAAGCAACTACAACTACAAACAACACCGTTTTCCGTGGTGTTAAAGACAGTGTTGCTGGTGGAATTGCAGGTTTAGACGCAACTACCTTCACAGTTACTGGTGCTCACAACCAGAGACCTAATATGACGTTTACTTATTCATTAGAGCAAACAGACATCACTTGGTCTCCAGCTACAAATCTGTATACAGATGCAGCAGCGACTACGGCTTATGTAGCGGATGACTTTGCTACTGCGGTATATTTCAAAGCTGATGCTGCAGGAACAGTTACTTATACTGCAACTTCTCATACAGATGAAGGATGTTCTATAAGTGATTCAGCTGACATAACTGTTAACCAAACACCTGATGCTCCAGTAGCGACGTCTCCACAATCAATCGTTGACGGACAGACTATTGCTGATATTGTGGTAACTGGTAACAACCTTACTTGGTATACAGATGAAGATTTAATTGATGAAGTGGATGACTCAACTGTACTTACTGAAGGTTCTTATACCTTCTATGTAACCGCTAGTATAGGAGACTGTACAAGTGAAGCTACGATGATAGTAGTTGAAGTTAGCCTTAGCACTAAAGATTTTGATGCGGCTACATTCAAAGCATATCCAAATCCAGTGAAAGATTACTTTACTATCTCATACAGCAAAGACATTCAGAACATTGCTGTTATAAATATGCTAGGTCAAACAGTTTTTACTAAAACAGTACATGCAACTGACACGCAAATTGATATGACTGCATTGCCAACCGGAAGTTACTTCGTGAAAGTAAACGTTGACGGTGCGGTGAAAACCATTAAAGTTGTCAAACAATAAAGAGTAATTCTTTTTGTAATTCTAAAATGCCTCTCCTTTCTGGAGGGGCATTTTTTTTATATCACTAAACCAAATACGAGTCTACAAAAACTAGTTTAGTTTATTTGATTCAAAAAAATAGCTAACTTTGCATTGACTCATTTTGATTATAAAATCTAGATTAAACAGCTTATGAAACTAGTTTTCGCCTCTAACAACAAGCATAAAATTCAAGAAATCAAACAGCTGCTACCTGAGAATTTTCACATCAGCAGTTTGAGTGATATTGGCTGTAGCGTAGACATTCCAGAAACGGCTGACACTATTGAAGGAAATGCAATCTTAAAAGCAGATTATGTCACGCAACACTATCAGCTTAGTTGTTTTGCTGACGATTCTGGTTTAGAGGTGATAAGTTTAGACCACGCTCCAGGCGTACATTCTGCCCGATATGCTGGAGATCAAAAAAACGATGCCGACAACATCGACAAACTATTGCGAGAGCTAGAAGGCAAACCAAAGCACAAAGCGCAGTTCAAAACTGTGATTGCCCTAAACATAAACGGTGAGCAACATCTGTTTACAGGTATAGTCACTGGTGAAATCATCTCTGAAAAAAGAGGTGAAAACGGTTTTGGTTATGATCCGGTTTTTGTAGCCGATGGTTATGACAGAACTTTTGCAGAACTCAGCTCAGAGGAAAAAAACAAAATTAGTCATAGGGCAAGAGCCATTGATCAACTCATTGATTTTCTGAAATCTTAAGTGGTTTTTGACTGGCATTTTGGGGTAATATCCTCATTTTCAAATTTTAAATAGGTTTGATTGATATTATTTCAAATAAATTAAAGTAACTTTGCACCTATTTTAAAAATTATATGAATAAATTTCAAGAATTAGGACTTCAACCGTCCTTACTACAGGCCATTGGGGATTTAGGTTTTACAGAACCTTCAGAAGTACAAGAAAAAGCAATTCCAATTCTACTAGAAAAAGACACAGACATTGTGGCTCTAGCGCAAACGGGAACAGGAAAAACTGCTGCTTTTGGATTTCCGATAATCCAAAAAATTAACACAGAGAGCAGAACTACACAAGCTCTTATTATTTCGCCAACAAGAGAACTTTGTTTGCAGATCACTAACGAAATGAAAAACTATGCAAAATACGAGAGAAACGTAAACATAGTTGCCGTTTATGGTGGTGCAAGCATTACAGATCAGGCAAGAGACATCAAACGCGGTGCTCAAATCATCGTTGCTACGCCAGGTCGTATGCAAGATATGATCAACAGAGGTTATGTCGATATCTCTAAAATCGATTACTGCGTATTAGACGAAGCTGACGAAATGCTCAACATGGGATTCTATGAAGATATCGTATCGATATTATCTACGACTCCTGAGACAAAGAGCACTTGGTTATTTTCAGCAACTATGCCAAACGAGGTATCTCGTATTGCAAGAGAATTCATGAGAAAACCTCTTGAAATCACTGTTGGAACTAAAAACTCAGGAACAGCAAACGTATCTCATGAGTATTATTTGGTCAATGCAAGAGACCGTTATGAAGCACTAAAGAGATTAGCCGATGCCAATCCTGATATCTTCTCAGTAATCTTTTGTAGAACTAAAAGAGACACGCAAGCTGTAGCCGAAAAACTTATTGAAGACGGATACAATGCAGCGGCACTACACGGAGATTTATCTCAAGCACAGCGCGATACGGTGATGAAATCATTCAGAGCCAAACAAATTCAGATGCTTATTGCAACTGACGTAGCCGCCAGAGGAATTGACGTAGACAACATTACACACGTAATCAACTACCAACTTCCGGATGAGATTGAAACCTATACACACAGAAGTGGACGTACAGGACGTGCAGGAAAATCTGGAACCTCAATTGTAATTATTACAAAGAGTGAAACTAGAAAAATTTCTGCTATCGAGAGAATCATCCAACAGAAGTTTGAAGAGAAAAACATACCAAGCGGTATCGAAATCTGTGCTACACAGTTATACCACTTAGCAAACAAAATCAAAGACGTAAAAGTTGATGACGAAATCAATTCTTACCTGCCTTCTATATACGAAGTACTCGAAGATTTATCTAAAGAGGAACTTATCAAAAGAATGGTCTCGGTAGAGTTTAACCGTTTTATCAGTTACTATAAAAAACGCAAAGACATGTCTACTGAAAAATCAGGACGTGGCGAGAGCAACTTCTCTGAAGGAAGTGCGGTGCGTTACTTTATCAACATCGGGTCTAGAGATGACTTTGATTGGATGCAACTAAAAGACTTCTTAAAAGACACCCTTAGCCTAGGCAAAGACGATGTGTTTAAAGTAGATGTCAAAGAAGGATTCTCATTCTTCAACACAGAGGCTGAACACAAAGACCAAGTTATGGAAAGCCTTAACGGACTTTCTGTAAACGGCAGAAAAATCAACGTAGAGATTTCTCAAAACGAAAGAGATAGTGGTAGAAGTTCTAACAGACGTGACCATAACTCTAGAGGTGGCGGAGGAAGAAGAGAAGGTGGCTTTGGCGGAAGAAAAGAAGGCGGAGCTAGAAGTGGAGGCGATAGATCTTCAAGCAGAAGTTCTGACAGACCCTCTTTTGGCAGAAGCTCTGACAAACCTTCTTCAGCAAGAAGAAGTAGTGGATCAGACTTTCCAAAACCAAAACGTCCGAGAAGAAGTTAATTTCACAAGGATTTTTTGAACCTATACTTAGTATAATACCTGATGCTTAATCTCAATACTGTAATGATTTTAGATATAGTTTTCTATATTTTTATTGCCGTTGTGCTTATTCAAGTATTTTATTACTTAGGAATCTTTTCAAGATTTGCTTTTGCTAAGAAACAACAAAACACGCCGAGAAACATCCCTGTTTCTATTATAGTTTGTGCTAAAAACGAAGAGGAAAACGTCAAAAAACTAATCCCCTTATTGCTCAATCAGGCGTATCCAAATTTTGAAATAGTACTCATCAATGATGCTTCGAGTGATCACACACTCGAAGTATTCAAAGAGTACGCTGCTTTACACCACAACATCAAAATTGTAGATGTCGTTAACAACGAAGCTTTTTGGGGCAATAAAAAATATGCACTTACTTTAGGTATAAAAGCTGCGAAAAACGAATTCCTTTTATTTACCGATGCCGATTGTTACCCACATTCTGATCAATGGATTTCAGAGATGACCGCTGGCTTTAGTAAGACCAAAACCATTGTTTTAGGTTATGGCGCTTATGAAAAAGTAAAAAACTCACTACTCAATAAACTTATCAGGTATGAAACCAGTCTTACGGCTATCCAATATTTTGGGTGGGCAAAGTCAGGCAATCCTTATATGGGTATTGGCAGAAATATGGCTTATAAACGCGAGGAGTTCTTCAAGACCAACGGCTTTATAAACCACATGAAAATACGCTCTGGCGATGATGACTTATTCATCAACGAAGCGGCAAATTCAAAAAACACTTCTATCTGTTTTAGTCAAGAGAGCTTTACCTATTCAGAACCGAAAAAAAAATTTAGTGATTGGATACGACAAAAAAGAAGACACGTTTCTACTGCAGGACATTATACGTTTTTTGATAAGGCACAATTAGCCTTGTTTTTCTTATCTCAATTTTGGTTTTTTATATTAGCTCTTATACTAGCTATTGCTGGATATAACTGGATATATCTAATGGCTGTTATCGGATTTAGGTATGTGGTCACTTGGCTTGTAATTGGTTTTTCTGCCAGTAAGCTCAAAGAGAAAGACACGATCTACCTCTACCCTATTTTAGAAATAATGCTTATCTTCATCCAACTGAACGTATTTGTGTCTAATATGTTTTCAAAACCCGTACATTGGAAATAACCTCTGAAATAATCCAACAGAATATCAGCAAAGCAAAAGTGGGCAACCAAGTCGCTTTTACATTTTTGCTCGATTTTTATTGGAATGAGGTTTACGGATTTATGCTCAGACGCACTGAGAACGAAACTGATGCTGAAGACATTACGATCGAGACCTTTGCAAAAGCCTTTGACAGTATCAACACCTATAATTCAGAATATGGCTTTAACACTTGGCTAATTTCTATTGCTAAGAACGTGCATATTGATATGCTCCGCAAAAAGCGTTCTTCGATTTTTGTGGATATGGATACTAACCAAGAGAGTAATTTCGCTCAAAATATGCCTGACACATCACCTACGATTGAAGATGCAATTATCAAAGAGCAAAACCTAAACGAGCTATTGATACACGTCAAAAAACTCAAACCACATTATCAGGAAGTCATCCAGCTGCGCTACTTTCAGGAATTGCCCTATCTAAAAATAGCTGAGCAAATTCAGGAACCTCTGAACAATGTGAAAATAAAATTGCTTAGAGCCAAAAAACTGCTCTCTGAAAGCATTCTGAAAACCAAAAAGTAATCTCCTTTATCACTCTATTTACTATAACTCACAAAGACAATCTCGTCTTTATGCACTGCTTTTCTATTTAGAATAAATACAAATCAAGTATGTAATTATGGTTTTGTGCAGTCTTATTCTTACTTTTAAAATAAAAAGAAGACTATGAGAAATCGAATTTTAATCCTGTTGAGTTTTATTTTAGCTGGTTGGATACTTATGTCGTTCAAACTAGAAGCTACTGACCAAACCTATTATGAGGTCAATTCAAATAAGTTTAAGAACTTAAAGGTATTGCCTCAAGACATTTCAAAAGATAGCCTAATGGCACTTATGGAGGGCTACAACCACGCTTTGGGCGTCAAGTGCAACCACTGCCATATAAAAGACAAAGCAGATGACAGCAAGCACCCAAAAGAAGTGGCACGTCATATGATTAGCTTCACTGATGCTTTAAATAAAAATGAATTTGCACCTATCGGAGATAAATATACTCAAGCCATTAACTGCGCTACCTGCCATAGAGGTAAAACAGAAATTATGGATGATGTCAATGCATTGCTGAAAGCAGCTGAAGAGGCAGATAAAGAAGAGAAATAGATTAAAGGCTAATACAAACAAAAAACTCAGCAATATAACCATGTATTGCTGAGTTTTGTATTTCAATAGAAGGCTAAGTTTTTAAACACCCTTAGTTAAATCTCTAAAGATAGTTTCTAAACTGGTGTTTTTCAGATTGAGTTGTAATATTTTGAGTTGGTTGTCGTGTGCAAAGTCAAATATCTTTGGACGCATATCTATGGTTGTATCAAAATTCAGCTCCCATATAAAATCAAAGGTATTGATACACGACTGTAAATGGGGTAATTTATGCAATAATTGCTCTTCTACCCTAAAGTCAAACTCAACTTCGATAATCTGATTAGTTGAGCCTTTTATGTCTGCAAGTTTGGCATCAGCCACTATATTGCCCTGATTGATAATGATTACGCGGTCACAAATCGCTTCTACTTCTTGCATAATATGCGTAGAGAGAAAAACGGTTTTGTCTTTGCCGATATTTTTGATGAGTTGTCTGATTTCAACCAATTGATTGGGGTCTAAGCCGGTTGTAGGCTCGTCGAGTATCAACACCTCTGGGCTGTGCAACAAAGCATTAGCCAGTCCTACCCTTTGTCGGTATCCCTTTGAGAGTTGATCAATTTTTTTATGCGATTCTGGCGTGAGCCCCGTGAGTTCGATAACCTCTTCTACGCGAGATTTAGAAATACTAAAAACTGAAGCACTAAACATCAGGTATTCTCTCACATACATATCCAGATACAACGGATTGTGTTCAGGCAAATAACCAATACTGCGCTGCACGCGTTCAGGATGAGCAGCAACCTGATGTCCGGCAACAAAGGCCTCTCCAGCATCACTGCTGATATAAGTGGTCAGAATTTTCATCAGTGTAGACTTACCAGCTCCGTTAGGACCTAAAAAACCTACAATTTCTCCTTTCTTTACAGAAAACGATATATTATTCAAAGCTACTTGAGAGCCATAATTTTTAGTAATTCCTTGTACTTCAATCGACATTCTAAATAAGTTTTAAATAAAACGATATGCGCTAAAAAATAGTATCCAAAGATATAAAAATCATTGGCATCAAAATTAGTTTTTATCTTTAAAGACCTGCCCTATTTCAACTTACTATTACAATTCTAGACTTAGGCTGAGCACATCTTTCAATTCGCTTAAAATCATTGCTGTGGCTCCCCAAACCACTTGATCATTCATCTTATATGCGGGCACCCCCACAAAATCACTATAACTCGCTTTCACATTAAAGTTAGCTGATTGGGTATTCATAAATTCAGATAATGACACTTCGATAATTTCGGCTACTTCGTTAGAACACGGGGCAAACAAAGGTTCGTGTTTTAAATATCCCAAGAACGGAGAAATTAAGAAATTACTTGGCGGCACATAGAGCTGGCTCAATTCTTTTACAATATAAATATCATCCTCAGCTATGCCGATTTCTTCAAAAGTTTCTCTTTTGGCAGTATTCAATAGCAAGACATCTTCGGCTTCATACTTGCCACCAGGAAAGGATATCTGAGAAGAGTGTACGCCGTTAGCAGATCTGAGAATCAATACCATATAGGTTTCTGATCCCTTCGGATAAAACAAAGCCATAACACCTGCTTTTTTAGGTGCTAGTTTTGAGTAATCCCACAACTTATGCATTTTGAGTCTATCCATCGGAGCCATTTTCAGGTGAGATTGTATGGCAGGTAAGCTTGCTTTTTGTATTTTTGGGATGGTATTCAAAAAAGTGCAATACTTCATATAAAAGTAAATTTTAGATTTTATAAAAATAACGAAATGTATAGCAAAGAGCAAACTCGAGAGCTTAAAAATACTTTTTGGACTAGCTTTTCAGAAGCCTACCCAAAGAAATGGTTACTTCACAAGACTAAAATAAAAGATTTCTCTTTTAAATTCTATGCAGACAACAAGAAGATTGAGGTAATGCTGGCCATAGAGAGCAAAGACGAGGAGCTAAAAAAGATATACTTTCAGAAAATTGAATCGCTACAAACACTACTAAGAGAAGATTATCTTCCTGAGGTACTCTTGGATGAATTTCATCAACAAGAAAACGGAAAAATAATTGCGAAAGTCTGGGTAGAAAAAACTGGAATCGGCTTTCATGATAAAAATAATTGGAGCGAAATCTTTGATTATTTCAATCAAAAAATGGAACTCTTTGAAGCATTTTATTATGAATACGAAGACTATATCAAGGATTTAGAAATGAACACTTAAGTAGTGTTGCCTAAGGTCTTTTATTTTAATACGACACACCCAAGATGACTATTTTAATACACCCCACTTACTTCCCGACTGTTTCGCATTTTGTGGCCATGCTAAAAGCAGAAACTATACTTCTTGAGGCAGAAGACAACTTCCAAAAACAAACCTATAGAAACAGAATGTATATCTATAGTCCTAACGGAAAACAAATGTTAAACATCCCTGTGAGCCATTCGCGAAATCGCCTAAACCAAAAATATAAAGACATACAAATTGATTATGCTGAGAAATGGCAAAAAATACATTTCAAATCTCTTGAAGCTGCGTATAGAAGCTCTCCTTTCTTTGAATATTTTGTAGATGATTTACGGCCGTTATTTGAAAAGAAGCATAACTTTCTTTTAGATTACAATCTTATGATTCTTGAAATCCTTCAGGATTGCTTGGGTATCAAATTAAAAACCATCCCTACCAAAGAATTCGTCAAAGAGACCGCTAGCGACATTATCGATCTAAGGTATTTAGTAAACAGCAAGAAGACACCCCATAGTTTTGAACCCTACACTCAGGTCTTTGATCACAAACACAGTTTTATTGACGACCTGAGTATATTAGATGTGCTTTTTAATGAGGGGAGGCATGCAGTAGACTATTTCAAGAGACAAGAGCTAAGTGTATAGACCAAAAAAAAATCCTCAAGTTTAGACTTGAGGATTTTTTTATAGTATTCAGAAAGTAGCTTATCTTCTTCTTTCTTTGATTTTTGCTTTTTTACCTGTAAGCTCTCTAAAGTAGAATATACGAGCTCTACGCACTTTACCTTTTTGGTTAAGTTCAATTTTTTGGATTCCTGGTAAGTTAACAGGGAAGATACGCTCTACTCCTATTGCACCTGACATTTTACGGATAGTAAACGTCTCAGTAGAACCTGATCCTCTTCTTTGGATAACAACACCTTTGAAGAACTGGATTCTAGTTTTTTCACCCTCTTTAATTTCGTAGTAAACAGTGATAGTATCTCCAGCTGCAAATACAGGGAAATCTTTTTTCGTTACGAATTCGTCTTGTACGAATTTTACTAAATTTGACATTGCTTTAGTTTTATAAAATTGGAATCCGAACCAACATTCACGATTATCGTCAGAGGTTAATCCAGTTACGTATTTAATGTATCAAATTATAGACTAGCTACGTGCTTAGTCAATTTTGATTTTAGGTTTGATGCTTTGTTAAAGTGTATTACATTTTTCTTAGCAAGTTTATCAATCATTGATATAACTATAGGCAACTTTTCAGTCGCTCCAGTTTTATCTGTTTCTAAACGCATTGCCTTGATTGCATTACGAGTTGTTTTGTGTTGATATCTGTTCAACACTCTTTTCTTTTCGTTGCTTCTGATACTCTTTAAAGCTGACTGGTGATTTGCCATTTCTTTATTAAATTTTTTAATGAAAATTTGTAGTCCGTAGGGGAATCGAACCCCTGTTACCAGGATGAAAACCTGGCGTCCTAACCCCTAGACGAACGGACCATGCTTTAATGCTTATTTTATTCTGTAGTCCGTAGGGGAATCGAACCCCTGTTACCAGGATGAAAACCTGGCGTCCTAACCCCTAGACGAACGGACCATTGTAATTGCTTAAAGCGAGTGCAAAAATAGAACTATTTTTAATTATTCCAAAACTTTTTCAATCTTTTTTTTATCTAGTAGGCTTTAGCGAATAAAACCCTTCCTAGAGACGGATTACCCGTCATAACACAAGCGCCGCTTTCTTCTTTTCTGTCTAAAGGAATACATCTGATAGTGGCCTTGGTCAACTCTTTTATTTTTTCTTCAGTCTCCATCGTACCATCCCAATGTGCTGACACAAATCCTCCTTTATTGTCTAACACATCTTTAAACTGATCAAAAGAATCCACCTCAGTGATATGTGAATCTCTATAATCAAGTGCTTTTTTGAAAATACTCTCTTGAATCTCTTCTAATAAATTTTTGATATAGTGTTGAGCAGTGTCTTTAGACACTACTTCTTTGGTCAAAGTATCTCTTCTAGCAATTTCAAAAGTATTGTTTTCTAAATCCTTCGGACCAATAGCCACGCGAACAGGAACTCCCTTGAGTTCGTATTCATTGAATTTGTAACCGGGTTTAAAATTGGTTCTATTGTCATATTTGACTGATACACCCATTTTCCTGAGTTCAGCCACAAGTGTGTTTGCTGCCTCTGAAACCTTGTCTAGCTCTTCATCACTTCTAAAAATAGGCACTATCACCACTTGAATTGGTGCTAGGTTAGGTGGCAATACCAATCCGTTGTCATCAGAGTGTGTCATCACCAGCGCTCCCATCAATCGGGTAGATACCCCCCAAGAAGTACCCCAAACATATTCGAGTTTTCCTTCTTTATTGGCGAACTTCACATCAAACGCCTTGGCAAAATTCTGACCTAAAAAGTGAGAAGTTCCTGCTTGTAACGCTCTTCCGTCTTGCATTAAGGCTTCAATACAATAGGTATCTAAAGCACCAGCAAATCTTTCGCTTTCAGTTTTTACACCTTTTACCACGGGTATAGCCATAAATTCTTCTGCAAAAGTGGCATATACATCGAGCATTGTTTTGGTTTCTTCTATAGCCTCTTGTTTGGTAGAGTGAGCCGTGTGCCCTTCTTGCCACAAGAACTCAGCAGTTCTCAAGAACAAACGCGTTCTCATTTCCCAACGCACAACATTTGCCCATTGGTTAATAAGTAGTGGCAAATCTCTATGTGATTGTATCCATCCTTTATACGTACTCCATATAATGGCCTCACTCGTGGGCCTCACGATAAGCTCTTCTTCTAGCTTGGCATTTGGGTCAACAATGAGTTTTCCTTTGTTATTCTCGTCAGCTTTTAATCTATAATGTGTAACTATGGCACATTCTTTAGCAAAGCCTTCTGCATTTTTCTCCTCGGCTTCAAACATACTTTTAGGGATGAAAAGCGGAAAATAGGCGTTTTGATGTCCTGTTTCTTTAAACATTTTATCAAGTTCAGCCTGCATTTTTTCCCAAATGGCATAGCCGTAAGGCTTGATAATCATACAACCTCTTACAGCTGAATTCTCAGCCAAGTCCGCCTTTACCACTAGTTCGTTATACCACTTAGAATAGTCTTCAGATCTCTTTGTTAGATTTTTGCTCATAATATAATTATTGACTCTTATAATTGGCACAACTCTTGCCCTATGTTAATTATTAGAAAAGTTTGACAAAACTAACTATTTTTGTAATGTGCAACAATTAAAACCCGAAGTATATGAAAACTTTAAGTTTAAAAAATAATATAGCTACTTCTTTCCTACTGCCAATTGCAGCGGGACTGCTAGTTACTTCTTGTGGTTCTTATCAGAACAAGTCCTATCAAAGCAATGACGGGATATACGCTGACACTAACGCACGAAGAACTGAAGTAACCCAGCAAACTACATACCGCGAGAGCAACCCACAACAAAGATCTACTTCTGGAAGTTATTTTAGTGACCTTCAGAGCTATGACAATGTGTCTAGCCAAGAGCCTGTCGGTATATTTACTGACGTAGATGCCTATTACGGCGAAGAAGAAAGCTATAGCAACGGATATTCAGGTTGGGGAAACACCTCAAGCAACGTCACTGTCAACGTGTATAGCGGATATAACTACGGGGGATACAACTACGGTTGGAATCCTTATTACGGTTCTTATTGGAGCATGGGTTGGGGCGGATATCCCTATTATGGTTCAGGATGGAGATTTGGATGGGGATGGAACTATGGTTGGGGAACTTATTACCCCTACTATGGCTACGGACTTTATCCAGGATATTATTACGGCTACGGAAACGGTTATTACGGATATAATCATCCGGCCTACATAAGAGGAAATAGAGGTGGTTATAATTCAGACTACGGTTACAGATCGAGAACAAATGTAAACAACTCTAGAAGTAACAACACCGCAAGGAGCAACACTACTACTAGAAATGCTACCAGAAGCAATGATGTTAGAGGCAACAACAGCTCAAGAACAAACCAAAGCCGTTCTTATGAGGTGCAAGGCAGAAACCCACAAGATGCCAATAGAAATAACACTAGAACCAATACTGGGACAAACAGAAATAACAATACAATAGATAACTCTAGAGGAATCAATACTAGAACTAATCCTACAAACACAAATAGACCTAATTCTGAAATTCGCAAACCTTCTGATTTAAACAGAGGAACACAGAGAACAAACACCAGAACCAACAGTTCTCCTGCAGAAATGAGAGGAAACACACCTAGAAGCACTGCACCTAGAAACAACCAAATCAACACCCCTGCTCCTGACAATAGAAACAGGAATTTCAACCAAAACACCAGACCTCAAAGCAGCCCGTCTTTTGGTAGCGGTAGCTCATCTGGCGGCAGTCGTTCATCAGGATCAAGTGGCGGTTCATCTGGACGTTCATCTGGAGGAAGAAGATAAATCAATTTATACACTTTAAAGCAACACTATGAAGAAATACATAGTTCTTACAATATTAGGAATGTCAATAGGACTGACAACTCAAGCGCAAGATATCAATGACGCGCTTAGATATTCTCAGACCAATATCAACGGAACTGCTCGCTTCAGAGCTATGGGAGGCGCTTTCACTGCCTTAGGTGGAGATTTATCTGCCATATCTATAAACCCTGCCAGTTCTGCCGTTTTCATCAACAATCAATTCGGTTTTACGCTGAGCAATTACAGCCTGAACAATAAGTCTGATTATATGGGCACCCAATCATCTAGGACACATAACAACTTTGACCTCAATCAAATGGGAGCTGTTTTTGTATTCGAAAATGAAGAAGAAGAAAGTGGATGGAAGAAATTCACAATAGGGATTAACTATGACAGTCAAAATTCGTTTACCAATAAAACCTTCAGCAAAGGCTTTAACACGATCTCTGTAGATAAGTTTTTCTTAAACAACGCCAATGGTGTTCCGCTCAATTTACTGCAAACAATGCCTGGAGAGTCAGCAAGAAGCTTGTATACTTATCTAGGAGAAAATTACGGAAGTAGCTACCAGACTGCTTTCTTAGGCTATGATACTTATATATTAGACGCGGCAAATAACAACCCTCAAAACACGCAATATGTTTCAAATGTGCCACAAGGAACATTTGAACACTATAACTATATGACACAAGCAGGATATAACGGCAAGATTGCCTTTAACTTCGCTGCGCAGTATGAGAAATTTTATTTTGGGATGAACTTAAATGGTCACTTTGTAGATTATACTAGAATGCAGACTTTTTATGAGACTAACGAAAACCCCATCAACCCATCAGGAGAAACCATTAGAGAGATTCAATATCAAGAAGAGCTCTATACTTATGGCTCTGGTTTTTCTTTACAGCTAGGAGGTATTGCTAGAATCACTGATGAATTCAGAATGGGATTGAGTTATGAATCACCTACTTGGTATAGACTTAATGACGAATCAATGCAAAGAGTTTCTACCTATAGAATAGACACTTCAAACCCAAGCAACAACTTGTTGAACGCATATTTTGATGAAGGAGTAGTGAATATATTTCCGGAATACAAATTGCAATCACCATCAAAATACACCATTGGTGGAGCTTATGTATTCAAAAACATAGGCCTTATTTCAGTTGATTATTCTTTAAAAGATTATTCAGGAACAAAATTAAAAGCCACTACGCACTCACAGGACTATAGCGTACCGAACAACATGATGTCAGATGTGCTAAGAGTTGCTTCAGAAGTTAGAGTTGGTGCAGAGACAAGAGTAAACCAATGGAGCTTTAGAGGTGGGTACAACTACCAAGAAAGCCCTTATGCTAAGAATAGTGCTATCGGAGATTTGCAACAATATTCTTTAGGTTTTGGATATAACTTCGGCTCTACCAAACTGGACATGGCTTACTCAAGAACACAAAGAGAGTCAAACCAATCACTATTTCAAACAGGACTTACAGATGCTCCAAAAATAGAAACAGTAACCAATAATATATTCTTGACGTTGTTATTTGAATTTTAACAAGTACACGAAAGCTACTAGCTATAACTGATTGACAATCAGTTGATGTTGATAACCTTGTTTACAACAAAACACAGGTGTAATAGAAACAACACTTTGAAAACGTACTTTTATAAAAGTATTTGAAAACGAAATAATATGAATTGGAATCAAGAAGAGGAAGATGAATATGGATTATCTTTGTCTCGTTTTGAAGCAATGCTTAAAACCAACAAAGTATTTTTCTTCGATTCAGAGGAATTTGAGGATATCATTCTTCATTATCTAGAGAGAGGCAAAACTAACCTCGCCAAAAAGGCATTGAAACTCGGTCTAGAACAACACCCCAAATCTACAGGACTAAAACTGGTTCAGGTAGAGATATTGGTGTATGAAAACAAACTCGATTTAGGCGAGAAAATATTAAGTGATTTATTTCAAATCGAGCCGAACAACCCCGAGATTTATATCCAAAAAGCAAACATACACTCTAAAAAAGGAGAGCACGAAAAGTCTGTAGAATTATTACTGACCGCACTTGAGTATACAGATGACCTAGCGGATGTGTATTCTCTGATCGGGATGGAGTATTTGTTTATGGATCAACTCGAAAAGGCCAAAGAAAACTTCATTCTATGCCTTCAAGTAGACCCAGAAGACTATTCGTCTTTATACAATATCACCTACTGTTATAACCTGTTAGAAGAGCACCAAGAAGCCGCTGATTTCTTGAATATGTTCATCGAGGGAAACCCATATAGCGAGGTAGCTTGGCACCAGTTAGGCAGACAATATCACGTTCTAGAAAACTATGAAAAAGCAGTTTGGGCTTTTGATTATGCCATCGTGATTGAAGAGTTTTTTATAGGCGCTTATATCGAAAAAGCAAAAGCCTTAGAACGCTTAAAAAAGTATGACGAAGCCATCAATTGCTATAACCAAGCTCTTGAAATAGATGATCCTTCATGGTATATATTCTATAGAATGGCCAAATGCTATGAAAAGCTAGGAAATCAAGACTCGGCTATTGAGTTTTACTTAAAAGCTACTATTGAAGACCCAATGTTAGAAAAAGCATGGCTATCACTTATTGATATTTTTGTGAAAGAGGAGGATTATGAATTGGCGTTAAAACAAATAGAATTAGCTTCAGATATAGACCCAGAGAATGATAAGTTCTGGAAACGTTTTGCAAGTATTAACTTTTTGTTAGAAAAGTATGACCAGGCATATATAGGTTTTGAGAATGCAATCAAATTTGGCACTACAGATTTAGATGTTTTCTTGATGTTTGCTGATTTAAATGTCGCCTACTCTCATAACTACGAAAAAGCAATTAGCGTGCTTATTGAAGCATCTGAGCTACACCCTGATCACTTTGAAATTGAGTACCGATTATCTGGATTATACTTCAGCTTGAACAACCCTAATGTAGCTAAGTTTCATTTGAACAACGCCCTTATATCAAACTTCGAACACCATATACTATTGGAGAAATTCTTCCCTGATTTTTATGCCTCAGAATTAGTGCAAAGCCTTATTAACAAGCACAGAGCACTTCAATAATCACTTTTCTATGACGACTATTTTCGGACTTATAGGCAGAGATATAGCACACTCTTTCTCTGCTCAATACTTTGCAGATAAATTTAAGAACGAAGATATTCATAACTGTTTGTATAAGAATTTTGATATTCCTGAAATTGCCTACTTATCAGAAGTCATCAAGAAGAATAGGCCTATGAGAGGGCTGAACGTAACCATTCCGTATAAAGAAGTGGTGATCCCGTACCTGGATAAACTAAGTAAAAAGGCAGAGGCAATTGGTGCGGTAAACACAATTAAAGTTACAAAACAGGGAAAGTTAAAAGGCTATAACACAGATGCGTATGGCTTTGAGAAATCCTTGAAACCACTTCTAAAACCACACCACACAAAAGCTTTAATATTAGGTACTGGTGGAGCATCAAAAGCTGTGGCTTGGGTGCTTGATAAATTATGCATTGACTATAAATATGTTTCAAGAAACCCTACTGATAGCAACTTATCTTATTTAGATGCTAACGAGCAGACTTTAAAAGAATATAAGCTTATAATTAACTGCACGCCACTTGGCACATCGCCCAATACAGAGGCTTTTCCTAAAATTGATTACAACGGATTTTCAGCTGAGCACATTGCTTTTGATTTGATATACAATCCCTCTGAAACTAAATTCTTGGCTCTCGCTAAAGAAAAGGGAGCTCTAACTAAAAACGGCTATGATATGTTAGTTTTTCAGGCTGAGAAAGCTTGGGAAATTTGGCGCTAATTACCACTTCACTCTTGCTCTACTGGCTTAGATATATGAAGTTGTAACCTGATTACAACATTCATTTTATTGACTTTAGACTAAGTTGAATTGGTTTAAACTCTAAACACTTATTTTTCTTTTATTACAAAAGCTATATACGAAGAGATGTAAAAAAATAGACAGCTATACCCTAAGATGAAAAATCAAAATTAGTCGTACAGCACAACTTTTACTGCAGATTGATTTTTGCCATTTTATTGATTTTGGGTTGTAAGAACCATATGCCCACAAAATAAAACCATATCATCAAAAACTCTCCAGTAAATTCTGCAAAACGAACTTCTTTTTGTAGTTCTACAGTCTTGAATGTCTTTGCCACAAAATACATAGCATAGAATATCCCAAACATGGCTATAAAATTAAGCAGCAGCATTATAGTAATCATAATAGATATAGAAGAGGCATCTGTATCTATTAAACTAAGATAATAACCATTTAAAACGGCTATCACAAAAACAGCATTTAGAAGTAAATAGACCAGCGGTATAAAGAACCATATCTTGAACTTCTTAGTTTTCATTTTTATATGTACGGGTACTTGTTTTTGCAATCCAATAGCTATTGACCAAAACCATCCATAAAACACAGCCGTATAGACCAACATTATTACAGGAAGAAACTTCATCAGATGGAATAGCTCAGTTGGGTCGCCAAAGACATCAGAATATAGTGTTGAGAACATCGTTATGCTCATTGCGGTTTCAAATACAAAAGGGATTCCTAGTGTCAGAATGAATAACTGCCAGTGTTTTGCTTTTAAGAATTTTTGGATTAACATAAATAGTGGGTATTGGATACTGAGTGTACTAAAATATTTTTAGAATCCGTTAGCGCTATACATAAAAAACGATCTACTAACTTTAAAATAATTTTGATAAAAACACTTCAAATATAAGATTTTTAATAAACTACGCATAATTCGCGCGAATAAACTGAAATTTTGCTGTAAATAAAAAATAAAAAAAAGAGCCAGAGAATAAACTCTCTGACTCTTTTATGTTACATAAGCTATTTTTGAATTAGCTCAACTAAGTTAAAAATTAAAACAGTTTTATAATCATATAGATTAATGCTGCGACTAAACCTGATACTGGAATTGTAAGAACCCAAGCCCAAAGTAGCTTGATCGTTACTCCCCATCGCACAGCAGAAAGTCTTTTAGTAGCTCCAACCCCAATGATACTACCTGTAATAGTGTGTGTGGTTGAAACCGGAATACCGAAGTGCTCAGAGATAAAAAGAGTAATCGCACCCGCTGACTCAGCACTTACACCTTCTAGTGAAGTCACTTTAGTAATCTTAGAACCCATTGTTTTAACGATTTTCCATCCTCCACTCATCGTACCAAGCCCGATGATTACGAATGAAGTAATAGGAACCCAATAATAGTGTTCTACAAAATAAGAGAACCTAGCCTCTTGCAATGTTTTCTCTGTAGTTGCTTGTAGCGTATAATACACATCATCAGGACCAAGACCTAAATGATAAGCAATTACAGCGGCTCCAATAATACCCATTACTTTCTGAGCATCGTTAGCCCCATGTCCTAAACTAAATAGTGCTGAAGATACTAACTGTAATTTTCTGAACCATTTATCAGCCTTGTGTGGTGTAGTTTTTCGACAAATCCACATAATAAGTACTGTAAACAAGTGTGCGATGAAAAACCCCAAAGCAGGAGCAATGAATATAAACAACACTATCTTGATGATAGGTTTCGCGTTTATAACATTATTTATAATAATATCCCAATCTCCACCAGTGACAATATAAGCGTGGGTCAAGGCGGCTCCCATAAATCCTCCAATAAGTGTATGCGAAGACGATGAAGGAATTCCGAATTTCCAAGTGAGTAAGTTCCAGAAAATTGCAGCTATAAGTCCTGCTAGAATCACTTCCATCGAAATAAAATCCTCCGTGACGGTTTTGGCAATCGTATTTCCGACATTAAACTCACCTGTGGTAAAAATAATGATGAAATAAGCCATGAAGTTAAAGAACGCAGCCCATAAAACAGCCTGAAGAGGCGTTAATACTCTAGTAGCTACAATAGTGGCAATAGCATTTGCCGCATCGTGAAACCCATTAATATAATCAAAAATAAAAGCAAGAACTATAACTATGACAAGCAGTGTAAAGCTATCCATTTGAAGTGTTTTTTAATTTCTGTTTATGAATATTTTACAACAATAGTCTCCAATACATTGGCGACATCCTTGCATTTATCTGAAGCGTCTTCAAGTGCGGTCAACACCTCTTTATATTTAATAACTTTTATAGCGTCAGTTTCATTCTCAAAAATATCCATTACAGCATTATCAAAAACAACATCGGCTTTGCTCTCTAGTTTTGAAATCTTCTTACAAGCTACCGTAATTCTCTTTAGGTCATTGTGTTCCTTTAGATCAGTTATGGCTCTTTGGATGAGCAAACATGCCTCTAGGTTAATTTCTGTAAGTTTTCTGATTGATTTAGTGATTTTCTCAACTTGATACATCTTCATTCTACTGGCAGAACCATGCAGAAAATCAGTTACATCATCAATAGACTTCATTAGTGAGTGAATGTCTTCACGGTCAAAAGGAGTCAAGAAGTTTTTACTTAACTCAATATTAACCTTGTGAGTAATGACATCAATCGATGCTTCTAGTTGATCGATTTTTTTGAAATACTCCTCTCGCTGATCTTTCGGGGCATTAACAGCCTCGTTAAGAGTTGAAGCCAACTCTACTAGTTCAGCAGTAGCTTGTTCGAATAACGGAAAGAACTTTTTGTCTTTCGGGGTCAAAAACTGAAAAATGTCGTTTAATACAAATGCCATTTTGATTAGGTTTAAATTCAGAACAAAGGTATTTTAAAAAATTTAATATCTTGAATTCTACTGTTAAGTTAATGTTACCTAATCGTTACCAATTTAGCGCATAAAAACATAATTGATAATATTAGCACCCATTCTCAGTGCCTTCTCCCTCACTTCTTTAGGGTCGTTATGCACCTCAGGATCTTCCCATCCGTTTCCTAGATCTGATTCATACGTATATAAACAAATGAGTTTGCCGTCTTTAAATAAACCAAAAGCTTGGGGTGGTTTATTGTCGTGTTCGTGGATTTTGGGCAAGCCTAAAGGGAAGGCAAAAGGAGCCTTAAAAATAGCGTGGTCTTTGCCTATTTCAACAAAATCTAATTCGGGAAAAACCCTTTTAATTTCTCTGCGAATGTATGGGTCCAATCCGTAATTGTCATCGATATGAAGAAAACCTCCGCCCATAAGATAGCTGCGCAAGTTTCTGATTTCAACATCGGTAAAAACAATATTTCCGTGTCCGGTGATGTGAATAAACGGATATAAAAACAACGAAGAGCTAGAGAGTTCTACTGTTGCAGGCTTAGATTCAATTTTGGTCCCGATGTTTTGATTGCAAAACTTAATCAAATTGGGCAACGAAGTAGGATTTGCATACCAATCTCCACCACCTGAATATTTTACTAAGGCAATTTCTTGACTCAATCCGTTAGCGGAGAAAGCCAATATTCCCAGAAAAAGCAAACGCACTGCGAATTTTATAAAACTTTGAAAACAACTTTTATTCATCAAAATCAGTTAAGAGGTGAAATCTCAGGTAATTATCCTAGCTAATTATTCTCAAGACACTATCTAGCAATATAAAACACTGACTGTCAATCGTCTTTAAAAACAACCCATACCAAGGCAAGTTACAAATTAATATTTGTCAAAACACAAAAACCAAAAAAACTAAAAGCTATTTAAGAAAAGCCTCTACCAAGCCTTTTTTTTAGATATTTCATTTGGAATATATAAGTTTTTAAAATCTGAGTGTTGATATTTCTTTTCTTATACATTTATCTAGCAACAGTATTTTCTAAACTTGTTATATTGTTAAATAATTTATAAATTCGTAAACTCATAATTTAAACAATACTAACCAAAACCTTAAAACTACATGGAACAAATTATTATTTATCTGCCTATAATGCTGGCTATTTTAGGTCTAGTCTATATGGGTCTCAAATCATCTTGGGTCAATAAACAAGATGCCGGAACCGATAAGATGCAAAGCATCTCAAGGAGTATTCAAGAAGGAGCTATGGCTTTTCTTAAAGCAGAATACAAAGTATTAGTCATTTTTGTCATCATTGCTTCGATAGCTTTATATGGCATTTCAATGTATGTACCTTCAACACATTGGCTGATTGTAGTCGCCTTTATTTTTGGTGCTATCTTTTCAGCTGTTGCCGGAAATATCGGAATGCGCATTGCAACCAAAGCAAACGTAAGAACTACCCAAGCTGCTAGAACAAGTCTTCCGCAAGCCTTAAAAGTATCTTTTGCCGGCGGAACCGTTATGGGATTAGGAGTAGCAGGACTTGCGGTGTTAGGTCTGAGTATCTTCTTCCTTATTTTTATTAAAATGTTTATTACGCAAGGCGGTGATTTTTATTCAGAGATGATGGTAGTGCTCGAAGCACTCGCTGGATTCTCTTTAGGAGCGGAGTCAATTGCGCTTTTTGCTCGTGTGGGTGGTGGTATTTATACCAAAGCTGCTGACGTAGGAGCAGATTTAGTAGGTAAAGTAGAAGCGGGAATTCCAGAGGATGACCCTCGTAACCCCGCTACTATTGCCGATAACGTAGGTGATAACGTAGGTGATGTCGCAGGTATGGGAGCTGACCTTTTCGGGTCGTATGTGGCTACCGTACTGGCTTCGATGGTATTGGGTAACTATATCATTAAAGATATGGCTGACCACGGACAAAGACTAGACAGCTTCAACGGAATGGGCCCTATCCTACTGCCAATCGTGATTGCTGGAGTGGGTATCTTGGCTTCAATTATCGGTACCTTATTCGTGAGAATTAAAAACGAAAATGCAAAAGAAGCACAAGTACAAACCGCGCTAAACATCGGGAACTGGACCTCTATCCTGTTGACCATTGTTTCGTGTTGGTTCTTGATACAATATATGTTGCCAGAAACCATCAATATGAAATTCTTTGGCGAAGGCTATAAAGAAATCCCTAGAAACAACGTGTTTTTCGCCACTCTTGTAGGGCTTGGCGTAGGCGGATTTATCTCAGCCTTTACAGAATACTATACCGGACTAGGCAAAAAACCTGTACTTAACATCGTGAAAAGTTCGTCAACAGGAGCGGGAACCAACATTATTGCTGGATTAGCTACGGGTATGATTTCTACTTTCTCTTCAGTTTTACTCTTCGCAGGTGCAATTTGGGGTTCGTATGAACTAGCTGGATTTTATGGTGTTGCAATTGCTGCCTCTGCCATGATGGCCACGACTGCTATGCAACTCGCAATCGATGCTTTTGGCCCTATTGCTGACAATGCAGGTGGAATTGCTGAGATGAGTGAATTGCCAAAAGAAGTGCGTCAACGCACTGACGTTTTAGACTCTGTAGGTAACACTACAGCAGCGGTAGGAAAAGGATTTGCAATTGCGTCTGCTGCCCTTACTGCCTTGGCATTATTTGCTGCTTATGTCACTTTTACAGGAATTGACGGAATTAATATTTTTAAAGCTGATGTATTAGCTGCGTTGTTTATCGGAGGAATGATTCCTGTGGTATTCTCAGCACTTGCGATGAAATCAGTGGGTAAAGCAGCGATGGAAATGGTTGAAGAAGTACGCCGTCAGTTTAGAGAAATTCCGGGGATTATGGAGGGAACTGCTCAACCAGAATACGGAAAATGTGTAGATATTTCGACCAAAGCAGCCCTTAGAGAAATGATGCTTCCTGGAGCCATGACCATAGTTACACCCATTATCATCGGCTTTGTAATGGGAGCTGAAGCACTTGGGGCATATATGGCCGGAGTCACCGTATCAGGAGTTATATGGGCTATCTTCCAGAACAATGCTGGAGGCGCTTGGGATAATGCCAAAAAATCATTTGAAGCAGGAGTTGAAATCAACGGAGAAATGACCTTCAAGGGTTCTGAAGCGCACAAAGCTGCAGTAACCGGAGATACTGTGGGTGATCCGTTCAAAGATACTTCAGGACCTTCGATGAATATCTTGATTAAACTTACGTGTTTGATAGGACTTGTAATTGCACCTATTTTAGGCGGACACGCCTCCACTGCACCCACTACTCCAGTCGAAAGAGAGCGCGTAGAGGTAATAGAAGTAGAGGTCATTACATCAGATATGGAGGCTACTGAAATTGGAATAGAAAATACAGAGGAAGACTAATTTGTCATAAAGCACACATAGTTAACAACCTTCAAAAAAAGCTGTCTGTAAAAGGACAGCTTTTTTTGTGGGTTAAATCCAAATTTAACTGTAATTTAGTGTTATCAAAATCAATATAAAGAGATAAAAATGCGCGCCGTCATACAACGAGTTTCAGAAGCATCAGTAAGCATAGAAGGAAAAATAAAATCATCCATCAACAAGGGGCTTCTTGTTTTAGTGGGTATTGAAGATGCTGATGCCGATGAGGATATCAAATGGCTTTGTCAAAAAATAGTTAACCTAAGGATTTTTCCAGATGAACAAGACGTGATGAACACATCTATTTTAGATCAGGGTGGTGATATACTAGTGGTAAGTCAATTCACGCTGCATGCCTCTACCAAAAAAGGAAATAGACCTTCATATATCAATGCAGCAAAACCAAACATTGCAATACCGATGTATGAGGAGTTTGTTGCTCAATTAGAGAGGCATTTAAACAAAAAGGTTCAGACGGGAGAGTTTGGAGCTGACATGAAAGTTAGCCTTGTCAATGACGGACCTGTAACCATTATGATGGATACGAAAAACAAAGAATAAGTATATCTTAATGGCAGTTAAAGCTTCAATATACCGTGATAAAAGACCTTCTAAACTTACTTTATCCTGAAACCTGCCTGGGTTGTAATTCGCTTTTACAGACGGGCGAAGTAGTCTTGTGCACGGGCTGCCGGCATCAATTGCCACTTACCAATCACCATCTCATCACAGAAAATGATGCTTATAAAAGACTAGCCGGAAAAGTGGATGTACAACAAGCGATGAGCATGCTTATTTTTGAAAAAGGAGGTGTCGTACAGGAGATTATACACAAACTCAAATATAAAGGCAATCAAGAGATAGGCAGTTTTTTAGGTGAATGGTATGCTGAAATCATCAAAGATAAACTGCTGAATATCGATTGTATTATTCCAGTTCCGCTTCACAAAAAAAGATTGAGAAAAAGAGGCTATAACCAAGTCGATACTTTTTGTGAAACTTTGTCAAAAGGTCTTCATATTCCTTTAAACAAAGATATACTCATCAGAACATCAAACTCAAGGTCTCAAGCCAGGCAAAACTTTTTGGGCAGAACCTCTGTCAATAAAGAGATATTTGATGTGAAGTTTACAGAAACTCACACTGATAAACACTTTTTGTTAGTCGATGATGTATTGACAACAGGCACAACTATTGAGCAATGCGCCAAGGCACTACTCAAAATTCCGAATACCAAAATCAGTATCGTTGTGATGGCACTGACTTTCTAAGTCAATACATTATAGGCGTTGTCTTACGGCTTCATACAAGAAGGCACCACAAGCAACAGATACGTTTAACGATGAAATTGATCCGTATAACGGAAGTTTGGCTTTGCTATCAACAATTTTTAATACGGACGGATTCACTCCTTTATCTTCAGAACCCATAATAATTGCTATGGCTTTGTTGAAATCAACATCATAAAGGGTTTGATCTGTTTTCTCAGTCGCAGCAACAATAGATACGTCAGAAGAAGTTAGAAAGAAAACGGCGTCTTTAACGTGATCTACCTTACAGATCGGGATATTAAACACGGCACCTGCAGAAGTTTTTACGGTGTCACCGTTAACTGGAGCCGCACCATTTTTAGCAATTATAATTCCGTTTACACCTGAACACTCAGCTGTTCTGATGATAGCTCCAAAGTTTCTAGCATCTGAAACACCGTCAAGAATTAAGAAAAGAGGTTTCTCTGTCACAGCAAAAGCTTGCTCTACCATATCCTCAATTTTATAGAATTTAATCGGGGCTATCGTCGCTACCACACCTTGGTGGTTTTGGGTAGTATATCTGTTTAGTTTTTCAACCGGCACGTAGCTATAGGTCACATTTGAGGCTTTGAGGGTACCCATAAGTTCTCTCATCAAATGACCTTGTGCTTCTTTTTGAACAAATATTTTATCTACTGCCACACCTGAGTTGATAGCTTCGATGACTGCGCGTATTCCGAAGATTATATTATCTTTTTCCATAAAATTTTAAAAAGGAGACAAACTAAAACCCTAAGATGAGTTTAGCTATCGAAAAGTAAATTAAAATTCCACAAATATCATTACTTGTGGTTATAAAAGGCCCTGTTGCCAAGGCGGGATCAATTCCGTATTTATCCAGTGTAATCGGTACAAAGGTACCTATAAAAGAAGCGATTACCAATACTGACACAAGTGAAATGGTTACGGTAATTCCTGTTAAGAAATCAATTCCCAACAAGAAATAACTACCCACTAGTAGTATCAGTGCCAATATGACTCCGTTAAGCAGGCTCAGTGAGAGTTCTTTTAATATTCTCTTCCAGATGGTTCCGCTCAGCGTTCCGTTAGCGATACCTTTGACCACAATAGCCGAAGATTGAACGCCTACGTTTCCTGCCATAGCTGCAATAAGTGGTGTAAAGAAAAATAAGGTTCCGTGTTCGCTCAGTGCTCCATCAAATGATCCCATTACTTTTACGGTGATAAACCCTCCGAACAGCGCTAGTATTAACCATGGCAGGCGCGCTCTGGTAAGTACTAATATGCTGTCATCTGCCTCAACGTCTTGCGAAATACCCGCTTGTAATTGGTAGTCTTTATCAGCTTCATCGGTAATTACGTCAAGAATATCATCAATCGTAATACGCCCGACGAGTCTGTCTAGCTCGTCAACTACCGGAATCGCCTCAAGGTCATACTTCTGCATGATTCGGGCAACTTCTGTGTTTTTTGTATCTACTCTCACGTGATCCACCTGCGGGATATACACGTCTTTGATATGTGCTCGGGTAGAGCTGGTCAATAAATCTTTTAAAGAGAGTCGCCCTTTGAGTCGGTCTTGGTCATCTACTACATAAATCGAGTGTACTCTAGTCACGTGCTCTGCTTGCTTGCGCATCTCAACCACACATCGCAGTACATTCCAATTTTCATTGACCTGCACGAGCTCCTTACCCATCAATCCCCCTGCTGTATCCTCGTCATAGCGCAAAAGCTCGACGATATCTTTAGCGTGTTCAGCATCTTCAAGCTCAGAGATTACTTCTTGTTTTAGACGATCTGACAACTCTGCAATAATATCCGCAGCATCATCGGTATGCATCTCATCAAGTTCTTCAGCAATTTCTTTGGCAGAAAGTTTAGATAGGATTTCTTCTCTCAGGTCTTCGTCCACCTCTAGAAGCACCTCTGAGGTAGTCTCGCTATCCATTATTTTAAAGAGATAGATTGCCTCGTTAAAGTCTAATTCTTCTAGAATTTCGGCAATATCAGCATGATGGACATCTTGGAGTAAAAACTCTAATTCCTTATCATTTTTGCTCTCAATACTTGATTGTACACTTCTGATAAGTTCATCGCTGATCTTGAATCCCATATCTTTTTCTCTTTAAAAAACCTTACAAAGGTAGTTCATTCTTTTTTCTTAGAAGAACAGAACAAGCCTTTTATCTAGGTTGCGGGTTGGTCTAACATTTGTGTAATTTTGATAAAATCTGCAACAGATAGTTGCTCAGGTCTAAGGTCAAATATTTTATCTTCTCTCAGTTCTTCTGGAATTCCGATTGGTTTTAGACTATTCCTGAGGGTTTTTCGCCTTTGATTAAAAGATGTTTTCACTACGTTAAAAAACATTCTCTCGTTGCAAGGCAAATGAAAGTTTTCTCTTCTGGCAAGTCTTAAAACTCCCGATTTTACTTTTGGTGGTGGGGTAAATACGTTTTCTGAAACAGTGAATAAATAAGTGGCTTCATAAAAAGCCTGTACCAATACAGATAGTATCCCGTAGGTTTTTGAACCTTTGGTCTCGCAAATGCGCTCAGCTACTTCTTTCTGAAACATACCAGAAAACTCTACCACTTGCTCTCTGAGTTCTAAGGCTCTAAAAACTATCTGAGAAGAGATATTATACGGAAAGTTTCCGATGATAGCCAAGGGCTCTTTGCCAAAGACACTTCGCATATCATATTTTAAGAAATCTTCAGAAATGATGTGGTCGTGTAATTTTGGATAATGATTGCCCAAATATTCAACTGATTCTTTATCGATTTCGATGACATAAGTTTCGGTTGGTTTATCGAGCAAGTATTTAGTCAAAACACCCATTCCAGGACCTATTTCTAGAATCTTATCATAACCTTGATACGAAAGAGAATCGGCAATTTTTTTGGCGATGTTCTCATCGTTAAGAAAGTGCTGTCCGAGGTGTTTTTTTGCTTTTACTTTATCCATAGGTGTTGCGAAAGGTGCTGAAAGTTGTAAACCAAAACATAAACTAGAGTTTGGTTGTTGAATCAATCTTCAAAGGTAACACATTTTGATAAACTTAAGCTTGTGCCGTATTGATTATCTCAGATTGATTCCAGCCTGTAAACACCTGCATATTATAACGCGAAGGTTTATAAATTCTCTAAAACCGACTTTAAAACTACTGCCTGATTGTGGTTTTCATTCTTAGCTCCATAAAGCAAACAGACTTGTTTATGGACAGCTATTTCTTTGAGCTCTTCGAGCTGTTCAAGATGTTCTTGGAGTTCTTTTTTGTATTTCTTGGCAAACTGATCAAAGCGTTCATCGATATGATCAAACCATTTTCTGAGCTCCGTTGACGGCGCGAGTTCTTTGCACCATCGGTCTAATTTTGCATTTTCTTTACTGATTCCCCTAGGCCATAGTCTATCTACCAAAACGCGGCAGCCATCTTGAGCGGTACAGGGCTCATAAATTCGTTTGACAACAAATCCCTTCATTTTTAAACTTTTTATTTGTTTGACTTATATGAACCGGGCTCAGATCTAAAGGCTTTCGCCAATCTGTTCCATCCGTTTATCGCTACAATAGCCATCGACAAAGCAACCAATTCTTGTTCTGAGAAATGTTGGGTTGCACGGTTGTAGAGCTCGTCAGCAACATGGTCAGAGGCAATGAGGGTCAAAGCTTCTGTCCATTCTAAAGCTACGCGTTCTTTTGGCGTATAAAAAGGGGTTTCTCGCCAAGCGGAAAGTGCATATAATCGTTGCTCGGTCTCTCCTATTGCTCTGGCATCTTTAGTGTGCATATCGATGCAATAAGCACAACCATTGATTTGTGAAGCTCTTGTTTTGACTAATTCGTAGAGTTTTTTGTCCAATCCGGAGTGGAGTACATACTGCTCTAGCTCTAACATCCCCTTAATTGCTTTTGGGTCTACGGCTCCGTAATCTAAGCGTTTTGACATGTGTTCTTTGTGTTTTGTGAATATTATTTTTTATCGGCTTCGTCCATTGCCTCCATAGCGATAGTGGCGTGAGCATAAGCAGCTCCCGCACGCATTTCTGCAGCGATCCAGATGGCTTCCATAATTTCTTGTTTGGTTGCTCCTTTTTTCATCGCCTGAGGCACATGAGATTTGATGCAATAAGGACATTGAGTCACGTGCGCTACGGCTACGGCAATCAGTTGTTTTGTTTTTTCATCTAAGGCACCTTCTTTAAAAACTGCTCGACTAAAGTTTCTCCAAGCATCAATTTGGGCCGGAGCTAAATCAGCTTTTTTCTTTGCATTTTCATTGGTTGCGGCTGGGTACATTTCGTTGTTGTCCATAATTTCTAATTTTTGAGGATTGCTAATTTTGATGTGAGTAGTAGTTGATACGAATCTAAGCTTCGTATTTAGACTGATTCAAAATTACGTCTTTTGATATAAAAAGACAATTTTATCCACAATTATTTTAAGATTAATAACAGTTGTTAAGCGTACAACGAAGCTCTCTCGTATTCGCTTAGATTTCGGGGTTGGGTATTTAATGCCTATATTTGCAGCAATGTATCAGAAACAACAACATAGTAATTTTATCAAAAGCATCGTAGTGATGTTTTTGATTATGTTTTCGCTTGCGCCTTGTTCAGTCAAGGAAGTAGCGTTAAATTCTGTGAGCATTGACTACACAAAACCCTCTAGCAGATCCTTTAGCTTAAGCCAAAACACTGATTGCAAAGTGCTGTCAGCTCTAGAGAGTGCAGCTATAACAAACGCAAAGGCAAGTTATAAACACCACCCACAAGCTGTAGTGTACACTAGAAATAGTGCAGCAAGCCCAACCTTAACAATTTCGACAGATGCAGCAATTGGTACTAGCTTCTCACAAGCTATCCTAACTAATTATTCTGCCAAATACATTCTCTACAAGCGCCTAAAGCTAGGCATGGCATAAGCTAAACCCATTTTTTTCTAAAGAAACCCATGATAGTAAACATTTTGTTGAAGTACTTATATTTGTACTTAGCGCTGTGTTTAACTAAATAAGATTCTTGCAACATCACTTTATTATTATTTTTTATATCTACTATGTAGCCTTTATAAAAGACTGCATATCTTTAACTTACAAATCATCATCTATTTATGTATACAGATAAAAATCAATCTTGGAGCCTTGCTGGGCTATTCACTTTATCCATGCGACTGGTAATCGGCTGGACCTATTTCTCCGCATTTTGGCGTAGGCTCATCTTAGAAAACAAACTCATCCCTGAAGAGGCGGGATATATCGGAGAAAAATTCAACCATTTTTTACCCAATGCACTGGGAATCAGACCCATCATTGAATATTTAGTTTCTAACCCTGATGCCCTACAGGTATCTATGATTGCCTTTACAATTGTCGAGGCCATCGTCGGGTTATTTATTATTCTCGGATTATTCACTAGGCTGATGAGCGTAGGTGTGTTTTTCTTAGCCTCAGGGATTCTGCTGGGTTCTGGTTGGATTGGCACCACTTGTCTAGACGAATGGCAAATTGGAGTCTTAGGATTAGCTGGAGGTTTCACCATGTTCTTAACCGGTAGCGGACCTTTTTCTTTAGATTATTACATGATTAAGAAAAACATAGGTATTACTACCAAAAAATGGTTCAGTTGGTTGGGCTCAGGAATGTTGCCCATAGCGGCATCAAAATTAAAATATGCAGTATTGACATTTTCTATCTTTTTATTCGGAGTCACATTAGCAACTAACCAAATCTTTCACGGAGGAGTTTGGGGCACACTGCACAATATGTCTGTACGACCAATAGTTGAAATTTCTAATCCTGTACTTACTGAAAATGACATTACTTTTCAGCTGTACAGAGTTGAAGGAGCTGATGTATATGGTTCATTCTTGATAGAAATTCAACTTCTAGACAAACAGGACCAAGTGCTAAAATCTATTGGCATGAGTGAATTATCAAACTATCCGTTAGATAAAATAAGCAATCACTATGTAGCGAAGATAAAACCGGGCATACACTCTTTGATTATTCCGTTAGGAGCTAAGGCTGACTTTACAGTGAGTTTAGACGACATCTCTTCTGAAGATATTCAAACGGTAAAGCTAATTGATATTAGTGGCGCACAGTGGCACTTAGAGCTGAAGTAAAGCCTTGACTTACTACCAAAAAAAAAGCCTCTCAACTGTTTTAAAGTTGAGAGGCTTTTTTATGTGTGAAGTCAATAACTCACTTATTTTGAAATAGCTTCTTCGTATTTTTGACCCACCACATCCCAATTGATTAGCTCGAAAACAGCCTCTAAGTACTCTGCTCTTTTATTTTGGTAGTGCAAATAATAAGCGTGTTCCCAGACGTCAATACCGATGATTGGTTTGCCTGAAATACTCATACCAGGCATCAGCGGATTGTCTTGGTTAGCAGTGCTACCCACCAGAAGTTTTCCGTTTTTATCCATCACAAGCCAAGACCATCCAGAGCCAAATTGCTTTGCTCCTGCTTCTTTTAGTTTGTTTACGAGTTCAGTTACTGAGCCAAAATCTGTATTGATCTTATCTAGTAAAACTCCTTTGGGTTGCGATTGGGCAGCAGAAAGTAGCTCAAAATATAAATTGTGGTTATAGAATCCGCCGGCGTTGTTGCGCAGGGTTTTATTTTCTAAATCCAAACTAGTCAGGATCTCTTCGATAGATTTATTTTCTAAATCAGTGCCAGAGATAGCTTTGTTTAAGTTATTGGTATAACCCAAGTGGTGTTTTGAATAATGAACCTCCATAGTCTTTGCATCGATATGAGGCTCTAAGGCATCATAGGCATATGGAAGTGCATACATCTGGAATTTACCTTCTGCATTTACATTGGCAGGGTCTCCCATAGTTACTACTTCTTCAACAACGGGTTCAGTAACTTCAACCTCTACCAAATGGTCTTCTTTACAAGACTGTAGGGATAGAATCAGCACTAAACTCGATACTAGAACACAAAGGTTTCTCATTTCTTAAGGCTTTTATGTAGCTCGTCAATTAACTTAACATATTCTAACTTGGCCTCTTCTACACTCAGCTGTCTTACTTGCATCCAAGCGTTCATCTTAAATGCATTGATAAGCTTGTGCTCATGCGGAGCTGGGGCTATATTAATAGGCTCTTGAGTCGCTCTTTTATAGTATGCATAAAGTCTTAATCGAATATCATCTGGAAGTGGATAAGTGATTTCAGTAGCTTTGTGCAAGGCTTCTTCAAATAGTTTCTCTATGTCTGTGTTAGTGTTCAAGACTTGTATTATTTTTTGGCTATTACGGTGATTCCACCTACAGCTTTATCTCCTAATTTCACATTCAGTTCTGTGCCTATAGGTAAATATAAATCTACTCTAGAACCAAATTTGATGAATCCAGCATCGGTTCCTTGCAATACTTTGGTGCCAACTTTAGCATAATTTACAATTCGCTTTGCCAATGCTCCAGCGACTTGTCTGTAAAGTACTTCACCAAAGCTTTTGTTTTCTATCACGATAGATGTTCTTTCGTTTTCTTCACTCGCTTTTGGGTGCCATGCCACAAGGTATTTACCTGGATGGTATTCACTGTACTTTACTTCACCAGAAAGACCGTAACGCGTAACGTGTACGTTTATCGGACTCATAAACACAGAAACCATAAGGCGTTTGTCTTTGAAATATTCTTTTTCAAAAACCTCTTCGATAACCACTACTTTTCCGTCAACCGGCGATAGAATAATGTTGTCATCTCTTTTGATGTCTCTTTTAGGGTTTCTGAAAAACTGCAGAACCATAATCAATAGAAACAAAGCAATAAGTTGTATTGCTTTTTGTAGCCATACAAGGCTAATAAAATAATCTGATGCTAATACGACAGCCACAGTAAGAACTACGGCAATCATAATAATCTTGGCTCCTTCTTTATGAAACATACTTATATAAATTGATAAAATAAAAATACAAATGGTGCAACAAAAATAATACTATCTAAACGATCATAAATACCTCCGTGTCCAGGCATAATTGTACCGCTATCTTTTACGTTGGCTGTGCGCTTGAACTTCGACTGAATAAGGTCGCCAAGTGTAGAGAACACAACTGAAATAACGGCTATAACCACCCATTTAAATACGGGTTCTTCTAAGAAATACAAACCAATCAAAACTCCGGTGACGATGGTGAAAACCATTCCGCCTAAAAAGCCTTCAATGGTTTTCTTTGGCGACACGCGCACAAACAATTTATGCTTCCCGATAGATTTCCCTACTAAATAAGCAAAACTATCATTGACCCAAATGAGCACAAAAATACCGATTATTTGTCCGGGTCTATACACAACTACAGACTCTTGAGTGAGCTCTGAGATCTCTTTTATCATCGGTATTTTGACCATTATAATGAATGAAAACACGATATAGAAAATGAAAAGAACGTATTTTACAAAATACCTAGTTACAAATAGACTTTCTTTTCTGAATAGTTTTTGGATGAGCCATACCCCGGTGATTGATGAGAGAACAGCGATATGCATATCATAGGTTTGTCCGATATTATTAAAGAATCCGAAGACCGCATACAATACTATAGCGATACCAAAACCAACAAGTGAATTAAACTTAACGAGCTTAGAAAACTCAATAGTCGTCATCACTAAAAAAGCACCGATTAGAATTTTAAAGCTCTCCTCTGAATACCAACAAGCGGTCAGCAATAAGGCTACATAAACAGCTCCTGAGATTGCACGAGTTAAGGTTTCTGACATATAATTAAAGGTCTTCTAAAAGAAGCAGATAGAGGTTTTTAGGTATGCTCCCATAGTTCATAAATGATTCGTTTTTCTCCTTTTCGAAATACCTAAATGTAGTGATATTAGTAGGATAATCTGTTTTGTACTTGTTTTTAATCCCTCTGAGACCATCACTTTTGCTGGGAACAAGCTGACTTGTAGTAGCAAAAACGACTATATTGGCAGGAAGATCATTGGGTTTGTATTGTTTTACTTGTTTAGAAGAAAACATTACAGAACCTTCTTCAGCAATCAGATTCTCACAGCCCGCAAATAAAAAGCTAGGTTTTTTTATATCTTTATAGATAAGTTTATTGTCGTCTAGCAATTTATGTAGACTATGTTCTAAGCACAAAACCTCTTTTTCAAACCAATCGTTTTCTTCGAGTATATTTTCAAAATGTAGCTTTACTTCTTCATAGTCTAAACAATATAAAAATTTACCCCCATTATTGACGAAGTTTCTCATAAAGAGCTCGTCTATGGGAGTATCATCTTTTTTCTCAGCCAAAAAAGGGCTTTTCTGTTCCTTCTTTTTTTCTTCTGGAGAAGTAGCTGTTCTAAATAATTTTTTAAAAAAACTCATTAAAAAACATTTACATGTTTATGATGCATAGCAATAACAGTCAAAGATAGAAAAATTCAAACAAAAACTATAGAAAGCAAAGAATAATTTTATCTCTCTAAAACAAGCTGTAGCCTCTGCAAACAAAAGGAAAATAGAAAACCGCAACTAGCACACTAAAAATCTAAAGTACCTAATTAAGACATATAGCGTATTGCGCTAGGCCAAAACGGCTAAGGCATTAAACGACAACCTATTGAGAGATACTATTGGGGCATCAATATGTCCCGTCCTAAATAATCGATACAGATTATTAGACAAAAATAATTAAATTAAACACTTGCAAAAACGTTTTTGCAAGTGTTTTTTCTTTTATAGGTTCTCATTGCTATTTTATTTTGTTGGTGCATTTGGTTTGGT
>DATJBW010000005.1:0-1698 GCA_035515135.1 Flavobacterium sp.
TCGAAGCCACAGCTTCCGGGTGATGTCTTGTCTCAGCATCTAATGCCAGAGATTAAGCGTTTAATCTACTATAATTCGATTAAGCTGCAAGAGCGTAATTATTGTTGCCAGTTAAAATGTTGACGATTGTTATTATAGTGCCACCCGACAACGCACTGCATGCTTACAAACCACTTCTACCCGCTGTCAAAACCGGTCAACCCCATTGTTTCTTTTATGCTTGTAGAGAGAAGGCTTCTCTGCTTCTGCAAATATAGACATTTATTTTGAGAAAAGGTTTAATGGCAAAAAAAAACTGAATGTGTACATTGTATACACACTGCTCATACCAAAGAGGGAACAAAGTTCTAAAAAGATATAAGAGTTAATGGAGTTTGTGATTTAATACTATCTTCTCCACTTTGTCTATTATTAGTTTTGGTGGTAGCCACTCCATACACGCATGATCACCACGCCAACAAGGGACATCGCCAAACACAGAGCAAGGACGACAATCTAACTCTATCTGAACTGCATTTTCGGGCAACTGCTTGTAACCATAGAAACCGAGATAAGGATGTGTGGCTCCCCAAACTGAAACAACAGGTGTATTGACCAACGAGGCTAAGTGCATATTGGCAGAATCCATCGTCACAATCACTGAAAGATAAGAAATCAATAGCAACTCTTTCTCAAGTGTTAATTGACCGACAACTGATTTCACATTGGTGTATTTGAGATCCCACTCCTCAAGCCTTTGCTTTTCATCATCACCTCCGCCAAATAGATAGATTTGCGTATTTTCAAGAGAGGCAATTCTCTTCACAACTTCTTCCATTTTATCTATAGGATACATCTTCTCTTTGTGTTTTGCAAAAGGAGCGAAACCAATATTTATTTTAGAAGTATCAAAAGATATATCGTTGAGATCATCAATGTTTCGAGAGATATTATCAAAATAAGACGTAAAGTTCAATTTGCAGGGCAAATTCAAAGCACCAAAAACATCTAGATAGCGATCAATGGTGTGTCTGAGAGGAACTAAAGGGGCTTTGTGTTTGGTAATAGCATTCTTTTTTGCTCGGTCTTTATCAATATATTTTACAGTTTTTTGGTACAGCTTAAAATAGAAACGCAGAAACTTACTTCTCAACACATTGTGTAAATCGGCTACCATGTCTATATCATAGCCTTTTCGAATAAAACGTGCTAAAGAAAACATCCCATTGAGTCCTTTGTATTGATTCAAGTCGACTCCAATTACTTTAATATTGGGTTGTTGATTTTTGAATAAAACTGCAAAAGATTTTGAGGTTAAGACATAAAAAGTGTGATTAGGATATGTCTTTGCCACAGAATATACTGTAGGAACTGACATAGCTACATCGCCAAATGCAGAAAACCTAATCACTAAAACATTTAGGAACATGGCGTTCGTTGTTTTTTTATTATTTGCCGTAAAGAACGGGGTTCAAAGATGGGTCATTGTACATTTTCATCTGTTTGTACACTTTCATCACTTTACTGCCTTTTTTTAACTCTTCTAATAATTCATCGATGGCAGTTGATAAATCTTCGCGTTGCTCAAGTAATACACTCAGTTTTGACTCACATTTCTCAACGTGCTCTTTATCTGCATCAGCTCGCTTAGCCTCATCTGCCATATGATATATCTTTACTGCTAAAATGGAAAGACGATCTAGTGCCCATGCAGGACTT
>DATJBW010000006.1:0-1522 GCA_035515135.1 Flavobacterium sp.
GGTCTCCCAGGGAATGTGTACAGCCAAGAAAAACCAAAGGTTGTACAACCCAAACAAACCATAAAAGTCAAAAATCAAAAACCTCCAAAAAACACTGTTCAAGTTGGTACTCAACCCAAAGTGATTCAACAAGATCCGCCAGTAAGGGTTTTGAACACAAAACCTGTTAAATTAGTAAAAGCACCCGTGCTTAATGCAACATTGTTTAAAAACATTACTCCCTTGAAAAAGGTGAATTTGAGTGATACCAGAGACAGCAGCGATAAAACCTATCTTGAAACTACGGGTTCAAACGTAGGGAATTCGATTAATGAAAAAGAATTGTCAAAGGAGAGGAAAGAGAATAACTGTCTTGTGACACCCAAGTCTTTGGATATCACAACATCTGATTTCAGTTATTTCACAAAGACATCGACCCCCGATTTTATAAAACCCGGAGTTGTAATTAATTATAAGTCTATTTTAGACGGAAGCAATACCATTCAAACTGAAGCTAGAAACCCTATGACGGTATATTTGATAAATACGTCTGCCATCCCAGGCTTGGATAATTTATCTATAGATATAGAAAAACCTCAGAATGTCAGTGCGATTAACAATGCGTTGGGTAGTTTAACTGGAAAATTAAATTCCAAAGATGTACCTGCTAATATGAGTATTGAGCTTATGGAGGTCAATTCTGATAAAGAACTTCAGTATGGAGTTTCAGGTTCATATAGTTACGGAGGTATAGCTTCGGCAAGTTTTGGTATATCTGGAAATGATTTCAGTCAAAGCTATTACTACTTAATCAATTTCACTCAAAACATGTACACAGTTGCAGCCGACCCAAATACGGTTAGCTTCGTAAATGATGTTTCGGGAGCTAATAATCTCGCCTATGTTTCAGAAGTAACGTATGGAAGAAAAGGGTTGATGATGATTAAAACAAACAAAAGCATGAGTGCTATAAAAGCAGACATGAAAGTTTCTGCCAATACAGGTGTTCATAAGGGGAATATTTCAGGATTTATAAATTCAGTTAAGAAAGACAGTTCTACGGATATTCGCATCTTGTTTTATGGAGGTAGCTCCATTGATGGAGCTCGCGCACTTCAGGAAAGTAACTTAAAAGACGGTTTTGACAAATGGGTAGAAGCTCAAGCAGGAAATGCACTCATGGCATTGCCTATTTCGTACAAAGTAAAAAACCTAAAAGGAGAACATCTGAAACTTGGTTCTGTATTCACACAAAATGACAGAGACTGTGTGCCGAGGAAAAAACTTAAACTGAAAGTAACCCTTTTGGAGATTGACCCTAAGGTTACTACCGATAGCGATAAAAAAGGAGATTATGGAATTAGACAGCATGTCAAATATACAGCGAATAAAACGGTGAAAAAAGCTTCAGGAAATGTAGTTTACAATACATTCAAAAAGGAGACGAATCCGTGTAAATTAGCAGGTGATAAAGATTGGTCAGGTGCAATCCCATTGGCATGTGGGTCTAGCAAAGATCAGATTCATGTCAATGTGAATGGTG
>DATJBW010000007.1:0-106503 GCA_035515135.1 Flavobacterium sp.
AAATTGCTGAAACAAATCAATCCGCAAGGTGAAGGATGGAACGGAAACCTCAACGGAAACCCTCTGCCATCAACAGACTACTGGTTTAAAGTCATATACACAGAAAATAATAAAAGAAAAGAATTTAGAGCACACTTCTCATTAAAACGATAAAAACATGCGATTTAAAAAAATATATTTGGCACTATTGGTTGTGATCACATCACAGACTTCTTTCTCTCAAGAAGGGATAGCTGTATATTCAGATTATCTATCAGATAACCTGTATCTATTGCACCCCTCTATGGCAGGTGCTGCCAATTGTGCTAAAGTTAGACTTACAGCAAGACAACAATGGGTAGACCAAGACGAGGCTCCGATGTTGCAAACTTTGAGTTTCAACACTGCTGTTGGAGAGCGTTCAGGAGTGGGAATTATTGCATTCAATGACCGCAACGGATACCATTCTCAAGTAGGTGCAAAACTTACGTATGCCCACCATTTGCGTTTTTCAAGAAGTGATTTTGATTTGAACCAACTTTCTTTTGGTATGAGTGCTGGTCTAATTCAGAGTAGATTAGATGAGTCTAAATTTGGTCCTACTTTTGACCCAATTATCGATGGTGGTATGGATCAAAAAGACTCTTATTTCAATATTGACTTAGGTGCTTCCTATCTATTTATGGATTTCTTTGCTCACTTAACAGTAAAGAATGCCATTGCTAATAAAAGAGATATCTATACAGATATTGAGTCTGACAATCTTAGAAAGTATTTATTGAGTGTAGGATACATCTTCGGTGATAGAGATAGAGTTCAGTTTGAACCTTCGATTCTCTTTCAGATGGTTGATGAAACAGGAGAGAAAACTATTGACTTAAACATCAAAGCCTATAAAGATTTTGAACTCGGAAAGCTATGGGCGGGAGTTTCTTACAGAAGAAGCTTAGAAGGTGCTGAATACAACAACAGCTCATCGACAGAGTCACAGCACTTGCAGTACATCACTCCTATTATTGGTGTAAACTATAAAAACTTCATGTTTGCTTATACCTATTCTCACCTGATGGGAGATGTGAAATTTGACACAGGCGGATTCCACCAAATTACTTTAGGTCTTAACCTATTCTGCAAAAAAGAGAAATGGGATTGTAACTGTCCTGCAGTAAACTAAGGTGATCTAAATAAAAGAAGTAAAAACTCTGGTTTGTATAAAAGCAAATCAGAGTTTTTTGATTTAGGAAGATGCTGAAATCCATGATATAACAATCAGGTTTCAGATATAATTCAGACCTTTGCCCAAACCATTTAGAAGCCAAATTATGCAATTATTTTATTCACCAGACCTATATTCAGATACAGTAGTGTACCGATTTGATAAAGAAGAAAGCAAACACATCGTGAGAGTTTTGCGAAAGAAAGAAGGCGATACCATCTTTATCACTAACGGGAAAGGATATTTGTTTAGTTGTGAGATTGTATTGGCCTCTGAAAAGAAGTGCGAAGTCAAGATTCAAAACTCAAAATTCTTTGAACCCAATAATTATCACTTGCATTTAGTGGTTGCCCCAACCAAATTGAACGACCGCTATGAATGGTTTTTAGAGAAAGCTACAGAAATTGGCGTTCATGAAATCACCCCTATAATTTGTGAACACTCTGAAAGAAAAGAAATCAAAACAGAGCGCTTTCAGAAAATAATCTTGGCCGCAATGAAACAGTCATTGCAGTATTATTTGCCTAAGCTCAATGAGCCTATAAGCTTTTCTGATTATATCAATACAACGCATCAAGGGCAACTCTTTATCGCGCACTGTGAAGAGACAGACAAAAGAGAGTTAAAGGCTGAGATAGCCCCAGAAAAGCCTGTAACAGTGCTTATAGGTCCTGAGGGTGACTTCTCAGAAAAGGAAATAAAAACAGCTGTTTCTGCTGGATTTATGCCCGTCTCTCTAGGAGAAAACAGACTTCGCACAGAAACAGCTGCTGTATATACCGCTGTAGTGGTGTCAGTAAAACAATAACAAACTAAATCTCGATAGACTCCCCTATTGCCAATAACATCAAATCTTTGCCCTTGTCAAAGAACTTGCGTTTGGCCTCTTCGTGGTCAATCTCGATAAAACCAAAAGTATCATAGTGATACCCTAGAATCTTATCGCACTGGATAAAATCTGACGCAATAATTGCATCTTCTATATCCATTGTAAAATTATCACCGATCGGCAGAATAGCCAAATCTAATTTGGTTCTGAGCGGAATGAGTTTCATATCAAAGCTAAGTGCAGAATCTCCAGAGACATAAATTTTTCTGCGTTCACCCTCAATTACAAAGCCTCCTGGATTACCTCCGTAGGTACCATCAGCAAAAGAGCTGCTGTGAATGGCAGACACATATTTTACTTTGCCAAAATCAAACGTCCAGCTTCCACCGTGATTCATAGGATGCGTCTCTAAGCCCTTTCTAGAATAATAATCAGCAATTTCTGCATTTGATACGATAACAGCAGCATTTTTCCATGCCAGTGCCTCAGCATCTAAGGTATGGTCTTGGTGTGCGTGAGTGAGCAGGATATAATCAACCTTAATTTTGTCAATATCAATATGTGATGCCTTTGGGTTTCCGGTGATGAACGGGTCTATAAGTATATGCTTACCAGAAACTTCTAGACCTATACAAGCATGTCCGTAAAAAGTAATTTTCATGTCTTATTTATTGAGCAAATTCGTAATCTTTTTCTGTGTTTGCATGGGCAATCTGCACGTTTAATGCCTTGCCTTGAGCATTGATAATAAAGGCGATAACCTGAAGTTTATCCATATTTCCAGATGAATAATTGACCGTAAGTCCAGATAATGTAACTTCAGCACCCGCAGTAGCAGGTTGGCCTAAATCATTTCCTAAGATATTTCCGTACACACCTCTTAATACATGGTCGTGCACAAATCCTGTAAGTACCGGCACACCGTTGTATAAATCAGTATTATAGTTAGTTTGATCAGCAATCAGTCCGTTTTCTACTACATATACCACATATCTAAGATCACCCTGAATGTCTTCTTTGAATGAGAAAGAAACATCTACAGTTCCAGAAGTAGCACCTAGACTAGAGTTAATTTTTATTCCGATGGGTGATTCTGGCAATATAAGATCAATAGGTTGATTGACAAAGTGATGTTGCGGATGCTTCCACATAGTTTTTCTATTGATTGTAGCAAACGGATAAGCACCTTCTACTTGAAGGTAATCCTCTAATGGCATTCTACCTGGAAAATCAAACGGGTCATCGTTGTGAATACCCACGGCAATTGCATTTTGTGTCTGTGCTTGTACTTGTTCGATGGCATAAATAATTCTTGTACACCATCCGCACCAAGTACCCGTGAAATCTTCAATCAATACTTTATGTCTAAAATAAAGATTGCTGGTGTCTTCTATAACATTGACTATTTTCTTATCGCTTAAGAATTGTTTGCCACTTTCCTCATCGGTATATTTGGCATAAACCTCAAAAGAACCCAATTCAGTAGGTGTAAAAACATTTGTTTCTATGGCAATTTCATTTACGAATATCTCAGAATTTACAGTTAAGTTTACTCCTGAATTATTGGTTACCATAAACGTCACGAGCTCCTGTGCAGTTACATCGTCGTTAAGCACCACGTTATACTTATCTGAGATAAGTGAAATCAATTTGATTTGTTGGTCATAAATATGGTTGTCAGCATTTTCGTTATCTCCACACGAAACAGCAATAAATGAGAAGGCTGTGAGGAGTATCAGAAGGGAGAAAATCTTTTTCATAAATGGTGTGTTTGTTTGTTTTGACAAGTGTTTTTTGTTTGTTTGTAGTTTGAATATTTTTACGAAAGTAGAATTTTTTTTCCATTTAACATCAACAACTATTCAATTTACATATATTTGCTAATCAAAAAACGTGCAATTCTGCTATTATGAAAAAAACAACACTATTTTTATTTTTATTATTTGGACTTGTTGTAACAGCTCAACAGAGCAAATTCCCTAACCTAACGCTTAAAAACTTAGACGGAAAAAGCGTAAACATCTCAAAGTACAACTCCACTGACAAACCTACGATTATTAGCTTTTGGGCAACTTGGTGTGGGCCTTGTGTCAATGAACTCTCAGCTATACATAATGTTTATGATCAATGGCAAGACGAATTAAATATCGAGCTCATAGCGATTTCTATCGATGACGCGCGTACTAAAAGACGAGTAAAACCGATGATTAACGGAAAAGGATGGAACTATGAAGTTATCTTAGACGACAACAATGACCTAAAGAGAGCCATGAACATCACTAACGTTCCTTATACCATTGTAGTATACAAAGGTGAAGTCATTTATGAGCACTCTAACTACACGCCAGGATCAGAAAAAGAAATGTTCAGAATAATAAAAAGCAAGGTGAAAAAATAATTTCCCGTAGGAATTATGATTAAAAAACTAACGTATCTAGGTCTTCTGCTCAGTAGCTTATCGCTTTTGGCACAAGAAGAAGAAAAACAAAACAAAGGTATCTTCAATATCGGAATCGAGTCAAATAGCCAATGGTATATTGACGATGACGAAATTCAAATCTCAGAAAAAGATGCAGTAGAGCGCTTTCGCTCAAACAGCTATATCAAAGGAGATTATTATATTGACAAATGGGAATTTGGGATGCAACTCGAATCTTACAGCCCAAAAGCACTGTTGAACTACGCTCCTGGACTAGACAAAACTGAAGTGGGTACTGTATATGCCCGCTACAACAATTCAGATATAGGACTCGATGTAACGGCAGGACACTTTTACGAACAATTTGGCAGTGGACTTATCTTGCGCTCTTGGGAAGACAGACAACTCGGTATCAACAACGCTTTGTTTGGAGGTAGAGTGGGCTATGAATTTCTACCCGGAGCAAAAGCCACCTTACTTGGCGGAAAACAACGCATCGGCATGGGCTTTGACCTGTCTGAATCTTTTATCTCAGGTGCTAATCTAGATATGAATCTCGCTCAGTTGTCTAATCTAGAGGATATTGATTTGAATATTGGTGCTTCTTATGTAGGGCGCTACGAAAACCTTCAGGACAATTATGCTGGGTTAGACAAAATGACCAATATGTATTCAGCTAGAGCCGATATGGCAAAAGGCAACTTTTATGCTGGGGTTGAATATGTTTATAAATCAAAAGACGCTTTGGTCGAAGGAAGTGGTGCAGCACAAAACATCATGGACACAAACCAATATGACGGAAATGCACTTCTAGTAAACTTAGGCTATTCTCAGAGTGGATTTGGTCTAGATATCAACCTCAGAAGAATGCAAAACATAGGTATGTATTCAGAAAGAGGTTTGCAAGGAAATGTGTTTAATACCGGAGTGGTCAACTATGTGCCCTCACTCACCAAACAATATGACTTTGCACTTCAGAACATTTATGTCTATCAAGTACAATCAACCACAAGCTTTGACCCACGTCTAAAACCAGGAGAAATTGGCGGACAGTTCGACTTGTTTTATCAATTTCAGAAAAACAGCACTTTGGGAGGCAAGTACGGAACACATCTTGCGCTGAATGGCTCATTCTGGAATTCTTTAGATTATAAAGGACTAGACATGGAGGAAAGAGAAGTGAGTACAGGCTTCTTGGATTTTGGAAGAAAATATTATAACGACTTGGCACTAGAGGTCAGAAAGAAATTGTCTAGCCAATGGCAGTCTATCTTTATGCTTATGGGTCAGTATTACAATAAAAACTATATCGAGGACGGAATTGGCGAGGTAAAAGCTTATGTCGCCGGAGCAGATTTAATCTACAAATTTGGCGATGCACAATCACTTCGTTTTATAGGTCAACACCTATGGGCAGAAAATGACAAGAAAAACTGGGCGGGTGCAACTCTTGAATATGCTCCCTCACTCAAATGGTCATTCTATGCACAGGATATGTATAACTATGGCAACGACAACAAAGACGAACAAATACATTATTATACCCTTGGCGGAGCTTATGTAGTGGGTGCTACCCGAATCGGGGCAAGCTACGGAAGACAAAGAGGAGGCATGATTTGTGTAGGTGGCGTATGTAGATTAGTACCTGAATCCTCAGGGCTAACTATTAATATCTCTACTAACTTCTAGTTTTTATTTATAATAAGACTTTTTTATTTATAATTTTTTATAAATTTGAGGATTCACAACTTACAAACCAACAAACAAATTCAACATGAAAAAAATTTTACTATCTATCTTTGCCTTGGCTGCCATGAGCGGTTATGCGCAACTGCCTAACGGGAGCACCGCTCCTGACTTCACGGCTACTGACCTGAATGGCAACACACACAACCTCTATTCTTACTTAGAATCAGGCAAACACGTATACCTGAATGTCTCTGCTACATGGTGCGGACCTTGTTGGAGTTACCACAACTCACATGCCTTGGCTGATTTTTATTATGCCTACGGACCAATAGGCTCTGATGAAGCAATGGTACTTTATGTAGAAGGAGATGCCTCTACCCCTGTAAGTGCACTTTATGGGCAAGGGAACAACACCCTAGGAAACTGGGTTGAGGGAACACCATACCCTATTATTGATAGCTCAGCTATTGCAAATAGTTATCAAATCACCTACTTCCCTACTTTGTTTAGAATTTGTTCATCTAAAATTAGCAATGTGTTAAGTCAAGCAACTGCACCTGCGCTGAGAAACGGAATGAACAATGTTTGCGGTGGATTAACAGGATCTCCTAACCACATTAAAATTACAGATGGAGATATTTATGCTTGTTCTTACAATGGTGGAGCAGGAACTTTCTCTTTCAAAAACTACGGTAACAACAACATAACCCAAGCAACAATTGTTTTGAAAAAGAATGGCAACGTAGTAGCTACAACAAACTATACCGGAAACCTTACTCAATTCAACGAAGCAAGTGTAACCTTTACCAACATAAACGATGTATACCCAGGAACTGAGTATGCAGTAGAAGTACAGTCTATAAACGGAGGAAGCGTGCACAATGCTTCTTTTGCTACGGCTACAGCTACGGCTCACGTAGCAGGTATTGCCACTACTACAACCTTACAAGTCAACACCACTCTTGATCAATATGCTTCAGAAGCAGGTTGGAGAATTAAAGATTCTAATGGTCAAGTTGTAGCAAACAGCCCTGTTTACACAAATGCAACTCACGGAAACACTACCCAAACCCAACAAATAACTGTAGCTGGTAACGACTGTTATACTATTGAGCTACTTGACACTTATGGAGACGGATGGTCTTGGAACACAACTCTGCAGACTGGAGTTGAAATTTTAGAAAACGGAAACCCAATCGTTTTTGTAAGTGGTTTAGGAACTTTCTCAACTGCCGCGCCACTGTCAAGACCTGCATTTAGACACGGTACAGCTGGAGTTCAGGATCTGCAAGCAGGCACATTCAGTGTTTATCCAAACCCTTCAAACGGAGTCTTTAATATCTCAACTTCAGAAACTGTAAATGTATCTATTGTGGACATCACAGGGAAAACAGTATACAAAACCAGCTCATTAGAAGACAAAACTTCAATTGACCTCTCTTCACTTCAATCGGGAATCTACCTTATGAAAGTGAAAGGTGAAACTATTCATAAAACAGAAAAATTAATTATCAAATAACAAATACAACAATGAAAAAATTATTGACAACAGTAGTGGTTTTGATGGCAGGATTGATGTCTGCTCAGGATTTTACTGTTACTAACGGAGAGAATGGCGCAATTACTCAGGGAGAGGTTTTCAGCTTTAACACCACAGGCCCTAACGCAAATATCCATATCCAAATAAATAACCAATCTTCTGGAGACCTTTTTTTTAAACTAAAAGGAATTTCTGTTCAGAACGCTACAACAGCCCAAGTAAATTTCTGTTTTGGTGAGATATGCATGAATACATTCAATCCAGGACAATATGTTCCGCCAACAGCTTATCCTAACATTACTATTGCACCCGGAACTGCTAATTCAGTTGATGACAAGTTCTTTAATAAAGACGCTGGAGATGGTGAGACCTATCCTATCATCTATGAAATCACACTTTATCAGTATGCTAGCGCAGAGCAAGACCAAACTACAGGAACTCCTGTACTTACTTTCTTCTACGAGTATACTCCATCAGCAAGCACTCCGAATATGACCTTACAAAAATTAGGTGTAGCCGTGCAAAACACAGTTGTCTATAACGACTTCTCATTTAATGCTACCACTGATCTTTCAGTAGAGTTATTTGACCTAAACGGCAGAAGTGTATCTTCTGAAAACTTTAGACAAGGAAGCAATGTGTATAACGCTAACGGACTAACCACTGGCGTTTATATCGCTAGATTTACTGACAAAGAAGGGAAATCTGCAGCAGTGAAAATTGTAAAAAAATAGTTTTTCCAAACACTATACTAAAAAAACCTGTTCAAATGAACAGGTTTTTTTATCTCCACAACCCTAATTTTTGACTAGTATCGCTTAAATTGTTTTAGAGTTCTCATCCCAATAATAACTATCCGGATGTATGCGTTGACCAAAAATAGCGGTTCCGACTCTTATGATTGTTGCGCCTTCTTCAATGGCGGTTTCTAAATCTGAACTCATACCCATAGAGAGTTCTTGCATTTGTACATTTGGAATGTTTTGCTGGATAATTTGCTGTTGGATATTTTTAAGCAGCTTAAAACAAGCCCTCACTTTTTCAGTTTCTGCACTAAAAAGACCAATGGTCATCAGCCCTTTAATTTTCAAGCTATCAAATTCTGCAACTTGCTCGGCAAAACGAACTGCATCTTCTGGAGCAAGTCCAAACTTGCTCTCTTCTGCCGATGTATTCACCTGGATATACACATCCATAGTTTTATTCTCAGCCAATAAGCGTTGGTGTAATTTCTGAGCTAAGTCAATTCTATCTAAAGATTCTACACAAGTCACTCCGTATTTCAGAATATCTTTGATCTTATTGGTTTGTAGGTGTCCGATGAAGTGTTTTTGATGGGCTACAGCTTTCAACAATTCATACTTCTGTTTTACCTCCTGCACTTTATTCTCTCCTATCAGCGTATAACCAGCATCTAATGCAATTTTGATGTTTTCTGCAGAAACGGTTTTGGTAGCCAGCAGCAACTGTACTTCAGCTGGATTTCTTCCAGAATTCTCACAAGCAATAGCTATCCTATTTTTAATTTGAATGATATTAGTTAGAATGCGGTCCATTTTCTTTGGTGTTTATTTCTGAAGCTTCTAGCTCCGCGATGATTTTGGCTTTGATTTGAGTATAGGCATCGTCTTTGGCTTGGGCAAATGATACACCATAGCTGCGTTTAATACTCTTTAACTCGGCTGGAAAATTCTCTAATAAAGAAGTGTAATAACTATCGAGTTGCGCTTGGTCTGGCAATTCATAACCTACAGAAACTTGAAATCGTCTTAAAATTGCCGTATCAATAATTGACACGTGATTAGTGGCACATATAAGCAAGGATTTTTCTGGATAATAATCAATCAACTGAATAAGCGTGTTCACGAGTCGGCGCATCTCACCTACATCTTTATCGTCATTGCCCCTGGCCTTTCCGATTTGATCAAACTCATCTAAAAACAATACCGCATTGTCTTTATTTGCTTTGTCAAAAACAGCTTTTAAGTTTTGTGAAGTTTCGCCAATTCGAGACGAAACAATATTGCTCAAATTCAGGATCATCAGTGGTTTGCCAAGCGCATGTGCGATGGCTTTGGCAGTAGTGGTTTTTCCGCAACCTGAACTTCCATGCAGCAATAGCTTGTTGTTTACCGGAAGTTTGTAGTTGCGAAGCGTTTCTACATACTTGTGCTCTTTGATTAGTTGCTGAAGGGCAATTCTATTATCTTCACTCAAAAAGACCTCAGAAAGCTCTATTTGCTCTTTGTCGTTAATAATAAGATTGTAAATACTCATACGGCTATGTTAGATATAAAGATTTTGCAAAATTAGTCATTATTAGCAGCAGTTCCCAAGAATAATTCAGCACAAAAAAACAGGTTAGCACCTCGCGTATGCTAACCTGTTTTTCTTAGTATTAAAAACGTGTTTAAAACATCTTAAAGACCTGCTTTTTTATACGAACTTGTTTTTATAGTCGTACCAGCTTTGTGCACGTTGGTAGCTTCTGTAAAGGTTTTTTCTTTGGTTTTTGTATCAGTGCTCTCCATCTTCAACAACATCCCTTGCGGAAAGTTTTTAGAGCTTCCCCACGAAGTTCCCATGGTGCTTTGTTTGTTTTTTGTATTGGCCAATATCTTTGAATAATCAAAATTAAGTGCTTTAGTCATCCATATCTTAGCGTTGTAATCTGTCCCAGTAACTTTATAGATATCACAGTTATAACCCAATATTTTTTCAGTGCCAATTTTCTCTATTTTATAATTGAAATCATCGTCTGAGTCGTCACTAAAATCTTCGTTTGCTCCGTACATCCCGTTCCCGATAGCCATATACTGCTTGTCTGCTTCTTGAAAAATCACCATAGATTCTTTTTCTGCATCCATCACAATCACATCTTTTGAGTCAGAAGAATTCATGCCTATATAACCTTCTTTTGAATACCATAACGTAGAGACAGGCATTACTTCTTTTTTGTTTTTAGCAGAGATCATAGTTGTCTGATAGCTTACGCCAAGATCAAACACATAAGAACTACGGGTTTCTGCATTGCCTGACAACATACCTGCAAGATCAACTCCCTCAGGCATACTTTGCTTTTTAGTCGTTTTCTTATTTTTCTTAGTCGTAGAGTCGTCTAAGGTCTCTTCTGTTTTATCAAAACTCTTGTCGATAGTTTTGTCTAGTTTTTTTTCTAATTTATTGCTGGCTTTTTTCTCAACTTTATCTTTTACTTTGCTCTCAAGATTTTTCCATATCTGAGCTTCTGCGGTAAGTGTAGTGGCAAAAAAAGCAATTAAAATTAGAATTGTGGTGTGGCTTATCTTTTTCATAGTATTTATCTTTTCAACAAATATATTAAAAATACGACAATCAGCTATGTTTTTATAAGAACAACTTTTGATTTCTTTATAATAAAGCACTAAGCCACGCTGGCAGTTTTATTAACGATGTTTTAATAGAATCATGAGCACAATAAAATATCTTTACAAAAAAGAATGTGATGCCAAAGAAATTACTCATACTAATGCTGATGTTCTGCTTTAGTTTGGGCTATGCCCAACAAAAGTTAAGTGGTAGTATCTCTACAGATATTCCCAACATATCAGAGCTTTTAGTAATAAACCTCAGCAAGGAAATCGAAACAAGAATTGACCTCTCAGGCAAATTTGTCATAGCGGCGAATGTTGGAGATTTATTGATTATCGATGCCCCACATATTTATAAAAAGAGATATTTGGTCAAAGAAAATGATTTTTCAAAAGAAATAAAAATTGAGATTGAAGTCAGAGCCGTAGAGATTGAAGCCATAGAGATCAATAAATACAGCTGGATCAACTCTGAGAGTTTAGGCCTTGTACCCAAGGGATTTAAAAGACTCACCACACAAGAGCGAAGGCTCTATACCGCAACTTCTACGGGTGTAGATGCCGTGATCAATGCGCTTACAGGCAGAACAAGGATGCTGAAGAACCTCATCAAAATGGAGCGTGAGGATAAGAAATTTGACCACCTCATCTATATGTTTGAAGAGGACTTCTATACTGAAACTCTACAAATCCCAGAAGATAAAGTCAACGAATTTGTCTATTTCTCTATCTATGAAATCGAGAAAAACTTATCTGCTTCTATGAAACGAGAGTACATTTATAAATTGACAAAAGGAAGAACAGAACTTTTGTTGATTCAGTTGGCAAAAAAGTTTTTAAGTGAAAAAGAATAAAGGCTTATAACTGAATTAGTTGCCCAGCTCATTTTTGATGTGCTGCATCAAGGCCACACCTCCGTTAGATAAGATTTCGTGAGCGTATGTTGCTCCGAGGTTTTTATAATCAGCTATTTTTGCCGTCTTATCCACCTCTATTTTTTGTGTCCCGTCAAGCGACAACAATACACCCCTAAAACGAAGTTCATCTCCACAAATTTGAGCTAGTGCGCCAATAGGCGCCGTACATCCACCTTCTAAGGTTTTTAAGAAATCTCTTTCGACCGTCGTACAGATGTTGGCAAAAGTGTTGTTGAGTTTTTGAGTTGCCTCTACACAATAGGAGTTATCGCCCATGCTGACCACCACTACTGCTCCTTGTGCTGGCGCGGGAATCATCCAGTCTAGCACAATATTGTTTTCTGGCTTTACATCGATTCGATCCAGCCCAGCTTGCGCAAAGATAGCACCGTTCCAGCCGTTGTCTTTCAGCTTTTGAAGTCGTGTATTGACGTTTCCTCTTAGATCTGTAATCTGGTGTGTCGGAAATTTATGTAGCCACTGCGCTTTTCTGCGAAGACTGCCCGTAGCAACAATCGCTTTAGACTGATTCAGGAAATCAGTAGTGTCATTATAGACCAAAATATCACTCGGATTATGGCGTTCTAACACTGCTGTTTGCACCACGCCATGTGCCATGCTTGTAGGCACATCTTTCATGGAATGTACCGCAATATCAATCTCTCTATTTATGAGTGCAAGGTCGAGAGTTTTAGTAAATATACCTGTGATCCCTAGTTCATACAGGGGTTTATCCAAGATAATATCTCCTTGAGATTTTACTTTTATGATTTGGGTTTTATAGCCCAAGTCATTGAGTTTTCTCTCCACCGTATGGGCTTGCCATAAAGCTAATTGACTTTCTCGAGTACCGATTCTTATAGTTTTATCCAAAGTAATAAGGGGGTTTTTATACAACAAATATAGTCTAACTCATAATGGCATCCAACTCAAAAACCTTCTCAATCCATTGAATACTCTCTTCTAAAGGCGTATCTTCATTTTTGAGATGGTTGGCAAAATGAGTCGTTATTTTCTGAATAATTCTGTTAGATATTATTTCTGCTTGTTCTTGATCAAAATTGAGCATTTTCTTTTTCTGAAAATTCAATTCTGACTCTTTGATGCCATTGAGTTTCTCTTTAAGGGCATTGATGGTAGGCGCAAATTTTCTGGCATTTGCCCATAGGTTGAACTCATGTTTTATGTCCTCAATAATCTGTTCTGCTTCAGGAATATATTTTGTTCTATTCTCTATGGTCGAATCTGTTATTTTTGAGAGCTCATCTAAGTGCACGAGTTGCACATTTGGGTTTTCTGTAATACTGACGTCTACATTTTTAGGGATAGACAAATCTAATACCAATATAGGTCTCTGCAGATTTAGATGTTCTGGTGTTATAGTCGGGAAGTCTGCACCGGTAGCTACGACCAATATATCTGTGTTTTGCAGCTCAGCAGCAAGCGAATCAAAATCTTTTACGATCAGGTTGAGTTTTCCCGCAATCTGATCTGCTTTTTCTTTGGTTCTATTAATTAGGGTAATATGCTCGTTTTTAGTGTGCTTAACCAGATTCTCACAGGTATTTCTACCGATTTTGCCCACGCCAAAAAGCAGAATGTTTTTGTATGAAATATCTTCAACGTTATTCAAAATAAACTGCACTGATGCAAAAGAAACAGAGGTAGCACCTGAACTGAGTTTGGTTTCGTTTTTCACTCGCTTACTCGCCTGAATAACTGAATTCACCAGTCGTTCTGTATAGGTACTAGAAACGCCAAAATTTCTAGAGGCAATAAAACCTGATTTAATCTGACTGACAATCTCAAAATCTCCTAATATCTGACTGTCAAGTCCTGTGCCTACTCTAAAAATATGATGAATAGCTTCTTGGTTTTTATAGACATAACCCACATTGTGAAAATCCTCTACACTCCCCTTGCTATTGTCACAAAGCAATCTAATGAGCTGATACGGATGTGCTGCATACCCATATATTTCAGTTCTGTTACAAGTTGAGATAATAAGCACACTCTGCAAACCCACTTCTTTGGCTTGTACAAGCACGGCTTCTTTGGCCCCAATATTCAAATTAAACTTTCCTCTTGTTTCAGCATCTGCCTTCTGATAACTCAGCCCGATACAGTAAAACGATTGATGTCTATTCATAGTGTTCCTATTCATTGCTTGACTACTCCCACAAAATTAGAGGTAAGTATTTTATAAAAGTAACGCAAGAAGTCCTTTTTTTGTCGTTCGAGGTGTTTCGGCGTTTTTGGATTGTTAGAAAAGCCAAAATAGTGTACATTTGCACTGAAATCAACACCTTTAGCTATTCTTATATAGAACTATTCTAAATAAAAGAGACTTGATTTAACCATGATTATTTATCAAAAATATCGCTATGAGTTCATTTGATGAAATTCTAATAGAAGACAGTTTTACCGTATTTTTATTTAGAAACCCAACTTCAGAGAGTTTTAATTTTCAGAAGTTTATCAATGCTGATTTGATTCAGTTTCACTTTGGTCTTAAAGGAAAAACCAATTTTATTTTCAACCAAGGAAGATACACTTTACCTCTTAGCGAAGCCTCTTCTCTTTTGTTATACAATCCTCAGAAAGAGTTGCCGCTCAATTTAGATTTAGAATCTGGAGCTCAAGTTGTCTCAGTGCTTATCCCAATCAAAAAACTACACGGATTATTTTCTGACCAAGCCAGTTACATTCCGTTTTTGAGTAAAGAAAACGAACAGAAAAAATACTACAAAGAAGAAAAGACCAATCCGTCAATAACCATTGTGTTGAGTCAGATAATGAATCACAACACAGATTCGCCCATAAAAAAACTGCTTTTGGCTGGCAAAATATATGAACTCTTGAGTCTGTATTTCAGCAAGAATGAAGGAGCGGCTATCGAGCAATGTCCGTTTTTAGCCGATGAAGAGAACATTATTAAAATCAGAAAGGCCAAGGATATTATCATTGCCAATTTGGCCGAACCCCCGAGCTTGCAAGAACTTGCCGATAGCGTAGAGATTTCGCTCAAGAAACTCAAACTCGGTTTCAAACAGATCTATGGCGATAGCGTATTTAGCTTTTTATTAGATTACAAGCTAGAGCACGCTAGAAAACTATTAGATAGTGGCTCGTATAACGTGAATGAAGTGGGGCTAAAAATTGGTTACAGTACCTCGAGCCACTTCATCGCCGCATTCAAAAAGAAGTTTGGCATTACACCCAAGAAATACTTGATGTCAATAGAAATAAAGTCTTAATATAATTCATAGATCAAATGAAAATCAGACCACGCATACTTAGACAAAACAACGCTATCAGAAGTTTAGTTAGAGAGACCCACCTGAGTGTTGATGATTTTATAGTGCCTGTTTTTATTGTTGAAGGCCAGAGCGTAAAACAAGAAATCACTTCGATGCCCAATTACTTTAGGTTGAGTTTAGACAACTTAGAGAAAGAAGTCAAAGAGTTGTGGAGTTTAGGGCTGAAATGCGTTTTGCTCTTCGTCAAAGTGCCTGAAGCCTTAAAAGACAACGCAGCAACAGAAGCCTTAAACCCAGAAGGACTTATGCAAAGAGCCATTAAGACCGTAAAGAAAACTGTGCCTGAGATGATTGTAATGACGGATGTTGCGCTTGATCCGTATTCTAGCTTTGGGCACGACGGAATAGTTGAGGACAACGAAATCATCAATGATGCTACGGTATCTGTTCTAGCAAAAATGAGCTTGTCACACGCACAAGCCGGTGCAGATTTTGTTGCTCCGAGCGATATGATGGACGGAAGAATCAGTGCCATACGTGATACACTAGAAGCCAATAAATTCTACAATGTGGGGATCATGTCATATAGTGCAAAATACGCTTCGGCCTTTTATGGACCTTTCAGAGATGCACTCGATTCAGCTCCGGGTTTTGGCGACAAGAAAACCTATCAGATGGATTATGCCAACAGAGCTGAAGCCATCAAAGAAAGCCTCTTAGATGTTGATGAAGGTGCAGATATAGTTATGGTAAAACCAGGGCTACCGTATTTAGACATTGTCAGAGAAGTGAAAAATGAAGTCAAGATACCTGTAGCGGTCTATCAGGTTTCAGGTGAGTATGCGATGATTAAAGCAGCTGCTGAAAAGGGATGGCTCGATCACGATGCCGTAATGCTAGAATCGCTTTATGCTTTTAAAAGAGCGGGAGCAGATTTAATCGCGAGTTATTTTGCCAAAGAATATGCGCAACTTGTATCCAAACAAAAATAATTTGTACCTTTGTAAGTCAAACAAAACATTATGAAAAAACTACTTATAAGCCTACTAATCATAGGGGGAATGCTTACTGCTAAAGCACAATACAAAAGCGAAGCAAAGGTCAATATTGCCAATGTTATTGCAATTGCATCAGTTGAGGTGGGTTATGAATATTTCTTAGACGACAATCAGTCTATAGGAGCTGAAGTGCATTTTAATGACAGATTTTCTTACTACAAAGAAACCAGTAACGAAAAGTTCAAAACCACGAGCATTCTAGTGAACTACAACTACTATTTTTCTCCAGAAGAAACAGCTAGCATGTATGCTTTTCCCTTCTTGAAATACCGCTTTGGCGAATATGAAGACAAGAGAGAAGGCTATTCTAATGTGAATATGAATTCGTTTATCATCGGGTTAGGTGTGGGTTATAAATGGGCTTGGAATGATAAATTTGCTTTAGCTCCCTATGTGAGTATCGCAAGAAACTTCAGCACTGAGGTCAATGACAACTTCACCGCTATAGAAGCTAATGCCGGAATATCAGTGGGATATAGATTCTAAAAAACAAAAACTTAAGACAGATAAAATATTAAAAACAGCAGGCGAAAACCTGCTGTTTTTAGTTTGTGCTTTAGCCTAAATTATCTATTTTTATAAACTAAAATACTGCTATGAAACAAATCAAAATAGACTTAGGAAAATTACTCCTTAGAATAGGCGTTGGTGGCTTGATGCTCTTTCACGGAATTGCCAAACTCATGCACGGTTTTCAAGGTATTAAAGATCTGTTGATAGCCAAAGGGCTTCCTGAGTTTTTATGGATTGGAGCCCTGTTGGGTGAGGTCTTTGCACCTATTTGTATTTTACTTGGAGTGATGACAAGGTTCTCTTCTGTACTTGTGGCCATAACAATGGTTTTTGCGATGTATTTGGTTTACGGCACGACAGCTTTATCCCTCGGTAAAAATGGCATTCCTGTGGCCGAACTCAATTTATTGTTTTTCTTGGCATCACTCGCTCTCGCATGTATTGGTGGCGGACGCTATGCACTCTACAAAAAAGAAACAGGAATATTTGCCTAACCTCTATACACATGAAGCGTTGGTATCTCTTACTAGTTTTGCTGATCGGTATTTCGTGTACTGATAGGAAGACGCAATATGAAGATCATCAGGTATTCAGGTATAACGAGAGTTCAAACCTAAGTTCGCTAGACCCCGCTTTTGCCCGAACACAAGCCGAGATATGGATCGCCAATCAGTTGTTTAACGGATTGGTACAACTCGATGATAGCTTAAATATCCAGCCAGATATAGCAAAGAGTTGGGAAATATCCACCGACGGAAAGCACTATTTATTTAGCCTGAGAAATGACGTATATTTTCATAAAAACATTGTTTTTACCGATAGTACCCGAATAGTCACTGCAGCTGATTTTGAATATTCTTTTGCTAGATTATTAGACTCAAAGGTCGCTTCGCCTGGCGCATGGATTATGCGCAATGTGCATAATTTTAAAGCCATCAACGATACACTTTTAGAGATCAACCTCACTACTGCTTTTCCTGCATTTTTAGGTTTACTGACTATGAAATACGCCTCTGTCGTACCGAAAGAGGGTTTTCAAGTGGGTTATAACTTCAGGAAACAACCCATAGGCACCGGAGCTTTTGGCTTCAAAATATGGGAAGAAAACATCAAACTCATACTCAGAAAAAACCCTATATACTTTGAGAAAGACACAAGCGGAAGCGCACTCCCCTATCTTGAAGCAGTTGCCGTGACTTTTTTGCCTGACAAACAAAGTAGTTTTTTGCAATTCATACAGCGCAAATCTGATTTTATTTCAGGATTAGATGCTTCGTATAAAGATGAAATTCTGAGTCCGAAGGGAACTTTACAACATAAATACCAAGAAAACATACACTTACTTCAAGGTGCTTATCTCAACACAGAATATTTGGGTTTTAAAATCGATAATGTGCAAAGCCCGGTTTCTGACAAACGCATCAGACAAGCTTTGAACTACGGGTTTGACCGATCAAAAATGATTGCCTATCTCAGAAATAACATGGGAACGCCTGCCACCGGAGGATTTATTCCAGAAGGACTCAAAGGAAGGTATACAAATGGCTATGATTATGATTTAGAAAAAGCACAACAGCTTGTGAGCCAATATAAAGAACTAACCCAAACCAAAGAGGTGTCAATTACGCTGAGCACCAATGCTTCTTATCTGGATATCGCAGAATATCTTCAGCGCGAATGGCAGAAAATTGGCATTCTAGTCAAGATTGACATTATGCCCAACACTGCGCTAAGACAAGGCATGGCTACAGGTAAAGTCGACTTTTTTAGGGGAAGTTGGATTGCTGATTATCCCGATGCTGAAAATTATCTTTCGCTTTTTTACAGCAAAAACAAAGCCCCAAACGGCCCAAACTATACCCATTTTGAAAACAGCCTATTTGATCAACTCTACGAGAGTGCATTTCTAGAGACCAACGATCAGAAACGCTATGAACACTACAGAAAAATGGATAGCATTATTGTGAGTGAGGCGCCTGTGATACCCTTGTTTTATGACAAAGCCATTCGGTTTGTATCTAAAGAGGTTCATGGATTGGGCATCAATCCGCTAAACAGTTTGTATCTCAAACGCGTTTCTAAAAAGAAGTAATTCGACTAGTGCTGAAGAGTTTTCAAAGGATAAGAATACCCCCAGCAAAATCCTTAAAACAGATCTTTAAAACCTTTTAAGAGAATAGTTTCAAACTTTTTTAGACAATCTATTAAATAAATAATATATTTGAACTTATGCTATGGGCATATTATTCTAATAAAAGAAAAACTAACCAAAAACTAAATTAATTCTAAAAACCAAAAACCATGGATGCACAGAAAGTAGATATGTTCTTAATGACTAATGCAAAGTTTTTTGAGAGTCATCAAATAAATTCAATCCGAGAAAGACTATTGGCTATCGATGATTCTAAATGGCCTGTTATTTCAACCATTCAGTTCAATGATCCCACAACGATTCTAATCGTATCTATTTTGGCAGGCTCATTGGGTATTGACCGTTTTATGATTGGTGATACGGGTATCGGAGTGGGTAAACTAGTTACGTGTGGTGGATTTGGGATCTGGACTATTATTGACTGGTTTATGATTCAGGGAGCAACAAGAGAGAAAAACTTCATTAAAATCCAACAATTTTTATACTAATGTCATCCAGTAGGAACAAGTTATACATTACACTTTTTATAGCCTGCTTAGCAGGCTATATTTGGTTGTGCTTTAGTCTTACAAATACCGGAATTGCAAACCATTCAGTTGAAGCTTGTATAGTCAAGCACGTCACCGGTATTCCTTGTCCGTCTTGTGGCTCTACGCGATCAGTGATTTCTTTGACCAAAGGCGACTTTCAAGAAGCGCTGTTTACTAATCCTTTAGGTTACCTAATTGGGCTGATTATGCTTGTTGCACCACTCTGGATCAGTTTTGATGTGTTGACAAGAAAAAGCAGTTTGTTTGAATTTTATAAAAAAACAGAATTCAACCTAAAGAAACTACAATTTGCTTTACCGCTCCTACTTTTGGTGATTTTTAATTGGATTTGGAACATTTCTAAAGGGCTATGAAAAACATCAAGAAATTCAGTTACGAACCTGGTGAACACGAAGCAGAAAAAGCATCAAACAGCTATTTAATGTCTTTGATAGCTATTATAGTGGGCATGCCTTTGCCTATTATCAACCTCATTGCCACCTTTATCTTTTATATGGGCAATAGAAAAGGAACTTACTTTGTGCGATGGCATTGCACCCAAGCCTTGTTATCTCAACTCTCGTTACTCTTTATCAACTCGTATGCTTTTTGGTGGACGATTTCTGTACTTTTTACAGAAGAAGAGATAACCAGCAAATACATAGCTTATGTGTTAGCCGTCTTGGTATTTAACTTGACAGAGTTCTTCGCAACAATTTATACAGCAATACAGACCAGAAAAGGAATTCATGTAGAATGGTGGTTTTACGGACATTTGACCAATCTAATTTGTAGACCAAGACGATGAGAAAGATACTGTTACAAGGCGCCGTCATCCTAGCACTGTTCTTGTCAGTGTGGTTTGTGTTTGCACAAATTGATTGGGTAGCTATACTTAAAGTAGAGAAAATCACCAATAAAACAGAAGAGAAATTAGGTGATTTATTTTGGGAAATTATTAAAGAATCTGACAAAGAAATTACCCAACCCATCATTGTGAATTCAGTAGATGCTATTGTGAATACTATTTGTACTGCCAACGATATCGATAGCGATTTTATTAAAGTGCATATACTCGAAAACCAACAAGTTAATGCTTTTGCATTGCCCAACGGACATTTAGTACTCTATACCGGACTACTCACAAACTCTGATAGCCCAGAAGAGTTAAGCGGAGTGATTGCGCACGAGATTGCGCATATTGAGCTCAAACACGTCACTAAAAAGCTAGTCAAAGAAGTGGGTCTCTCTGCTTTGATCTCAATGGCGACAGGCAATAAAGGAGCTGTAATAATCAGAGAAACAGCAGGCAAGCTCTCCTCACTCGCCTTTGATCGAAGCATGGAAAAAGAAGCCGATATCAAAGCAGTCGATTATCTTATCAAAGCCAAAATAAATCCCGAGCCTTTTGCTGATTTTCTTTATAAGTTATCTGACCTAGAAAATCAAACGACTCAACACCTCAACTGGCTAAGCACCCATCCCACTTCAAAGAATAGAGCCGGGTATGTTATCAATTACAGCACAGATAAAAAGAATGTTTATCAAGAAGTACTCACTGAACAGGATTGGAAAGAATTGAAAGATCAATTATAAAATCATTACCCATAACCTTATTTTAAAAACCTACCTTATGAAAAGCCTAAAAATTATCGCGCTCCTTTTTGGATTTTTACTGATGAGCTGTAATGAATCGAAACAAGAAACAACTGAAGTTTCTGACGATTTAAACAGTGCGATTGACTTAGAAAAAGAGGGTGACGAAATCAAAGAGTTGATGAAAAACCTATACAAATGGCATGAGCAAATTAGCTCTAATGCTGATTTCACCCCACTTCTAGAACACAAATCTGATGCTTTATATATTGGGCTAGACATTGATGCACTGAAGCAACGTATAGAAGAGCTCAATAAAGCTGGTTATTTCTCACAGGAATTCTTAGATAATTACCACCAAATTGGGAAGACTATAGACAATAGAATGAGAGATAAAACTCTAGTTTGGGAAGTAGGTGGATATCCACCGTTTGGCAATGGTGCAAACCCATGGTGCAATTGTCAAGATGTGGTGAACAACTATTGGGATATACTTGAGATTGAAAACTTAGCAATCGTTAGTGGTATCGCTAGTTTTCAGTGGACTTGGGGCGGAGACTTCAGCTATAAAGCCAAGGCAATCAAAGAAAACGATCAGTGGAGAATCTATTACTTAGAAGGATTTGACTTTGACAACTTTATAAAGTAGTTGCGCAACGTCTTCATTAGCTACTAGACCTTTCCAGAACCCAGTAGAAGTCCATTTCTAATAACAGTGCAGCAAAACCAAAATCATCTCTTAAAGACGCTAGCTTGAAGCCACATTGCTGTTGAGTATTTCTCTAGACAATGGAATTTGCGTGAGGGATAGCAGCAGAAATCCTTTTGTGAGGCACGAGCAAAAGATTGTAGCGCATAGCCCGACCCAAAGGGGCACGCCCAAATGCAAATCAAAACAGACCACCAAATTTACTTCTCTTGAATTAGTAGACATAAAAAAAGAGGCTATCCTTACGGACAGCCTCTTTAATTTTTTTTGTACTATAATAAGTCTTATTATTTTACAAGGTTGATTTCAACTCTACGGTTGTTAGCTCTACCTTTAGCAGTATTGTTAGTGTCGATTGGTTTATCTAAACCGTATCCTGCAGATGATAATCTGTTTCTATCAATTCCGTTTTCAATCAAGAAGTTTTTAACTGCAGCTGCTCTCTCTTCAGAAAGTTTTTGGTTAAGGGCTTTAGACCCAGTGCTGTCAGTGTGACCGTCAATAGTGAATTGAGCTCCAGGGTATTCTTTTAAGATTGAAACGATTGAATTCAATACTGTATAAGTTTGTTTTTGGAAAGAAGATTTTCCTGTTTCAAACAAAATAGTTTTAGCGTATTGTTTCAATTGTGCTTCGTGTTCTTGAGAAAGCTCTGGACATCCGTTGTTAGCAACAGTACCGAAAACGTCTGGACATTTGTCATCTTTGTCTAGAACTCCGTCTCCGTCTCTATCTGGCCAAGGACAACCATTGTTTTCTTTTGGTCCAGCTACTTCAGGACATTTGTCATCTTTGTCTAGTACTCCGTCTCCGTCAGTATCAGGCCATGGACAACCGTTGTTTTCTTTTGGTCCAGCTACTTCAGGACAGTCATCTTTATGGTCAGGAATTCCGTCACCATCAGTATCAGGACATCCGTTGAACTCAGCTGATCCAGCTTCGTAAGGACATTCGTCTAGGTTGTCAGGGATTCCGTCACCATCAGTGTCAGGACATCCTTGGAACTCAGCTAATCCTGCTTCGTCTGGACATAAATCATCTTTGTCATAAATTCCGTCACCATCTCTATCGCTACCACCGAACTTAACAGTAAGTCCTACGAAGTGTTGCATATGAGTAGGCATAGTTTCTCTTACGTCTTCAAATGAATGTTTGTAAGTAGAACGGAAAGATAGTCCAAGGTTTTCAGAAAACCAGAACGTCAATCCAAGTCCTCCATTTACAGTACCTCCACTAGCATCACCAATAAAAGTGTAACCTCCACCAATGTGAGCAGAAGGATCAAGCCACTCAATCCCGATAAGACTCTGGAAAGAATACTTGATTGCTCCGTCAATGCCGTAGTAAGCTAAATCTCCAGGATTAGATACAGCATATTCTCCTGTCGCATCATCGCGATACTCTACAAATCTGTCTATTTTGTTTATAGATCCAGTAAGTCCTAATGAGAACCCACTTCCTATATACTTGTCAATAGACACATACGAAAGAGAAGGGATGTAGTTCCAGTTCTTCTTCATGTTAAAATACTCAGAGAATTGGTCTGCTACTGGCGATGTTGCACTTACACGTGTATCAACCGCATTCGCACCAAAACTAAAAGCCCATTTGTTATTATCATCCTGAGCTTGTACACTAAGCCCAGCTGCTAACAACACAACTGCAAAAAGTTTGTTTAGATGTTTCATACTTAAGTTTTTTTGTAATATAGTTTATCCCGCAAAATTACTCCGTTATTGCGAATTAACAAAATAAAATGCCAAATATTATATGACATTAAGTTTTTTACCCACCTTAATAAATGCTTCAATTGCCTTGTCTAAATGCCCTACTTGGTGAGCAGCAGACAGTTGCACTCGAATTCGCGCTTTATCTTTAGGCACAACCGGAAAGAAGAAGCCAATCACATAAATGCCTTCTTTTAACAATTCATCGGCCATAGTTTGTGAAAGTTGTGCGTCATAGAGCATTACAGGCACAATAGCAGAGTCTCCTTCGATGATATCAAAGCCCGCCTTTTTCATTCCGTCTTTGAAGTAATTTGTGTTTGACTCTAATTTATCTCTTAGATGGGTGTCTTTTTCAAGAAGTTCAAAAACCTTAATTGAAGCACCTACAATTGCTGGAGCCAATGAGTTTGAGAACAAATAAGGGCGCGAACGCTGTCTTAACAACTCGATAATTTCTTTTTTACCTGTGGTATAACCACCCATAGCTCCTCCTAGGGCTTTCCCAAAGGTTCCGGTAACGATATCTACTCTGCCCATTACTCCTTTTGCCTCTAAGGTACCTTTTCCGGTAGTCCCGATAAATCCGGTGGCATGACATTCGTCAACCATCACAAGTGCATCGTATTTGTCAGCCAAATCGCAGATTTTGTCAAGCGGCGCTAAAAGCCCATCCATAGAGAACACACCATCAGTCACGATAATCTTAAATCGTCTGTTTTCTGCATTTGCTTTTTTAAGCTGCTCTTCTAAATCAGCCATATCATTATTTTGATAACGATAACGCGCTGCCTTACACAGACGAACACCATCAATAATAGAGGCGTGGTTCAAGCTATCAGAGATAATTGCATCTTCTTCTGAGAACAAAGGCTCAAAAACCCCTCCGTTAGCATCAAAAGCTGCTGCATATAAAATCGTGTCTTCTGTTCCGTAAAAGCTAGCTACTTTTTTCTCTAAGGTCTTATGGATATCTTGTGTTCCGCAAATAAACCTTACCGATGACATCCCAAAACCGTGAGTGTCTAAGGTGTCTTTTGCCGCTTGAACTACTTCTGGATGTGATGATAGCCCCAAGTAGTTGTTTGAACAAAAATTCAAAACCGTTTCTCCGTTAACGGTAATTTCTGCACCTTGAGCAGAAGTAATAACTCGTTCTCTTTTAAACAGTCCGTTTTCTTCAATCGATTTCAGTTCGTTTTGAAGGTGTTCTTTAATTTTTCCGTACATATATTTATTATTTCAGGTTGTTTTAAATGTTTTGTTTATTGTGGTTTATGATGCAAGCGCTTGTTTTAGGTCAGCAATCAGGTCTTCAACATCTTCAATACCTACGCTCAATCTGATAAGTGAATCAACTACTCCCGTTTTTTCTCTTTCTACTTTGGGTATAGCTGCATGGGTCATACTTGCAGGGTGTCCTACTAATGACTCTACTCCGCCAAGCGATTCTGCCAATGTAAATACTTTAAGCTTTTTGAGGATCTGAATAGCTTTAGCATAATCATTGCCCTTTGTCGTAAAGGAAATCATTCCGCCAAAGTCTTTCATTTGTTTTTTGGCTATCTCGTGATTGAGGTGCGTCTCTAAGCCTGGCCAATATACATTTTCTACGCTTGGATGTGATTTTAGATATTCAGCCACAGCTCTTGCGTTTTCACAATGCCTTTGCATTCTTAGGGCTAAGGTTTTAATTCCCCTCAAAACTAAAAAGCTATCCATTGGCCCGCAGATGGCTCCACTCGCATTTTGAATGAAATACAGTTGATCTGCTAATGCCTTGTCTTTTACTACTAATGCCCCTACTATTACGTCAGAATGTCCGCCAAGATATTTTGTAGCTGAGTGCATCGCGATATCGGCACCTAAATCTAAGGGTCTTTGTAAGTATGGTGTTGCAAATGTATTGTCAACAGCTAACAGCACAGCGTGTTTTTTTGCAACTTTGGCAACGGCCTTGATGTCGATGATATTCATCATCGGGTTAGTAGGCGTTTCTAACCAAATGAGTTTTGTATGCTGATTTATTTTATTTTCAATGGCTGAGATGTCATCCATCCCAACAAAATGAAACTTGATCGCGTATTTTTCAAATATTTTTGTAAATAATCTATAGGAACCTCCATACAAATCATTGGTAGAAATCACTTCGTCTCCAGGACTAAGAAGTTTAATAACCGCATCGATCGCGGCTAACCCTGAACCAAAAGCCAACCCGAACGCTCCGTTTTCAATAGAAGCCAAAGACCTCTCAAGAGCAGTTCTCGTAGGGTTTGCTGTTCTTGAATATTCGTATCCTTGATGTTCTCCCGGTGAAGATTGAGCATAAGTAGATGTTTGGAAGATGGGTGGCATTACGGCACCTGTACTTGGCTCGTGCGATTGTCCTCCGTGAATTACTTTTGTGTTAAACTTCATCGTCAATAAAATAAAAAACAAAGTTAAGGATATTTGCTGACTATGCTAAATCAAGTCTCTAAAACATTTATTAAATGAAAGTAGCTTTAAAACCCATAAAGTACACAAAGCCAAAGCATGACAAATCATAGTAGGCAAAATCTAAACCCTACTTATTTCTAAACTTAGAAATAGATCTGTTTTGATTATCTTTGGCTTTTATAGCAATCTAAAATAGACAATGAAAAAAACACTTTTTGCCATCACCTTATTTGCCTCATTGGTCGCTTGCAAAAAAAGCGCTGAACTGCAAATTAAAACTCCAACAGAAAATACAGAAGAAATGATTCCAGACAAAACCACAACCTCTGCCTTTGGTCGAGATGCATTGAATGAAAAACTTAAAACTACAGACGGAAAAACAGTTAGCCTTAAAGAAGTCTTAGATCAATATAAAGGAAAACCTATCTTAATAGATGTTTGGGCCTCTTGGTGTCCAGATTGTATAGAAGGCATGCCAAAGTTGCATGAGCTTCAAAAAGAATACGAATTAGTTTATCTGTTCTTATCTTATGACAAAACTGAAGAGGCTTGGAAAGAGGGTATCGAGAAATACAAAACTATTGGACAAAACTACCTGATTCAATCAGCCTGGAAAGACGGAGACTTTAGAAAAGCTATTGAACTAGACTGGATCCCGAGATACATCTTGGTTGACCAACAGGGGAATATCGCTCACTTCAGAGCCATAGAAGCCGATGACACCGAACTTATTACAAAAATTAAAGCCCTTATAAAATGAGAAAAAATATAGTAGCAGGAAACTGGAAAATGAACAATACCCAGCAGGAAACTCTTAGTTTATTAGACGAGATACGCAGCAAAAACACCAATACCACAACTCAAATCATCGTTGCGCCTAGTTTTGTAAACTTGCCTATAGCAGTTCAGAAACTAAAAGGAACAAGCATCAAAGTAGCCGCTCAGAATGCACATCAAAGTGAAAAAGGCGCTTTCACCGGAGAGGTATCTATACCGATGCTAAAATCAATCGAGGTAGATACAGTAATACTCGGCCACTCAGAAAGAAGAGCTTATTTTGGCGAGACCAATGCCCTATTGGCAGAGAAAGTAAATACAGCTCTTGAGCATAATTTCAGCATTATTTTCTGTTTTGGCGAAGAACTCAACGACAGAAAAACCAACATGCACTTTGAGGTGGTCGCCACTCAAATCAAAGAGGCATTGTTTCACCTAGCGCCTCAGCAAATGAAAAACATCGTGTTGGCCTATGAACCCGTTTGGGCTATCGGTACTGGCGAGACGGCTACTCCTGAACAGGTGCAAGACATGCACGCTTTTATTCGCCAGAGTATCGCCACAAAATATGGCAGTGAGCTCGCTGACCAAACTTCGATTTTATATGGCGGTAGTGTCAATGCTTCCAATGCTAAAGAGATTTTTGCCAAAGCAGATGTCGATGGAGGCCTTATTGGCGGCGCAGCACTAAAAGCAGATGACTTCTTAGCGATTGTCAATTCATTTTAATCTGATTTTATTGTGACTTTTTAAGCATCTTATATAGATGCGCTAATTGCTATTCTCTAAACTCAAGCCATGCCTTTTAGCAGAAAACTTATCGATTGGTATTTGCAACATCAAAGAGATTTGCCCTGGAGGCAGACCAAAGACCCATACAAAATTTGGCTTTCTGAGATCATCCTTCAGCAAACTAGAGTGGCGCAAGGGCTTCCCTATTACCAAGATTTTGTGCGGCTCTTCCCCAGTGTTTTTGATTTGGCTAAAGCCAATGAAGAGCAAGTGCTAAAAACCTGGCAAGGCTTAGGATACTATTCTAGAGCGCGCAATCTACATCATACTGCAAAACATATAACTGAGAGCCTAGATGGTGTTTTCCCTGACAACTATACTGATTTACTCAAACTCAAAGGAGTGGGCAGTTATACTGCCGCTGCTATTGCCTCCTTTGCCTATGAAGAGCCAGTAGCGGTTTTAGACGGAAATGTATATCGCGTATTGTCGCGATACTTCGGTATTGAATCCGATATTTCATCTCATGCGGCAAAAAAAGAATTTCAGAGTTTGGCCAATCAGCTCATTGACCCTGACAGGCCTTCGCTATTCAACCAAGCAATAATGGAGTTTGGCGCTATACATTGTACTCCAAAAAAACCAGATTGTACAAATTGTATTTATAACGAGAGTTGCGTGGCACTGCAAAACCATCAAGTTAATAAGCTCCCTATAAAACTTAAAAAGACTAAAATAACTGATCGCCATCTGCATTACTTGGTTTTTCTAGATGTAGAAAACAATACTATCATTGAGAAAAGAACTGGAAAAGGCATTTGGAAAAACCTATACGACTTTCCTTTATTAGAGTTGGACAACGAAGTAGAAGAGATAGAAGTATTAAAAAAGATACACGACTTATATTCAAAAACACAGCAGATAAAAACAATAGGACTTTTTGACGAAAAGAAGATTATACATAAATTATCACACCAAGATCTACATATTTGGTTTTGGAAAATCAAACTAAAAAAGGCCATAATCAAGGGTGTTTCTTTGGCGGATATATCAAGCTATCCGTTCCCGATAGTGCTGCACAACTTTATCGAGAATTCTTTGCTTACTAGGCAAAAAACAATATCTTTGAAATAGAAAAACTAGAAATTATGAGCAACGGAACATTAAATAAAGTGATGCTTATTGGGCATTTGGGTGATGCGATTAAGATGCATTATTTTGAAGCGGGAAATTGTATAGGCAGATTTCCGTTAGCTACTAACGAGGTATACATCAACAAGCAAACGGGAGAAAAAATCACTTCAACCGAATGGCACAATATAGTAGTTAGAAACAAAGCAGCCGAATTATGCGAGAAATATCTAACAAAAGGAGACAGAATTTATATCGAAGGAAGAATCAAATCACGTCAATGGCAAGATGCAGATGGCGTAGTCAAAAATGCTATTGAGATTCAAGCTACTGAATTTACTTTTCTAAACACCAAAAAAGAAATTGACAACAATGCCTCTCATAATTTACCCGAATAGATTGCACTACAAACAAATGAAAAAGCTAATTCTTTTGCTACCTCTCTTGGGCCTATTTACCACAAGTTGCAAAGAGGAAACCTTTCCTAAACCACAAGGTTATTTGAGATTAGAATATCCTATCGCCAAATACGAAACCCATCAGCCTAACTGTCCGTTTAGTTTTGGCAAGAATATCTACAGCACTATCAAACTCAAAAAAGACTGTGATTTTAATATCGATTATCCTTCGATGAAGGCAAGCATCTATATCAGTTATAAGCATATTGACAACAACCTCGACGCACTGCTAAGCGATGCGCAACGACTTACTTACCACCACTCAAAAAAAGCACAGTCTATCTTAGAAGAGCGCTATGTCAATGAAACGGATAAGGTTTATGGAATGTTTTACGAAATTGGCGGCGATGCTGCCTCTGCCACACAATTCTATCTTACAGACAGTATTAATAACTTTATTACAGGATCAGTATATTTTGACATAAAACCCAATGCAGACTCGTTACTCCCTGCTTCTGAGTATGTTAAAAACGATGTTATACTGCTTATCGAGTCTTTAAAATGGAAAAACCAAAGCAAAAGTTAAAAAATCAACTGATAGGGCTATTGTAATTATAAAAAAAACATATATTTGCCCAATAATACTAAAATTAAAAACCAATTATTATTAATTTTTAAAAACCAATTTTTATGAAAAAACTTGTTTTATCAGCTTTTGCTGTGTGTGCTTTTACTTTTGTAAGTGCTCAAGAAGTTACGACTAACGCAGGAACGTTCTCTAAGCCACAAGCTGGAGCGATCTTAGGAGAGGTTAACTTTACGCCTGACTTTACTGGAGGAAATCTTTTTAAATTATCAGATTCAGGTTTCGGAACTGTAGGTTTAAAAGCGCGTAAATTTGTAAGCGACACTAAAGCTTATAGAGCTATGGCTAACTTTGAGTACGTTGACACAGGAGTTAGCGGATCAGATCCTGCTTACAGCCTTCTTGCTGGATTAGGTATTGAGCACCACTTAACTGGAGCAGAAAGACTTTCTACGTACTGGGGTTATGAGGCAAAAGTAATGTTTGCAAAAGACGCAATGAAGACTACTTCATTTGGAGTTGGAGCTGCAGCTTTAGCTGGATTTGATTACTACATCATCCCTAACGTATACCTAGGTCTTGAGGTTGCTTACGGACTGAATGTGATCAATACAAAACCTGACGCTGGAGACGGAGTTACTGGTTTTCAGTTAAAACCATCAATGAGCCCAACTTTTAGACTAGGATGGAAATTCTAATCTAACTTTACTCAATAAAAGAAAAGCTGCCCCAATAAGGCAGCTTTTTTTGTATAAAGCAGATAAATCTATAGTCGTAGTTTTGAAATACACCATAAAAAAAACGCTTTAATCTGCTAACTAAAAGCATCTTAAAGCGTCTTTAAAGTACCTGAGGCGGGAATCGAACCCGCACTCCGAGGAACACGAGTTTGAGTCGTGCGCGTCTACCAATTCCGCCACTCAGGCATACAGTAGATTCTGTAATGGAGTGCAAATGTAATTTAAAAATATAATCTATCAAAAAACTTTTGCTTATTCTTTCTGAAATTCAATAATAATCGTAAATTTGCCCCGCTGATAAAGCAACAACTAACTACTAAACAACTAATTAACAATGTCAGACATGGAGCCAGAAGCAAAGGTATTTGCTTGTTCGCAAAGTGTGTACTTAGCCGAAAGGATAGCTGAAAGCTATGGAGTACCACTAGGAAAGGTTACGTTCTCAAAATATAGTGACGGAGAATTTCAGCCCTCTTATGAAGAATCAATCAGAGGATTAAGGGTTTTTATTGTCTGTTCTACATTTCCGAACTCGGATAATTTAATGGAGTTATTGCTCATGATAGATGCTGCAAAAAGAGCATCAGCAAGACACATCACAGCAGTTATTCCTTATTTCGGGTGGGCTAGACAAGACAGAAAAGACAAACCAAGGGTTCCGATAGGAGCAAAACTCGTAGCCAACCTCTTACAAGCAGCAGGAGCTACGCGTATTATGACTATGGATTTGCACGCTGATCAGATTCAAGGCTTCTTTGAAAGGCCAGTAGACCATTTATTTGCCTCTACTATATTTTTGCCTTACGTGAAGAGCTTAGGACTCAGTGACCTTACGATTGCCTCTCCTGATATGGGTGGTTCAAAAAGAGCCTATGCCTATTCAAAGTTCTTAAAAAGCGATGTGGTAATTTGTTATAAACAACGCAAAAAAGCCAATGAGATTGACGTTATGGAGCTCATCGGCGAGGTCAAAGGCAGAAATGTAATCCTGGTGGACGATATGATTGACACCGGAGGAACATTGGCCAAAGCAGCAGACCTGATGATGGAAAAAGGAGCCATAAGCGTGAGAGCAATATGTACGCACGCCATCCTATCTGGAGATGCATACGAGAAAATAGAAAAATCACAACTCAAAGAACTGATTGTTACCGATTCTATTCCGCTTAAAAAACAATCGCCAAAGATAAGAGTAGTGAGCTGCGCACCACTATTTGCTGAAGTAATGCGAATGGTGCATCACAACAACTCTATTAGCGGCAAATTTTTAATGTAAATTATTAATAACTATATATTTAAACAATGAAATCAATTTTAATCAAAGGATCAGAAAGAGAAAGCGTGGGCAAAAAAGCAACAAAAGCCTTGCGTAATGCTGGAATGGTTCCTTGCGTTGTATACGGAGGAAACGAGCCAGTGCATTTTTCAGCAGAAGAAAAAGCATTCAAAAATTTAGTTTACACCCCGAATGCACACACTGTTGAAATTGACTTAGGCAAAAAGAAAATGAGTGCTATCCTTCAGGATATCCAATTTCACCCAATTTCAGATAGAATTCTACACGTAGACTTCTTCGAATTAAACAAAGACAGAGAAGTAACTATCGAAATTCCAGTTAGAGTTATCGGAACTTCAAAAGGAGTTTTAAGTGGTGGAGTTTTGCGTCTTGCACAACGCAAAGTGAAAGTAAAAGCACTTCCACAAAACTTACCTGACTTTATCGATGCAGATATTTCAGACCTAGAAATGGGTAACAAATTGTATATCACGTCTCTTAAGTCTGATGACTACACATTCTTACACCCAGACAACACGGTAATTGCTCAAGTTAGAGTTTCTCGTGCTGCGCTTAAAGCTGCTCAAGAAGCTGCTGCTGCTGACAAAACTAAAGGAAAGAAAAAGTAATCTTTTTTTTAAAAGCATATACAAAAAAGCGTTCGGTATCACCGGACGCTTTTTTTATGAACTCGTATGTAGGACTAGGTTAGTTTTGGCCAAAAAAAAACGCCTATCCGTTGGGATAAGCGTTTTTTGTCTAAATATCGGTGATTTCATTCCCTTTTTCATCCAGGAAATGGTATTCTAAGAACGTGTAAGCATCACGAGGTATTACTTTTATCCATTTTTTGTGTTCGAAATACCATTTCGAACGAAGGGATGGAAACCCTTTGGTTAGGTATGCAGCCACAAACGGATGTACGTTGAGGATAATCTTTTTGTGATTCTGCACAATACTTTCTAAATCAGCTTTTATCTTGTTAAGAATCAAGATAGGAGCTTCAATTTCTCCTTCTGAGTTGTTCGGATCTTCTTCTCTTGTTTTGATAACCACTTCAGGACGGACCCTTTGTCTGGTTATCTGAATAAGTCCAAACTTACTTGGTGGCAAAATCTTGTGTTTTGCCTTGTCATCACTCATTTCTTGTCTGAGTAAATCATATAGTTTCTTTCGATGTTCTGTGTTAGACATATCGATAAAGTCAACTACAATAATTCCGCCCATATCTCTGAGCCTGAGTTGTCTAGCAATTTCTGAGGCAGCAATCATATTGACCTCTAATGCTGTATCTTCTTGATTAGTCGCTTTGTTTGAGCGATTTCCGCTATTGACGTCAATTACGTGCAAAGCTTCTGTGTGCTCAATAACCAGATAAGCTCCTTTGCTCATCGAAACTGTTTTCCCAAAAGAAGTTTTGATTTGTCTTTCTATGTTGTACTTCTCAAAAAGAGGAACCTCTTTTGATTGATAGAACTTGACAATAGATTCCTTTTCAGGTGCAATTTCGTGCAAATACTCTCTAGTCTGATAATACAAATCTTCATCATCTACGTGGATACCTGTAAACGTATCATTGAATACATCTCTGAGGATGCTCGATGCTTTGTTTACTTCTCCTAGTACTTTTGAGGGCAAGTGTGCGGTCAGAATGTGTTTACACATGGACTCCCACTTGACAATTAAGTTCTGGAGGTCTTTGTCTAACTCAGCTACTTTTTTGCCTTCAGCTACGGTTCTGATAATTACTCCGAAGCCTTTTGGCTTAATCGATTGAATCAATCTTTTGAGTCTGTCTTTTTCTTCTTTGTCCTCTATTTTTTGAGAAATAGATACTCTATCAGAAAACGGAATCAGTACGACGAATCTTCCGGCTAGTGACAACTCTGAACTTATGCGTGGGCCCTTAGTCGAGATTGGTTCTTTGACAATTTGAACTAATATAGATTGATTAGAACTCAGTACGTCAGAGATAGAACCATCTTTGTTAATCTCAGGCTCAAAACTAAAGTTTTTGAGTGAAAAGTCTTTTTGTTTACCTGTGCTTACAAGTTTTATGAATTTCATCATAGAAGCTAGGTTCGGACCTAAATCGTGATAGTGTAGAAACGCATCTTTGTCGTGTCCTACATTCACAAAAGCGGCATTCAAACCTGAGACTGGCTTACGGATTTTAGCTAGGAAAATATCTCCTACGTTAAATGAATTGCCCGTATCCTTTTTCTCTTCTTCTTTGTGTAATTCAATTAGTCTCCCATCCTTTAATAAGGCAAAATCTACCGCATCAGAATCTGACCTAATAATCAATTCTTTATTCATTGCTGTAAATTTATATCCATACTAAAAATTCAAAATTACTCTTGTCTTTAACTAGTAAAATCAAGAGTAATTCAAAATTTTTTGTACAGAAGAGTTATTTTATTCTTACAGGTATTTTACCTGTTTACATAAGCTAAAGTATAACCTATGTGTTTCTTCAAAGAACTTATAAAATTGAAAAAGTAGTTAAGAACTACTTTTTCTTTTTATGACGATTTGCTCTAGATCTTTTCTTACGCTTGTGAGTCGAAATCTTATGTCTTTTACGTTTTTTACCGTTTGGCATGATTTATAGTATTTCGGTTAATAAATAATTTTTTTCTAGTTTACAGGAACTTCTGTATTGTTTTTTACGCTCTCAACAAAAACCTTTGCAGGTTTAAACGCGGGGATATTGTGAGCAGGAATCTTAATCGTGGTATTCTTAGAGATATTTCTTCCTGTTTTTTCTGCTCTTGTTTTGATAATAAAGCTTCCAAAACCTCTTAAGTAAACATTGTTTCCTGTCTCAAGAGAAGTCTTAACCTCCTCCATAAAAGATTCTACTGTAGCCTGTACTTCCGCCTTCTCTATACCTAGTTTCTCAGAGATTTTCGCTACGATGTCTGCTTTTGTCATTTCGTTATGTATTATATTATAAAGTGTTACTTTTTTTCGGCTTGCAAATATACAAATTAAAAACCGACAATTTCAAACATAATCGTCGAAAATTTAAGCCATTAGAAGAACCAATTTTTAGCACTACTATGCAGGTAGTCAGCCAATAAAGAATAAATTGAAAAATAATTGTAGATTAAACTCTAAAAGTGTAATTTTGTGGATTACAATGCAAGTTATTTGTATGAGTGAACTAGGTAAGATAGTTAATGATTTAGAGGAGAAGATTAATAGAATGATACTGAAGGTAGATGATTTGAAACACAAAAATCAAATCCTGCAATCAGAGTTGTCATTCTATAAAGAGCGATTTGCACAGACAGAAGGAGACATTAATGACTTACAAGGACAAATAGAAACGCTCAAAACAGCTAATGCATTGCTTGGCAGTGAAGATTTTAAACGAGAAACTAAGATTAGGATAAATTCAATTGTTCGTGAGATTGACCATTGTGTAGCACAACTTTCTGATTTATAATGGACGAAAAGCTGAAAATCAAAATATCAATTGCAGATAGAGTTTACCCTCTTACTGTTGACTATTCACAAGAAGAAGGCTTACGCACGGCTTCGAAGAAGATTGACGCTATGATTAAGCAATTTGAACAGAATTATGCCGTAAGAGACAAACAAGATGTCTTGGCTATGTGTGCTTTGCAATTTGCCTCATCAGTAGAACAAGAAAAAATAGACACAGAATCAGTAAGTGAAGAGACAAAAACAAAGCTCTTTGAGCTGAATAAGCGCTTAACTGAGTATCTCGAACGTTCTTAAATATATGCACAATACTGCCTGCATTAGGATTTTATATTGTTAAACTCAACACCTACAAATTTAAAATAGGTAAATCTTTGTAGTTAGAATAGGCTGCCCTCGAGCAGAAATTCGACCTACAAGTTAGCCTAAAACTTGTCCTTTACGAGTTTATTCAGTCCATCCTGATGCAGGCTTTTTTTATACAAATTTGACAGAAAATAAATAAACAAAATGGAAACTATTTTAATGATAACCGGAGGATTGGCAGTAGGCCTCATTATAGGCTTTGCTATTGCCAAATACTTGGAGAAGAATAGCGCTACGAGCTATATCAAAAACATCAAAAAAGAAGCTAGCTCGATACTCAAAGACGCCAAAATCGAAGCTGAATCAATCAAGAAAGACAAGATTTTTCAGGCAAAAGAGAAGTTTATTGAGCTCAAAACAGAGCACGAACAAGTAATCTTAGCTAGAGAAAAGAAAATTGCAGAAGCAGAAAAAAGAACGCGTGACAAAGAATCTCAAACCTCAAACGAATTAGCCAAAACCAAAAGGCTAAACGATGACTTAGAAACAAAGACTGCAGATTATAACAACAGGTTTGAAATACTTGAGAAAAAGCAAGAAGAAACAGAAAAACTACACAAAAGCCAAGTACAACAACTAGAAGTGATTGCTGGTTTATCTGCAGAAGACGCTAAAAACCAGTTGATGGAAAGCCTTAAGAACGAGGCCAAGACAGAAGCTATGTCATATATCCAGCACTCTCAAGAAGAAGCAAAACTTACGGCTCAACAAGACGCCAGAAAAATCATCATCAATACCATCCAACGCGTGGGTACAGAAGAGGCAATTGAGAATTGTGTCTCTGTATTCAACATCGAATCTGACGACGTAAAAGGAAGAATCATCGGACGTGAGGGTAGAAACATTAGAGCTCTAGAGGCTGCTACAGGAGTAGAAATCATTGTTGATGACACGCCAGAAGCAATTATCTTATCTTGTTTTGATCCTGTTCGCAGAGAAATCGCAAGGTTGGCACTACACAAATTAGTAACTGACGGGCGTATTCACCCTGCACGTATCGAAGAAGTAGTTGCCAAAACAGCCAAACAAATTGACGACGAGATTATTGAAGTCGGCAAAAGAACAGTTATCGATTTAGGGATTCACGGACTACACCCTGAGCTTATCAAGATTGTAGGTAGAATGAAATACCGCTCGTCATACGGACAAAACCTATTGCACCACTCAAGAGAAGTAGCTAAGCTATGCGGGATTATGGCTGCAGAACTAGGACTTAACGCAAAAATGGCCAAAAGAGCAGGACTTCTTCACGATATCGGTAAAGTACCCGAGACAGAAAGCGAACTTCCGCACGCTATCTTAGGGATGCAGTGGGCAGAGAAGTTTGGCGAGAAACCAGAAGTATGTAATGCAATCGGAGCTCACCACGACGAAATTGAGATGACAAGTATGCTGTCGCCAATCGTTCAGGTATGTGATGCTATTTCAGGAGCAAGACCAGGCGCGAGAAGACAAGTACTCGACTCATATATCCAAAGATTAAAAGATTTAGAAAATATCGCTTACGGCTTTCCAGGAGTGAAAAATGCCTATGCTATTCAAGCAGGTAGAGAACTTCGCGTGATGGTAGAGAGCGAAAAAGTATCTGACGAAAAAGCAGCCAGCTTATCATTTGATATCTCTCAAAAAATTCAAACTGAAATGACTTATCCAGGACAAGTGAAAATCACTGTCATCAGAGAGACCAGAGTCGTGAATATTGCAAAATAGAAATACTACATCAAAAAAATACTTCAAAAAGCTATCTCAACAGATAGCTTTTTTTGTAGTTAAGTTATTTTTAACATTTTGCAATAGCTTGAATAACAACTAGTTGTTGCTTTTAAATAATATTAACGATTGTTTGTGTAACTTTTTAGAGTTCTCTACGTATAAGTACTGTTGAACACTAAACATAGAGAGAGAAAGATAGATGAGACAACTTAAAATTACTAAGCAGGTAACCAACAGGGAAACTGCATCTTTAGACAAGTATTTACAGGAAATCGGAAAAGTAGATTTGATTACTGCGGATGAAGAAGTGGAATTAGCACAACGCATCAAGGCAGGAGATCAGCGAGCTTTAGAGAAACTTACAAAAGCGAACTTGCGTTTTGTGGTATCGGTTGCGAAACAATACCAGAACCAAGGGCTTACGCTTCCTGACTTGATCAACGAAGGAAACTTAGGGCTTATCAAAGCAGCCCAACGATTTGACGAAACCCGTGGTTTCAAATTCATTTCGTATGCCGTATGGTGGATTAGACAATCTATCTTACAAGCTTTGGCAGAACAATCGCGTATCGTGAGATTACCGCTAAACAAGATTGGTTCTATCAACAAAATCAACAAGATGTATGCTTTGCTTGAGCAATCAAACGAGCGTCCGCCATCAGCAGAAGAGATAGCAAAAGAGCTTGATATGACTGTGAATGACGTGAAAGAGAGCATGAAAAACTCGGGTCGTCACTTGTCGATGGATGCGCCACTAGTAGAGGGTGAAGACTCTAACCTATATGACGTATTGCGCTCAGGTGAATCACCTAACCCAGACAGAGTACTTATACACGAGTCGTTGCGTACAGAAATCGAAAGAGCACTTGAGACACTTACGCCACGTGAGGCTGATGTGGTGAGATTATATTTCGGCCTAGGAGACCAACACCCGATGACACTCGAAGAAATAGGAGAAACTTTTGACCTCACCCGAGAGCGTGTGCGTCAGATTAAAGAAAAAGCTATCCGAAGACTGAAACATACCTCTAGAAGCAAAATTCTAAAGACATACTTAGGATAATCTTCTTTGTACTAAAAAGAAACTAATGATACTATTTTCTAAAAGCTCATTCATATATATTATACGAATGAGCTTTTGGCTTTTATAACAACCACAACTACTCAACATGAAAAACACACTTATCGCTCCTTCAGTATTGGCCGCAGACTTCGGCAATCTGCAGAGAGATTTAGAGATGATTAACCAAAGTCAGGCAGATTGGTTTCATATCGATATTATGGACGGCGTTTTCGTTCCAAACATCTCCTACGGAATGCCAGTTTTAGATGTAATCAATAAACACGCTAAAAAAACCATTGATGTTCACCTTATGATTGTGCAACCAGAGCGTTACATCAAGACTTTTGCCAAACTCGGAACAGATATACTCACCGTGCATTATGAGGCTTCTACACACTTGCACAGAACGCTACAAGAGATAAAAGCAGCAGGCATGAAGACAGGAGTTGCCTTAAACCCGCACACTAATGTGAATGTACTTGAGGATTGCATCAATGATATTGATGTGGTGCTAATTATGAGTGTGAATCCAGGCTTTGGCGGACAATCTTTTATAGAGAATACCTATAAGAAAATCAAACAACTCAAAGAAATTATTACTCGAAATAATGCCTCTACGCTTATTGAGGTGGATGGTGGCGTGACCAGCAAGAATGCCAAACAACTTGCTGATGCAGGAGCCGATATATTAGTAGCTGGAAGTTTCGTTTTTAATTCAGAAAACCCGATGAAGACTATTGAAGAGCTAAAGGCAATTGCTTCGTCATAGTACAAGAGTAAATCGAAGTAAAATAAACAAGCCGTCTCAAAACTAAATTGAGACGGCTTGCTTGTTATATATAATAGACTATTCTACTAGAACATCTCTCTTCCTGAGAAATGAAACGCGCCTTCAATAGCAGCATTCTCATCACTGTCAGAACCGTGTACTGCATTTTCTCCAACAGAAGCAGCATATCTTTTGCGGATAGTCCCTTCTGCAGCATCAGCTGGATTAGTAGTTCCGATAAGTTTTCTGAAATCTTCAACAGCGTTATCTTTTTCTAAGATAGCAGCTACGATAGGACCTCTAGACATAAATTCTACTAATTCTCCGTAGAAAGGTCTCTCGCTATGAACAGCATAAAACGCTTGTGCATCAGCAACTGTTAATTGTGTAAGTTTCATTGCAACGATTCTGAAACCAGCTTCAGTAATCATGTTTAAAATTCCACCGATGTGTCCGTTCTCAACAGCATCAGGTTTAATCATCGTAAAGGTTCTGTTTACTATCATTTTATTTGTATTTTTTCTAAATTCTGTGCAAAAGTAGTCTTTTTAATTGAAAGCAGAAAATGCGAAACTAATGTTTGGATAAATTAAATAATCTGACTTAAAATTATTTCGCTTGCCACTCAGAAATCCAAGTCTGTAGTGCATCTACCCAAAGTTCATCTTCATTCATACACGGAATAGTCAGAAACTCCTCTCCCCCATTTTTAAGGAATTCGTCGTGCGCTTCCATTCCTATTTCTTCTAGTGTTTCTAGACAATCTGACACAAAAGAGGGTGTCACTACTGCTATTTTCTTTATGCCACTTTGAGCTAAATTATTTATTTCAACATCGGTATAAGGGTCAAGCCATTTATCTCCTGAGATTCTAGACTGAAACGTATTCATTACTTTATTTGGATCAATCCCTAAGTACTCAACCACTTGTCTGGTGATTTCAAAACTATGGGTTCTATAACAAAACTCAGAGTCAGCTGTCTTTGGATCACAGCAATAGTCGTCTTTTATAATATTCTTGTGCGTATTGGGCTTTCCTGTTTTTCTAATGTGTCGTTCTGGAACTCCGTGATAAGAGAACACTAATTTCTCATAATCAAAACCTTTGAGCGATTTTTTGATAGACTCTGAAAGTGCTTTGATATATTCACTTCTGTTATAAAAAGCAGGAAAATGAGTGAGTTGCATCTTCGGATAATCCTTTTTCTGGATATCGTCAGCTAGCTCATTGATGGTCAATGTTGTCGCCATAGCATACTGCGGATATAAAGGCAAAACCAATACATCAGTCACCCCTTTTTGGTGCAATTCTTCAAGACCAGTTTTGATGCTTGGTTTTCCGTAACGCATGGCAAGTGCCACAGGAATAGTAGTTTTTAATTGAACTTTTTCTTGTAATCGCTCAGATAAAACAATGAGCGGAGAGCCCTCTTTCCACCAAATCTTCTGATAGGCCTCTGCTGATTTTATAGGTCTATTTCTAAGTCCGATAATAATGCCGCGTACGACAAAGGCCCTGAGCAAATACGGCAAATCAATCACGTATTTATCCATTAAAAATTCATCTAGATATGGCTTTACGTCTTTGGCTGTTGGGCTATCAGGCGAACCGAGATTTACTAATAAGACTCCTTTCATAGATGTTTAAGCATTAAATAGATTAGTTTTGGCTGTTGAGTTTTTCACTTAAAAAGTCGCTTTCAAGTTGTAGCGCATCTACTTTATAGGTTTTTAGTTTACTAACTACGGCAATCATTGGAAAATCCTTGAAATTGTGCTCTAGCCACCCCACTTCTTTGCCATCTTTAGCAAGAAGGTTGTCTGTGTTCAAAGTGGTATTGATTTTTTCTCTTAAAGTAATACTCTCTGTAAAACTCAGCAATGCTATCCTATAAGAAATTATTTTTTCGACAAACTCCTTTCCCTTTGGGCTATGCATATTGCCATTAAAAAACAAATCATTTACGCGTTTGCTTTCTGAGAGCACCACATTGTTGATAGAAGTTTCTTTATCAATATCCAAATCTCTAAGCAGCTGACTGTTAACTTCTTTGATATACAGAATAAACTGATGGGTCAATTCATCAAACTTAAGTGCATCTCCCTTAAGAGAATCGTCTTTAATTTGACTTATTTTCACTTCAATTTCTTTCTCTAACTGAACGTAGTTATCATCCATCGTATGACTTATTTCAAGAAAAGCATCTACGCTTGAATCTTTGCTGCAAGAAGCCAAAAATAGCACTGTGAATAAAACAAAACACACTTTTTTCATACTGATAACTGTTATGTGAATACTATTGAATAGAAAACTATCCTCTATATTCCTTTACTGCATCGACAAATGCCTTGGCATGGTCAACAGGAATGTGGGGTAGAATTCCGTGTCCTAGGTTCACAATATAGTTGTTTTTTCCAAATTCATCAATCATTTGATGCACCATTTTTTTGATGGTCGGTATCGGAGATAACAAGCGCGAAGGGTCAAAATTACCTTGAAGTGTAATTTTTCCTCCAGACAAGTATCGAGCGTTCTGAGCTGAACAAGTCCAATCCACACCAAGGGCTGAGGCTTTGCTCTGAGCCATTTCGCCCAAGGCAAACCAGCATCCTTTTCCGAATACAATTACCGGACTTATTTTTGCAATTTCTTCAACAATTTGATTGGTATACCTCCACGAAAATTCTTGATAATCAACCGGAGAAAGCACGCCTCCCCAACTGTCAAAGATCTGAATGGCATCACAACCCGCTGCTACTTTTGCTTTTAGGTATTCGATGGTTGTATCTGTGATTTTTTGAAGTAATACGTGGGCCGCTTCGGGTTGTGAAAAACAAAAACCCTTGGCGGTATCAAAAGTTTTTGAACCCTTGCCCTCTACCGCATAACAGAAGATGGTCCAGGGCGAGCCTGCAAAGCCTATCAGTGGCACTTCGTCATTGAGCATTTCTTTGGTGATTTTGATGGCATCCATCACATAGCCCAAAGTTTCTTGAATATTCGGCACGATTACTTTTTCAACATCTTGAGCCGTTCTAATCGGGTTGGGTAGATACGGACCGAAGTTTTCTTTCATCAGCACTTCAATATTCATCGCTTGCGGTACCACAAGGATGTCTGAAAACAAAATAGCTGCATCGCTCTTTACGATTCTGATGGGTTGCACCGTGATTTCAGCTGCAATTTCTGGCATTCTGCATCTAGTAAAGAAATCATATTTGTCGCGCAAGGCTCTAAATTCAGGCAAATACCGCCCTGCTTGGCGCATCATCCACACAGGTGGTCTATCTACTGATTCGCCTTTTAAGGCTCTAAGAAAAAGATCGTTTTTTAGCATATCTCAAAAATAAAAACCAAAGGTAGCCAATAAATCAGTTCGTTTAAAATCAATTAATGTCGTCAAAACGCATAAAACAACGCTAGAAGGGCCTCTATAAGCAAGAGTGTGAAAATTGTTTTATGGATTATGAAGTTCTCTACAAAGAGATTTTAAATAGCTGAAACTGAACCGATAAATTTTCTTAATTTTGCTAAAAACCCATACCTTGAATACCTTTCTTAAAGACGTCATCAAACACCAGACTTTTCAACTCATCGGAGATGGCAATGCGATGATTGACAACATATCTACTGACAGCCGCTCGATGCAAAACAATGCGAATACTTTGTTTTTTGCACTGAAGGGAGCTAACGACAACGCACATCACTACATCAAAGAGTTATTAGACAAAGGCGTTAAGAATTTTGTGGTGTCAGAACCTCCAAAAGACACTTCTGACGGAAATTATATTCTTGTAGCAAACACGCTAACTGCCCTACAAGAATTTGCTTCAAATTATAGAGCTAACTTCAACTTTCCTGTAATAGGCGTTACGGGTAGCAACGGAAAAACAATTGTAAAGGAGTGGTTGAACTTTTTATTATCACCTGAGTACACGATTATCAGGAGCCCTAAAAGCTATAACTCACAAGTAGGCGTACCGATTTCTGTGCTGGGAATCAACTCTTATCACAACTTAGGGATTTTTGAGGCAGGTATTTCTATGCCTCAAGAAATGGAAAAACTCGAGCAGATTATAAAACCAACTATCGGTGTTTTGACTAATATCGGAGATGCGCATAACGAAGGTTTTATAGATAAAACACAAAAAATCACTGAGAAGCTAAAGCTTTTCAAGAATGCTGAAGTGCTCATTTATCAGAAGAATACACAAGTGGCCAATGCACTAGAACACTATACTACCAAACAATTTGTGTGGAGCTTTAGCGATGAAACCAATAGTTTATGTATCAAAAAAAGCAACTCTGCAGATAAGACTATTCTAGAATTCAATTATGATGCACAAGAATTCAAGGGTCAGATTCCGTTTATGGATGATGCCTCAGTAGAAAATGCGGTGAATAGTATGATGGTTTTATTGTATTTGGGCTATGACAAACAAATCTTAGAGCGCAGCATGCAAATGCTCTACCCTATTGAGATGCGTCTTAAAGTCAAAAACGGCATTAATAATTGCACTATTATTGACGATAGTTATATCTCTGATTTTCAGTCACTAAAAATTGCATTAGACTTTTTAGAACAGCAAAAACAACACACTAAGAAGACCGTCATCCTCACAGACATTCTACAAAGCGGCGAAAGTCCAGAAGAATTTTACCGAAAGGTAGCACAACTTTTTATCCAAAACAACATCTCTGAAATCATCGGAATTGGAGCGGGTTTATCAGCACACAAAGACTATTTTAGAAACATTAAAACTTATATAGACACATCGGCATTTTTAGAGGATTTTGACAGTGATGCATTTGCCAACCAAACCATACTTGTCAAAGGAGCACGCAGTTTTCAGTTAGAAGAGATCGTGGCACTCTTAGAGGAGAAAACACATCAAACCGTTTTAGAAATCAACCTAAACGCCATCACACACAACCTGAACTACTATAAATCTAAGATTAAGCCTCAGACCAAAATAATGGTAATGATCAAGGCTTTTGGTTATGGTAGCGGAAGTTTTGAGATTGCCAACCTACTCGAATACCACAAAGTAGACTATCTAGGCGTTGCTTTTGTGGATGAAGGCATTCAACTCAGAAACTCGAATATCAACCTGCCAATTATAGTGATGAATCCAGAGCCCAACAGCTTTGCAGCACTAATTCATTACAATCTTGAACCAGAGATTTATTCGTTAAAAGAACTCGATAAATTCAGGACTGAACTTCAACTTGCACAACAAACAAAGTATCCCATTCACCTCAAGCTTGACACGGGTATGCACCGCTTGGGTTTTGAAGAAAAAGACATTGATGAATTGCTAAGCTATATAGTAAAATATCGCAATTTATTTGAGATAAAAACCATATTCTCACATTTCTCTGGTAGTGATGCTCAGGTGTTTACTGAGTTCACCCAACAACAGTTCTCAAGATTTAAAAAACTAGCTGATTATATCAAACAAGCTTTGCTAATCACTCCTATTTGCCATATCTCAAACACTTCTGCCATCAGCAATTATCCAGAATATCAGCTGGATATGGTGCGATTAGGTATTGGTTTGTATGGCATTTCAAATGATGAGCAAGAAATCAAACACCTCGAAAATGTAGGTACGTTAAAATCAGTTATTCTTCAGATAAAAGAAATTGAAGTTGGCGAAAGTGTGGGCTATTCCAGAGGATTTATAGCGCAGAAGAAAACTAAAATTGCCACCATCCCCATTGGCTATGCTGACGGAATACCGAGAGCGCTCAGCAAAGGAAAGGGCTATTTGATGGTCAACGCACAACAAGCGCCCATTGTTGGTATGATTTGCATGGATATGCTGATGATAGACATCACAGACATCAAGTGCAAAGAAGGCGATACGGTGGTGATCTTTGGCGAAAACCCAAAAGTGACTACACTAGCCAAAGCCATTGACACTATTGCGTATGAAATACTAGCTGGAATTTCTCATCGAGTAAAGAGGATGTTTTATAGAGAATAATAAAACTTGAAGGAGATAATACCAAACTAAGTCATCTGCATACCTAGCCGATAAATGCTTGATAATATACTACATTTGATGTTTCTTAGTTATAGTAAGATGGGCAAAGCCTTGAGAAAAGCTTGATTCGTGTTTAGAGATAAAAAAATCATTCCGATTTACTTTCTGTTATGGATTTCTTGTGTGTTTGCACAAGAGACGAATCCGCATTTTATCTACGAAAAAATCAAATTCACTCAAGATACTTTATTCTTAAAAAGCCAAAACCTAAACCCTCAGTTTTTTGAAATAAAAGACCCTGACGGAAGTTTGATTTCCCCCAACAACTACCTTGTCGATTATACAAACGGGAAAATTATTTTCAAAAATCAGTATCCACCCACAGATTCCCTTAGCATAGCCTATATAAAAATACCCGATTTTCTCACCAAAGAATACTCGATTTATAATGACAAACGCGTGGTGTCAAATGATGCCTACAACGGCACTTTATACTCGTTAGACCTACAGTCTCAAAAGCGTTTTGTGCCTTTTGAAGGACTAAATACTTCTGGAAGTATCTCTAGAGGCGTGACTATCGGGAACAACCAAAACACGGTTTCTAACTCGTCATTAGATTTGCAAATCTCCGGCAAGCTCTCTGATAAAGTAAATATCAGAGCTTCGATTCAGGACAGCAATATCCCGATTCAAGAAGGTGGTTATTCTCAGAAGCTAGACGAATTTGACCAAGTTTTTATCGAGCTCTATGCGGATAAATGGAATATCAAAGCTGGTGATTTATTTCTGGAGAACAGAAAGTCAAGGTTCTTGAACTTCAACAAAAAAGTACAGGGAATCTCCACAGAGTTTTCTTTTGGCAATGACCAACACAACACTACTATCTTCTCTAGCGTGGCATTAGTCAAAGGCCAATATGCTAAAAGCATGTTCACAGGGCAAGAGGGCAATCAAGGTCCGTATAAACTCAAAGGAAATAATGGCGAACTCTACGTATTGGTCATCTCGGGTTCTGAGCGGGTCTATGTCAACGGAATTCTGCTTGAAAGAGGTGAAGACAAACACTACGTGATAGATTACAACGCTGGAGAGCTTGTATTTACACCACTTTTCCCGATTACCTCTGAGATGCGCATCAACATAGAATATCAGTTTTCTGAGCGCAACTACACGCGTTTTGTGGGTTATGGCGGTATTATGCACGAGAATGAAAACTGGAATATCGGTGGATTTGTGTATACTGAGAATGACATGAAAAACCAACCCTTGCAGCAAAACCTCTCAGCTGAACAAGTCGAAATCCTCAAAAACGCAGGCAATGACACTGAGCAAATGGTGGCTCCGAGCGCATATTTAGATTCCTATTCTGAGAATAAAATACTCTACAAAAAAGTTTGGATTGCAGGTGTTGAGGCGTTTGAGTTCTCAAACAACCCAGAAGATGAGCTCTATAACGTTCGGTTTAGTAGAGTAGGAAACAACAACGGAGATTACATCCTAACCAACAACCAAGCCGTCGGAAAAATCTATCAATATGTAGAACCTTTGGGCGGTATTGCGCAGGGAAATTATCAACCGATCATCAGACTTGTGGCTCCTGAGAAAATTCAGATTGCAACTGTTTTAGGGGGTTATCAGTCTGAAAAAACCAAAATTGATATAGAGACTGGAATGAGCAATAACGACAAGAACCTCTTCTCGCCCATCGACAACGAAAACAATATCGGTTATGCTTCAAAAATAAATCTTGAACAAAAAATACTGACAGGCGACACCAAGCTCGATGCCAGTGTACATTATCAGTTTGTAGATAAAAACTTCAAGACCATCGAGCGCCTCTTTACTATAGAATTTGACCGCGATTGGAATATCAATTCTATTATAAATGCCAATCAAAGCCTTTTGGTAGCAGCGACAAAAGTAAAGTTCAAAAACAACGGAACTCTAAATTATCAGTTTGAAAAACTTGATTTTTCCGAAGAGTTTAATGCCAATAGAAATATACTTGGAGCTCGTTTAAAGTTTGGTCAGCTGACTTTTGAATCTGACAATTCTATTTTAAGCAGCAACGGAAATTATTCTAAAACAGATTTCATAAGAAGTCAAAACCAGCTGCGCTATCACTTTTCTAAAAACTGGATCGGCACCAGTTTGAGGCTAGAAGACAATACTGAAATGCTAAAACAAACTAACTCGCTGTCTGGTCTCAGTCAGAAGTTCATCGAATACGGAGGATTAATAGGCAGAGGAGATTCCACCAAAGTTTATGCACAATTAGGCTATTTGCGCAGAGACAACGACAGCTTATTTATGGGAGCCATGCAACGGGTGAATTCTTCAAACTCATTTTTCTTGCAATCACGACTGATTCAGACTTCTTTGAGTGATTTGTCTGTTTTTGTAAATTACAGAGTATTGAACTACCAAAATAACCGCCTGCCAAAAGAGAATTCATTAAATTCTAGAATTGCTTATACTGACAAATACTTCAACCAAATCATCGGGATAAGCACCTCTTTTGAAACTTCTTCTGGTAGTTTGGCACAACAAGAATTCACCTATATCGAGGTAGAACCAGGGCAAGGCGTGTATATGTGGAATGATTATAACGGAAACGGCATTCAAGAATTAGAAGAATTCGAAATTGCTATTTATCCAGATCAGGCAAAATACATACGGGTTTTCTTACCCAATCAGACATATGTCAAAACCCACCAGAATCGCTTTTCGCAAGCCATAACCTTCAACCCAAGTCAATGGCAAAATGAAGCGGGGCTCAAAAAAACACTCTCGCATTTTTATAACCAAACTTCTTATATGGCTGACAGGAAGATAGAACGAGATGCCAACAACTTTGACTTAAATCCGTTTGCTAGAGATGCAGATGATGTGTTGGCACTAAACACTAATTTAAGAAATAGTTTGTTTTATAACAGGGGCAAACAGTTGCATTCAGTCACGTATTCTTATCTCTTAAGTCAGACTAAAAACCTGCTTTCTGTAGGTACGATTAGCAATAAAATCACTTCACATCAATTGCAATACACTCATTTATTTTCTGCAATTTGGCTGTTGAATATGGATGGTAAAACAGTATTGACAGAAACTCTTTCAGAGAATTATGATGCTAGAAATTATAAAATTGAAACTTACGGACTGCATCCCAAGCTATCTTATTTGTTCTCAAAAAACACCAGTTTAGATGTGTTTTATGAACTTCAAAACAAGAGAAACACCATTGGCAGTTTAGAATCACTCGTGCAACAGCGTGTGGGCGCTTCATTCTCTTATGCGGGCAATAAAGGCTTTACCTCAACGGGTGAGTTTTCACTTTATGAGAATAATTTTAACGGCAATCCTCTTTCTCCAGCGGCATATCAGATGTTACAAGGTTTGCAAGCCGGTCAGAACCTTACCTGGAAGTTGCTCTTACAAAAAAACCTTACGCAATACCTGGATTTGAGTTTGAATTATGAAGGTCGGAAAAGTGAAACCTCAAAGCCCATTCACACCGGAAACGTACAGCTTAGAGCCTTTTTTTAATAGACCTAAAACTTGTGCACTTGACTAGATTCTGCTACTTTAGCACTACCAAAAAACAATACTATGAAACCGCTATCTCAAGATATTCTCAACGAGATTAGACATATTACAGGTGAATCAAATGTCTTTACGGATAACGAAACCTTATTTGATTATGCTCACGACCATACTGAAGACCTTTCTTTTCCGCCACAAGTTGTGGTGAAACCAACAACCAAAGAAGAAGTTGCTGCATTGTTGAAGTTGGCAAATACACACGACATACCAGTGACGCCTATCGGGGCCCGTACGGGGCTTTCTGGCGGGGCTTTGTCTGTTATGGGCGGCATCGGCTTATCGATGGAGCGGTTGAATAAAATCATCGAAATTGACGAGAAAAACCTACAAGTAACCGTAGAACCTGGAGTAATAACACAAGTATTACAAGAAGCAGTTGCTGAAAAAGGGCTTTTTTATCCGGTTGATCCAAGCAGTATGGGCAGCTGTTTTATTGGTGGAAACGCAGCTGAAAATGCAGGTGGCGCAAGGGCAGTGAAATACGGCACGACCAAAGATTACGTGCTGAATCTCGAAGTGGTTTTGGCCAGCGGCGAAATCATTTGGACCGGTGCCAATACGCTAAAAAATGCCACGGGCTATAACCTCACTCAACTGATAGTGGGCAGCGAAGGAACGCTTGGGGTAATTACAAAAATAGTTTTGAAACTCTTGCCTAAAAACAACTACAACCTATTGATGCTCGTACCTTTTTATGAATCACAAGAAGCCTGCAGAGCTGTTTCTGAAATATTCAGAGCGGGGATTACACCCAGTGCTTTAGAGTTTATGGAGCGCGATGCAATTGATTGGACTATGAAACACATTGACGCATCCATAGCTATCAAAGATGAAGTACAGGCCCATTTGTTGATAGAAGTAGACGGAAACAACCCACAAGTTTTGATGGAGGAAGCAGAGAGCATTGCTCAGGTATTAGAACAATTTGCTACAGATGAGGTATTATTTGCCGATTCAGAAGAACAGAAAAATATGTTGTGGAAACTTCGCAGAGCAGTGGGCGAAGCCGTGAAGTCAAATTCCGTTTATAAAGAAGAAGATACAGTTGTACCGAGATACCAACTCCCTGTTTTGCTAGAGGGCGTTAAAAACATAGGCAAAAAGTACGGCTTTCAGTCTGTCTGTTATGGGCATGCGGGAGATGGCAACTTGCACATCAACATCATCAAAGGCGATATGGATAATGATAAATGGAACACAGAAGTCCCTAAGGGAATCAGAGAGCTCTTTGAACTAACTATAAGTCTTAAAGGGACTATTTCAGGCGAACACGGCATTGGACTAGTGCAGAAAAACTATATGGATATCGCTTTTGACGCTACACAACTGCTACTGATGAAAGGCATCAAAAACCTATTTGATCCTAACGGTATTCTGAATCCAAAGAAGATTTTCCCCGATGCGTTAGAGTAAAAGCTATACTGCTACATAAGCCTTCCATTCCGGATTTTTCTCTACATAAGAAGCTAAGAAAGAACATATCGGGATAAATGTATAACCCGCAGCTTTGATGTGCTCAAAGGTTTTCTGAGCCAAGACTTTCCCGATGCCCTTACCTCCCAACTCTTCAGGAACGATGGTGTGTGGCAATGAAATCGTATTATTGTCATTTAACGTATATTCAATATAAGCCGTGTGTCCTTCTGTGTGAAGTTCAAAGCGGTTTTTGTCATGATTGCGCAGAAATTCCATACTAATTGATTTTAAGTGTGCAGACAAAGTTAGTTTATTTTTAGGAATTTAATATTTAGAACAACCACTCAAAAGTTGTATTTTTACTTTTTAAACCACTAATCTATGATCGAGAAATCTAAGTCTGTCAAACAAAAAATCATCATGGGTTATGTCTTGTTATTTTTAATAGGGGCTCTTTCTGTGGTTTTTTTGTACAACGAAATTGTCAAAGCAAACTCTCCTCAGATAGACATAGCCTTAAAAAACCAACAACTCTTAGACGTTAGCGATGCCTTAGTTACGCTTTATGAAGCTGAAAGCTCGGGCAGAAACCGAGAGTTCATCACCTCTGAAAAAGGCTTTTCAAAATACAACGAGCTTATTGACAATGCCATAAACAAGATGAAATATGTGCAAAAACAAGAGAGCTCTGCACACAACGTCAAGCTCGATTCAATTGCTATTCTACTTGGACAAAAGAAAAACAGCATTGCTAAAATCAGAGACTTATACTTGCAATACAATAATGAGTCTAATTTTTCAGCCATAAAAATCACCTTACAAAATGTAAGAGACTCACTCAGAAAGGCTACAAAACGCGTTGACTTCACCAAGAGCTCAAGAGAAATAGAACGCGAATTTGGCGATTTTATCTCTGAAATCCTGACTGAAAGTCAATTGGACTCTCTCGGAAGACCTTTTATTACAGATGCTGAACTGCTGAATCAATATGACAGAACACTCACAGAACTCATCCTGAAAGAAGATGTTTTAAAGAGTGAACTCATGCAGCAAGAGCGTGATTTACAAATCGAAAACCAAGTGCTTTCAAATAAAATTCAAGTGTTGCTCACCTCGCTAGAAGATGAGATTTTAGACAAATCTTATGCGGAGATAGTAGAAAGCCAAAACAGCATGGAACGCACTACCTTGGTGCTGCTGTGGGTGGGTGTTTTAGGGGTTATTCTGTTAGTGGTCTTTGGGTGGATTATCATAAAAGACTTGGCCAAGCAACAGTTATACAGAAAACAACTCGAACAACTAAATGTAGAAAACGCGATGCTTTTGCGAAGCAAAACTATGCTTTTAGCAACAGTTACGCACGACCTACAAACGCCTTTAGGCTCTATTTTGGGCTTTGCAGACTTGATGAGAAAAACACCTATGGATGCCACTCAAGAGCAATACTTGAGCAATATTTCTAGCTCAAGTGACTATATCGTAAACCTGGTTAATGACCTGGTGGATTTCTCTAAACTCGAAAACAATCGGATTAAGATTCAAGAGGTAACCTTCAACCCAAAGCAATTAGTAGAGACCATCTTTCATTCACTGAAGCAAAATGCCTTAGACAAAGATATTTTACTCTTGTATGACATAGATCCCTCACTTGACACCAATGTGATTTCTGATCCGTATAGAGTCAAACAAATATTGACTAATCTGATTTCAAACGCCATCAAATTTACTCAAAACGGACACGTAAAAATTGTGGCTAAAAAAGTAGAAGACAGACTGGTGTTTGAGGTTCAGGATAGCGGTATCGGTATTTCAGAAGAGCAACAGATACTGATTTTTGAAGAGTTTACACAGGCACATCCAGATATTGAAAAACAGTTTGGGGGTACAGGTCTAGGATTGACCATTTCTAAGCGAATGGTCGACCTATTGGGCGGAACCTTGTGGGTAGATAGCGAGCTGGGCAAGGGTTCTGTATTCGCCTTTTCTATTCCGTATAGAAAAGACGAAAACCACAAAGCAGATATTGTAATAAAAGATATGGATGCTAGCTTCTTAGAAGGCAAGAGCATCATCGTTGTGGATGACGACAAGATGCAACTCTCATTGATAGAGGCGCTTTTCTCGACCTATCCTATAAAGCTCACTACCCTAAACGATGCCACTAAGGTGATACCACTATTGAGCACAGCACACTATGACTTAGTATTCACCGATATTCAGATGCCTAAAAAGAGTGGTTTTGAACTCATCAGAAAAATCAGGAATCACGTCAATCCTCAAATTCAAAACATACCGGTTATTGCACTATCAGGCAAGCGCGATTTAAATCTAGAAGATTTCACTACTAGAGGTTTTACCTATTTTGTAGAAAAACCACTCCAGATGAACAAAGCTTTTGAGGTATTAGAATATATCTTTAGAGGCACAACTAAGCAGCCAGACACCACTTCTTTGCCGAGTACAGAAACGGACAAACTCTATGACCTGACTTTGTTAAACCAATTAGTACTAGATGATCAAGAGGCTCTAGAAGAAATTATAAAGGTGTTTTTAGACAGTACAGAAAAGAATATTCTAGAGCTAAAAGACAATGTAAACCACATAGAAAACCTAGCCCAAACCGCCCACAGAATGATTCCGATGCTCAAGCAAATCGAATGTTATGAGCTTGTTTTACCCCTCGAAAAGTTAGAAGACAAACTGATTGCACCAGAAGAAACTGAAAAATATGTCGAGAAGATTATCAAAACACTCAATCAATTGACAACTGAACTAGAAGTAGAGCTCAGCTAGCTTGCCCATGGTTTTTAAACAAAAAAGAGCGCGCTTTCTAACGAAAGCGCGCTCTTTTAGTATAGATCAACCCTCCTTTTTAGTTGAGGATGGTTTGTTTTCTGTCTGGACCTACTGAGATGATCTTGATAGGCACTTCAACTTCTTTTTCGATAAACGACACATAGTCTTTCACTTCTTGCGGAAGCTCGTCATACGTAGTCATTTTAGTAAGGTCAGTCTTCCAACCTTTGATGTCTACATAGATAGGTTCTACGTTTTCTGGCTCGATGTTATAAGGAAAGTGCTCAATAACTTCTCCTTTATAGGTATAGGCTGTACATATCTTTAGTGTCTCAAAACCTGAGAGCACATCGCCTTTCATCATATAAAGCTCAGTCACTCCGTTTACTTGTACGGCGTATTTAAGCGCAACTAAATCTAACCAACCACAACGTCTAGCGCGTCCGGTTACAGAGCCGAACTCGTTACCCATCTTTGCCATAGCCTGACCTATTTCGTCATTCAGCTCTGTTGGGAAAGGACCGCTTCCTACTCTGGTAGTATATGCCTTGAAAATACCGAATACTTGTTTCACTTTATTCGGTGCGATACCTAGCCCTGTACATGCTCCAGCAGCGGTAGTTGTTGATGAAGTCACAAAAGGATAAGTCCCGAAGTCAACGTCTAGAAGCGAACCTTGCGCGCCCTCACACAATACGGTCTTGCCTTCTTTGATAGCTTTGTTTAGGTATTCTTCGCTATCGATAAACGTAAGTTTCTTTAGTTCTGCAATAGCCGCAAAGAATTCGTCTTCTAATTCTCTGAGGTTGTATTGCAGATCAACATTATAGAATTCAATCATCGCTTGGTGTTTGTCAGCTAAAGCTCTGTAACGCTCATTGAAGTCAGCTAGCTCGATATCCCCTATTCTCAGACCATTTCTACCAGTTTTATCCATATACGTAGGGCCAATTCCCTTTAGGGTTGAGCCTATTTTCGCCTTGCCTTTTGAAGCTTCAGAAGCTGCATCTAGCAATCTATGGGTAGGTAAAATCAGGTGGGTTTTTCTTGAGATAAGCAACCTAGAGTGGATGTCTATGTTGTATTTCTCTAATCCTTCGATTTCTTTGATAAAGACCACTGGGTCTATTACCACTCCATTACCGATAACGTTAATCGAGTTCTTGTGGAAAATTCCTGAAGGAATAGTTCTTAAGACATGTTTAATCCCGTCAAATTCAAGCGTGTGTCCTGCATTGGGTCCGCCTTGAAAACGGGCAATTATGTCGTATTTTGAAGTGAGTACATCGACAATCTTTCCTTTGCCTTCGTCTCCCCACTGCAATCCTAGTAGTAAATCTACTGCCATTGTGTTGTATGAGTTTTAGTTGTTATTAGTTGTTTATTCTTGGGTTGTAGAATCAATTTTCCTAGTGCCGTAGAAATAGAGTGAGTGGCTGTGCACATCTACATGAAACAGTTCTTCGATGGTCTGTTTGATGGTTTGTATCCTCGGGTCACAAAACTCGATGACTTCTCCGGTATTGGTTATAATAATATGGTCGTGTTGTTTGTCAAAATAGGATTTCTCATAATGGGCTTGGTTTTGTCCAAACTGGTGTTTTCTGACTAATCCACACTCTAAAAGTAGTTCGATAGTGTTGTAAAGTGTCGCACGACTCACGCGATAATTCTTGTTTTTCATTTTGATATAAAGCGATTCAATATCAAAATGATCGTGAATTTCATAGATTTCTTGCAAGATTGCATAGCGCTCAGGAGTCTTTCTATGTCCTTTATTCTCAAGGTATTCTGTAAAAACTCCTTTTACAATATCTTGGTTTTTTTCGTTTGTTATGCTAATTTGTGTCATATCTCGCAAAGGTACTTTATTTAGTTTGAATCTACAATACGCGCTTTTCTGCAAAGCAGCAAAACGGTTAAGCTTCTTCCGTCTGAAAGATAAGTTCTAGTCCGTTGTCTATTAGATGGGCTACTTGAGGTCTATTTTGTTTCACTTTTTCGAGATGATTGATGACCTTGTCAATAAGATCTGTATCGGCGTGTTTGTGTGCTAGTTCAGCTATTTCAACTGACAAAAGCCAATCGTTGGGATGTGAGGATGATACTAATGCAAAGGCTTCTTTTAGCGTAACCTCAGCTGAATTGCCCTCTCTGATGTTTCTGACCGAACGGTATAAGCTTTCTAATTCTTGGCGCTGAGCAGATAATTTGGTTTTTATAGTCTGCGATGACGGCAGATGTGAGATTAAATCAAAACTCTTTGCATCGGCTGGGCCTGAGAAACCTGAGACAATCTCCTTGCCGACAGTCATATCATAAACGCCCCATTCGGGTCTGAACAGTACTTCGTCTTTGTATGTCACTGTGCAATCTTTGAATGAAATCAGAATAATCTTGCCTTGTAGGTTTCGAGAGCCTGTGATGATTTCACCGCTTACAGTAATATCTCCTTCAAACTCTAGACTCACAGTTTTGCCTTCGTAGATGTCATAGGCAGCCAAATCCTTTGGGCTCATATCTTCTATAGACAGGTTGATACCCTTGAGCGTCCCTATCGGGCTACCGAAACCATCCGGGTGGCGTTCTGTCGAATGCCCTACTAACTCCTTCTCGCGGTAGGACAATGCCGTCTTGCCCGTGGTCTGAATGTAGATAGGATTGCCTTTGTGCTTGATGACGCGGGTGAATACACCCGAGATTTGTAGTCCGGTACTCAACTCAACTGTGCCTAAAGCATTTGAGTTGATCAGCTTTTTGACCGCGCTATAACCTCCGGTTCTGAGTGCCATCTTATTGGCAAACTCTTCGAGCACTAGGCTCAAGTGAGCGAAATCAGGTGTTACGTATAATTGCGGTTGTGGTTTAGTGATATCAAAATTTTGGTTGACTGCATCGATAGTATAAGGTAATTTCTTCACATTATCAGTCATACACCAAGCGCTTTCGCCGATTGATGACAGCAATCCTGCACCATAGATCTTAGGGTCTTCAAGTGTTCCGATGAGTCCGTACTCTACGGTCCACCAATGCAAGTTTCTGATTTTTGCCATTTCTGACAATTCACCCATATTGTCTTGCAGATCAAACACGGCTTGTTCCGCTTTGTCAATGTCAGCTTGTGGCGTTCCTTCGGCTTCTTTTAAGATAGAAAGCAACCGAATCGCCTCATACATTTCGTAATCATGAGCTGATGAAATGGCTTTGCATCCTATTTCTCCGAACCTTCTTAAGTACTCAGCGTATTCAGGATTGGCAATGATAGGCGCATGTCCTGCACCTTCGTGGATAATATCCGGGGCGGGAGTGTATTCGATGTGTTCGAGTTGTCGGATGTCTGATGCGATAACTAATACGTTATAGGCTTGGAATTCCATAAAAGCATTTGGCGGGATAAACCCATCTACAGCTACTGCTGCCCAGCCAATCTCCTTTAAGATTCTATTCATCCCATACATATTTGGGATAGATTCTATAGAAATACCCGTCTTGCGAAGCCCTTCTAAGTAAGAACTATGTGCCACCCTTCCGAGGTAGTCTATGTTTTTACGCATTACATACCTCCAAACCGCTTGGTTAATTGGTGTGTAATCTTCGTAGTCTTGAGGCTTTATAAATTGCTTGAGATGCGCAGGTAATCGGTCTATTAAGTAATTGCTTTCGTATCCAGTTTCCATAATATTCAGGTAAAAGGTTGTTAGGGTTAAAGGTACAATTTATTTTCAAAGTACTAATAGTACACATTAATATATACTACACCTTAGCAGAAGAAGCACCACATCCGTAGAAGAAAAACACAAAACATAATCTATACTCTTTATTATTAGCACTATAATTATCCGCATAGTCAGGCTTTAGAAAACCCATCCTTAACATAGGTAACCTTGTCGTAACCTTGTAGAGACGCAAGCATAACCTATGGCTAAGGTTCAGTTTACAACAGCTGTGTTTCTTTGTGTAAAATTAACAAACTACAACTATGCGATTAACATTGATCATTATTATCGGACTTATTTCTGGATTATCCTTTGCGCAGAAAGCAAATGTTTCGGGAAAAGTTCTAGACCTTAGTTTTGATAACCAAAACCTTTCCTATGTTAGCGTTGCTGCAAAAGGCACTTCTATCGGAACACTTACAGATGAAGGCGGAAACTACTCCCTAGATCTTAGTCCAGGAAACCACACTTTAGTCTTTAGTTTTATCGGATATGAGGTTGTCGAAGTGCCTGTTTCTTTAAGACCAAGCGAAAAGAAAGTCATAAACCAAAACTTAAAATCAGACTACATAGCGATAGAAGGCGTAGTCATCAACGTGGTGCAAAGCAGAGAAAAAGAATCAGCATTGTTGCTCGAACAAAAGACAACTCTTGAGATGAAACAAAACATCGGAGCACAAGAGCTTAGTAGAAAAGGTGTCGGAGACGTTGCAACTGCCGTTGCCAAAACCTCGGGTGTCTCTAAACAAGAAGGAAGTAATAATGTATATGTAAGAGGACTCGGAGACAGATATAACGCTACTTCTATCAACGGATTGCCTGTTCCGTCGAATGACCCTGAGAAAAAGAACATTGATCTTAACCTCTTTTCGACTGATATTGTAGAATATATTGCCATAGACAAGGTGTACACTTCTAGAGTTTCTGGTGATTTTGCAGGTGGAAACGTGGATATAACCTCTAAAAACTTCAAAGGAAGTTCTCTCTTTGAAGTCTCTCTTGGTTCGGCTGTTAACACTAATGCCATTCAGAAGTCAGGTAGTTTCTTGTTACAAGACGGACCTAATGCCTTTGGTTATAGCTCGTATGGTGTTCCTCAGAACCCACTTGGAGGCTTTAACTTCGAGAATAGTTTGACTCCAGTAAAGAAGAGTCCGTACGGAGGTAACCTAAACATTAGAGCCGGTAAGTCATTAGACATAGGAAAAGAAGGCAGGCTCAACCTCTTTGCTACCATCGGATTTGACAATGGTTTCGAACACAGAGAAGGAATCAACCAAAGTGTATCGGCACAGGGAGCGAAACTCAAGTCATTTAATCAGGAGAAATTCGCTTATAAAACCAATACAACAGGAATGTTTACCACTAACTATTCGTTGAATGACAACCATAAACTAGGTTACAACTTCTTTCTTGTCAACTCTTCGGAGCAGAGCAGAGATACGTACAAAGGCTTCCTCAGAGATATTGCTGAGAATGACAATGGTCTCGTACAACGAGCAACCTACACGCAAAGCACTTTGTTTATCAACCAACTTACGGGTAATCACAACCTAAGTGCACGTACAAACCTCGATTGGGGTGCGTCTTACAACAAGGTTTCTAGCGATATGCCGGATAGAACTCAGAATACAATGCGACACATCGACTCCTATGGCGGCTATATTTTTGCGCAGAATACCATCACTGACAACCATAGATATTTCCAAAGTCTGACGGAGGATGAGATGGCGCTTAACTTAGCGGTGAGCTATACCTTGGGAGATGTCGAAAATGCAAAAGGAAAAATCACCCTAGGATACAACGGAAGAGCAAAGGAACGCAACTTTGAAGCCATCCAATTCAACTTTAGAATTACGGGTTCGCAGCTTACAAACGCATACGACCCTAACAATCTAGACCGCTTTTTCAACCAAGAAAACTATAGCAATGGCTTCTTCAGTATCGAATCTTTTGCTGGAGAAAAACGTCAAACATACAAAGGAGAACAACAAATCAACGCTGGTTTTGCGAGTTTAGAATACAAACTTTCAGATAAATTAAGCTCAATTATAGGGCTTCGTTTTGAGAAAGTTGAGCAAACTGTTTCGTGGGTAACGCAACTTGACCCAGTAGGAAGCAAGAATACATTCAACAGAAATGAGTTCTTACCTAACTTAGTTTTGAAGTACGAATTGAATGAAAAGCAGAACCTCCGCCTTGGTGCGAGCAAGACATACACCTTGCCGCAGTTCAAAGAAAGAGCATTATTCATATACGAAGACGTTACAGAAGTAAAGGTAGGTAACCCAGATTTATATCCTTCAGAGAATTATAACCTCGACTTGAAGTGGGAGATGTTCCCTGAAAGTGATGAGATTCTGTCTGCAACTTTGTTCGGAAAATACATACTGAACCCGATCAACGAAGTGACGCTTGCCTCTTCTACGAATGACATTTCGTTTCTGAACATCGGAGACTCAGGTTATGTGTACGGAATTGAAGTCGAAGTTAGAAAAAACATCTTTGATTTTGATGAGGCAAACACCAACAAACTTAGCGCGGGACTTAACCTGTCGTATATGAAAACCCATCAAGACTTAGACTCAGAGAAGGTTAGAAGAGAAACGAATTACAACATTAACTTAACCGACAAGACCTCAGGCTTCACAGGTGCCTCTGATTTACTTTTGAATGCAGACGTATCATATATTAATGAGTGGAACGGCAACAAAAGCATTATGGCAACACTTGCTTATACCTATTACTCGGATAGATTATACGCACTAGGCACTGAAAACAAAGGAAATCTAGTCGATAAAGGAATGGGAACCTTGGATTTCATCATCAAAACCAAGCTGAGCAATGCTATCGGTATTGACCTTAGTTTTAGAAACATATTGAATCCTGAGTTCCAGAGAATGCAAGAGAATGCCTCGGGGTCTGTGCCTGCGCTTACTTACAAGAAAGGAGCTTTCATCGGATTAGGAATTAGTTATAAACTCTAAGAAGGCATTCGCAACAAAGGCTTGACATTGAATTAACTTTCAGGAAACAGCTAAAGATCATCTTTGTATAAGTATTATAAACCAATAACCAAATAAACAATTACAATGAAAAACACAATGAAAAAAGGAATTAAGCTTGTTGCGCTTTCGCTAATGATGGCAACATTTACGACTTCTTGTTCGAGCGATGACAGCAACAACAACGGAGTAAAAACCGACTTTGTACTAGACAGAAATGACTTCAAAGGCGACATTAACAAAGGTGAAGTCGTTCTTGAGACGGGAACTTACACTCTTACCGGAAGACTATTAGTCAAAGACGGAGCAAAACTTACCATCAAACCGGGTGTAACCATACTATCAAATGCTTCGGATGACGGTATTATTCGCTACATCGCTGTCGCACAAGGAGGGAAAATTGACGTACAAGGAACAGCAATGAACCCAGTGGTAATGACCTCTGAAAACAATACACCAGGTGCTTGGGGCGGATTAGTCTTATGCGGAAAAGCTCCTATCAACCGAGGAATTACCGCACAAGCAGAGGTTTCTGACCTTACTTATGGAGGGAATGACGCTTTGGATTCGTCGGGTTCTATCAAGTATTTGAGAATAGAAAACTCAGGTTTTGCGTATAACTCTGAGAAAGAATTCAACGGGCTATCTATGTTCGGAGTCGGAAGTGGGACAACAATCGAGTATGTACAAGTGCACAACGGGTCGGATGATGGCTTTGAGTGGTTCGGAGGAACTGTAAATGCTAAGTACTTAGTAGTTACAAATCTTCACCAAGAAGTTGCTGATGATATGTTTGATTGGACAGAAGGATGGTCAGGAACAGGAGAATATTGGTACGGAGTAAGAAACAACGCAAGCAATAGAGGCGTTGAGGCAGACAACAATTCAAATGATCATACGGCAACACCAATCTCAAACCCTACAATTAAGCACTTAACTTTAATCGGAAGTGGCGTTGATGGTGGCGGAGAGAACCAAGCTCTTAAGCTAAGAGTAGGTACTAAAGCTCAGTTTGATAACGTAGTATTGAAGGATTGGGGTACAGGTTTCGACATCCAACACGACGAAAGTGTAGGATATGTTGCTGACGGACAACTAAAAGCTATCAAAGTAAAGTTTGAAAACGTAGCCACAGCATCTAAAGGTACAGACACTGCAGGAGCTGCCGCAGACGTAAGTGATGTTTACACAATTGACAATACTGCTACTGGTGCAGGCAATGGTTCAGCAAAGCCAACTTGGGCAATTGGATGGACAGTTGGGTTCTAAAAAACCACCACAAATGAGGAGATAAAAAGCTCCTACTTTAACCTTATATAAAAGCACGCGTACTTTCACTAAAAAGTACGCGTGTTGTTGTATAAAACCACGCGTGAAGTTGGGTGAAACCACGCGTGAAGTTGACCAACTTCACGCGTGAAGTTTACCTCCCCTCCGCAAGCCCTGTAAACACTGGTACTGAGCTTACCCAAAAAAGGCAGAAAAGAGGTGTTAAAAAGCAAGTGAAGTCCCTCTCAAAAGGAAGAAAGGTTTATAGTATTCGAGCGACCTTAACGTAGCTCTTTTTGTAGTAAGGTTCTTTGGTCGAAGACACGATTACACCCAATTGCACGGATGCATGTACAAACTTAATCTCGTCTTCTAAGACTTCTGTTACGATGCCTACGTGGTTGATACGCTTTGATCTTCCTGTAGAGAAGAAGATTAGGTCTCCTTTTTGTGCTTCTGAGTCTTTGATCTTCTGCCCATATTTTGACATCTCAAACGAAGAGCGTGGCAACGAGACATTGTGTTCTCTGAATGAAACATAGACTAAACCTGAACAATCAAAGCCTGAGGCTGAGGTCCCTCCCATCCTATATCTAGTTCCGATATGGTCAACAGCAGTAGAAATGATAAGGTCTGGCAAAGCAAAACTATTCTCAGACATAAACAAGTGAGAGTTATCTTCAGTAATCTTATCCAAAGCAAAAGCTACTTCCTCTTGGTTGTCTACGTTCAATTCATTGTTATGGGATTTATTTTTCTTGGTAGGAGTTTCTGTATTCTCCGTTACTACTACCAAATCATCCCCCGAAGAACTTGAAGCGACATACTTAGTTCCAGCACATGAGCTTATCAAGAATGCCATCAATCCTAACAAGGCAACCTGTTTTTTCATAGCTTGAATTTTAGAAGTTCTAGTATTTTGTTCTCAACAACCTCGCTATTCCATATCTTTTCGATGCCATCAAGTTGCATAATTTCATCCATAATTACCTTCTGCTGATCACCTACTTTCAGTGCTTCATCATAGGTTTTATCATCAGAGAAAGTCACCATACTATACAAAGGCAACCATAAATCAGGATGTTTAGCCGAGAAGTGTTTCTCGATCTTCTTGCGCAACAGGAAACTTTCATCGGCAGTATCAGAGCTCATCTCCATAAAATTCCTAAACGACAACTCTGCTATGGCATCGGCATTGGGCTTGCGCTCTCTTTCGTATGCTTTGAAAATGCTCAACCAATCGTCGCCATACTTCTTCATCATTTGGTCAAGTATAGTCACATCCTCAAAACCTGCGTTCATCCCATGCCCATAAAACGGAACAATAGCGTGTGAAGCATCGCCAATCAGCGCTACTTTGTCTTTATACGTCCAAGGGAAACATTTGACAGTCACTAAATAACTGGTAGGATTCTTAAAGAAGTCTTCTAATAAGTTTGGCATTATCTCAACAGCATCAGGGAACTTGTTGTTGAAAAATGTCTCTACATCTTCTTTGGTTTGCAACTTCTCAAAAGAATTTTCTCCCTCAAAAGGCATAAACAAGATGGCATTAAAACTTCCGTCTAGATTAGGCAAAGCAGACAACATATAGTTGCCTCTTGGCCATATATGCAGTGAATTCTTATCGATAATATATTCACTTTTCTCAGAAGGCGGAATGTTCAGTTCTTTATAGCCAATAGGCAAAAACTCCTGAGAGTAATTAAACATATTCTGGCGCTGCATCTTGTGGCGTATCCTTGAGAATGCACCATCAGCACCAAAAACCATATCAAACTGATGCTCCTGGTGTGTATCGTCTTCGTTTTGCCCAACGTGAAGGCTGGCAGTATCTAGAGAAACATCCCAAACCTTTTGGTTAAATAAAAACGCAACGCCAAAACCCTCGGCCAAATCAATCATCTTGCGGTTGAGCACACCTCTGGATATGGAATAAATTGCCTCTCCTTCTTTGCCATAATATTGAAAATTGACTTGGTCGTCGTCGATGTGAATAGCTCTTTTCTCCATGGCAATAGCGATTTTTTTAATTTCATCTGCTATTCCGATGTTTTCTAATGCCCTCCAACCGCGGTTAGACATCGCTAAGTTGATTGACCTTCCAGAGAACTGAATCGTTCTGATGTCTGGGCTTCTGTCATAGACTGACACTTGATGTCCTGATTTTCTGAGGTATATTGCCAACAGCGTCCCGACGAGTCCTGAACCTACGATTGCAATGTTTTTTGGTTTCTGCATTTACTTCTAAAAATGTATAGGTAGCAAATATACTTATTTTTATGGTTTAGAAATGTTAGTTGGTTGCCAATAAATTCAGAATTCACCGCAAAAGACAAACTATATAAACAACAAAAGAGGCTGATGTAGCCTCTTTTGTGATATAATATATAATTTACTCTGTACTTTAGTTAAGCATAAAGATATAACCTACGCTAAAAGTCATCATAAAGTCATTTGATTTATTTTCGCTATAAATATTCGGGTCTGGTTTTAGACCATCCACCCAGTCTGAGAAAAAGTATTGTCCTCTAAGCTCAAACGACAGGTCTGCATTTTTAGATAATTTATATCTAGTACCTAATCCTCCTACAAATGAGAAAGTAGTTCCGCCGTCATTGCTGTAAGCATCCATATATTTAGTAGGAGTCGTAAAAGGACTACCCATCGGACCTAAATCTGATTTTACTTCTGGAGTATAGAAATTCACTTGTCCACCTAAACTCACATAAGGAGCAAAAGTGCCAGGGCTATAGTTAAACGAAACCAAGTCAAGAGGAAACCAAACGAGTTCTGCACCCAGGTTTATTATTGAAGTAGAACCGTGCATGGCTTTTAGCTGTTTTGAGAACAAAGAAGTTCCTTCAGCATATTTACCGTGGTGTTCAAATGTTACTTTAGTGTATGAAAACTCTCCTTTAACCTTAAAGTGTTCAGAAAAGTATTTCCCTCTTCCGTAAGAGAAATCCATAAAATAAACCAAACCTGCATTAAACCCTGTGTTCCCTGTAGTAGATTTAAAGTGTCCGCTCTCACCATAATCTGATTGGAAAGAAACAAGCCCAGCGGTAAAGCCCAGCTCATGATTAACACTTGATGAATAATACTGTGAATATGATAAGGATAGGCATCCTGCCACAAGAATTAATGATAATATAAGCCTTTTTTTCATAACTGATTTAGCTTTTTAAGTCTATTTAACATGCAAATATATACAAAAACATCAATATCCCTCAACAAATAATTATTTTTTAATTATAAGCCAAAATTTTTAATACTTCATACGTGATAGTAGGCCTAGCAATACTGAACAAACCCCTTTTGAGAATTATAAAATATTCTATGAAAAAAGGGCTATAGAGCTGTTTAAATTATATATTTGTTATTTATATTACTTTAATTATGGAAAAACATATCTCAGAGTTTATGCAAGTGGTCTCTAAAAAAAACCCAAACGAACCTGAATTCATTCAAGCAGTTCAAGAAGTTGCAGAAACAGTATTTCCTTTTATTGAAGGAAATAGCATTTATGAAGGCAAAAATATTCTTTTGAGAATGATTGAGCCTGAACGCACAATTATCTTCAGAGTGAGCTGGGTAGATGACAAAGGAGAAATTCAAGTCAACAGAGGATATAGAATCCAGATGAACTCAGCTATTGGTCCTTATAAAGGCGGACTTCGTTTTCACCCTTCTGTAAATTTGAGTATCCTGAAGTTCTTAGCCTTTGAACAAACATTCAAAAATGCCTTAACTACCTTGCCAATGGGAGGTGCTAAAGGAGGTTCTGACTTTAATGCCAAAGGAAAATCAGATGCAGAAATCATGCGCTTTTGCCATTCTTTTATGAGCGAATTATACAAATATATAGGCCCTAATACAGATGTCCCAGCGGGAGACATAGGCGTAGGCGCAAGAGAAATTGGCTATATGTTTGGGATGTATAAAAAACTAACGGGCGAATTCACTGGAGTGATTACCGGAAAGGGAATGTCATGGGGAGGTTCACTTATGCGCCCTCAAGCCACTGGTTTTGGCGCAGTATACTTCTTGCAGGCCATGCTTGCCACCAAGGATTTGAATATTAAAGGCAAAACTATTGCGGTGTCTGGTTTCGGAAACGTAGCTTGGGGCGCCGTAACTAAGGCAACTGAACTAGGCGCTAAAGTCGTGACACTATCAGGGCCTGACGGACATATTTATGACCCAGAGGGAATCACCGGAGAGAAAATAGATTATATGCTAGAGCTCAGAGCTACTAACGAAGATATTATAGAGCCTTATGCCAAGAAATTTGGCGTAGCTTTCTTTCCAGGAGAAACACCTTGGAAGCAAAAAGTAGACATCGCTTTGCCTTGTGCTACCCAAAATGAATTACACCTTAAAGACGCTCAAGACTTAGTGGCCAACGGCGTGATTTGCATTGTAGAAGGAGCCAATATGCCTACAACTCACGATGCCCTTGCCCATTTTCATAAACACAAGATCATGTTCTCTCCTGGAAAAGCATCTAATGCCGGTGGTGTGGCTACTTCAGGACTCGAAATGTCTCAAAACTCACTGCGCATTGAGTGGACTGCTGAAGAGGTAGATCGAATCTTAAAGAAAATCATGACTGACATTCACGCCTCATGCGTGAAATACGGAACTAGAGAAGACGGTTATATCGATTATGTCAAAGGAGCAAATATCGCTGGATTTGTAAAAGTAGCCGATGCTATGATTGCTCAAGGTGTAGTCTAATTTTAATAATAGATAAAACTTTTAGGGCTGTTTGTAAATTCAAACAGCCCTAAAAGTTTTATCAATGATATTTTTTTTTCTACAGAAAAAATATAATCACTGCTAAATAGTGGTATTTTTGTTCTTGTAAAAAATATAAGACTATTATTTTGGGAACAATCAAATTAAAAAACATCAGGGTTTTTTCTAACCACGGCTGTTTGGTAGAAGAGAGCAAAATAGGCTCTGACTATCGGGTAGACCTGACCATCAAAAGTGATTTATCAACCTCGGCACAGTCAGACAAATTAGCAGATACTGTTGATTATGTTTTGCTCAACCGCATCGTAAAAGAACAAATGGCGCAGCGCTCAGAATTATTAGAGCACGTAGCTCAAAGAATTGTCGATACCGCTTTGAGCGAAATACCGAGTATTAAGCAGATAAAAGTTGCTGTTTCAAAAATAAATCCACCCATAGGAGGTGATGTTGAGGCGGTTACAATTACCATAAAGCAAAAACAAAAATAAGCGATCTTTGATTGGCAAAAAGAATAATAATTTCTATATTTGCCAACCGTTTGGGTTTTGGCATCATGGCCGAGCGGCTAGGCACCGGTCTGCAAAACCGTTTACAGCGGTTCGAATCCGCTTGATGCCTCCAAAAAACAAAAAACCGTCTCCTGTCGAGACGGTTTTTTTATGCTTTAAAATGTCAGGTTCTGAATTTTGCAAATCCTTTTGTATATACAACCTACTTCACAAACTTCTGTATCATAACTTCGATGACCAAAAACAGAAATCCGAAGAGCAAAAACAACTTCCAGAGCTCATTGTCTGAACGCTCAGATTCTAAATCACTAAAGATAGTTGCAATGCTTTTTTGCGGATTGTCTTTCAGCAATGCCAAATTATCTTTTGACAAATCTCCTTCAGTTCTATAATAGTTAAAACCAATATTGGCAAGTAGCTCTTGATTTTTATAAATACCATAATTGCCAGCTTTCTTTGGCACCTCAGTAAAACTAAACTTTATTTTCTGGCTAAAAACCTGTTGGGCAGGAATAAACTCCTCCGTATTGTTTTTCAGTTTTACCACTTCGTCCTTAGAGAGTTTGGTCTCGATAAAAACAGGAGTGTCATCAGCTATAAACCTGCTCATCACTCCGGAGCGCTCTTGGTTGTGAGCCATATTATAAAATGTCAGTACCACTAGCGGGGAGTTTAAGAAATTGCTGTTTGAGGCACTGATAGGAGCTGTAAACAAATAAACCGAATTGTCCTGTTTCTTTATCTCAGTCAAAAACACGCTGCCGTCTTCATAAGACAGAATAGGTAGTCCACTAGACTTAATCGCATACGCACTATTGACATACGGATATTGAAAGTTCTGGGTCTTTTTCTCAAAGACATTCCTGAATACCGGATTGTCAAAAGCAATCTTGGTAATGAGTTTTTTAGTGTGCTGTTGAGATTCAAAAACAACATTCGAAAACTGAGAGAAAAGCTGGTTTAGACTTCCAGTAGTTGATTTTTCTGAAGGGATAAAAATCAGATTACCTCCGTTTTCAACAAATGCCTTGAGGCTTATCGCTAATGATTGCGGAATATCCTCAGGTTCATGCACCAGCACCACATGCTGTTGTTCAATAAGGTTATAATCTAATGCTTTGAGCTCAGCGCTTGTTAACTCAAAATAATCATCTGTATATATTCGAGATAAAAACTCCGTCTTAACAGCCGTGCCAATGACCAATACCTTGGTTTTTTCAGGTTTAGAAATACTGAAGTAGTAGCGGTTGTCATAGCTCAATGAGTTGTCTTGGATCTCGACATAACCGTTGAAATCCATTTTAGGAATAGTGAAAACAAGCTCGTCCTGAATGCCTGAAAATAGCGTTTTGGCCACTAATTCACTTTGGTTATAAAGCGCCACTGATAGTTGATTCTCTTTTTTTCCGTATTCAGATAGCTTCACTTTTAGCTCATAAAAATCATCCAATACCTGATGGATATATAGGCTATCAATCGATACGTTGTAGGTATTCTCAGCTTTAGGAATAGAGAAAACAACGTTGTGCTCTTTGTCTAAGGCTTCAACATCTTGAGGCTGTAGCGTTTTAGCATCGGTAATAACAACGATATCTTTGCCTTTATTGGGTTTTAGTGATTTTACTTTTGCCAACGCATTCTCTAAAGAAAACCCTGACGGACTATAGTCTAAATGTTGTAATTTATTTTGAATTGAGCGAATATCAGTATCATAATAAGTGTCGTCAGCGGTAAGAAGCGTAAAGACCTTGTCTTCAGGCATATGCTGCAAAAGCTCTTGAACACTTCGTTTGAGTAGTTCGCCTTGCTTGCCTTTGGCTTGCATCGAATATGAATTGTCAAGTATGACAAAAAGCGCGTTGTTTTTGCCTTGGGCATCTTTTGCCTTAAAGAAAGGTTGAGCAAAGGCAATAATGACAAAACTCAACAACAACAAACGCGTGAGTAACAACAACCATTTCTTGAGCTGCGAACTCTTGCGGGTTTTGAGATCTAATTCTCTGAGGAATTTCAGGTTAGTAAAATATTCTTTCTGAAATTTACGGAGTTGAAATAGGTGAACGATGATAGGAATTATCAGCAGGAATAAGAAGTAAAGTATTTGCGGATGTTTGAGCAGCATCGTTTTTTAAAGAACGAAGATACAGTTTTTTTATAAAAACAATAGTCAAAAGGATTATTCTAGTTATTTTTGTAGAAAATTATAATTCTAAGAATGAAGAACTTAACTACATTACTCGTGTTTCTTTTATTTTCTTGCGCTTTATTGGCACAACAAAATGAAAGAAAGCATAACTTAACCGTTGCATTTGATGCTTCAATCGCTATAGACAACGACCAAATGCTATCTCAATTATCTGATCAAGTTCCAGGTTTCTATGACCTACGGGCTCAGTATAACTTCGAGCTCAAAAAGGCATTGGCATTTTCAGATGAAGATTTAGACAAAATGGCAACTGAAGCCATGCAAATCTCAGGCACCTCAGCAGCTATTCAAAATCTAAGAAACGTATTTGATGTGCTTTTACCCGAAGCAGATGACCAAGAGATTTATGCATTAAAAGCAGCTTTTGATAAATTGCCGAAACTAAAATACACTGAACTTGTCAGTGCAAAACCCATCAAACCACCTTTTGACATCCCTCCTACCACACCTAATTATCAAGCACAACAAACCTATCTCAACCCTAATCCGGGAGTGAATATGGTATATGCTTGGAGTATGGGGCTCAACGGTCAAGGAATGAAAATCATCGACATCGAGTATGGATTTAATAAAAACCACGAAGAATTTCATCAGAACCCTGCGGTTTATCTAGCTCCGGGCTATACTGTGGACCCTAGCTTAGGTGCTGATTTTACAGAACACGGAACCGGAACCCTAGGGGTTGTAGTTGGCGATAACGGCGGATATGGTGTCACCGGAATGGCGTATGGCGCTGAAGAAGTAGTTCTTTATCCTGAATACACACAAGAATACGGATACAACAGAAACTATGCTACATCATTGGCACTGGCTAGTGCTGCTGCTGGAGATATAGTGATGTACGAAATGCAGACGGGTGGAGCAAACGAAACAGCTAACGACCCTAAATATGTTCCTGCTGAGTATAACCAAACCATGTGGAACCTCACTAGAGCAGCTACTGATTTGGGCATTATTATAGTAGCGGCAGCGGGTAACGGCGATCAAAACCTCGATGCTGCTGAATATTCAGAATACATGAGCAGAGGCAATAGCGGCGCTATCATTGTAGGGGCAGGAAGTTCTACTAGCACGCATTACAAATTATATTTCAGCACCTATGGGTCTAGAATCGATTTGCAAGGTTGGGGCTTGGGTGTAGTAAGTTCAGGTTATGGAGATTATGCCAAAATCGGGAACGACTTTAACCAACAATACACACAGTTTTCAGGCACGAGTTCTGCTACGCCAATTGTAGCTTCTTGTGTGGCTGTGCTCCAATCCTACTATCATTCACTTACGGGGCAATACCTTAACGCTCAGGCTATGATTGATATATTTCAAACCACAGGAATCCCTCAAGCTGGAGGCGGAAACATAGGCCCACTACCCAATATGCAAGCGGCGATTGCTTATGTTCAGAACTTAAGCAGAAATGATTTTGCTGAAAAACCTAGTTTTAATGTCTACCCCAATCCGTTTGACAACGAGCTACATATTATAGGGCTAGACAATCAAACAGATGTGAAAATTGAAATCTATAATTCTATAGGCCAACGCATCATAGAAGATTACTTTTCTATAGAGAAAACTATCTCAACGGGCAATTTGCAAGCTGGAGTTTATTTCTTGAAAATAAAAACAGGCGAAAAGACCCTCACTCACAAAGTAATCAAACGCTAAGTTTAGCTACAATGTCTATACTCAAATGCCTATCTTAATTAAGATAGGCATTTTTGATTTGGCCTGCTAAACAACTGATTATCTGGTAAATCTATCAAAGCCAACATTATATTAATATTTTGTGCAATTTGCTTTATTTCATCTATTATAGCATACATTTGTATTTAAATTTGTCGTTAAATGAAAAAAAACATAAGCCTACTGATTCTTGCTTTTTTAGCTGTAAGTTGTTCTAATACAACTGCTTTAGAATACACTGACAAACACTTTGAAAACACTCTAAATCCAGATTGTAAAGAGTTTTGTACGCAAGCCAAACTCGACATCGCCTATTTTGATGCGGGTAGTAGCGTTGCTGATTCTATAAATAGCAAAACATTCTCGTTTTTCAGAGACGTGATATGTCTAGATGAACAGCCTTGTGACGTAGCTAATTATGACCAACTTTTAGCTTCGTTTATAGCTAACTATAAAGATTTAGAAAAAGATTTAGGTCAGGAGATCGTTGGCTGGGAGGCTACCGGAGATTCAGAGGTCTATTATCAAAATGACAAAATAATCAACATTAAAATAGAATACTATATCTTCACTGGCGGGGCACACGGTTATTCAGGACTTATGTCTTATATCTTTGATTTAGAAACAGGTAAAAGTCTTAACCTAGAAGATTACGTTACAGATATTGAAAAATTCACTCAGATTGCTGAGCGCAAATTCAGAGAGAAATTTAAAATCACTACTGATTCTAATATCAATGCTACTGGATTTATGTTTGACAAGGAATATTTTGAATTGCCGGAAAACATCCTATTCACAGATAACGGACTTACACTGTATTATAACACCTACGACATAGCACCATACGTGGATGGCCCACAGGAGCTAAAAATCTCTTATAAGGACATTCAAGAACTGTTAAAAAACATTAACTAATCTTATGTTTTTAAAGCAGTGTTTTTTTTTAAGTTAAAAAAAATGTACTTTTGCCAAGTCATAAGGTTAACAAAAAACGCTAAAATGTTTTCCTTGATTAACTTATATAGTTTATGAAGAAAGATCTGAATGTACACAATAACGTGTTGGAACTAATAGCCAACACGCCACTGATAAAGCTCAATAAGGTAACAGAAAATATAGAAGGCTCTTTTTATGCAAAGGTAGAAGGATTTAATCCGGGACATTCTACTAAGGATAGAATTGCACTTCATATTATCGAAGAAGCTGAAAAAAGAGGTATACTTAAGCCAGGAGACACCATCATTGAGACTACTTCAGGCAATACAGGATTTAGTATTGCAATGGTAAGTGTGATCAAAGGATATGAGTGCATATTAGCTGTAAGCTCTAAATCATCAAAAGACAAAATCGACATGCTCAGAAGCCTAGGTGCAAAAGTGTATGTTTGTCCTGCCAATGTTACGGCTGATGATCCTCGCTCGTACTACAATGTCGCCAAACGACTACACGACGAGATTAAAGACTCTGTTTATATCAACCAATATTTTAACGAACTCAATATAGAAGCACACTACCTGAGCACGGGCCCTGAAATCTGGGAACAGACAGAAGGCAAAATCACTCACTTAGTGGCGTGTAGCGGAACAGGTGGTACCATCTCTGGAATCGCGCGTTTCTTGAAAGAGAAAAACCCAAACATCAGAGTTTTAGGAGTAGATGCGTATGGATCTGTGCTAAAAAAATACCACGAGACAAAAGAGTTTGACCAAGACGAAATATATCCGTACAGAATAGAAGGATTAGGAAAAAATCTTATCCCAACGGCTACTGACTTTGAAGTAATTGATGAGTTCATAAAAGTCACTGATGAAGAAAGTGCTCATGCCGCTAGAGAAATCACCAAAAAAGAAGGCCTATTCGTAGGTTATACTTCTGGTGCTGCTCTACAAGCCGTAAAGCAATATGCTGACAAAGCAGAGTTTGACAAAGACAGTTTAGTCGTAATTGTTTTTCCTGACCACGGCTCTAGATATATGAGCAAAGTATTCTCTGACGAATGGATGAGTGAGCAAGGATTCTTTGATAGTCAAAACCTGCAAGCTGCCCAAAAAGTAGAATACATAAAGTAAGAAAACTTAAAATTAGTTTTATAAAAAAAATCCTCGAAATTGCTTTCGAGGATTTTTTATTTCTAGTCTAAACCGTTGTGATTATTTTTCTCTGATATAAATATCAATTGGCACTCCTGAAAAATCATAAGTATCACGAAGTTTATTCTCTAAAAATCGTTTGTACGGATCTTTTACGTATTGAGGCAAATTGGCAAAAAACACAAACTGCGGTGTTGGCGTTGGCAATTGCATACAGTATTTTATCTTGATATACTTTCCTTTCAGCGCTGGCGGCGGATAGTTCTCGATATATTTCAACATCAGCTCGTTTAACTTTGAGGTTGCAATGCGTTGTTTTCTATTGTCAAAAACCTGAACTGCCATCTCTAGTGCTTTGATCAAACGCTGTTTTGTAAGTGCAGAGACAAAGACAATAGGCACATCGGTAAACGGTGCAATTTCACTTCTAATCTTATCCTCAAATTGTTTGGTACTCATGGTGTCTTTCTCGACCAAATCCCACTTATTGACCAATATGATTACTCCTTTTCGGTTTTTCTCGGCCAGCCAAAAGATGCTTTGGTCCTGCCCTTCAAATCCTCTGGTGGCGTCGATGATCAAGATACACACGTCACTGTGCTCAATTGCTCTAACAGAGCGCATCACAGAATAAAACTCTAGGTCTTCTTTAACTCTTGATTTCTTGCGAATTCCGGCGGTGTCTACTAGGTTAAATTCAAAACCAAAACGGTTGTACTTCGTATCAATCGCATCACGCGTAGTTCCAGCAATATCAGTTACGATATATCTCTCTTCACCGATAAGTGCGTTGATAAAGCTTGACTTACCTGCATTTGGTCGTCCTACAACTGCAAATCTAGGAAGCTCTGCATCTGTATCTTCTACTTGAGGTTTTTCTGGAAAAGCATTGATAACAGCGTCAAGCAAATCACCTGTTCCGCTACCTGAAGTACTCGAGAAAGTATAATATTCCCCAAGACCTAAGTTATAGAATTCATAGGCGTCTTTCTCGCGCATGGCGTTATCTACTTTGTTTACGCCTAATAAAACAGGCTTGGTCACCTTGCGAAGCAATTTTGCTACCTCGTCATCCATGGGTGTAATTCCTTCTTCAACATCGACTATAAACATAATAACATCAGCCTCTTCGATAGCTAATTCTACTTGTTTTCTAATTTCACCTTCAAAGACATCATCAGAACCTCTGACATAACCTCCTGTATCAATTACCGAAAACTCTTTTCCGTTCCATTCGCTTTTTCCGTAGTTTCTATCGCGAGTCACCCCACTCACAGAATCTACTATTGCTTCTCTCCTTTGCACCATCCTGTTAAAGAGGGTTGATTTTCCGACATTCGGTCGTCCTACTATGGCTACTATATTACTGCTCATTAGAGATTTTTAATTTTAAAATTTATTTGTTATTGTTGTACCCAAAACGCTTGAGCTGTCTCAGGTTGCTTCTCCATTCTTTGTTTACCTTCACGTATGTTTCGAGATACACCTGTTTGCCAAAGAATTTCTCTAATTCCTCACGCGCCTGAATACCTACTCTTTTCAACGCTGCTCCTTTGTGCCCGATCAAGATTCCCTTTTGGGTTTCACGCTCAACCATAATTACTGAACGGATTCTGATGATGTTCTCATCTTCTATAAATTCTTCTGTTTCGATTTCTACTGCGTATGGAATTTCTTTGTCATAATTGATAAGAATTTTTTCTCTGATAATCTCGTTTACAAAAAAGCGCTCTGGTTTATCGGTCAGTGTATCTTTTGGATAATACGGTGGCGACTCAGGCAGCAGGTCAATTATTCGTTCAAAAACATTCTGCACGTTAAAGTTGTTCAAAGCTGAAATAGGATATACCTCAGCATTCGGCACTTTTTCTTTCCAGAACATCATTTGGTTTTCTAAATCCTCTTGGGTTGATCTGTCAATTTTGTTAAGCAAAAGCAAAACTGGAATTTCTGAGTGTATAATTCGCTTAAAGAAAGCTTCGTCTTTTAAGTCCTTCTCTCCTATTTCAACCATATATATCAACACATCTGCATCTTCAAAGGCTGACTTTACAAAATCCATCATGGAGTTCTGTAATTCGTAGGCGGGCTTGATGATTCCTGGTGTATCTGACAGTACCATCTGAAAATCTTCTCCGTTTACAATACCCAATATACGGTGCCTTGTAGTTTGTGCCTTTGAGGTGATAATTGAAAGCCTTTCACCCACAAAAGCATTCATCAGCGTTGATTTTCCGACATTCGGATTACCGATAATATTTACGAAACCTGCTTTATGCATCTTATTTAATTTTTTGCAAAGGTAGTCATTTCTACTACTTATTTTTATGAATTACAAAATTAATAGGCAAAGCACAGCACATGCTATTCTATACAAACATAAACAATAGTAGCTAAAGTCGTTTTAAGTGGCTAAATAAGATGTGCATGGCTGATTTTGAAAACTATACTGCCGAATAATTCATTGAAAAACATCTGAAAACAAGGCTTCAAATAAGCCTATTTATAAGTTGAAAATCATGATTTCAAATCCGAGTTATTCTTGTATATTTGCAACTTATTTTAAATCAAAATTCAGAGATGAAAGCAGGAATTGTAGGCCTACCGAATGTTGGAAAATCGACTCTTTTCAATTGTTTGTCAAACGCAAAAGCGCAGAGTGCAAACTTTCCGTTTTGTACCATCGAGCCCAATATTGGAATAGTAAACGTACCAGACCCAAGACTCGAGAAGTTAGAGGAGCTAGTAAAACCAGAGCGCGTATTGCCCGCAACGGTTGAGATAGTAGATATTGCAGGATTGGTAAAAGGAGCGAGCAAAGGAGAGGGTTTAGGAAACCAATTCTTAGGGAATATCAGAGAATGTGATGCTATTATTCACGTACTGCGTTGTTTTGACAACGAGAATATCATCCACGTTGACGGAAACATCAACCCGGTTAGAGATAAAGAAACCATCGATATCGAATTGCAACTAAAAGATTTAGAGACAATCGAGAAAAGACTAGAAAAAACAAAACGCGCAGCCAAAACAGGAAACAAAGAAGCGCAAGCTGAAGAAGCCTTGTTAGAGAAAGTAAAGCACACACTCTTAGAGGCAAAATCTGCACGTACTATCACTTTGAACTCTGAAGATGAAAAAGAGTTGATGGAGAGTTTCCAACTAATTACTACCAAGCCTGTACTGTATGTGTGTAACGTAGATGAGGAATCAGCAGTAAACGGAAATAAATATGTAGACCAAATCAGAGCATTAGTCAAAGACGAAAACGCAGAAGTGATTGTCTTGGCTGTAGCAACTGAGGCTGATATTACAGAACTCGAAACCTATGAAGAGCGCCAAATGTTCTTAGAAGATATGGGACTCAAAGAGCCAGGCTCATCGCTTCTTATCCGCTCGGCTTATAAACTGCTGAAATTGCAAACTTATTTTACTGCTGGAGTAAAAGAAGTACGTGCTTGGACTATACTTGTAGGAGATACCGCACCTCAAGCAGCAGGTGTTATCCACACTGATTTTGAGAAAGGTTTTATTAGAGCTGAGGTAATTGCTTATGAAGATTTTGTTACTTACGGTTCAGAGGCAAAAGTAAAAGAAGCCGGAAAACTTCGTGTAGAGGGCAAGGAATACATTGTCAAAGACGGCGATGTGATGCACTTTAGGTTTAACGTATAATTGCTCTAAATACTTTATAAAAACTCCTATTTCAGAACAGATTATACTGTTCTGAAATAGGAGTTTTTTTAAGACAAATAAGCTATTATCTTATTAAGGAGAAATGACCTTTGAGAATTTTGCCATTTTCCAGTTGTACGGAATACCAGTAATCTGTTGAAAGCATTGACTGACCATTGTAAGTTCCGTCCCAACCTTCTTTGACAGGGTTAAATTGCTTTAGTAATTTCCCGTATCTATCGTAAATATATACAATGGCTTTCGAGTTGTGTAAAAGTCCTTTTATATTCCACGTATCGTTATGTAAATCTCCATTTGGTGTAAAGAACTTAGGGATTCCTAAAACCCCAATGTTTTCTGTTGCTATTCCGCATCCGTTAGCATCTTTAACATAAACCGTATAAATCCCCGGATTTAGATTCTCAAAAACGTTAGAGGTTTGATACATAGCATTATCTAAGCTATATTGGTAATCTCCCAAACCTAAAACGAAAACAGTAACAGAATTTTGATTTGACAAATCTCTTATATCTATATTTTCAATAGTGGCAATATTTGAAGCTGTAACGGTAATCGTTCTTGTACTGATACAACCCGAATTATTGGAAACCTCAACATTATAAATTCCTTCCGTGTTTACTGATAAACTATAATTATTTGCTGAAGGAATCGAGCTTCCGTTTAAAAACCATTTATAAGAATGACTATTGATTGTGTTTTCGTTGAACAGTCCTGCATTGATTTCTCTTGTGAATGACGGGTTATCACTACAAATAAGCTCACTCCCAAACAAATCAATGTTCGGAACAGGATTTACAATTAAAGGAATTGTTGTATATACTTTACAATCTATATTCAACGAATTGATAACCTCCACCTGAATTGTCTGTGTACCACTAACAAATGGATTCGGCAAAGGACTAGGTAACGTATTTCCTGCTTCATCATAATAATTGACAATCAGCCCTGTTTGATTTCCTGTGATTGTACTTTGAAAAGCACTTGTATCAAAAGCATATAAACCATCTTGCTCACTAGGATTGGTTTCATCATCACAAACTGTTGTCAAATGATTTGGAATTGAAAAAACTTCGGGTAAATTATCAACCGTAAAAATAATTTCCGATTCATAAAAACAAGCTAATATAGTATTATTTGTCGCTCGTACTTTTATTGTTTGAGATGTTGTATAAAATGGATTAGGTAAAGGGCTTGGTAAAGGATTACTGTTTTCATCCCAATAAGATAATGTTATATTGGTCAATCCATTTAGAATATCATTTTCTAAATCTGTAATATCAAAACCAAAAATACCGTCATAATCATCATCACATTCTTTGAAATGAAGGTTTTGAATTACAGGCAAAGTCTCTACATTTAAGGTAATGTGATGTCCCAAACCTAAACATTCGTTATCCAATTGACTATCCACCCGAATATAAATATTTTGTGAATTTGGGTAACCAATATTAGTATAATTTGAAATATCGGTTATTGCATTTTGCTCTGCTAAAGCATCTTCTATATTTCTGTAATATGTAATATCCAAAAGTTGTCCTGACGGGAAAAGAGCCTCAACTTCGGAAGTAACACTACTAAAATCAAATGTTGCTATTCCGTCTGTATCTGAACCTGAAAGATTATCATCACAAACGGTAAATGTTCTTTGGAATGATGAAGGAATCAGTGTTGTGGAAACTATCAGATTTAATGTGGCAATTCTATGACAACCATTTTCATTTTCAATCCTCATAAATACTGTGTCTGTACTTACTGTCTGATTTTCATAATTTATGAAGTTTGTTATAGGATTCGTATTACTTTCAGCCTCGGATAATGTTTCAAAGTATGTAAATGTTAGTCCTGTGGTTGAGTTTACTACCAATTGGTTAGCTTCGGATAAATTAAATAAGCTAAATCCATCGTTATCGTCATCACATTGTTTTAAATAAATTGTATTTGATAATAATACAGGTTTCGGGAAAATCGTAATTTCTCTTGTATTTGTTCCTGTTCCGAAAGGTGTTGTAACGGTTACGCTAACCGTATAATTCCCTGCTGTTGAATAGGTGTGAGTCGGACTGATTTCACTGGAAATTGCTCCATCTCCAAAATTCCAGACAGCAGATAAAACGGTTTGATTAGTCGAAAAAGTAAAATCAGTACTTTCTCCTTCACAAGCAGATGACAACTGAATGCTTGGTGTAAAGAAAAAAGACTGGTTAAATGAGGGAAGTCCTGTCCTTGATGTTCTTCCATTCAGACTCACTCCATTTAATACAAAATCACAACCTGTCCCTACAACATTGGGGTTGTTGATTACTGCTAAATAAGTTCTGTTGAGAAAGGCGACATATATCTTATTATCCTTTCCTATTTGCATCTGTCCTGGATAATGCCCAGAACTATTAAAAATAAAAACTCTTGAATTAGGTATATCTGATGCGTTTAAATCAAATTGATGTATTTTATTTATACTATTTGAAATATACAATACAGATTCATCAGGAGAAAAAGCAGCTCCGTATAGCTCTCCTGATTCTAAAATTAGTGTTATCTCATTTGACAGAGTTCCTGTACTATTATCAAAATCAAAAAGCTGTGCAAAATCTGAAACACTTGTAAATGCTACTTTACTACCGCTTGGAGATACTTTTATTGTTCCTGCTGCTTTAAACCCTGACCCTGTAACAGGAAGCCCTATATTTGTAATTACAGGAGCGTTGCTTAAACCCGAAGAAGTGAGTAGGTACGTGATAAAATTATTACCATCCCATCCGTGAGTAATTATCCAATAATCTATACCATTTGCGTGTTTAGTAATACCTAAATTTTCAATAGTAGGAGTATAAATCAAAATATTTTTTTCATCAGCTGTTATTGCTCCGTTACCATTATCTAAACTCATGTCTACAACAGAGTACCGAAACCCGTTTGGGTCGTGCTCATTATCTGTTGTAAAAATATAGTAGAGATTAGAAGAACCTGGTTTGGGAACAACAGTAGCTGACTGTGCACTTGAGGAATGTCCTAAAAGCCCCATTCCATTTACCATTATCTGATGATGACGATTATAAACCGTAATACCATCTGTGTAGAATAATAATTCCCCCTGTGCATTAGATATTGTTGCACAACCTTCTTCTGTATATAATTGCCCATCAGTCAGAGCTACAGGAGTACCACTGTTAAAGTCCAATCCTGCATTATATCCGAAATACCAAATATTGGCTTCTCCTTGTGAATAAGAAACCAACATTGAAAAAATAAATAATATAGATAATAAAAAGTTTTTCAAAAATTTTCAATTTAAAAAGCCACTCCTATACCAATATTAAAAAAAGTATTATTACTATCATCGGGTTCCATCAATTTTGTTTTTGCAAATAACAAAGAAACATTTGCATCAACAAAGAAATCAGAGTAAACAAAATATCTTAATCCGGGAGTTATGGTTGCTCCTTTTGTTTTAAGTTCTCTTTTTGAGGAATCAAAGAAAGGATCGGGTGTTGGTGTAAACGTGAAAGAATCAAAATAATAGCCAACAGCTAAATAAGCGTTTAGTTTATTGTCAAAAAAGTGATAAGAAGCACTTACGTTAGGATTAAAACCCCATTTATCAGAAAAATTGTCTTGTTCTTTTGAGGTATAATAAAACACTCTCAAACCAACATTCATACCCAGGTTTTCCCATCTTTTTACCTGATAGTCAGCATAACCACTAAAAGGATTTTTAAAAATCCTTTTATCAGAATTGGTTAGTGAGTAAGACAATCCTACCTGAAACTTATTGTTTTCCTGTGCTATGCAGGTTAAACCTATACTTATAAACAAAATCACTACTATTTTTCTCATATTTATTATTTTTTAATCTACCCAATCTACAAAGACTTTAAACTCTAAACCATTTTCAGGAAAAGAATATATAATTTCTGATGGTTTTGTAGTTAAATATTCCTCAAAGCTTATTTCTGCATAACCACTTGGAGAGTTTGTTAAATCAACTCCGACATCTCCCGATATTACACCTCCTAGCCCAAAGCGTAATTTATCATAAGGGTTAGAAACAATATACAAATTGTCTGAACTGCAATTCCAAGTCATATCACCCTCATTGTCAATAACAGCAGAGCGATACCAGTTTGTATAGTTATAAGCCGTTTCATAATAATTATATAGTTTTCTTTTTGCAAAACCAAAACGTAAATCATAGGTATTTGTCTCCATAGTATGAAATGAAAGTATCTGCACTCCGTTTATTTTAATGGCATTACCTCTTATTACGTTTACAGTTACTTGTTTTTCTGAAACCTGACCGTCTTGGTTCCTTATTCTTATATAAATTGTCTTTTCTCCAAGTGTATCAAAGTTAAAATAAAATGTATAGCTTGTTCCGTAAGTACCACTAGTCATCCTGGAACTACTTGTAACGAAATTATCTAAAGAAACGGATACTTCTTTGATTTCATCCTCCGAATGAACCGTTATAGTAAAATGCTCATCTACTACTACCTCTGTTTTAGAGGGTTCTAACTCTATAACAAAAAGATTGCTATCTCCACCATTGTTACTATCATCTGATGAACATCCCGTTATCAGAAATAGTGCTGTTAAAAATAAAATTAGTTTTTTCATCGATTTTGAGTAAAATTAAATAAAAATTGCTGTAATTTTTTCTTTCGGGTCAGTAGCTGTTTGAAAATATTTATTTTTAAATTCTTTCTTTAAATCAAAAGCATCATTATATTTTTCTTTAAAAAAATTAATTATAATTTCCCTTATACAAGAAGTTCCAAAAACAAAAGAAAATTCCCTAAAATCAGCTTTTCTACCGTAATCATACAAGTCTTCTCCAATATAAACCCCCCATTTTGAACTATCACCAAAAATAACAAACCCCTCATCCATAGTGTACAAAGTAGTTTGATAGATAATGTTGTCTTGTATTGACTCTATTTTAGTACTTGGAAACGAATAACACTTATAACCACAATCCTCAACATAATTTTTTACTTTTAGATATATATTCTTATCTTCTGAATGTAAAGCAATATGAGATATAAACTCGGCTAAAAAATTTGAAGAATTAATGTAAAAAACCTCATAGATATCTTTAACAAAAAATTCTGGATACCACTCCAAAGTAAAAATTTTATTATAGCTATCTAAAAAAGCTTTATCCTTACAATCTAAAATAGTTAAAAAATCTTTTTTCATTATTTTATTATATTTTTTGATCTACTTAAAAAATAATTCAACTCTTCCCCAATATATTTATTCAAATTATTAATCAATTCATTGTCATTATACATTATATTTCTCATTCTTAAAGAGTATTTTATAATACTATTTAAAGCCCATCTTTTAGGGAAATTAAAAAAATAAAATAATTCATAAACTTTATCAAGCTTTTCTTCGTTTGATAAATTCATTTTATTTATGGACAATAAAGCATCTAGTTCCCAAATTCTAAAGTATTCATCAGGAAGATTAAATAAATCACCTGTATAATCGTAAGTTAATGGAACACTATCTTCATTACAAAATTGGATTAGTTTATCAGTAAAACAAGTTAAAGATTTTAGATAAGATTCTCTTAATTCAATTATTCTTGATTCATTAGATCTTATAATTATTCCTTTTTCACAAAACTCTAAAATTTGTTTTTCAGAAATAACCCCTAATTTGTAACCTACATAAACTTCTACAAAATTGTCAATTAAAATTTTATGTTGTTGAATCATCATATTACTTTTGATTTTATTTCCACCAAGGTTTGATTGGACTTACACTACCTGGTACTCCTGGAACTACTTGATTTGGAATACCATTAATAACACCTCCAGGTATAAAACGTTGATGATGGATAACACCATCTCTGATTATTATTTCGAAAACTCCTTGAGACCCATATTTGTCTCCAATCATCTGTATTATTGACTGGACTTACACTTATTGAAGAAACATAATTTGACTATGTAATTTATCAACAAACTTATTTTTTCATAAAATCAATAGTTCTCCGTTTGTATCTTCCATATATTTCTTAACAAACCGTATTCTATTTGTTTGTGGTTGTCTAGGTAACCAACTGATAAGATTTTTCAATTTTTGAGAAATTCTTTTTGCATCATTTTCCATTAATGAACCTTTAATATTAAAGGTAGCATAGGGGAAATAAAGAATTAAGTTATCAGGATTTTTATTTATTAGGTATAATAAAGAGTTATTCTCGTAAGGTATATCATTCATACGTTCGTCATAATACATTTTCCAAAATTCAAATTCATTATTTTTAAATTTATCTATGTAATAATCAACATATAATCCTGTAAATATTTCAGAAAAATACATTTTATTATAAATTTCTCTATCTGTATCTCCATATTTAAACTCAATAGACGGATAATTAAAAATCACATCAAGTTGAGTAACTACTAGATTAAGTGCATTTTCTTCATTTAAAATATTATAATATCTACAATAATTAAGGTATGTATTTTTTATATTACCTTCAATATCCATTGCTACTAGTTTTTTTTGTAAATTGAACATAAATTATTTTGGTATATAGTTTACTCCTGCACTTCTAATAGTTCCTTTATACATTTCTACCCATACTTCACCATTTCTAAAAAGCTGTCTATATGTTGATACTCCAAATTTATCAATTCCAATTAGATTACTAGGGTTTGATGCTACTTTGTCAAATAGTGATAATGCTCTTACTTTTGAGGAAAATGTTTCTGGCATTAGATGCCCCGTTCCTCTTGTGTTACTAAAAATATGAGAAGCTCTAAATTCAGGATTTATTTTTTCCAAATATACTGATTGTGCTTTAAATGAATAATCCTTAGGGAGTTCATAGATTTTATTTTAAGATTTTTTCAGCGATGGATATAATTTTATTTCCTCTTACAGGAAAGCGATGCAAAATTAACAAAAATTCACATAGATACACTTATTGTTATCCGATATAAAAAAGCTGCTAATTTGGCTTCTTTTATATCAGGCAATAATGTTTGTATTTATAAATTAAGTAAAAATCACTATCTTTGTGGCTTATTAAAAACACAACTGTTTCAACTACTTTTTCTTACTTTTCTTATGAAAACAGACTCTTTCGCACAACGTCATTTAGGTGTCACCAATGACACTGACCTTCAAACAATGCTTTCAACCATTGGGGTTTCATCGATTGACCAACTACTTCATGAAACTTTTCCTGACAAAATCAGGTTGCCAAAACCCTTAGCACTTGCTCCGGCAATGTCAGAATATGAGTACTACAACCATATTCTAGCACTAGGAAACAAAAACAAAGTGTTCAAATCATACATAGGTCTTGGCTACCACCCAACCATTGTTCCCGCTCCGATTCAGAGAAACATCTTTGAAAACCCAGGATGGTACACCGCTTATACGCCCTACCAAGCTGAGATTGCTCAAGGACGTTTAGAAGCGCTTTTAAACTTCCAGACTACGGTTATCGAACTCTCTGGAATGGAGATTGCCAACGCTTCACTTCTTGATGAGGGAACGGCATCAGCAGAGGCAATGGCGCTTTTGTTTGACGTAAGAACAAGAGAGCAAAAGAAAAACAACGTAAACAAGTTTTTTGTCTCAGAAGAAATTCTACCTCAAACCTTGTCTGTACTACAAACACGCTCTACGCCCATCGGCATTGAGCTAGTAGTAGGCAATCACCAAGACTTTAATTTTTCTGCGGACTATTTCGGAGCCATCCTTCAATACCCAGGAAAATTTGGACAGGTATATGATTATAGCGATTTCGTTGCCAAAGCGCAACAGCAAGACATCAAAACTGTCTTCTCAGCAGATTTATTGGCACTCGTAAAACTTACACCTCCAGGAGAACTCGGTGCTGACGTAGTAGTCGGAACCACACAGCGCTTTGGGGTGCCGATGGGTTACGGTGGGCCACACGCCGGTTATCTCGCTACCAAAGACGAATACAAAAGAAGTATGCCTGGGCGTATCATTGGCGTAAGCCAAGATGCAAACGGAAACTATGCACTGCGCATGGCACTACAGACCCGCGAGCAACACATCAAACGCGAAAAAGCAACTTCAAATATCTGTACAGCTCAAGTTTTACTAGCGGTTATGGCAGGAATGTATGCCGTATATCACGGACCAAAAGGACTACAATACATCGCTGACAAAGTACATGCCTCTGCCGTTACGCTGAGTGAAGCTCTAAACAAAATAGGGATTACACAGACCAACACTGCTTATTTTGACACCATCGTAGTTAAGGCTGATGCTGAAAAAGTAAAAGCAGTAGCCCTTCAAAACGAAGTCAACTTCTATTATATAGACAACCAAAACATAGCTATTGCACTCAACGAAACCACGACTTTGGCTGACATCAACCAAATCATCAGTATTTTCGCCACTGCTTTAGGAAAAGAAAGCCTAAGTGTTTCAGAACTTTCTGCCCATACAACCATTGACAGCCAAGTTGCAAGAACTTCGTCTTTCTTACAACACAAAGTATTCAACTCGCATCATTCTGAGACGGCACTAATGCGCTACATCAAAAGATTAGAGCGCAAAGATCTTTCGTTAAACCACTCGATGATTGCGTTAGGCTCTTGTACGATGAAACTAAACGCAGCTACTGAAATGCTTCCGCTTAGCTTCCCGAACTGGAACAGCATCCACCCTTTTGCCCCGAAAAACCAAGCAGAAGGCTACCAAATCATGCTGAAAAAACTAGAAGATCAACTGACTGAAATCACTGGTTTTGCAGGAACCACCTTGCAACCTAACTCAGGTGCAAACGGAGAATATGCTGGTCTGATGGTTATCCGTGCCTATCAAGAATCAATTGGTCAAGGACACAGAAACATCGCTTTGATTCCCGCTTCGGCACACGGAACAAACCCTGCTTCTGCAGCACTTGCCGGAATGGATATCGTAGTGACCAAAACAACTCCAGAAGGAAATATTGACGTAGATGACCTAAGAGAAAAAGCAATCAAACACAAAGACAACTTGTCGGCTGTAATGATTACTTATCCATCTACGCACGGCGTTTATGAAGCTGCAATTATCGAAATTATTGATATAGTTCACCAAAACGGCGGACAAGTATATATGGACGGTGCCAATATGAATGCTCAAGTAGGACTTACTAATCCAGGTGCTATCGGTGCTGACGTATGTCACCTTAACCTACACAAAACTTTTGCAATTCCTCACGGAGGAGGAGGACCTGGTGTAGGACCAATCTGTGTGGCGAAACACTTAGTTCCGTTCTTACCGAGCAACCCAATTATTGAAGTAGGAGGAGAAAAAGCTATCACAGCTATCTCATCTGCTCCTTATGGATCAGCTTTAGTTTGTCTTATTTCTTACGGATATATTTCGATGCTAGGCACTGCTGGTTTGACCAGAGCAACTGAAACAGCTATCTTGAATGCCAACTATATGAAAGCACGCTTAGAGAAACACTTCTCCATTCTTTATACAGGAGAAATGGGACGTGCGGCTCACGAAATGATTGTTGATTTTAGAGCGTTCAAAGCAAAGGGAATTGAGGTGAGCGATGTTGCCAAACGTCTGATGGACTATGGTTTCCACGCACCTACTGTTTCGTTCCCAGTGGCTGGAACATTGATGATTGAGCCAACTGAAAGTGAAAACCTAGAAGAGCTAGATCGTTTCTGTGATGCACTAATTTCTATTAAAGAAGAGATTGATCAAGCAACCATTGACAACCCTAACAACGTCCTAAAGAATGCTCCACATACCTTAGCGATGCTTACTTCTGACACTTGGATCTATCCATACAGCAGAGAAAAAGCAGCTTATCCGTTAGACTATCTCAATGACAATAAATTCTGGCCTTCTGTGCGTAGAGTTGATGATGCTTACGGGGATAGAAACTTGATTTGTTCTTGTGCGCCTATCGAAGCCTATATGGAAGAATAATATTTCCCCTTTTTAAGGAAAACCAAAAAAGCCTCTCTAATCGGGAGGCTTTTTGTTTGGGATAAAATAAAGATACTATTTTCTAGAGGCGAATTATCCTCAGGCTATGTTTTTTCTGTAAAAAAGTCTCAACCATCATCATATATTGTTTGTCTTTTCTGACAGGCGTGATGATATTTCTGAGTACATCGATATTGTTGATTTGGAAATTTAAGTCAAAAAAAGCAAAACCTTTGAGTACTCCTTCTTCGACAAGCATCACCGAGCGCTCTTCGATGCTTCTTCCCTTGTCGATAACCAAATAATTCTGTTTATCAGCAGGCTCATCAAATACTTTTTTTGATGATTTTATCTTTGCAGGAAAACGGTTCAAAGAAGGTTTATTGAGTTTTAACTCCTCGTATTCTTTGATTGAAGCCAAGAGCAAACTACCCGTGATTTCATAGGTTACGGTATATACCTCCGCCTGGATTTTCTTAGTTGTTCTAGAGTCTCCGACAAAAAGCGCATTGACTTTTTTCTTGATATTCTGGCTTTTTCCTAAATAAATAAGTTCTCCTTTTTCGTTATGAACATAATATATCCCTACCTTATTGGGTAGGCTTTCTACAATATCCAAGAGTTTTGGAGACAGACCTAATTTGATTTCGGTTTTGACAAGACTGTTTAATATCTGTTTGTCAGTATCTTTTGTGAGTAGAAGCTTAAAGAGCTTGACCGTTGCTTGGGCATCACCTGAAGCTCTGTGTCTGTCACTCATCGGGATTCCCAATGAGCGGATAAGTTTGCCTAAGCTATGAGAATTTTGCTCAGGAAGCAATCTCTTAGAAAGTTCTACCGTGCAGAGTGTTTCTCGTTGGAATTCATAACCCAATCGTCCGAATTCTAGACGTAGGATTCTATAGTCAAACGAGGCATTATGCGCAACGATGATACAACCTTCAGTGATCTCGATTATTCGTTTAGCTACTTCATAAAACTTAGGTGCAGAGCGCAACATAGCGTTATTGATACCTGTGAGTTTGATGACAAAAGGCTGAATTTCTTTTTCTGGATTTACAAGGCTGATAAATTGATCAACGATCTGATGACCGTCAAATTTGTAGATGGCAATTTCTGTAATACCCTCTTGGTTATATTGTCCTCCTGTTGTTTCTGTGTCAAGAATTGCGTACATCTATCGGCTTAAATGGTTTTATACTATAGTGCGATTCCCGAAAATAGTACTCCCTACTCGGATCATAGTACTTCCAGAAGCTACAGCAATTTTATAATCTCCGCTCATCCCCATCGAAAGGGTTGTGAGCTCAAAATTAGGCGTGATATGTGATTTATGTGTGTCAAAAATAGTTTTCAGGTGAGTGAATTCCTTTTTGATTTGGTCGTCAAATTCGGTGTAGGTCGCCATTCCCATCAGTCCGATGACCTTGATGTTTTCAAATGACTTGAATTCTTCTGAGTGAATGATCTCTTCTAATTCCTGTTCGCTCAAGCCAAATTTAGTTTCTTCTTCAGCAATAAACATCTGGAGTAGGCAGTCAATTCTGCGGTTACTCCTCTTGGCTTGTCTGTCAATTTCTTTGAGCAGCCTAAGGCTGTCTACCCCTTGAATAAGCGTGACAAAAGGCGCAATATACTTTACTTTATTGGTTTGCAAATGTCCGATGAGGTGCCACTGAATATCCTCGGGCAACACCGGCTGCTTTTCGGTCAATTCCTGCACTCGGTTTTCACCGAAGATGCGCTGTCCTGCCTGATATGCCTCTAGTATATCGGCAACGGGTTTGGTCTTTGAGACTGCAACGAGTGTCACGTGCTCAGGCAAGGTGTTCCGCAATTCCTTTATGTTTGATTGAATAGGCATGTGTTATGTTTAGCTTAATTACAAATATACAAAATCAACTTTTAGATACTACTAACAGTCACTTTAGTTGATTGCTTCTATCTTGAAACCCGCTTTGGTCACGGCAGCTATCACCTGCTCTTTAGTCGCTCCTTGAGGAGTTACGCTCAAGACTTTATCTTTGCTTGTAGTATCTACTTCCCAGCTGCTGATACCTTCCATTTTATCTAAATGAGGTTTTACCGAGGCAATACACCCGCCGCAATTGATATTTGTCTTGAACTGAAAAATGCGAATATTTTCCATAGTACTTCTATTTTTTAAAATTAAACTTCTGTTGTATTGTTATAATTTCTTCCATTTCAGGCGCAAGCTATTGCTCACCACACTCACACTACTCAGCGCCATAGCACCTCCGGCAATCATCGGGTTAAGCAAAAACCCACTAAACGGATAGAGTATCCCTGCTGCAATCGGTATGCCAATGATGTTATAGATAAACGCCCAAAACAAATTCTGTTTGATCGTTGCCACCGTTTGTTTTGACAAATGTATGGCTTGCGGAATTTTAGTAAGCTCAGAGGAGATGATGGTCATTTTGGCAACATCCATCGCAATATCACTTCCTTTGCCCATCGCAATACTCACATCAGCGGTGGCTAGCGCTGTAGAGTCATTGATTCCGTCACCCACCATAGCCACTACTTTTCCTTGTTGTTGCAATTCTTTTATAAAATCTGCTTTTTGCTGTGGCAGCACTTCTGCTTTATAGTGTTTGATTCCGGTTTGCTCGGCGATTGCTTTTGCTGTAGCTTGGTTATCACCGGTGAGTATATAGAGCTCGATATCCATCTCCTGCAATTGCTTAATGGCTTCGATTGAAGTGGCTTTAATTTTATCAGCAATCGCCAATACGGCTAGAGCCTGCTGACTATCGGCAAACCAAATCACCGTTTTAGCTTCCGTAGCCCAAGTGTCGGCGAGTTGGGTAAGCGCTGTTGAGACTTGGATGTTTTTCTCTGCTAATAAATTCTTGTTGCCTACATAATAGGTCGTCTGATTAAAAGTTGCCTCGGCACCTTTTCCGGTAATACTGTCAAATGAAGACAAATCAATGGTTTTTAACGAGCCCAAGTGTTTGACCACCGCATCAGCAAGTGGGTGTTCAGATTGTTTTTCCAGGCTGAATAAAATTTCTTTAGCGCTATCGTCGTCATCGAGCCAACGCACGTCTGTCACGACTGGCTTGCCCTGAGTAATGGTTCCGGTTTTGTCTAAGACGATAGCCGTTATATTTTTGGCAAGCTCTAAGCTTTCTGCATCTTTGATCAGTATACCATTTTCAGCACCTCTGCCTACACCCACCATAATTGCCGTGGGTGTTGCCAAGCCCAACGCACACGGACAAGCAATAACTAGCACAGTAACAGCAGCCAACAGCCCTTGAGCCAAACTATTTTCACCTCCAAAAATCATCCATATAATAAAAGTCAAAATAGCTATCCCGATGACCACTGGCACAAAGACAGCAGCAATCTTATCGACTAATTTCTGCACCGGAGCTTTACTTCCTTGTGCATCTTGTACGGTTTTGATGATTTGAGCCAACATGGTTTCTTTACCTACGTTGACGGCTTTAAACCTTAGGCTTCCCTTTTGGTTGATGGTTCCTGCAAAGACCTTTTCGTTTTCTTCTTTCAAAAGCGGAATCGGCTCGCCGCTAAGCATACTCTCATCTACGTACGAACTCCCCGAAATCACTACACCATCCACGGCAATCTTCTCGCCTGGTTTGACCAAAATAACATCGCCTTTCTTAACTTCCTCAATAGAAATCTGAACCTCCGTATTGTCGTCCTGCATGAGAATAACCGTTTTCGGTTGCAGGCCCATCAGTTTTTTGATGGCTTCAGAAGTATTGCCTTTGGCTCGTTCTTCTAAGAGTTTCCCGATAAGAATAAACGCAACTATTACCGCTGCAGCCTCAAAATAAACGTGGGCTTCAAGTCCTCTTTGTTGCCAAAAATCAGCAAAGAACATATTAAACACACTAAAAAAGTAAGCGATTCCAGTGCTCAGCGCCACTAAAGTATCCATATTTGCCGAACGGTGTTTGGCTTGTTTCCAGGCATTGACAAAGAAATCTCTACCGAGCCAAAAAACCACAGGCGTGGAGAGCACCCACATAATCTCGTTGCCATAGGGCATATTCATAAAGAACATCCCGATAATCATCACCGGAAAAGCGAGGATCACCGCCCAGATAGTTTTCTTTTTGAGCACTTCAAACTTTTTGTTTTGGATGCTCTCTATACTTTCTTGTTGCAAGGCATCTTCTTCGATAAGCAAATCAAAGCCCGCGTCTCTGACCGCTTGTTGTAGCGCTAGAGGGTTGGTCATATTGGGTAGGTATTCTACTAAAAGATTGCCTGAGGCAAAATTCACAGCAGCTGAAATTACGCCTTCGGCATGTTTGACTGCACTTTCAGTGCTACCTGCGCAAGAAGCACAGCTCATATTCAGCACCGGAAAAGTCTTTTTGGCTGTAGTAGCGCCATATCCCAATGATTTGATTGTATTGATAGCCGCTAGAATCTGCTCAGGCTTGTCTGTGCTGAGCACCACTCTGCGGTTATTGAGTTCAACCTTGGCGTTCTCTAAACCTTCTAGTTGAGATAATCCCTTTTCGACAATCAATGCACAATGCTCGCTATCGACATTTTCTAAGGGAATATAAGTTGTTGTTGTATGTTGATTAGTTGACATAAGTATTCGTATTGCGCGGTTATGACGACAAGACTTCAAACCTGTTTTTGAGTGAAGCCACATCAATACTGCATTCTTGTTGTAATTCCGTTACAGTTGCTTGTTCTATAAATCTATCGGGGATTCCTAAGATAGTGATTTTTAAAGTATACTGGTTTTTAGCTGCAAACTCTAGTATTGCAGAACCAAAGCCACCTTTGACAGTGCCGTCTTCAAGGGTCAGCACCTGGTCATAGGTCTTGAAAATCTGATGTAGCATTTTCTCATCTAAAGGTTTTACAAACCCAAAGTGATAGTGCGCAAAATCAGTAGCATCTGCCATTTGCTCAAAAGCTTTTTTGACATTATTGCCGATGAATCCGGTGGATAGCACAGCGATCTTATGCCCTTCTTTAACCAACTTTGCTTTGCCTATTTCGATTTCCTGATAGTTGTTTTTCCATGCTACTCCTATGCCCCTGCCCCTCGGGTAGCGAATGGCAATCGGGTGTTTGAGGTTTAACTGCGCGGTATAGAGTATATTTCTGAGTTCAATTTCGTCTATCGGAGCAAAGACAATCATATTTGGGATGCACCTGAGAAACGCCAAATCAAACACGCCGTGATGTGTTGCTCCGTCCTCTCCTACTAAACCCGCGCGGTCAAGACAGAAAATCACGGGCAGATTTTGCAAAGCCACATCATGAATAATTTGGTCATAGGCACGTTGAAGAAATGTCGAATATATGTTACAATACACAATCATGCCTTGGGTTGCCAATCCAGCTGCCAGCGTAACCGCATGTTGTTCGGCAATTCCCACATCAAAAGCTCTTTCTGGAAGTGCATCCATCATAAACTTGAGCGAACTTCCTGTGGGCATTGCTGGAGTGATTCCGATAATCTTCTCGTTCTGCAACGCAAGCTCTAAAAGCGTAAGCCCGAATATATCTTGCAACTTTAGTGGCAATCCTTTCTGATTGTTTTGGTATATTTCGCCTGTTGTTTTGTCAAACTTGCCTGGAGCATGATATATCACTTGATTCTCTTCTGCTTTTTGTAGGCCTTTTCCTTTGGTTGTGATTACGTGAAGGATTTTTACTCCGCCTTTATTCTTCAGACGCTCTAATTCGGTTAGTAATTCATCTAAATTATGCCCGTCAATCGGACCTGAATAATCTAGGTTTAATGAGGTGAATATATTGTTTTGATTTGTGTTCGAATTGTCTTTTATAGAGGTCAAAAAATGTTTGAATGCGCCGACACTCAGATCAATCCCGATGGAATTATCATTCAGAATAATCAACATATTGACATCCGAAACGCCCAAATGATTTAGAGCTTCAAAAGCCATTCCCGAAACAATCGAAGCATCTCCTATGACTGCAATATGATTTTTTTGATTAACTCCTTTGAGTTTTGAGGCAATTGCCATACCCAAAACAGCAGAGATAGAAGTTGATGAATGCCCTGTGCCAAAAGCATCATACGGGCTTTCACTGATTTTCGGGAAACCTGAGATACCGTTCTTTTGTCTGTTGGTGCCAAAAACATCCTTACGACCGGTAAGAATTTTATGCCCATACGCCTGATGACCTACATCCCAAACTAATACGTCTTCTGGCGTATTGAAGGTATAATGCAAAGCGATAGTCAATTCGACTACTCCGAGGCTAGCTCCGAGGTGACCTTCTTTTGCAGAAACAACTTCTATGATAAACTCTCTAAGTTCTTGGGCTAAGAGTAAGAGTTCTGTTATTGAAAGTCTTCTGAGATCTTTAGGACTATTTATTACATCAAGGATTTTTGTTTCCATAAGGCGATTGACTTAATGATACAAAGTTAAGCTTTTTAAACCCTCAGGTAGTGTTCGGGAAAGATTTAAGTGATGTTTTTTGGTGGATTCTAAAAGAGCTACATTCTGTTTTAGGACAGGAATTATGGTTTACACCTTAGATTTGACTTGTTGTAATTCCGCTAAAATCTCAAATGATTTTTTCTTTTCATCTTGATTATAGATATTACTTGAAATCATTAGTTCGTCAATGCCATAATCTTGAATAAATTCGTTTAACTCTTGGTCAACGGTTTGCTTACTACCGATAAAGGCACAAGCGGTCATATTCTCGACAGCCTGACGTACTTCTGGATAACGAATCAATTCCGAAACTTGACTTGGTGGCAACAACCCTGATTTTGTTTGTCCTGTAACCAAGTGAACAATCATATTAAAATAACTCGTCGCTAGAAATTGTGCGTGCTGATCAGTGTCTGCTGCAATCACATTCACACAAGCCATCAGATAAGGCGCTGCACAAGCTTCTGAGGGTTTAAAATTCTCTTTATAGATTGTCGCTGCTCGTTTGAATTGTGCTGGTGCAAAGTGAGTCGCAAAAGCATACGGAAGACCCATTTCTGCGGCTAAATGTGCACTATCTGTACTTGAGCCAAGAATCCAAATTGGAATATCTAAACCTTCTCCTGGAAAAGCACGAACCTTGGCTTGTGGATCTACAGGTTTGAAGTAATACTGTAACTCGCGTACTTCTTGCGGAAAATTCTGTGCATTTCGCATGGGATCTCTTCGTAAAGCTTGTGCTGTTAGCTGATCTGTTCCTGGCGCTCTTCCTAAACCTAAGTCAATTCGGTTCGGATAAAGTGTTTCTAACGTCCCAAATTGTTCAGCAATGACCAAAGGCGAATGGTTGGGCAACATAATACCTCCTGAGCCTACACGAATACGTTGGGTTTTAGAGGCTGCTAATTGTATGAGCAATGCTGTTGCTGAACTTGCAATATTTCGCATATTATGATGTTCCGCATACCAAATTCGCTTATAACCTAAACGATCTGCCTCTTGGGCAATATTCATGCTATCGTATATGGCTTGAGCGGCATCAGAGCCTTCACTAACCACTGCTAATTCGAGTATAGAAAGAGGAATTGAAATCATATCAAAAAATGTTTTTTATAATACACTAAGATACGAGTAACTTCAGAAGAAGACAAGCCAGCAATGGAGAAAACCACTCAGGAATAGCTTAATTAACAAAAAATTAGCGGTTGAGTAGCTTAGCATAAACTGTTGTTCTGTAAATAGATTTTATGTTCTCCCTCGAAGAAAGCTTGGTTTTTCCATCACTACTGCTTACGTTTACTTGAGAAACGGCTGAATTTGAAATGAAGAGCAGAACGAAAACAAAAAAAAATGATTCCATAGGATAAATGCAATAATATTTTTACTTTAGCTAAAGTTAATCGTAAAACAAATATTATGAGTAAATTTGATGAAGCAGTAGAAAAATACTTAGCAGAAAACAAGAACCTAAAATTAGGTATTTCAGAAGATTTTTTAAGAAAAGTAGCAAAAGGATTAGGTCCTTCTATCTACAATAAAGATGCAGAAACCATCGCATCTAGTGATTCATCTGAGCTAGAAACAGTCAAGAAAAACTTCTTAATTAAAAAATTAGGTTTAAATGACAGCCCAGAGTTAGATAAGGCAATTCAAGAGGTAGTTGAAAAACTAGGTGTTTCAAACCGAAACAAATACAGAGCTCTTTTTTATGCTTTATTAGCTATTAAATTTAAGAAAGAATCGGTTTATAACTAGGAAGATACCCTAGTTGAAATTTCAAAAGGCAGTCATCTCATTAAGATTACTGTCTTTTTTATATACTATTTTGGAGTTTAATAACCAGAAAGTTATATTTTTTAGTGTATCCTAAGTTGGAAAATCATCTACACTTCACTCTATGGATATACAAATAAAAATTACAGTTTAAGTTAAGCGACATTTTTATAAATGTTATTTTGATTATTAAATTCTTCTATTGTTTTGTAATTCAATGCTCCGTGTCGTCTTTTTTTGTTGTACCAGATTTCTATGTATTCAAAGATTTCTTGCTCTGGTGTTAGCTTAAGGTTTCCTTTTCCAGGAAAACTGCCTTCACCAAATTCTTTACGCCATTTGTAAAGCAGGGTGACTTTTATACCAAGTTCTCTTGACAGTTCTGAGATATTCTCTCTTTCATTGCTTAATTGGACTGCTTTTGTCTTAAAAGCTGAATTGTAAATTTTTCTTTCTCGTTTCATGTGTTAAAAATAAGATTTTATTCTTAACTCTAACTGGAAGCTAAATTAGTATATCCAACCTAACAATAGTAGGCAGTTAGCAAATAAAAGAATGGTAATTACTTTCCGATACAAAAATTCGCAAAAATATTTCCTAAAAGCTCATCATTAGTGACTTGTCCTGTGATTTCTCCAAAATAATAGAGCGCTTGGCGGATATCAATTGCCATCAGGTCTGCAGAGATGTTAGATTGTAATCCCCATTGTACTTTCTGGATTTCTTCTAAGGCTTTTAAGAGTGAATCATAATGGCGGGTGTTAGTAATAATGGTTTCGTTATTGCGCAAAGCTCCGGTGTTCACAAAGGACAGAAGTGTTTGTTTGAGCTCCTCGATTCCTATCTTCTGCTTGGCTGAAATGGCTGAAAGCTGGAAGTTGTGGGTGGCGAGTTGTTGCTCAATTGAGCGCAGTTCATCTTCAGAGAGCAAGTCTACTTTATTGAGAATGACAACCAGTGGTTTTTGAGGATATTTGTTCTTTATTTTTTCGATCTCAACAATATATTGAGAGCCTGAGCTTTGGAACTTGAAGCTCTCAATCAGAAACAACACTACTTGTGCTTGTTCTATCTTCTCAAAGGTTTTTTGAATTCCGATGCTCTCTACCACATCTTTAGTCTCTCTGATTCCGGCAGTATCAATAAACCTAAAACCGACGCCTCCGATGTTGAGTTCGTCTTCAATGGTGTCGCGCGTGGTTCCGGCAACATCAGAAACGATAGCTCTTTCTTCGTTTAGAAGTGCGTTTAATAAAGTTGATTTACCAACGTTGGGTTCGCCCACAATAGCTACGGGAATTCCGTTTTTGATGACATTGCCCACGGCAAAAGAATCGATGAGGCGCTTGAGCACAAAATCAATTCTGTTGAGTAAATCACTAAAGTCTGAACGATCAGCAAACTCCACATCTTCTTCAGAGAAGTCGAGCTCTAACTCGATTAGCGAAGCGAAGTTCAGCAATTCTTCTCTGAGCTTTGCGATCTCGTTAGAGAAACCGCCTCTCATTTGGTTCATTGCAATTTGGTGCGAAGCTTCGTTATCGGCAGTAATCAAATCAGCCACTGCTTCTGCTTGTGACAAATCCATCTTTCCGTTCAGAAAAGAGCGAAGCGTAAATTCGCCGGGTTGTGCCATACGACATCCTTTGCGCAATAAGAGTTGTATGATTTGCTGTTGGATAAAGGTGGAGCCGTGGCATGAGATTTCGACAACATCCTCGCCTGTATAAGAATTGGGGTTTCTAAACACTGAAACCAATACTTGGTCAATGGTTTTTTCGCCATCAACGATATACCCCAGATGGAGTGTATGTGTCTTTTGAAGGCTGAGGTCTTTTTTGTGCACAGATTTAAACACAGTGTTGACAATAGCAAACGAAGCTGCTCCAGAAACTCTGATAATAGCAACAGCGCCCGCTCCAGATGCTGTAGCCAAGGCTACAATAGTATCGTGATAAAGCATTATATAATTGAATTTAGACAAAAATAGAGTATTTTAGACAAGTAAAGTAGCCATTCTCATTATTTGAGAAAACTTTCACAACCTACAGAGATAAAAATCAATACTAACAGTTTTTATTTCTATATTTGTTTAATCAATCCTTTTTTTATGAAAAACATTTTATTTTTAACAGATTTTTCTAAAACAGAAGACAATGGCTTTATCTATGCCTTAGACATAGCAAAGGCTACTGATGCTACGCTCAATATACTCCATGTCTACTCATCAGTTTCAGGCAAACGCCCGCTGCATATTAAACAACTCATAAATAGCCAAACCAATTTTGATGTTTTTCAGGAATTTGAACAACCTATAAAGCATCTTTATAACCTTGCTATAGCAAAGGGCCACACCGAAACCATCTTCAGCATTAACCTTCAATACGGAGATTTATTGAGTCAAACCTATAAGCTAATCTCAAAAGACAACAATGACTTTCTTGTTATTGGCACTGATGGTGAGGCGGGACTACACCGCAAATTATTTGGCACTACTTTATTAAACATAATTGAATCTATAAAAATACCTATTCTTGCCATACCCCATGCTGTCACCAAATATGAAGTGGTCAAAAACGTTGGTTTTACTACTAAATTTACGTTGTCAGATTTGCAGGCACTAATGATCATGGTCAAGTATTCAGAAGAGTATAACACCCAATTGAAATGCTTGCATATTACAAATGATATGTATGCGCCAGAATTGACAGCAACTATTGACTATTGGACAAAAACAATCAATTCTGATCACTTAGAATTTGTCATCATGTACAAAGGCAAAGCTTCTTATGAGGATCTGATTTTAGATTTTATCAAAGAGCAACACATTGATTATTTATGTATTCGAAGACAGAGCTTGCCAACGCTGAAACGTTTATTAGAACCGAGTCTAACAGATAAATTGTTGAAGAAAATTGACATCCCTTTGTATATTGTCAAAGAAGAGGTGCTCTAATATGACACTACTGCTGTACTGATAGCAAAGAGGATTTGTGCATATCTCCTACAAAAGCTTGTGTTTATGGAGGACATTTTTGTACCTTTATCATAGCAAACAAAAATCACCATGAAAAACATTTTGTTCCCTACTGACTTCTCTGAGACTGCAGAGAATGCTTTTGTGTATGCACTGCATTTGGCCAAGAGCCTTGATGCGAATTTACATATACTGCACACCTTTGAGATTCCGATAGTCACTAGTTTAGGCGTTGAAAACCCACAGGTAGTGCAGCAAGTATTCCAGAATGTAGAACTCACACATTTTGAGAAATACAAAGACGAAGCTGCCAAACTCCGCTTAATTGCTGATGAATTAAACCTAGGCGATGTGCGTTTGTCTTTCTTATTCCAGGAAGGCGACTTGATATTCAACATTTTAGAGGCAATCAAAAAAGAAAACATAGATATGATGGTGATGGGCACCACGGGTATCTCTGGATTTGAAAGAAAATTCTTCGGATCAAATACGGTGAATGCCATCAAGTCTATCGATATCCCGATTCTTGCCATTCCGCATTTTGCAACATATAAAGGAATCACTAAAATAGGATTTACTACTATCTTTAAAGACTCTGACATGGAACCGCTGGCTGATATTCTAGAATTAGCCAAAGAATTTGATGCAAAAGTAAGGTGCTTTCACGTGGCTAAAGACATCAATGACGTCACTATTGAGCTCAATACTAGAGATTGGAAAAGAAACTATCATTCTGACAAACTGAAATTCATCATCGAGCCGCTTGGCGAACAAACGGTTGAGGAGCATATTTCTGATTTTGTAAAAGATTACAACATCAGTGTGCTGGCAATTGTCAAGAGGAATCAAACTTTTTTTGAGCGTTTATTCGGCACTAGTCTTTCTCAAAAATTAGCCGCAAAACCAGAAGTACCTTTATTGATAATCAAAGAAGACAACTAATTTTAGAAGCTGATGCAAATAGACAAAATATTCAAAAATAACCAGCAATGGATTGCTAATAAACTCCAAAAAGACGCCAACTATTTTGAAAATCTATCTGAAGGACAAGACCCGAAGATTCTCTATATCGGGTGTTCAGACTCTCGTGTAACTGCAGAAGAACTCATGGGAGCTACTGCGGGAGAAGTTTTTGTACATCGCAACATCGCCAATATGGTCATCAGTATTGATATGAATGTGATGTCTGTGATCAACTATGCCGTTGGGGCACTAAATGTTGAGCATATTGTAGTTTGTGGGCATTATGGTTGTGGTGGCGTAAAAGCGGCGATGGAATCTAAAGATTTAGGCCTCTTGAACCCTTGGCTCAGAAACGTAAGGGATGTATATCGTTTGCACAAAGACAGTCTGAACGAAATTGAAGACGAACCAGAGCGCTATAAAAAATTAGTGGAATACAATGTGGAGGAGCAATGCCTGAATGTGATCAAGACAGCTGTTGTACAGAAGGCCTATTACCACAGAGGACTAAAGGTTCACGGTTGGGTATTTGACATACACACCGGCAAACTCATCGACTTAAATATCGACTCTGAAAAAATGATGCTTGAGACACAAGAAATCTACGACTTGTTTTCTGGTCAGAATCAATAATATATAGTGGTGCCTCATTCAAAACCAAAATTGCGACTAACTACTTTGAATAGAGGTCTTTACATTTGTAGTACTTCTAAAACATATAAATAGGTATAATAAAATAGATATAGACCGAAAAAAACCCACTATTATGGGAGTAGAGTTTTCTGATCTAAAAACATTATAAAATACTGCAAATGCTATTGGAAGCAATATGTTTGAAGGTTTCATATCAACTCAGAAAAACCTCAAAATCATACGATATTATATGATAGGCAAGCTATCATTAGAGGATATACTCCTATTCATAAAGGACAAGACCTATGTCTAATTCCTACAAATACATTGATTCTGATTTTACTTACATTAATTCTACATCTGGAATATTAAAAAATTTAGTCGATATAAATGCCGCTGAGGACTTGTTGTTTTTCGAAAGTGTTGCGGTAACAAAACGAATCAGTAAATTACAAAGTAAATCTATTAAAATTGTTGGAATTGAGCGTCTTTTTTCAATTCATAAATAATTATCTCAAGATATTTATTCTTTTTTCTCTTCTATCCTCTGGATAATCTCTGAGGCTGGCATTTTATAATCAAACCAAATAGTGTCTGGATTGCGTTGGAACCACGTAAGCTGACGCTTGGCAAACCTTCTGGTGTTCATCTTTATCAAATCAATTGCTTTCTCTAAAGACAACTTGTCGTTAAAGTATTCGAATAATTCTCTATAACCTACAGTCTGTAAAGCATTCAGCTCTTTGTGCGGATACAATTCTCTGGCCTCGGCAATAAGCCCATCAGCGACCATCAAATCAACTCTATCGTTAATTCTCTGATACGTAATATGGCGTTCAGCTTCTAAGCCTACAATGATTGAAGTGAAGTTTCGGCTGTTTTTCTTTTGGTTCAAAAACGACGAATAGGGCTTTCCGCTAGAAACAGAAACTTCTATGAAACGCATCAAACGCTGTGGGTTTTCTAGTGTCTGCGGATTTTCTTTCTTAAGTGTTTTATAATACTCGCCATCCACTTGTTTTAGCAAATACTGTAAATGTGAAATGCCATTTTTCTCATATTCAGCACGAATGTTTTGTCTCACTTGTTGATCAACCTCCGGAAAGTCATCAAACCCCCTGATTACGGCATCCATATATAAACCTGAGCCACCCACCATCACTTGAACAGGATTCTTAGCAAAAAGCGCGTCTAACTTCTGGATGGCTTCTCGCTCAAAATCACCCACTGTATAGGTTTCAAAGATACTTTTGTGTTGTATGAAGTGATGCGGCACTGCCGCTAATTCTTCTTGGCTAGGCACCGCAGTACCAATGCTCATTTCTTTATAAAACTGTCTTGAGTCAAAAGAAACGACATCACAATTAAAGTGCTGTGCTAGCTGGATTGCCTTTGCTGTTTTTCCGATAGCTGTAGTGCCTACAACTATTATAAGTGTATTCTTATTCATCTAATTCTTTTCCACAATTATAACAATAAACGCTTTGATTTCTGTGGTCAAATTCGCCACAGTTATTACAGACGCGCTTCCATTTTTTAGTTTTAGACATATTTGTATATTCCGCTGTTACGATACCTGTTGAGACGGCTATAATTCCGTAACCCATAACCATGACAATCGAAGCGATAATTCTGCCCAATGCCGTGACTGGAGTTATATCTCCGTAACCCACGGTGGTCAAAGTTACGATTACCCAATAAATACTATCAGGTATGGTCTTAAAACCAGGATTATCCCATTCGATGAGATACATCATAGTGCCCAACAAACAACTCACAACGATTATAAAATAGATAAAAACCGTGATTTTCTTTCTGCTGGCCTTAACAGCCATCTTCAGTTGAGATTCCTGACCAGTGAAACTCGCCAAATTCAGCACCCTGAAAAGACGCAATAATCGCAACACTCTAACCACTGACACCACTTGAGAACCCGGAATAAAGATAGAGAGATACATCGGGAGTACGGCAATAAGGTCTATTATTCCGTAAAAGCTAAAGATGTATTGTTTTGGTTTATTGGTCGTAATGATTCTCATCAAATATTCAATGCTAAACAAGATGGTGATGACCATCTCTGTGGCACGCAAGAACGAATGGTATTTTGCATCTAACGACGGAATGCTCTCTAACATTACCAAAAGCGTACTCAGGAAAATAAGCACTAATAAGACTACGTTAAACAACCTTCCGTAAAAAGTATTCACACCATAGATGATGATCTGTACCTTTTGTTTAAAGATTTCCCAGCTTGACTTATTTTCTCTCATTATTGTATTTCGAAATAATGGTCAAAGGTATAAAATTGAAAATATTTACAACGCTAGAAATGCTAATCTTGTTATTTAAGTACCACAAACTCACATCTTCTGTTTATAGCATGCTCTTGTTCTGAGCAATTGTCACCACATCTCACCAATTGTTTTGTCTTTCCGTAGCCTTTCCATTTCAGTCGATTGCTGTTCACGCCTTTGCTCACCACATACGCAGCAGCAGCTTGAGCTCTTTTGTTTGAGAGATCTAAGTTGTATCGTTCAGATGCTCTAGAATCTGTATGCGCCTGCAACTCCACTTCTGCTCTTGGATATTTCTTCATCATGTTGACAAGAACATCTAATACCTCTTTGGCTTCAGGTAGTATTTCCCATTTATTAAACTCAAAATAGATATTTTCGAGTTGAATATAGGTGAGTCCATCCTCTTTTTTATTGATAATATCTTCAGCATCTTCGTAGGATTCTAACAACAGCTCTATATCTCTAAATATTCGCCCTTCTTCATCAGTAGTTACTTCTTCTTCAAAGGGAATGTATAAGTCTTTTACAGCTTCGAGTCTATATTTTGTATTGGGTTGGGTGGCAAAAGTATATTTGGCATTGGCATCAACCACCACTTGTGCCACTAGTCTCTGGGTGTCGTTATAGAGCGTTACGGTTGTTCCTGGCAATAATTTCTTGGTATGTAGGTCTTTGACAATTCCTTCGATTGTGAATTTCTTGCTTACGTAACTTCTCTTGAAAGCATAAATGTTGTCTTGTCCTTTGCGGTTTGAAGAGAAATAACCCGTATCATTTTCTTCGTCCACTATATAGCAAAAATCATCATAACCGCTGTTGATGGTTTCTCCGAGGTTTATCGGTAGCGCAAAGTTTTGGTCAGTATCTTGTTCGCTAACAAAAAGATCTAATCCGCCAAAGCCTTCGTGTCCGTTTGAGGCGAAATACAAGTTGTTTTCTGAGGACAAGAAAGGAAATTGTTCTCTATGCGCTGTATTTACGTTTTCACCGAGATTGATTGGCAGACCATAGTCACCGTTGTCGAGTATATCCACATAAAAAATATCCAGAGAACCAAAGGTCCCGGGCATATCACTAGCAAAGTACAGCTTGGTTTCTTCTGCATTCAAGGCAGGATTCTGCACAGAATAGCTATCACTCGAGAAAGGGAGCTCTGTCACATTGGTCCATTTGTCATCTATAAATTCCGCTCTAAATAACTTGACACTTGCATACTCTTCGCCCTTTACCTCAACTCTTTTGTCATTGGTTCGGTTAAAATACATCGTCTTGCCATCTTTTGTGAAAACAGCTGAACTCTCGTGCGTATTTGTATTGATCTCCTTAGAGAAAGGCATTGGATTTTCTATGAAACCCTCGTTGCTAATCGTTGCAACATATAAGTCTAAATAGGGTTTTGAGTTCCAATTATATACAGGATTAGCTTGGTTTCTGGTTGATGCAAAAACCACTTTATCGCCATACAATGAAAGTCCAAAATCACCTGACTGTCCCTCTTTGTTTATGTTTTTTAGCTCATACTGATAAAACGAATGTTCTTTGAGGTTTTCGATAAACTTTTGGGTATTTACTTCATAACCATAATATGCTTTAAAAACCTGATCAGCTTTGTCGTAGTTATGGATAGCTTTTAAGGCGTGAGCATACCTGAAGACGACTTCTTTGTCAATTGCAGCTTTGTGAATTCCTTGTAATTGGGCATATATCTTAACGGCATCGTGCATTTGGCTGTTGTAGTAATAGCAGTCGCCAAGGTTTTGTAACATCTCTTGGTTGGGCTTGAGTTGCACATACATCTGCGCGGCCTCGACATAGGCTTTTGCCTCAAATAGCTGATTAGCCTTTTTGAGGGATGCCTTTTGTCCGAAAACAGTCACGGCAAATAAAAAGAACACTAGGTTTAGAACTACTTTCATAGCATATAATAATTAAAAAAATCGAGGTGATTTATCATAGCCCTGCATAGGCTTATTTCCTTTTTTAGATAGGTCAAACAAGACCATAATCTCGTGTGATCCCGAATTAAACCTCCCTAGATTTGATAGCGTATGGTCATACGCATAGCCTATCCTTAGCTCTGGAAGCACCCTGAAGTTTGCTAGTCCGCTAAAGGAATCTTCAAATCTATAAGCTACACCCAATTCAAAAACATCATTGATCAATAGGTTTGTTGTGAAATCTATCGAGACAGGCGCACCTGTTACCGCTTTTGCCCCAAATGCGGGTTTAAGCTTTAGGTTATCAGAAAGTTCAAACACATATCCTCCCGTAAAAAAGTAATGCACCTCTTCAACTCCAGTGGCATAAATACCATCAGTATTGCTCAGGTGTTTGGTCTGAAGTAAATTTGGAGCAGAAAGCCCTACATAATACGTATCGCTGAAATAATACATCCCCACACCCACATTCGGGAAGATGCGACTGATATTATTTGCAAAAGCAGGATCAAAGGTATTGTCTGTAAACTGAAAGCCATTAAAATTAGTTTCAAAAAAAGTCAAGCCTCCTTTTAGTCCTAGAGATAATTTGTTTTTGCCTAGGCGCAGCAAATATGCGAAATCTACATAAGCATTTGTCTCATTTATTACATCTCCGATATTGTCATTGATAACAGAAAAGCCTAATTCAACCTTTTTAGATAAAGGAGAATGCATAAATAAACTCCCCGTTTTTGGTCCACCTACAGAACCCACCCACTGTGCTCTATAGAGCCCACCGATGTTTATCACATCTTGATCATCAGTTGCATACGCAGGATTGACTGCGCTCATATTATACATGTATTGAGTGAATTGTGCATCTTGCTGGGCATAGATAAGCTTGGCAAAAAGCAAGGTGCTTACCCAAAACAAAAAGCGAAATGTATTGATAGTCTTTTTCATTATCTACTTAAATATAACCTGCCTTGTATAGGTGATTTTTGCCCGTCATTGAATTCTAATATAAAGAAATAAACACCTATGGGAGCCTTTCCTCCGTCAATTTTTAGCCCTTGTTGTGCTGTTCCGTCCCAATCTGGTGTGTTTCTGTTTCCTTTAAAAAGTATATTGCCATAGCGATTATAGATTTCAATTCTAAAGTTCGGAAATAAGTTGCGGATATCTTTTATCTCAAAGAAATCATTTATGCCATCGCCGTTCGGAGAAAAACCATCTGGAATAAATAGCTTATCATCTTCTATGCAGTCAATGCTTGTTACAAAAACAGTTGCAACCGTGCCGCAACTATCATTAAACGAATAAGTGTAAACTCCGAAAGCATCTAAAGTTGGATCAAAAATACTACCTCCACTAGCAAGTGCCGGGGTCCAACTTCCGCCTAAATCAGGCGAACCACCGAGTGAATCAAATAAATCATAAGTCTGAACATCGCCTACGCAAATATCTAAAATTCCATCTAAACCTGCGTCTAAACTTGGTGTTTGGGATACTGTAACTGTTGCCGAATTCGAATTACATCCATCATTAAACGAATAAGTATAAACTCCGAAAATGTCTAAAGCAGGATTGAAAACACTTCCGCCATCAGCAAGTGCAGGGGTCCAACTTCCACCCAAATCAGGTGTTCCGTTTAAAGAATCAAATAAATCATAAGTCTGAACATCACCTTGGCAGATATTTAAAACTCCATCTAATCCAGCGTTGAGAACAGGGAAATCAGTAACTGTTACGATTGCAGCAGTGCTGCAACTATCATTGAATGAATAAGTATAAACTCCGAAAGCGTCTAAAGCAGGATTGAAAATACTACCTCCACCAGCAAGCGCAGGGGTCCAACTTCCGCCCAAATCAGGCGTTCCGTTTAAAGAATCAAATAAATCATAGGTTTGCGTATCGCCTTGGCAGATATTTAAAATTCCATCTAAACCAGCATCAAAACTTGGTGTTTGGGTTACAGTAACCGTTGCTGAATTCGAATTACATCCATCATTAAACGAATAAGTATAAACTCCGAAGGTATCTATAGCAGGATTGAAAACACTTCCGCCACCAGCAAGTGCAGGGGTCCAACTTCCGCCTAAATCAGGAGTTCCGTTTAAAGAATCAAATAAATCATAGGTTTGCGTATCACTTTGGCAAAGATCTAAACTGCCATCTAAACCAGCGTCTAGTATTGGGGTTTCTGTTACGGTAACTGTTGCTGAATTCGAATTACATCCATCATTGAATGAATAGGTGTAAATTCCAGAAGTGTCTAAAATAGGATCAAAAATACTTCCGCCACCAGCAAGTGCAGGGGTCCAACTTCCACCCAAATCAGGTGTTCCGTTTAAAGAATCAAATAAGTCATAAGTTTGAACATCGCCTTCACAGATATTTAAAACTCCGTCTAATCCAGCGTTGAGAACAGGGATATCAGTAACTGTTACTTGGGCTGAACTGTTGTTGCAGGTGTCATTAAATGAATAGGTATAGGTTCCGAAAGTGTCTAAAGCAGGATTGAAAACACTTCCGCCACCAGCAAGTGCAGGGGTCCAACTTCCGCCCAAATCAGGTGTTCCGTTTAAAGAATCAAATAAGTCATAGGTTTGCGTATCGTCGACGCAGATATTTAAAACTCCATCTAAACCAGCGTCTAGTGTTGGGGTTTCGGTTACTGTAACCGTTGCCGAATTCGAATTACATCCATCATTAAATGAATAGGTGTAAATTCCGAAAGCATCTAAAGTTGGATCAAAAATACTACCTCCACCAGCAAGTGCAGGTGTCCAAATACCACCTAAATCAGGCGTGCCGTTTAAAGAATCAAATAAGTCATAAGTCTGAACATCGCCTTGGCAAAGATCTAAACTGCCGTCTAAACCAGCGTTGAGAACAGGGATATCAGTAACTGTTACTTGGGCTGAACTGTTGTTGCAGGTGTCATTAAATGAATAGGAATAGGTTCCGAAAGTATCTAAAGTTGGATTGAAAACACCTCCGCCACCAGCAAGTGCAGGTGTCCAACTTCCGCCCAAATCAGGCGTGCCGTTTAAAGAATCAAATAAGTCATAAGTCTGAACATCGCCTTGGCAGATATTTAAAATTCCATCTAAACCTGCGTTTAAACTTGGTGTTTGGGTTACGGTAACCGTTGCCGAACTAGTATTACATCCATCATTGAATGAATAAGTGTAAATTCCGAAAGCGTCTAAAGCAGGATTGAAAACACTTCCACCACCAGCAAGTGCAGGGGTCCAACTTCCACCTAAATCAGGCGTTCCGTTTAAAGAATTAAATAAATCATAAGTCTGAACATCGCCTTCGCAAATATTTAAAACTCCATCTAAACCAGCATCAAAACTTAGTGTTTGGGTTACGGTAACCGTTGCCGAACTAGTATTACATCCATCATTGAATGAATAAGTATAAACTCCGAAAGCATCTAAAGTTGGATTGAAAACACTTCCACCGCCAGCAAGTGCAGGTGTCCAACTTCCGCCCAAATCAGGGGAACCTCCGAGTGAATCAAATAAGTCATAGGTCTGAACATCGCCTTCGCAGATATTTAAAATTCCGTCTAAACCTGCGTCAAATAAGGGAAGCTCAGTAATTGTAACCGTAGCCAAACTCGTGTTGCACCCATCATTAAACGAATAGATATAAGTACCGAAAGCATCTAAAGCAGGATTGAAAATACTACCTCCACTAGCAAGCGCAGGTGTCCAACTTCCCCCTAAATCAGGCGTGCCGTTTAAAGAATCAAATAAATCATAAGTCTGAACATCGCCTTCGCAAATATTTAAAATTCCATCTAAACCAGCGTTGAGAACAGGAATCTTAGTAACTATTACTTGGGCTGAACTGTTGTTGCAGGTGTCATTAAACGAA
>DATJBW010000008.1:0-2085 GCA_035515135.1 Flavobacterium sp.
ATACCGGCTGCATCTCCGTCGTAAAGCACTGTCATGTTTTGTGAAAACCTGCGAATAAGTCTTATCTGACCCGGAGTAAGTGCTGTACCGGAAGATGAAACAACGTTTTCTATTCCTGCTTGATGCATTGATAAAACATCAGTGTATCCTTCAACCAAAAAACAACTATCGGCTTTGACTATAGCTTTCTTTGCAAAATAGATACCGTATAGCTCACGACTTTTAGAATATATTTCGCTTTCTGGAGAGTTAACGTACTTAGCTAATCTATCAGACTTTTTGAGAATACGTCCGCCAAATGCAACCACTTTACCTGACAAAGTATGAACAGGAAAAATAACCCTACCCCTAAATCTATCATACAAAGGACTATTATTTTCTCCCCCTGCCGCAAGTCCTGTTTTGATAAGAAACTCTTTTTTATATCCTTTTCTTAAAGCATCTGCAGAAAATGCGCCACGATCTTCTAAGGCATAGCCCAATTCAAACTTTTTGATAATGTCATCTCTGAAACCGCGTTCTTTGAAGTATGACAAACCGACACTCTTCCCCTCGGGATGTTCATAAAGCAAATCTTTGAAATAAGTACGTGCGTATTCATTGATAATAAACATACTTTCGCGCTCACTTTCTAAGACCTTCTCCTCGTCGGTCATTTCTCTTTCTCTTACTTCAATATTATATTTCCTAGCAAGATATTTCAAAGCTTCATAATAAGAGAGTTGTTCGTGCTTCATTATGAAATGAACAGCTGTACCCCCCTCACCACATGAAAAACATTTGCAAATATTCTTAGCTGGAGAAACAGAAAAAGATGGTGTTCGATCGTCATGGAAAGGGCATAAACCTAAATAGTTGACCCCCCTTTTTTTGAGCGTAACAAAATCAGATACTACCTCCACAATCTGAGCAGTATCTTGAATTCTATCTATAGTAGTTTTATCTATCATTTTTTAGGATTACGAAATTAGGTATTAAAGTTGTAAATAAATCACAAACAGAGAAAATAATCTTATATTTGTGGTGAGCTATTCGTTTTCATAAATCTAACAAAATTATTTTAATATGGATACTATAAACTGGTCAAATCTATCATTCGGCTACATGAAAACTGATTATAACGTACGTTGCTATTACAGCAACGGTGAGTGGAGCAAACCGGAAGTAACCGACTCTGAATCACTAAACATACACATAGCTGCAACTTGCTTACACTATGGGCAAGAGGCATTTGAGGGTATGAAAGCGTTTAGAGGAAAAGACGGTAAAGTTCGTGTATTTAGAATGCGCGAAAATGCTCTTCGCTTACAAAACTCTTGTAATGGCATTATGATGGCTGAACTTCCTGTTGAGTTATTTGAAGAGTGCATTCTAACAGCAGTAAAGAAAAATGAACGTTTTGTGCCCCCTTATGAAAGTGGAGCATCACTATATATTCGCCCATTGTTATTTGGTACAAGTGCGCAAGTAGGCGTAAAACCATCTACTGAATATACTTTCTTAGTATTTGTAACACCAGTAGGTCCATACTTCAAAGAAGGATTCAAGCCTACCCCTATGGCTATCTTACGCGAATATGACAGAGCTGCACCACTTGGAACTGGAACATATAAAGTAGGTGGCAACTATGCTGCTAGCATGAAGTCGGGAACTATAGCTGCTAAAATGGGTTATTCAGCCGTGGTTTATCTCGATGCAAAAAAGAAGAAGTATATTGATGAGTGTGGCCCAGCTAATTTTTTCGGAATAAAAGACAACACCTATATTACTCCAAAATCTACCTCCATTTTACCTTCTATTACCAATAAGAGTTTGATGCAATTGGCAGAAGATATAGGCATGAAAGTAGAGCGTCGTCCTGTCCTTGTAGAGGAATTGTCAACATTTGAAGAAGCAGGAGCTTGTGGCACGGCTGCAGTAATCAGTCCAATTCTAAGAATTGATGATGTAAGCGAAAACAAAACGTATGAGTTTTGCAAAGATGGAGAACCAGGAGCTATCTCAAAAAAACTATACGACAAATTACGTGCAATACAGTATGGTGATGAGGAAGATGTGCACAATTGGGTGACGATAGTTTAGTAA
>DATJBW010000009.1:0-54646 GCA_035515135.1 Flavobacterium sp.
GGGGTTTAATGTAGCAGACAATATGAATACAGAAAGTAGTTTAGTTGCTTTAAAAAATGCAATAAAACAACGAAGAAACAAGACTTTAGCATTAATTCATCATTCGGATAGAGGTATACAATATTGTGCCAATGATTATCAAAAACTACTAGGTAAAAGCAATATAAAGTGTAGCATGACACAAAACTCAGATCCTTACGAAAATGCTGTTGCTGAAAGGATTAATGGTATTTTGAAACAAGAATTTGATATTGACAAATACCACCAGGACTTGCCTATTATGAAACAAATAGTAAAAGAAGCTATTGAAATTTACAATAATAAAAGACCTCATTATTCTAACTTTATGCTCACACCAAACCAAATGCACCAACAAAATAAAATAGCGATGAGAACCTATAAAAGAAAAAACACTTGCAAAAACGTTTTTGCAAGTGTTTAATTTAATTATTATTGTCTAATAATCTGTATCGATTATTTAGGACGGGACACTTTTTTTGGCTTAGGATTTTGTGAAGGGTGATTTTATGCTGAAAAAGATATATATTTGAGACGATTATATATTGGATACATGAAAAAAACACTACTAGTACTCGCGCTCCTCTCACTTTCATACCTTGGATGGGGCCAAGACTTTCAATCTGATTTTAAAACCTATTTCCAGGCGAATGACACAGTCAATCAGCTAAAGGTGTTGCAACAGTGGGAAGCAGCCAGACCCCACGAGGCGGAATGGTATACGAGTTGTTACAACTATCATTTTATGAAAGCCAAGCGCGAAAGCATGGTGATGACAACCACAGCGCCTCAGGGTGAAGGTCTTGTCTTAAAAGACAGCGCAGACCAAGTGGCGGGTTACCTAGGCAGTGAAATATCTTTTGATCGCGTGGAGCTCAACAAAGGATTGGCAATTATTGACCGCGGTATCCAACGTTATCCGAATAGATTAGATATGCGCTTTGGCAAAATATATGCACTGGGTCAAATACAAGATTGGAATTCTTTTACAGCTGAAATCCTGCGTACTATTCAGTATGCTGCCATAAACAAGAATAAGTGGACTTGGACTAACGACGAGCAAAAGCAAGACGGCAAGACTTTTATGCTGTTGTCTATACAAGATTATCAGATTCAACTTTATAATACAGAAGACGATGCTTTGCTCATACATATGAGAGCTATTGCCAACGAAGTGCTGAAGTATCATCCAGAGCATATCGAGAGTTTGTCTAATTTGTCTGTAACCTATTTACTGACAGGAGATTATGACAAAGGCATTGAAGCACTGCTCAGAGCAGAGCAGTTAGCGCCTAAAGACTATATTATTTTAGCCAATATTGCCCATGGTTATTCTCTGAAAGGAGCTGTTAATAAAGCAATTGAGTATTATGAAAAAGTGGCGTTGTATGGCGATGCTAGTGCCATAGAATTTGCAAATCAACAAATAACAAGACTCAAAAATTAAGGCCAGTCAACTATGTTTTCGTTCGAATATAAAGTAGTAAGCATCTACGGATAGCCCGTGTAGTAAGAGTTAGATGTCGTGCTAGACAAACAAAAAACCAAGATATATGAAAAGACTATTGATTATACTAAACCTAGTGCTCTGCTTTGGTTTTGCCGATGCACAAAGTTTACAGAGCAGTAACTATGGCACTACAGGCTATATTAAAGCCGACGGAACCATCCAGAACAGCAACTATGCTACTGTGGGTTATATCAAAGAGGATGGTAGGATTCAGAACAGCAATTACGCCACCCTAGGTTATATACGCAATGACGGCAGTGTTCAAAACAGCAACTATGCAACGCTGGGGTATATAAAAGAAGACGGAAGGGTGCAAAACAACAATTATATGACTTTGGGATATATCAACGACGACGGAAGAGTGCAGAACAGCAATTATATGACCCTGGGTTATGCCAGAGGCGTGAAGAAAGAATGGGCAGCGGTTGCCTTCTTCTTTTTTAAGTTTGATTGAGTAAAGGAGTCGTTTGCTGATTCTCAGTAAAAAAAGCAACCCCTATATCACAAAGCCTTGATATAGGGGTTATTATTTTATAAAGTGCTACAAACCCGCTCTAGGTATGTAGTTGAATGCGCTAGTTATGAAGCATAGTTTTTCACTAAATCGTCAAAAGCAGTAGCTTGTCTGTTGGCAGTGATAACTGAAGTGTCATAGCCTGCAAATTTTTTCATATAGCTGCGCAAGGTTGTTCCGTATCCGTCTGTTATCCTTAGGCTTCCTTTGTTTCTCAAGAACCTCTTAACTGAACTTGCGCCAAGTAAGTGCGCAGACGCCAAAATTCCCGATTCGGTAATTTCAATACCACTGATGACCATTCCTGAGTATAGCTCTATTTCATTTTGAAGGTTGTGTTTGTTGATGGCCAATAGTGCTTCAAAGGCTTTTTCTTGTAAGGTTGGGTTTGACAAGAATTCTCTTCTGTCTTTTATGCCCACTGAGCGCAAAGCAGCTCCGCCAAACTGATACTTACCGGCATAGCCAAACTGGTTTACTAAATCATACCTGCCTTGAGATTCTTTGATTGCCAGTGCTTGTTTAAAAGCTATAAATGATTTTCCGGTAAACGGAATTTCATAGTCATTCTGAAGGCTTTGTGTTTCGTCAAGTACGGTATAAACAGCTTCTGGAGTGGTGTTTTGTTGTGACAACACCCAGTTGTAATCAAAGCTGTCTTCGGTTTTAAAGCTCAAAATAGTTAAGGCTAAACCAATACCGAGTATAGCTAAGACATACCATTTTTTAATCATAATAAAATATTTATTGTTTGACCGACATCAAACAAAAATTGAGCCAGCAAAGATACAAAAAATATATAAACCTACTAATCAATGAGTTATGTTTTTCTGGTGTGGCTCTAACTCCCTAAGGTTGTGGGGTTTATTTCTACAATAATTTAACGTTATTCGGGATTTACTCCATAAAATCCTTTGTTTTTTAACGCTCAAAACTCCAAAAAAAGCGGAATCAGCTCTTAGATCGCTCTATACTATACTGTTTTTTGAAAAGCTATAACCTGACTAAAATCATAAAATAAGAAGGCTGACTTTCGTAAATTTGAGCACTTTGAATTTTAATTATCCATTGCGATTTTAATATTACATACTATGTATCACTACTGGAAAAAACTGACTGTACAACAAAGACGCACACACATCAACCGCGCACTTCATGAGGTCGTAAATTTTGCTGAGGATATTTCGCTGGGTTATCCCGCCTCAAAACTAGATGGGAATGTGTTTTTTGACAACGGTTCTATTTTGCAAGACGCACCCACCTTACAGGCTTTTATAACTAACCCCAACAATATTGGCTGTCATACCTTGGGCACTTCTGAAAAAGCTTTTAAAGGCACTCAGAACATCGAGATAGAGGTCTTGAGCGTTGTTGCTGTAGATATTCTCAAAGCTGCACCTGATTCATTTGACGGCTATATCGCTCCGGGCGGAACAGAGGCTAATCTTCAGGCTCTCTGGATTTACCGCAATTATTTTATGCACAACCACAAGGCAACTATTGATGAAATAGCCATTTTGGCCTCTGAAGACACCCATTATTCTATACCTAAAGGAGCTAATTTGATGATGGTTGATTGGCTAAAGGTTCCTGTCGGATTTGACTCTCGTGAAATTGACAAAGAGGCTTTAAGACAGATTGTCGCTACAGCTAAGGCACAGGGCAAGAAATACTTTATAGTGGTGGTTAATATGGGTACCACTATGTTTGGCTCTGTAGATATGGTTTCTAGTTATACCGATGTGCTAGAAGAGCAAAACCTTGATTACAAATTGCATATTGACGGTGCTTACGGCGGATTTGTCTATCCTTTTAGCAATCCTGAGAGCGATTTAAACTTTGCCAACCCCAAGGTGAGCTCGGTCACCGTTGACGCGCATAAAATACTCCAAGCTCCTTATGGCACAGGGATATTTGTATGTAGAAAAGGGCTTATTGAAAACGTATTGACCAAAGAGGCTGAATATGTAGAAGGCATGGATTTGACCATCTGCGGCTCTAGGTCAGGTGCTAATGCGGTAGCGGTGTGGATGATTCTCTTCACGCACGGACCACACGGTTGGTTTGAGCGCATTAGCGTGTTGCAGATGCGCACCTCGTGGTTGTGTCACGAATTAGACAAGCTAGGCATAGACTACTTTAGAGATCCGTTTATGAATATAGTAACCCTAAAATCAGCACATATCACTGAGGCATTGGCAGAGAAGTTTCAGCTCGTACCTCAAAAACACGACGCTACAAATCAGTGGTATAAAGTGGTTTTGATGGGTCACGTTGAGATTGACGCGCTGATGTTGTTTGTAGAGGCACTCAAAAAATCAATTCAATACGATATATAAGTGAGCAAGACTAAAAAAGCCAGGAAATTTCCTGGCTTTTTGTTTTACAATAGGTTTTCAGTATAGCTACTATGCTGCATTTCTTCTGATTTCGTTCTTCTTGGTCACCCATTTTACGATGAGAATGCTCACTTCGTATAACACAAGTAGGGGTATAGCTACGATAGTCTGGCTCACCACATCTGGGGGAGTGATAATAGCCGAGGCAACGAGTATCAGTATAATGGCTATTTTGCGGTATTTTCTGAGCATCGGTGCATCTACAACGCCTAGTCTACCCAAGAGATACATTAAGACGGGCAACTCAAAAATCAGCCCTGAAGCCAAACATGAAGTTTTGATCAGGCCTATATACGAGTCGATATCAAATTCGTTCTGAACCTGTTTGCTCACCGTAAAGTTCCCCAAAAAGTTGATGGATAAAGGCGACATCACATAATATCCAAAGAGAATTCCGATAAAAAACAGGAGTGAAGCAAAGAGTATAAACCACTTGGCGTTGTTCTTTTCGTTGTCGTATAAAGCAGGTCTGATGAACTTCCAGATTTCCCATAAAATATACGGAAAAGCCAAGATAAACCCGATGGTGAGCCCCATCCAGATAGCGGTGGTAAACTGAGAGCCCACTTTTCTGCTCTGAATAATAAAATCTAGTTTGGTGATACACAGCCCTTCATCTGCCCCGAAGAATTTGCCCATTTCACAGAAAAAGCGATAGGTGACAAAATTGGGGTCTTTGGGTCCGAAGACCACCACCTCAAAAATAAAGTCTAAAAACGTAAAGGATATAGCGGCACCTATCACTATAGCGATGGTGCTTCTGATCAGCATCCATCTCAACACTTCAAGGTGGTCCAGAAAGGACATTTCTCCTAATTTAGCTTTTGCCATTATACTATTCCTTCTTTTAAGATATCGTGCAGGTGAATGATACCTTTGTATGTATTGTCTTCAGTAACGATAAGTTGGGTGATAGCGTTGTTCTCCATCATATTCAGCGCATCTACAACCATTGCGTCTAGTGCAATGGTTTTTGGGTTTTTGCTCATAATATCGCGCGCCGATAGCCCTACAAAGCTATCTTGTTTCTCAAGCATTCTTCTGATGTCACCATCAGTGATAATGCCTATCAGTTTTTGGTTTTCTACTACAGCGGTCACTCCCAGACGTTTTTGAGAGATCTCAACAATAGCTTCTTTTACGTTGACTTCAGGCGAGACCTGAGGTCTGTTTTCTGTGTCGAGCATGTCTTTTACTCTAAACAACAGCTTCTTGCCTAGCGCACCACCGGGGTGGTACTTTGCAAAATCATTTGCCGTAAAACCCCTTTCTTGCATCAGGCATATTGCCAAGGCATCGCCCATCACAAGTTGTGCGGTGGTACTGTTTGTAGGGGCTACGTTATTCGGACAAGATTCGCTTTCTACGAATGTGTTTAATACAAAGTCAGCTTGTTTGCCCAAGAACGACTCGGTGTTTCCGGTAATTGCGATAAGGGTATTGCCAAAGTTTTTGACAATAGGCGCAAGTACTTTTATTTCAGGTGAATTTCCGCTTTTTGAAATGCAAATCACCACGTCATCTGCCTGAATCATCCCTAAATCTCCGTGAATTGCCTCTGAGGCATGGAGAAACTGAGCGGGTGTGCCGGTAGAATTGAGTGTAGCGACGATTTTCTGAGCGATAATGGCGCTCTTGCCAATTCCGGTTACGATGGTTTTGCCCTTGGTGTGTAAGATGAGTTCAACAGTTTTGGTGAAGTTATCATCAAGCAGGTCAATGAGTTTGCTTATGGAGTTACTCTGTGATTGCAAAGACTTCTTGGCAGTGGTCAGAATAGTTTGTTGTGCTGTCAAAATGTATAAATTAAAAGTTTGTCGATATCAAAAAGTTATCCTATCTTTATAATATGCAAACTTACGTAAAAATTAGTTTTTAATAAGAATGAATTTATCTGAAATTGATTTACATAAAGAACTGAAAAAATACTTCGGTTTTAGCCAGTTCAAAGGACTGCAACACGGTGTAGTAACTAGTATTATCAACGGTAGAAATACTTTTGTGATTATGCCCACCGGTGGCGGAAAATCACTTTGCTATCAACTTCCAGCCCTAGTGCTAGACGGGACAGCAGTGGTCGTATCACCTCTTATTGCCCTTATGAAGAACCAGGTGGATGTCATCAGAAGCCTCTCATCAAACCCTGGCGTAGCACACGTGCTGAACTCCTCACTCACCAAGACTGAGATCAATCAAGTGAAAGAAGACATCGAGGCAGGTATAACCAAACTCTTGTATGCTGCCCCTGAATCGCTGATTAAAGAAGAGTATGTTCAGTTCTTAAAGAAACAAAATTTATCTTTTGTAGCTATTGACGAAGCCCACTGTATATCAGAATGGGGGCACGACTTTAGACCAGAATACAGAAACTTAAGAAGTATCGTCAAGCAGTTTGGAGACATCCCCATCATCGGGCTTACTGCCACGGCAACTCCAAAAGTGGAAGAAGATATACTGAAGAACCTGGAGATGCCCAATGCAGAAGTTTTTAAAGCTTCTTTTAACAGACCCAATCTATACTACGAAATACGACAAAAGACCAAAAATATCGAATCAGATATTATACGCTTTGTCAAACAACGCAAAGGAAAATCTGGAATTATATATTGCCTCAGCCGTAAAAAGGTAGAGGAAATAGCTGAAGTACTGCAAGTAAACGGAATTTCTGCAGTGCCCTATCACGCAGGGCTAGATGCAAAAACTAGAGCCAAACACCAAGATATGTTTTTGATGGAAGACGTGGATGTGGTAGTAGCTACCATCGCTTTTGGGATGGGGATTGACAAGCCCGATGTAAGGTTTGTAATCCATCACGACATACCCAAGTCTTTAGAGAGCTATTATCAAGAGACTGGAAGGGCAGGAAGAGACGGAGGAGAAGGGCATTGTGTTGCTTTTTATTCGTATAAAGATATAGAGAAGCTCGAGAAGTTTATGTCAGGCAAGCCCATCGCAGAACAAGAGATTGGTTATGCCTTACTTCAAGAAGTGGTTGCCTATGCAGAAACTTCAATCTCAAGACGAAAATTTATCTTGCATTATTTTGGAGAAGAGTTTGACTCAGAAACAGGCGAGGGTGCAGATATGGATGACAACGTCAGAAACCCCAAGCACAAAGTAGAGGCACAACCACAAGTGGTCACCTTACTTGAGACCGTTAGAGAGACAGGAGATATCTATAAGTCTAAAGAGCTTATTTTTGTTCTTGTGGGCAAATTAAACGCAACGATCAAAGCACACAGAACAGATACTAATTTTGTTTTTGGCAGGGGTAAAGACTTTGACGATAAATACTGGATGGCACTCATTCGCCAAGTATTAGTAGAAGGCTATTTGTCAAAAGACATTGAGAGTTATGGCGTTGTCAAACTCACTGACAAAGGATTGGATTACTTAAAAAATCCGACCTCGTTTATGATGACTGAAGACCACGAATACTCTGAAACAGATGACAGTACTGTAGTTTCAATTGCCAAAGGCAGTAACGTAGCCGATGAACAACTGATGGTATTCTTAAAAGATTTGCGCAAAAAAGTAGCTAAAAAATTAGGCTTACCTCCTTTTGTGATTTTTCAAGACCCATCGCTAGAGGATATGGCACTCAAATATCCGATAAGCATTGAAGAGCTTGCCAACGTACATGGCGTAGGAGAGGGCAAAGCCAAAAAATACGGAAAAGATTTCGTAGCCTTTATCGCTAAATATGTAGAAGAAAACGACATCACTAGACCCGATGACTTGGTTGTGAAATCAATCGGAACCAATTCGGCTTTGAAGTTGTATATCATCCAGAACATCGATAGAAAACTGCCTTTAGAAGATATCGCAAAGGCAAAAGGCATACCTATGAATGATTTGCTAAAAGAAATGGAGCAAATTGTCTATTCAGGAACCAAACTCAACATCAAATATTGGATTGACGATATACTTGATGACGAGCAACAGCAAGAGATTCACGATTATTTTATGGAATGTGAATCAGATAAAATAAGTGAGGCTATCAAAGAATTTGACGGTGACTTTGACTATGACGAACTGCGTTTGATGCGCATTCAGTTTATCAGTCAAGTAGGAAACTAGCTTCTATCCCTAATTTTAAATACAATCCTCGTATGAATATGCTTAAAATAGGAGATGCAGCTCCGAAAGATTTAGGTGTTGACCAAAGCGGTACAGCACACCATCTCGCCGATTATTCTGGCAAAAAATTAGTGGTGTTCTTTTACCCGAAAGCAAGCACTCCGGGGTGTACGGCAGAAGCCTGTGATTTGAGAGACAACTTTGAGAGGTTTAGCTCTCAGGGGTATGCCCTCTTAGGCGTTAGTGCTGATGATGCCAAGAGGCAAACTAATTTTAAAGAAAAATACGATTTTCCTTTCCCCTTAATTGCCGATACTGAGCGCAAGCTGATTCATGCCTTTGGTGTATGGGGAGAAAAAAAGTTTATGGGCAAAGTCTATGACGGCATTCATAGAACCACTTTTGTCATCGATGAAAACGGAAATATAGAAGATGTGATCACCAAGGTGAAGACCAAAGAACACGCCGCTCAAATTTTAAAGTCGTAGTATATGTCATAAAATTATAAGGTTATGAGAAAATCCTTTATTTATCTCGCTGTTGCGCTACCTATCCTATTTTTAGGGTGCAACGCTGACGATACCAACTCGGTTCCGAGTGAGGTAGCAGTGCAAGATTTTGTGTGGAAAGGGCTTAATCTTTATTATTTATGGCAAGACGATGTGCAAAACCTCAGAGACGATAGGTTTGACAGTCAAGGGAGTTTGAATGCTTTTCTCAAAGGCTATCCTAACCCAACTGAATTATTTAACAGCCTGTTGTATGAAAAGGGAACGATCGATAGGTTTAGCGTGATTTATGACGATTATACGGTCTTAGAACAAGTACTTACAGGGAATACTAAAAACAATGGCGCAGATTATGCGCTCTACCGCATTGCTCCTGGCGCAGACCAAATCATCGGCCTGGTTCGGTATATACTGCCCAATTCAGACGCGTCTACTAAAGATATCTCTCGGGGAGATCTCTTCTATGCCGTCAACGGAACGCCACTCACAATCAACAACTATCAATCACTTCTGGCTACAGATAGCTATACATTAAACTTTGCAGATTATGACCACGGCAACTTCAGTCCCAACGGGCAAAGTGTGAGTTTGACCAAATATGACTACTCTGAAAATCCGGTGTATTATTCAAATGTTTACTCCATTAATCAGCACAACATTGGCTATTTAGTATACAACGGTTTTTATGGCGATTATGACAACCAGCTCAACGCCGCTTTTGCCTCTTTTAACAGCCAAGGGGTTACAGATTTGGTTTTGGATTTAAGGTATAACTCTGGCGGATTGATCTCTACAGCTACGCGATTGGCAAGTATGATTACCGGGCAATTCACCGGGCAGGTATTTGCTAAGCAACAGTGGAATGCCAAGCTGATGCAGTATTTTCAGCGCTCAGGAACAGAAGAACAACTCATCAATAGATTTACAGATAAACTGGCTAACGGCGCCGGTATCAACCATCTCAACTTAAACAGAGTCTATGTATTGACCACCTCGAGTACGGCTTCAGCAAGTGAGCTGGTCATCAACGGCTTGCAACCACATATTGAAGTCATCCAAATAGGGACCAAGACCATCGGCAAGAATGTGGGTTCTAGAACTTTATACGATTCGGCTGATTATGATAAAAAGGCTGCTAATCCGAAACATAAATACGCGATGCAACCCTTAGTGCTTAAAATCGTAAATAGTATAGGTTTTGGAGATTACCAGACGGGTCTTGAACCAGATATTGAAGTGCACGAAGATTTTGAAAACATGCAAGCTTTAGGAAATATAAACGAACTGTTTTTGGCTACAGCCATCTCTCAGATAACGGGAATGCCAAGTCGTCCTTCTAGATTTATGAGTGAGGGTTTGCCTGAGTTTTCAGACCTGAAACGAATGACACCGATGCGAACAGAAATGTATATAGCACTAGAAGAAGAATAAAATTGGTTGTACTTTTCGGGCATAAAAAAAGCTGGAAGATATCTTCCAGCTTTTTTTTGAATTAAATTAACCTCCCATAAATTCATCCTCTCCGTAACCACCACCATTTAGCGGGCGTTCTCTATCTTTCTTCTTGTTGAATCTATAAGTAAAAGACAAAGTGATTTGTCTTTCTCTCCACTGCATTTCTGAGTAGCTGTTTTGCGTAAGCAATTCGGTTTCAGAGATGCGTTTTCTAGAGTTGAACACATCGCTCACATTTAGCGAGATAGTTGCTTTGTCATTCAATAGGTCTTTACTGAAAGCCAAGTTGGCACTCAAGATTCCTTTAGACCTACCTTGTGCATTTTCTTCTGGAGCTCTGTAAGTAGCGTTGGTTTGCCAATCAATCTTATAAGGTAAAGTGATTTTTGATGTAATTCTAGAGAACCAAGAGTAAGCTACGTTATCAAAGTTTTGAGTATTCATATTGTTGTTCAAATCATAATACGTATAATCACCTTTGGTTTCATTTCTATACAGGTTGAAGTTTCCGTTGAGTCTCCACCATTTGAAAGGGTTATAGTTTAAGGTGAATTCAAAACCAAAACGGTCTTTGATTCCTAAGTTTACAGGAGAGGTCACTAGTACGTCAATGTTGTTGATCTCTTCTACATAACGGATGAACTGGAAGGCATCAGTGGTGTGGTTGAAGTACATCGAGGTGCTCAGGGTTACTTTATTGCCCCAACGCTTTAAGAATCCTAAGTCAAATGCATTAGACATGGCTGGGTCTAGATCAGGGTTTCCTCTGAAGAGCGATACGTTGCTCGATAAGTTTGAGAAGGGGTTGATGAAGTATGAACGCGGACGTGATACGCGTTTGCTATAGCTAAGCGATAAGTTTGCCTCTTCATTTAATTCATAACTAAAGAAAATACTAGGGAAGAGGTTGTCGTATCTCTTGTTCTTAACTATCTGGCTGGTGCGCTGATCGATGTCGATATTTGTGTCTTCCCAACGCAAACCGCCCATCACTGAGAATTTGCCAAACTTGCTTCCGAGTTGGGTATAGAGTGCGTTTACGTTTTCTTTATAGCCCAAGATGTTTGAGTAGTTAGCGTCATTCTCCCATTGGTTAGTGCCTTGGTTAAAGTTTTCTACTTTGTAGTCAATGACTACATCAGAGAAATTGCCTCTGTATCCCGCTTCAAACTGGGTGTTTTTGCCGATGGGCAATACGTAGTCAAGCATCACTGTGTTTCTGCTGTTTCTGCTGACGTTGGCTGTGCGCTCTAAACGGGTGATTTGGTCTAGGGTTAGGTCTTTGGTGGTGATATTAGACAAGTTGTCATTCTTGTTATATGCCGTTGAGAAATCAGCGGAGAGTTGGTGGCCTTCTTTGCTGAACTTTTTGATGAATCCGGTGGAGTAATCAACGTCTTCTCCGGTACCTTGGTCATAATTGTCACGTGAGCTTTGCGAGAGCAATGCCATGTTTGGGTCAAAATAATCAATAGCAACCATGGTTGGGTTTGAGCCGTTGTCTTTTCTATAGGTAAGGCTATTGCGCCATGAGAAGCTGTCAGTTAGGTTCCAATCGACACCTACGGTTCCGGTATAGCCTTTGTTTAGACGCTCATTTTGTCTGTCTTCTTTTAAGAATCCGGTGGTGTCTCCGGTAGTTGGGTTTAGGTTTTCTATGTCGTTAACGAAGTTTCCTTTGCTGCCTCGTTGGTTATAGCTCTGGGTGGTATAGATGTTAAAGTCTTCTGTCTTGTGGTTGACATTGGCACTGATTCCGTGGTTTGCAGGATCACCCGTAGTTATAGTAAAGCTTCCGTTTACGCCATCGCTCTTTCCTTTTCTGAGGATGATATTGATGATACCTCCTCCACCTTCAGCTTCGTATCTAGAAGAGGGGTTGGTGATTACTTCGATTTTCTCTACTGAATCTGCAGGAAGCATTTTTAGTGCATCATTGATGTTAATGCCTGCTAATCCGGATGGTTTACCGTCGATAAGAATCTTTACGTTAGTGTCTCCTCTAAGCATAATGGTCCCGTCAACGTCAACGCTTACAGAAGGCACGTTGTCAAGCACATCGCTGATTGTACCTCCTTTGACCATCATATCTTGGCCTACGTTATAGATGCGCTTGTCTAGGCGCAACTCTACGGTTGAGCGCTCAGCGATGATCTCTACGCCTTCAATCATTTGGCTATCGGTATCTAAGAGGATGTTGCCTAGCTCAGTGTTTTTGTCAATAGTCATGGTCACCTCATAGGGCTTGAACGACATAAAATCAATCTTGATATTATAATTTCCGGTGGGGACATCGATAGCAAAAGCTCCTTTGGCATCTGTAGTACCGCCGAAAACTGCGCTTGGGTTTTGTGTGTTTTTGATGTACACAATAGAATACTCTAAAGGAAGGTTGTTTGCCTTGTCATAGACTTTTCCGGATATCTTATGGGTTTGCTGAGCAAAAGCCACTAAAGAGATAAGAGAAAAAACAATAATTTGGATGGATTTCATTGTCATCTGTTTTTATGAATTAAACAAAAGTAATTTTCTGAAAACAGAATCCTGCTAAACATTTGTTAAGTGTTTAGGGCGTAAATGTTATTTAGAATAAGTATAGTTTAGTGTGTTATATGCTGTTGGTGTCGTAGTAAGGTCGTTGTTACATCGTTGTTACCTCATAGTTACCTCATAGTTACCTCGTAGTTAGTTCGTGTGGAGCTCGTGTAGCGCTCGTGTAAGTGTCGTGATAAAATTATTTTTGTCGTGTAAAATTCAATCTTTGTCGTGTATTTTAAAATCCTTGTCGTGTCATTTTATTTTTTGTCGTAGTTTAAGCGCTAAAATCATCGTTTTTTAGGTTTTTTTAGATCTAAAAAGACTGCCCGATTTATTGCCTATGTAATTTTAGAACTAATTTAATTCGTTATTCTCAAATAAGCAAATTAAATTTTGGCTTATTAGGATTTTTGTTAAAGGTATGGTGAGGGGGTTATATTAAGGGGTTATCTTGTTATGAAGTTATTTTGTTATGGGGTACTATAAATAGATAAGTGCAAAAATCAATGCCGTCCTACTAAAAACAAAGGGTTGCGTATGGCTTGTCGAACTGAAATAAAGTGACAAAGGAGACTTTGTTCAATTTCTACAATGCCAGGGTTTTTAGGTAAAAATTTTCTAAGAAAATGTTAGGTTTTTACCTCAGTTCTTTGTTGGGCATAGTACTTATATTTTTGTAAAGCTTATTATATTTAATTCAGTCGGTTTTTTCATCTGGAATATGTTAGCGTGTCCATAGTTTTTCTTTACGGTTTTTATAATTTTATCTTTATAATTTGGTTCAATATTATATCCTAAAATTACATTTGCAAGTGATTCCTTTTTAAATTTAATTTCGCCTCTTTTTTGCTTAACTAGTCTAATTTCATATTCATTATCCCAAAGTTTTAATTTTGTGTAAAAAACATCCATAATTCCATTGCCATTGGTACTTGGATTAAAAATCGTTTGTTTTAAGTCGGTTTCATAGGTCACTGGTCTCCAATTTTTAAAGAAATCAATGTCTTTATCCATATTGAATTGAAGACAGACACCTTTACTATTATTTGAATAATTAGCCCATAATGGTAAATTCAATGGGTTTATTGAAAAACAAGCAATTCCAAATTGATTTAAAAAAGGTTCCAAACTTTCAGTAATCAAATTTTTGATATTATCGGATGAAAATTTTGTATTGAAATAAGATTTTGTAATAGAATCGTTAATATTTTCAAGAATAAGATTATAAGACCTTTCCAGTTCCTCTATATCATTCGTTAGGTTTATTAAATTCGGGATTGAGTCATATGGGTCATTCAGTTCGTTTCTATCAGAGAAATAGACATAACTATTTTCGAGCTCATCAATTGTAAATTCGCTATTTGACCTATATCTGAATAAGTATGGTGGTCCCGATTTTTCAATTTCAAACGTCATATTTTTATATTATGCCCAACGTCTCGTATAAACGCAGTAGCGGGATTGGCGCACTGACTTTTCGGTTTATACCAGACTTTAAATTTATAAAATTACTTTCGGGTTTTGCACTTGCCCGCTATTGCGTTTATGCAATGTTGGCAATAGGCTTTCCTTCACAAACTCATTAAGTACCAAAGTCCGTTTCGATTTATCAAATTCATTTTTTTAAGTTCGCTTGAGCTTGGTCCAAATGCAAATTCGATTTCGGCTTTATCTCCTTTTATTTTTGGTTCGCCCATTATTCGACCGTTGGCAAAACCAGTAATTAGTTCTTCTCTTCCTTTTTGCGTTAACATTTCCGCATAGCAAATTGCTTTTGTATCGGAATCATTTTCGGCGTATGGGTCACATAAATAACGGAAATTGGACAAATTTCCTGTTTTAGCAGATTTAAACATATAGTTCATTAGACTTTCTGGGGTTTTCTGAAAATCAAATGTTTCGTTATATTCCAATTGAGCAATTTCATTTTTTAACTTATCTCCATAATGCCTAATCTCGTTTAATTGATTAGATGCTTCTTTTATTTGTTTTTCTTTTGTGGTAGATGAGCGTCCTAAGTGAAATTCGTTAACTTCATTAAGTTGTGCCTCTGCTTGAGATAGAGCTCCAGGCAACTGTTGTAGTTGTTCGTTTAGTTCGACGAGTCTCTTTTGTTTTCCAACATTTAATTTTTGTTCGTGGATTTTTTGTTTTTCCGCATTTTGTTGCGAAACTTGAATTTGTTCATCAGCTTTATTTTTCTCCGCTAATTCTAATTTGGTTCTTTCCAATTCTATTTTTGCTTTTTCAAGCTCTAATTTTTCTTTACTTTTTCCACAAGAGGTTAGAGTAAGAATTGCGATTATTATGATGATGTAATTTTTTTTCATAGATTTTCGATTTTTCGGTTTAGCTTGTTGCCAACTAATAAATATCCACAAGTTTATACAACTTTTCTTTAATTAAGAAATTTATGTTAAATTATTTTTTGGTTTTTTTGAAGGGGTGCGTTGTAGTATGGATTTTGCGATAGTTTAAGTATAGAAACATAAATAGTGCAGTAGATGCTTAGTTGTATTTAGTTTACATACTGATTAAATGATTTTATTATCGGGATCACTGCTACTAGAATCTCACTTAAAGCTAAAATTTAGAATAGGAGCGCAGAATATACTCGCAAATCCTTTTAGAATTGCTTATTTTTGCTTTTTTAAAGTTGAAAAATAAAGCCATGAACACCTTTAGCATCCGCCAAGCCACGCCAGATGACACGCCTCTCATTTTAGATTTGATCAGGCAGCTCGCGGTATACGAAGAGCTCGAACACGAGTTTGTCGCTACTGCGGCTGGTTTTAAAGAAAATGTCTTTGCCAAGAAGCACGCCGAGGTGCTTATCGCCTCAGAGGGCGACAAGGCGGTTGGCTTTGCGCTGTATTTCTTTAACTTCTCTACCTTTGTGGGCAAGCCTGGGTTGTATCTCGAGGACTTGTTTGTAGAGCCACAGTACAGGGGCAAGGGCTATGGCAAGCAGTTGTTTGTAGCCTTGGCAAAAATAGCCCGTGCAAAAGACTGTGGCCGTATGGAGTGGTCTGTTTTGGACTGGAATGCGCCTTCGATTGCGTTTTATACCGCACTGCAAGCCAAGCCGATGGAGGGTTGGACGGTCTTTCGATTGACGGCAAACGAAATAGAGGCTTTGGCAACGCCATAAATTGTAGTACTAATACCTAGCTTAAGAAAATGCTTATATCTCTTTCTATAAAAAACTATACGTTAATCGAACATCTGAATATTGATTTCAGCAGTGGTTTCTCTGTGATTACCGGAGAGACAGGCGCGGGAAAGTCAATGCTATTGGGCGCTTTGGGTTTGGTTTTAGGCAAAAGAGCTGACCTGTCGTCACTCAAGAACCCAGACGAGAAATGTATTATAGAGGTGGTGTTTGCTGTAGAAAAGTATCAGCTCAAGGAGTTCTTTGCACAGATTGATTTGGATTACGAAGACCAGAGCATCATCAGAAGAGAGATATTGCCCAGTGGCAAATCAAGGGCCTTTGTCAACGACAGCCCGGTGACGCTACAACAACTCGACGAATTGGGCAGCAGGTTGATGGATATACATTCGCAACACCAAACCCAAGAGTTGTCTGAGGACACCTACCAATTTGAAATACTGGATATACTCGCTGCTAATCGCCCGCTATTAACCGAGTATGCCGAGCACTTGAAGAGCTATAAAGCACATAAGAAAGCTTTGGAACAAGCCCTTAAAAAGCGCGAGGAAGCCCTTAAGGAGCAAGAATATGACATGTATATCTTAGAGGAATTGGCGCAAGCCAAGCTCAAGAAAGGCGAGCAAGAACAACTCGAAGAAACCTATGAGCAGCTGAGCAACGTAGAGACCATCAAAGAGGCGCTATCCAATGCGGTTCACCTGTCAGACAACGAAGTCAGTGGCGTGTATCAGCAGTTGACTCAGATGAAGGCGCTACTCGCCAAAATAGCATCGTTCTCACCTACTTATACAGAAGTGCACGACCGCATCGAAAGCCTACAGATTGAAGCTGCTGATGTGTTGCAGGAGATGAACAGCCTCGCTGATTCAGTGGTAGACAATCCGTCAGCACTGCAAGAAATAGGGGATAGGCTACAGCTTTTGTATGACTTGCAGAAAAAGCACCGCGCGGCAAACTTAGACGAGCTCATCGCTGTGAAAGAGCAGCTACAACAAAAGCTAGTCTCTGTAGAGGAGCTGAATACAGTGATTGAAGTAAACCAGCAACGCATCGCCACAGACCAAAAAGACTTAGACAGATTGGCGCTAGCCCTACACGCTAACAGAACCAAAGCCATTGGGGTTTTTGATCAAAAGATGACTCTTTTGTTGGCTGAGCTGGGGATGGAAAATGCGCGTTTTGACATTCAGCTGCAACCTACGGCGGAGTATTATGCCAACGGAAAAGACAGGATTGATTTTCTGTTTTCTGCCAACAAAGGAGGTCAGTTTGGCCTGCTTAAAAAGACGGCCTCAGGTGGTGAACTCTCTCGAATAATGTTGGCTACCAAGGCGATTATCGCCTCGTATCAGACCATGCCCACCATCATTTTTGACGAAATTGACACGGGTGTATCTGGAGAAATAGCACAAAAAATGGCGGTGATTATGCAGCAGATGAGCCAGAGCAGACAGGTGATTTCGATCACCCACTTGCCGCAAATCGCTTCAAAAGGAGACGCGCATTATAAGGTGTATAAATCTGTTACAGAATCAGATACGCTATCTGACTTAAAGCTGTTGTCTAAAGAAGAGCGCGTTGAGGAAATTGCACAAATGCTCTCGGGCGAAAATCCGTCTGAATCAGCACTGCTGCACGCCAAAACATTATTGTCAAATTAGGGTGGCAAACTGAATAATAAAATCATTACATTTGAAAATCTAAAACTATACTTAAACACTTAGCTATGTATAATTTATTAAAAGGAAAAAGAGGAATTATTTTCGGAGCTTTAGATGAGAATTCTATCGCTTGGAAAACTGCTGAACGCGTGCACCAAGAGGGAGGTACTTTTGTACTTAGCAATGCACCTATTGCCATGAGAATGGGTACCATCAATCAACTAGCAGAAAAAACAGGATCTCAGGTAATTCCTGCCGATGCAACTTCTATGGAGGAGTTAGAGAATTTAGTGGATAAAGCACAAGAGATACTGGGCGGAAAAATTGATTTTGTCTTGCACTCTATCGGCATGTCAATCAACCTTAGAAAAGGAAACCACTATACCGGACAAAACTATGATTATACTGAAAAAGGATGGCAGGTCTCTGCGCTTTCTTTTCACAAAGTGATGCAGGTATTGTATAAAAAAGACGCTATGAATGAGTGGGGAAGTATCGTTGCGCTAACCTATATGGCTTCGCAAAGAGTTTTCCCTGACTATAACGATATGGCTGACAACAAGGCGTATCTAGAGTCAATTGCGCGCAGTTTTGGTTACTTCTTTGGCCGTGACAAAAAAGTGAGAGTAAACACTATCTCTCAGTCTCCTACGCCAACAACCGCTGGACAAGGTGTGAAAGGCTTTGACGGATTTATCGCCTATGCCGATAAGATGTCGCCACTCGGCAATGCCAGCGCTCAAGATTGTGCTGACTACACCGTATCGATGTTCTCAGACTTGACTAAGAAAGTGACGCTTCAGAACTTATACCACGATGGAGGTTTCTCTAATATGGGCGTAAGCAATGCAGTAATGGATAAATTTATGGAAGAATAAACAAAGTTCTTCTCTTATAGCATTAAATAAGCCTATGACTCTTTGTTGAATCATAGGCTTATTTAGTTTATATATATATTTGAAATGAAAGCTAGTCTAGCTGTGCGTGCAATTCCTCAAAATAGTCAAAGGACTTTAGCAGTCTACTTCCGTACCACGAGAACATTTCTCCGTCTACCAACACCACTTTTGCCTTTCCGGCAAAGGCTTTGATTTCAGCCGCATCTTCTGCCTTAAACGGATAAGGCTCGCTAGAGAGGAAGATATAATCTACCGCCCCTTGTGCACACAGCCGCTCTAAGTCTACCTCTGGATAGCGCGGCGTTGCTCCACAGCTGTTTTCTAGCTGGTTGAGTTGTAGTAACTCGGCAATAAAATTGTCAGCGCCTGCAGCCATATACGGGTTCTTCCAGATTAGGTACACTACTCTTTTGGTCAGATGGTGTGCGGTGCTGGCTTTGAATTGCGTTAGCCTTTGGGCAATCTTATTTTGCAAAGCCGTTGCTTTATCTTCGCAATCCAAGAGTTTGCCGAAGTCGGCAATCATCTTCAAGTTGTCTTCAACCGTCAGGATATCAGTGGTCCAGACCGGATATAGCTGTTGAAGTGCTTCAACCATGTCTTTGGTATTCTCTTCTTTGTTGGCGATGATAAGGTCAGGCTTCAGCTGGCGAATTTTGTCGAAATTTACTTTTTTAGTACCGCCTACCATGCTTTTGTTTGCCCTCAGGTCTATCGGGTGTACACAGAACTTAGTGATGCCTACAAGGGCGTGTTCTAGCCCTAGATCAACTAGTAATTCGGTTTGAGAAGGCACCAGTGAAACAATCCTTTTGGGGGTGGTGTTCAAGGTTAGTGTATGTCCGATAGCGTCTGTAAAGCGGTTCATTTTATTTATTTTTCAAATTCTTCTTTGATGGCTATTTCTTCATAGTCAGCGGTCATCTCTGCAATATAGTCAGTTTTGACTTTGTTCTTGCCAAATCTGTTGGTGATTCCTTCAAATACCGAATATACCACCGGAACGATTACTAAGGTCAAGAACAGCGAAGAGATCAATCCTCCGATGATTACTAGTGCCAATCCGTTGTTCATCTCAGAGGCGGCTCCTTTTGCCGTAGCAATCGGAATCATACCAAACACCATCGCGATAGTGGTCATCAGAATCGGACGCAGTCGGGCGTGGTTTGCCTGAATAAGCGCAGTTTTGGTGGTTTCTCCGGCTTCTTTACGGTGGTTGGTAAAGTCGACAATCAAAATCGCGTTCTTCGCCACTAGCCCGATGAGCATAATCATACCTAGAATCGTAAAGATATTGATCGAGTTATTGGTCAAAGCCAAGATAATCATCACTCCGATAAGCGCCAGCGGAATAGAGAACAATACCACAAAGGGGTGAATGTAACTGTTGTATAAGGCAACCATCACAAGGTATACCAATAGAATAGCGGCTAAGAGTGCAATGGCCAGTGTTCCGAAACCTTCGCCCTGCATTTCGATATCTCCGCCCCAAACATAGTTCACACCTGCCGGGCGTTCGATTTTAGAGAAAGCTTTTTCCCATTCTGTCGCCACGTCTCCCACAGGTCTACCGATAACTTGTGACATCACGGTCACAGAAGGGCTTTTGTCTCGGCGCTCTAACACGCTTGGTCCTGAGCCTTGTTGAATATCGGCAAATTGATTTAAGTGGATTTGCTCGCCTGTTTTATTGATAAAGATAATGTTTCTAACATCCTCAATATTTGAGCGGTTGAATTGGTCATACCTGATGTTGATGTCGTATTCGTATTCTCCTGCTCTGAATTTAGCATCGGTATTTCCGCTAAAGGCAGTTTGCATGGTAATGCCGACAGTTCCGAGGTCTAGCCCTAGACGAGACATTTTATCTCTGTCTACCTGAACGGTAATCTCAGGGTTTCCGTCTTCTACAGATAAATCAACCTCTGATGTACCGGCAATTTTCAGCAATTCAGCTTCGGCTTTGCGGGCGAAATCCATGGCGCTCTCTAGGTCTACTCCGGTCACTACTAATTGCAGTGGCGCATCGTCAGCCCCCATCATCCCGATAGGAACGATGACCACTTTGGCATCCACTAGCTCGGTTTGTAATTCTCTTTTGAGTTTTGCTGCATAGATAAAGGTATTGTCTTCACGCTGGCTTCCGTCAGTGAGCTTTACGTTAATTTCAGATTTATAGACGGTGGCTTGGGTCGACCCAAAACCGCCGCTGGTTTCACCTACTGTAGTAATCAAGTTGACCACCTCTGGTTTTGACTGCAAGAACTGTTCAGCTCTTTGGGTCACGAAGTTGGTTTGTTCTATCGAAGCGTCTTTAGGCAATTCTATCTGCACTAAGAATTCTCCTTTGTCTAGTTTAGGGAAAAATTCGCCCCCTACAAATCCAGCGCCTACAAGCCCGAAGGAACCGAAGAACATCACTATAGCAATAGATAAAGTAATGAGTTTGTTGGTTCTGTTTTTCAACGCCCATTCTAAGAGTCCTGAAATCCAGTGGGTGAAGGCATCAATTTTGGTTTCAAACCAAAGGATGATTTTCTCAAAGAAGTTCTTGCCTGTGACTACTTCTAGTCTTCCGAAGCGCGATGACAACCAAGGCACCAAGGTGAAAGAAGCCAAGAACGAGAAGGCTGTAGCCATCATCACCGTCACGGCAAACTGTCTGATAATATTTGATACCAAGTCATTGCTCAGCGTAATAGGCAAGAATACCACGATAATAACTAGGGTAATGGCAATAACGGTAAAACCAATTTCTGAAGCTCCGTCATAGGCGGCGCGCACTTTGTTTTTACCCATCTCCATATGTCTGTGGATGTTCTCTAACACCACAATGGCATCATCGACCAAGATACCTACCACAAGAGATAGGGCTACTAGACTCATCAAGTTGAGCGTAAAGCCCATAAAGTATATCCCGATAAAGGTGGCGATAAGCGAAGCAGGGATGGTCACCATCACAATCAGTGCGTTTCTAAAACTCTTTAAGAACAACAACATCACGATAGCCACTAAAAATACGGCCAAGAATATGTCAAAGATCACGTTGTTAGCAGCCACAAGCGTAAACTCACTGGTGTCATTGGCAACGGCTAAGCTCAGTTCACTTTTCTTATAATCACTTTCGATTTCTCTAATTGACTTGTGGATGAGCTCACTCACCGCTACGGCATTGGCGTCAGATTGTTTCATCACCTGAATCAAGATGGCGTTTTCTTGGTTGTTGCGGGCTAATTTTTCAACGTCTTTTTGGGTATCTCTGACCTCCGCCACGTCACTCAATCGAATCTGAATGCCGTTTTCTTCTTTGATGATCAGGTTTTGAAGTTCTTGTACGTCTTTGTATTTACCCGCCAAACGGATAAGCGTGGTGTTTTCTCTGGTCTTGACATTCCCGGTAGGGAAGTCTAGGTTAGAGGCTAAAATGCCTTGTCTGATTTCAGGAATAGACAAGCCGAAGCTCTCGAGTTTCTCCTGATTGATGTTTACTTGAATTTCTCTCTCTTCACCACCCACAAGGTTTACTTGCGCTACTCCCGGAACACGAGAAAGTAGGGGTTGGATTTTCTTGTCTACCAGGTCAAAAAACGCTACCTCATCCATTTTGGCAGTAGCGGCAATGGTGATAATGGGCAAGTCATCTAATGAGAATTTCACTAGCGACGGCGGATCAGCATCATCGGGTAAGTCTTTGAGCACCGCATTTACTTTTCGCTGTGCGTCGTTGAGTGAGAAGTCAGTGTTGGTGCCCGGGTTGAGCTGCACCATTACCACAGAGATGCTCTCAAAAGACTTTGATTCTATCTTTTTGATGTTCTCTAGTGATGATACGGCGTCTTCTATTTTTTTGGTTACCGTATTCTCTATCTCAGAAGGCGATGCCCCCGGATAAACGGTGGATATGGTAATTACGTTTACCTCAAATTTTGGTATGAGCTCATAACCCAAGAGGTTGTATGAGAAGAGTCCGCCCAGGGTGAGTATCGTAAATAATACGACAATCATGGTAGGGCGTTTGATTGATATTTCGGCTAATTTCATAGTGCTATAGTTAAAAGAAGGCCAAGCGGTTTAATTGAAAATAAATATTCTTCTCAAGTCTTTGCTCTTGCCTCTTTGTTCTTGATTCTTTGCTCTCTTTATTATTTTACGATGTTTATTTTTGCTCCATCGGTAAGGTTGATGATACCGCTGGTAATCACGACATCGCCTACTTTTAGTCCGTCTAGTACCTCTACTTTGTCGCCGAGTACTCTTCCAGATACAATTTTGGTCAGTTGTGCTGTACCTTCACGGGCTATGAATATCTGGTTGTTGGCAATACTACCTACAAAAGCATTTCTGGGTACGGTGGTGATTTTCACATCGCTTTTTGCCTCAGCTCCAAAGATGATTGTGCCGTACATTCCGGCTCTAAGCTCGTTGTCTTTGTTGTTCAAGACTTCTACTTCTACGGGGAAGTTGACAGATTCGTTGGCCATAGCCGCTACAAAAGTAATCTTGCCTTTGAATTCTTTGTCAGGATACACGCTTGCTGTGATGTGTACTGCTTGACCTGTTTTGATGGCGGCTACTTGGTTTTCACTCACATTGACTTTGAGTTTTAACTTCGACACATTCACCACGTCAAATAGCGGTGCGCCAGGGCCTACAACGGTTCCGGGCTCAATGTGTTTTTTGTTGACCACGCCGTTGATAGTTGATTTGACATAACTGTCACCTACGTTGATTTTGGCTTGGTTGAGCCTTGCTTGTGCTGATTGCAGTTGTAAGTTTATTTGGTCTAGCTGTTGTTGGGTCACCCCACCTGTGGTGAAGGCGCTCTCAAAACGGCTGGCATCTTTTTGGGCGTTGAGGTAAGCGGCTTCTGCATTTTGTAATTCTACTGATTGCAAGTCTGCTTTGATGATAGCCAAGGTTTGTCCGACGCTCACCTTGCTGCCTTCTTCTGCCAATACTTTTATCACTCTTCCGCCTCGTTCTGACGCTAATTTAAGGTCTTGGTACGGAGCAAAGTTTCCGTTGGCTCTGTATTCAGCGTTGATAGTTTCTGATTTTACGGTATCTACACGCACCGATACAAAGGCGTTTTGCTCAGCTACGATAGCCGTCTCTTCTGCTTGTTTTTGTTTGTTGCTCATTAGTTTGAACCCAGCCAAAACTACAAGTGCTACAGCAATGATGATATATATTACTTTTTTCATTTCGATGATATTGATATGGTTATTTTAACGAATTTAATTGTCCTTTTGATTTGATGAGTTCTATTTCAGCTACTTTGTAATCAAGCAGTGCATTAGAGTAATTGTTTTTGGCATCTGCCAATGCGTTTTCAGCTTCGATTAAATCTGTGAGTGACGCCATACCGTTGAGGTAGTTGTTTTGCGTGTTGTCTAATACTCGCTGGGCTAGCTTTACGTTCTCTTTTTGATTGTCAATAGTAATCACGCTGTTGTTGATCTGTGTCTTGGCATTTTCGAAGGCTAGGTTGAGCCCTTGTTCTGCTTCTTTCATATCCTCTTGGAGTACATCGAGTTGGTTCTGCGCCATACGCACCCTAGAGCGGGTGGCAAATCCTGTGAATATAGGGATGTTCAGGTTTAGTCCTACAGAGGCATAATTGGTCCAATACACGCCATCGGCTGGTTTTCTGTCAGACAGCGGAAATTCGTTGCCCAGCCCTTGGTAGTTGTAATTTCCGAAGAGCGATAGCGTTGGATAATAAGCCGCTACGGTGGCTTGTTTGTTGTATTCTAAGAGTCTCTTTTGCGTCTCTAGGAGCTGAAAAGCCACCAGTTGTTTTACGTCTGGCGAATCTAGTAGCACAGGAGTGACCTCAAAATCTTCTTCGAGCAGTACAATCGGGTTGCTGATTTCCATCCCGATTAAGAACTTAAGTGCGTTTTCTTGAATCTTCACCGCATTCTCTAATTGTTGTTTGACGGCTTGCAGGTTGCCCACAGTTACTTTAGTTCTATCTAAATCTACTTCTTTTGCCAAGCCGTTGTCAAAGAGCCCTTGCACAGAATTTTGTACTTGTTGGGTGTTTTCTAAAGTCTGGGTGATGGTGGTGAGTTTTTGTTTGGTGATGAAAATTTGGTAATAACTCTTGGCAACTGCCTCAATGATTTGTTCTTGGGTGAGTTGCTCGTTGATTTTATAAAATTCAAGGGTGGTTTTAGCCGCTTTTAGGCCTGTAAATACCGAATAGTCAAACAGGTTTTGTTGTAGTGAAACACCGCCCACGGCCGCCCACTTTTGGCCAAAGGCAACCATGAGTGTCTCGCCTGGCATACCTATAAAATCTCCGGGCAATGCCATTTCTTGAAGAATAGGGTTGTTCACTAGGCTTCCTGTTGCACTGATTTGTGGCAGTGCTCTGGCGCGCACTTCGGCAATTTGGTGGCGTCCGTTTTCTACTTTTAGTCTGGCTTTGTTGGCATCTGCTTTATGCTCTAAGGCATAATTGATAGCGTCATTTAGCTGGAGTTGTTCTTGAGCATAGCCAAAAACGCCGCTAAATACAACCAGTGCACTTGCCAATAGCCATTGTTTGTTAAAGTTGCGAGTGTTCATATAGTATATAAGGATTTGTGTGATTAGAATGATTAGTTGTTGAATATGGTTTTGAGAATGACCTCTTTGCGTTCAGCTATGATTTGTTCGTATTCTTGATCAGAAAGCTCTAAGCCTTGCTGTAGTAGTGGTCGCATACCTGTGGGGAAAGACATCAGCGAAATCAAATTCAGTATAAAGTGGATGGGTTTCATCTCTTGAATATTCCCTTTATTCATCTCTGCTTGAATCTCTTTGTGAAACTTATCGCGCAACTGGTGGTGATGTTCTTTGTCTTCTGGGCAGTAGAGGCTTTGTTGGTTCATCTGGGTGACGATATAAATTTCTTTGTAGGGATAGGCTTTAGCCTCTTCAAAGAAGTAATCCATAAAGCGCTCTAACTTCTCTTTAAAAGGCAAATCTTGATAGAATATGATTTTTTGTTTTTCTTTCTCCTCTTTCTGCGCTTCTTTGAATACTAAGTCAAAAAGCGCATTGCGCGAACGGAAATAATAATTGATAAGCGTCCGGTTTACTCCTGCTGCATCGGCAATCTCTTGAGTGGTGGCATTAAACTTACCTTCTTTGAAGAACAGGTTTTTTGCCGTATTTAAGATTAACTCAAAGGTTGCGTCTTCCTTTTTTTGTACTGACATAATTGTTTAACTTAAATGTTTGACTAAATTGTCAAATGCAAAAGTAGCACATTTATTTTAACAGTCAAGGCGCTTGGTATAGATTTAAATAAAAATTAACATTGGGTGTTTAAGTGTTGTGATTATATCAGTGGTATTCGAGTATAAGGTTAATTAAATCAAAAGGTTTTATTTGGCATTGATAAGACTTGGACAAAAAACCTTAAAAACCTATCTTTGCCCTCTTAATATAAAAATATGCAAACGCCCAAGCAATACCCGATAGACAAATTAGTAACCCCTATTCAACGTTTTATCCAACAAGAAAAATCGGGGGGAATAGTATTGGGAATCAGTGTGATTCTTGCGCTTTTCTTTGCTAACTCGCCTTGGTCAGACACGTATTTTGATATCTTAAACCACAAGTTGGGTTTGATGTTTGACTCAAAACCACTTTTAGAATACAATGTCATCCATTGGATCAACGACGGATTGATGGCTGTTTTCTTTTTTGTTGTGGGCTTAGAGCTCAAAAGAGAAATCGTTGCGGGAGAGCTGTCTAATCCGCGTAAAGCGATGTTGCCTATCGCAGCCGCCATTGGCGGAATGGTGGTGCCGGCACTGGTGTATTTGGCTTTTAATCCGTCAGGAGAAGTGCATCAAGGTTGGGGAATACCGATGGCAACTGACATTGCTTTTGCGCTGGGTGTATTGTACTTGTTGGGAAATAGAATTCCGCTTTCACTCAAAATATTCTTGACCGCACTGGCTATCGTGGATGATTTGGGTGCGGTGATGGTGATTGCTTTTTTCTATACGTCTGAGATTTCTTATATCAGCTTATCTATAGGTATGGGCTTTATCTTGCTGATGTATATCGGAAATAAAATGGGGGTTAGAAGCATCTTATTCTATGCCTTATTGGGTATAGTTGGGGTGTGGACGGCTTTCTTATTGTCAGGCGTTCACGCTACGATATCTGCGGTATTGGCAGCTTTTATGATTCCGGCAGATGTCAAGATCAAAGAAAACTTGTTTGTGTCTAAAATTCAAAACTACCTCAATAGGTTCAAATCAGTTGACCCTGATGATACGATACCCACCTTGACCAACGAGCAACTCCATATCCTTGAAGATATGCAAAACGACACCCGAGATGCCATTCCGCCACTTCAGCGTTTAGAGCACTCGATGCACCCGTTTGTGACCTTCTTGATTATCCCTATTTTTGCTTTGGCCAATGCAGGCGTGTCGCTTGCTATTGATGCTGAATTGTTGTTCAGTACCAATGTGGCACTAGGTGTGGGTCTTGGGCTATTGGTAGGGAAGGTGATAGGCGTGGTGGGCTTTACGCTACTACTTGTGAAACTAAAAGTAACGCCCTTTCCTGAGGGGATGAATGTAAAAAACCTCTTTGGCTTGAGTTTGCTGGCTTCCATCGGATTTACGATGTCACTCTTTGTTACTTCACTTGCTTTTACGCACGAAGATTATATGGTTCAGGCAAAAATAGGCATCTTTGTGGCTTCGATTATTGGCGGAACTTTAGGCTATATCGTACTCAGCAGACAGTCTAAAAAGAAATAGGGGCTATTAGAAGAATATGCCGAAGCCTACTTTTACGCCAAAGTTACTGGTGTCAGGGGCATCTCTATAGCTACCTCTCCAGGTGAATTCTACGCGCATTACTTTAAGTATGTTTTCGATACCTACGTTGTATTCCCAATAGGGTTTTGTAGGTGCTCTATAACTGATGCCCGAGGCATTAAGTGCTTTGTTAGTCTCAGAGATATCTCCGATAGCTAATTTGAACCCGGCAGTTTCTCTCCAATTCAGGTCTCTAAACCACGGAATTCTCGAAAATATTTTTCCGTTGAAGTGGTGGTCTACATTCAGCGTGGCATATCTATCAGTGATAAATTCGTAGTAATTGACCAAGTCAAAGTTTCGCGGAATAGAGAAGTAAGACTGGTTACCCGGGATTACTGACAATAAGCCCAGCGGCACATCGCCAAAGGTTTTGCCAATTTCTGTAGTTACATAAGTCTTACCGATCAGCCCAATGGTGATGGGTTGTTTGTAATAGAGTTGAATTTTGTCGTATTCAAAGTCGCTGTTCAGCACGCCCTTTATCCCTTTTGAGTAGGTGGCAAACACTTGTCCGTAGTTGAGCTTGTCTACTACTCTGCGCTCTACGCCATAACCCACATTTTTCTTGTTGGGAGAATAATCGATGACAAAATTGGCTTCAGATTGGGTAGTCTTGCTGCGCACATTGCCCAAATTGTCATAATAATCAAGGCTAAAGGTAGGCGAGGCAGTTTCTAGGGTGCGGTAATTGAATCCTACTTTGAATTTCAGGTTTTTTAAGGGCTCTATCTCTAGAGCTGTGGTAGTCAAATTGACAGAGGTCAACTTAGAGGTGTCTCCGCTAGAGAAAATTGCCGACGAGGCAAAGTCTCTGCCCAAGACATCGTTAGTAGCTGTCAAATTAGCTCCGATTTGCTCAATGTCTCTGCGGTTTCCGGCACTTATAATCATGCGGTTTTTCTTGCCAAAGAGCCATTTTCCGGATATGCCGTATTTAATCTGATCGTCTTTAAAACCATAGGCGGTATAGCCCTCAATCCTCCATTGGTCATTTCTATTAAAATAGGTTCGCCCACCTGTTCTAAGGCGCAGACCCTCTACTTCGTTATAGCCAAAAGTGGAGAGGATGGGTCCGTATTCAAAGTTGCCTTGTCTGATATAACCACTCCCGATAATCGAAATCAAGTTATACATTTGCCTAAATCTCTTGACGTTTTGGAGTGTGTCGAGCATTTGGTAGACGCCTCTTTCGTCTCTACTGAGAGATTCCATGCGGTTATCTACCCAATAGTTGTCGTCTTTTAAGTAGATAGATTCGTCATAGGTATTGACTTTCTCTCTATAAAAATTTGAGGGTTGTTCTTGATTGAAAATGTGATTTTGATAGATACTGGTTCGTTTGCCGTAAACGCCTTTAGATTCGTCTTTTTTGTTTAGCGCAAAGTCAGACATAAAATAATCTCTAGAAAGCAAAAAGACAGAATCGTTTAATACGTCAAACTCCTGTTCGATATACACGTCTTTGATCCAGTTGATGTTGGCACTTTTTGTCACTGCCATACTGATTTTCTTGATGGCGAAGGTAGAGTCGTTTACCCAAAAATCTCCTTTAAAAGTCAGCTCTCCTTTACGTCTGGGATAATAGATGATATTGTAGCACCATTTGTTGTCAATATAAGCGCTGTCAGTTAACACATAGTTATAGGTGTCAATTCCGTAGCGCGAAATAGGACTGTGGAAGCTCTTGTCAAACAGGTTGATGAAGTTGTCGTAGATGTTGTATTCTTTGTACAGGTTTTTGACAAAAGCCATCACGTTTTCGTTGCCGTCAAACCCGGAGTTTCTGTAGGCGGTCATGATTTCTTTTTTCTTGTCTAACACATTGTCGCCATAGATTTCGCTCGTAGATTCGCTGATAAAAAAGGGCAAATAGGTCTTGCCCGTGATTTTTGAAGTATCTACCTGTTCAAAGATGAATTCCATTCCTTTAAACACCTTGCTTTGGGTATAGGTACTATCTACGTTGTTGAGGTCAAACTGTATTTTCTCGTATTTGTCCATTTTGTATTGGTCAAACATATAGAGTCCGTTTTTGCGTTTGCGCTCCCATATTTTTCTGAGAATATCAATGGCAGGGTTGTTCTTTTTTGATTGTTTTCCGCCCACGATTTGTATGGCTTCTATCAGGTTGTCAGGTTCTAGTGTGAATTTTAAGTTATAACTCCCGCCAACGCTAAGGTTTCTCTCTTGAGATTTGTATCCTACGAATGAGACGACTAAAATCAGGTTGTTGGCATTAGACTCTAAATAAAACTTTCCGTTTTCATTGGTCACCATACCTAGGGTTGTTCCCTTAAAAGCTACGCTCGCAAAAGGCATTGGCTGGTTGTTGTCATCATAGACTATACCGCTTACTTTGGTCTGAGCCACCATTAAAGAGGTAACAAAAAAGAGTATAAAAAGTAATTTTTTTCTCATAAATTTTTAGAAAACAAGTTACAAATATATAGATTTAACCCCATATATCACTATATAAAATGAATCAGAATTATTTTTATTCAGCAGGCATATAATCTAGAGCCTATGCGCTAGTGGACAAATGAAATCAAGGCTACAAAGCTGTTATTTGAAGCGGTAATTCAACACGAAGCCAGCGGTATTTTGACTGTATGTAGGCAATAGTGTCAGCGAGGTTTCTTTTTTAGACTCAAACCTAAAGGGGTTGAAATAATGCACCACAACAGCTGTGGCAATTCCGATTCCCGCAGCGGCAGTCACATCACTCAGCCAATGTCTGTTGTTGAGCACCCTAAAGAGTGCGGTAGTCGAGGCGATTCCGAAACCCGCACTTGCAAACAACACATTGTCATCTCTGTATTCTAAGAAATGCAAGGTAGCACAGTTAAAGGCTGCCGTGGTGTGTCCTGACGGAAAAGAATTTGAAGCAGAACCATCAGGACGCATATCGCCGATGTTGTTTTTGAGTGGCAAAACAATGGCAGATAGCAATATATTTGACACAATTCCGTCAGAGATCATCTGTTTGTAATTGTTCTTTGATTTGAAACCCATGGCATTTCCGCCAAAGGTAAGCAGTATGGTGCTGTACTGAAAATAATCGTCTACGTTGGTTCTGAAAGCACTGAAGTTGTCATCTCTAAACTCTTTGATGTCTCTATTGATCCGGGCATTAGTAGATGAGTTGCGCAATAAAAAACCGCCGGCTATAAGACTGGCTGGCAAAATAAGTTGTTTAGAAGTAAACCCCCTGTTTTTGATAACTAGGCTGTCTTGCTGCACTAGTAGACTATCATTGCTCACAAACAGACTGTCTAAGGGCTGTTGCGAATAGCCTATCAAAGACACACAAGAGGTGAGTAGTAAAGCTTGCAGTTTTTTCATTAGAAGGTGAGTGTTAGTCCGATGGTCTGGAAACCGTAGATATAATTGCCGGTTACTTGAAGGTCATATTTTTTCTCTACACTAGCTTGTCCGCTTTTCTTTTCGACAAACCTATTCTTTGCAATATTTTTTCCGCTAAAATAACCGATGAGTAGGGCGAGTGGGTAATCTGAAGCCCAATGCACTTCGCTTTGTACCATCTGAAATGACATCAAACCAATAGCGGAATAGCCCACGGGTTTGAGCCATTTTATCTCTGGATAATTAGTGGTGAGCACCGTAAAGGCAGACATAATTGTAGCCAAATGCCCTGACGGCATAGCGTCATAACTTGGCGTATCTTCTGTATACGCTCTAAATGAGGGGAATGGTGTCCAGTGGCCTCCTGGGTTTCCGTTTTCTCTAGCTATAAACGGACTTTCTCTTCCGGTTGAGCGTTTGATGACTTGGATGTAAAAACCTGAAAGTGCCATACTCTCTAGCATTCCTGAGGCAGTGGCATAAGCGCGGTAATCATTGGTAATAAGCCCGTGGGTGATAAAACCTGCTGACATAAGAATAACTGTGGTTCCGTTGCCTATTAAGTAAAGTCCGGCACCTATGTTTTGAGGGATATTGCTCAAAGGACCAAAGCTCCCGTAGGTATTTTGTTTAGACAAGCCGATGCTTTGGGCAAATTCTCTAGACTGGTCTACGATATATTGATCAGCAGGCACCAGTGCTGCTGTGGCGGCAATAGCACCACCTAAGTACCAGCCGTGGTCTTTGGCTACAAAATCAACGCTGGTGTCTTTGAAGTCTTGCCATAGGTTAGTGACAGGCTCGTGCCATATAGGTTGATAGTATATGCGTTCTGTTTGACTATCGATCACATAGGTCTGCGTTTTTCTGCCTTCAAAGCGCTTGTTTTGAATGACTAACGAGTCTGATTGCGAAAAAGCAGTCAGTGAACAAAAGATGAAAAACAGCAGTATTTTTTTCATATATTAAAATAAAGTTAAAAACCGAGGCAAAAGTAATAATTTATGGGTTAAACCAAAATTATTATAGCTTAGATTCTTTCAGAAAATTAGTTTTAAGCTAAATTTTCTAAATTATTGAGTATAGTTGAATGGCGCATCAGGCTTTTTTGAAGCCTATAGATGCCGATAATTCATCAGAATAACTGTATTTTTGAAGGATTTTTCTGAATTAAAAAAAAAGCTGAATTAAACTTTTGCATTGGAAACACTTTTTGAACCTTATACATTTTATTCCGGTTTAGATATCTCGCTAGAAATTATGGCTGTGGTCTTTGCTATAGCCAGTGTTCTGTATTCTAAGAAGAACAATATTAAGGTCTACCCAACGGGAATTGTCAGCACTCTTATTTTTGTGTACTTGCTGTATAAATGGAATTTATACGGTGATATGATTATCAATGCCTATTATTTTGTGATGAGTATCTATGGCTGGTATTTGTGGAGCAAGCCTGCGAGTGACAAAAACGCCGCACTAGTGATCAGCAAGACAAACCCAAGAGATTATAAGCGGTCTGCTTTGATTTTTATAGCTGCAGTGGCGATGATTACAGGGGTTTATATCTATTTTGACAAATTTGGTATATGGTGGTCTTATATAGATATTCTGACCACAGGATTGTTTTTTGTAGGCATGTATTTATTGGCCAAGCGCAAAGTAGAACATTGGTTGTTTTTGATTGCAGGTGATTTTATTTCGATACCCCTATATTACTTTAAAGGCTATGCCATCACCAGTGCCTTGTTTTTGATTTATACGATAATAGCTATTTTTGGATATTTAGAATGGAAGAAAAATTGGAGCACAACCCCTCAGCACTGATAAAAATTGCCTTAGTAGGCCCAGAAAGCACGGGCAAGACTACTTTGGCAAGCGCCTTAGCAGCTCATTTTAAGACAACTTGGGTAAGAGAGTGCTTGCGCGATTTTGCTGAAGAAAAGCTGTTGAACCAGAATAAAGCTATCGAAGCCGCTGACAATTTAAAGATAGTAGAAGAACAACTCAAACTAGAAGCCATGGCAGAGAAATATGCCCATCGGTTTTTGTTTTGCGATACTAATTTTATACAGACCAAAATCTATTCAGAGTTGTATTTTGGCAAATCAGATACATTTTTTGAGCATTATGTTAACAAATTAAAATATGATTTGTATATTTTGACCCAAATTGATGTGCCTTGGGAAGAGGATGAACTCCGCGATGCTCCGTATGAGCGCGAGCGGCATTATAATTATTTTAAAAAGAGATTGATCGATGCAAAGCTAGCTTTCGTAGAAATCTCCGGAAATTTAGAAGAGCGTATGGAAAAAGCAATACAATTGAGCAATGACTTGGAGCTGGCCAAGCAAAAGGGCTTTACGCCACAAGATATAGTAGCCTTTGAGAAGAGAGGCACAACACTATCAGCGGTACTGAAACAAATAGCCGTTTTTGAGCATGGCATTCCGTTTGTGCAACTCGAAAAACCTGCGGTAATCCATGACGGCATCACCAAGTTGACAGCCGATGAAATTCAGTCAAAAGCTGTTTTTTTTGACACCCATAAAGATAGGTTTGACATTCAAAAGATGGTGCCCGCCTCAGGAGCTGCCAGCAGAATGTTTGAGTTTCTGAACAAGTTTTTAAGAGACTTTGACCCAGAGACCCAAACCATCAACGCTTATATCAACCAGCACAGAGTGCACGAGCTGAATGCTTTTTTTGCAGGATTAGAGAAATTCCCCTTTTATAAAAAAGTAAAGAGAATACTCAAAGCCGATTTTCCGGATTATAAATCATGGTCAAAAGAGAAGTATTACCACAAGTTTGTGTATTTACTTCTGTCAGATACACATCTCAATTACTGTAATTTGCCCAAAGGAGTCTTGCCTTTTCACAAACACCAAACACCTGTTCAGGAGCATTTGAAAGAGGCCTTAGCTTATGCTACCTCAAAAGAGACGACCAAAGTACACTTCACCATTTCAGAAGAGCACAAAGCCACTTTTGAGCAAGCGACTCGTGTAGCTATCCAGGAAATTGGGGCACACAACTTTGAGATTGACTTTTCATACCAAAAGAAATCAACAGACAGCATTGCTGTTCATTTTGATAAAACGCCTTTTAGAAGTGAGCAAAACGGACAGATTCTCTTTAGGCAAGCTGGACACGGTGCTTTACTAGAAAACCTGAACGATCTCAACGCTGACATCGTGTTTATCAAAAATATAGACAACGTAAGTGATGTGTATTATGACGATATCATCTTCTATAAAAAAGCGCTAGGCGGATTGCTTATTGAGTTGCAAGACCAAGTCTTTGCCTATTTGCATGAGTTAGACCAAAATCCATCGGCAGAAAAAGTGGGCGAAATAAGTGTTTTTGCCAAAAAGCAACTGAATATCATACTTCCAGATGATTTTAATAGACTTGCACTGGCAATGCAAATAGACCTATTGCAAACCAAGCTCAACAGACCCCTTAGGGTGAGTGGTATGGTCAAAAACGAAGGAGAACCTGGCGGAGGTCCTTTTTGGGTCAGAAACGAGCGGGGAGAGCTGTCTTTGCAAATTGTAGAGAGTTCTCAAGTAAATAAAACGGATGAAGAGCAAAAGCAGATTTTAGAATCAGCTACGCATTTTAATCCTGTGGATTTGGTATGTGGTATCAAAAATTATAAAGCAGACAAGTTTGACCTTCTTGAGTTCAGAGATGACAACACCGGATTTCTGACTGAAAAGACCAAAGATGGCTATCCGATCCTCGGTTATGAACTTCCAGGACTGTGGAACGGAGCAATGGCAGACTGGATTTCTGTGTTTGTAGAGGTTTCTATCAAAACTTTTAGCCCAGTGAAGACGGTCAACGATTTGATCAAACCCGCTCATCAATAATTAGTTAGGATTTAGGCCAAAAAAAAAGACGAAAAAAGTGCCACTTTTCTTCAGATATTTTTGGAGATATCAAAAGTAGTTGTATATTTGCCGTCAGAAAAATGAGAGGGTTTTCCCGCTTATAATCTTCCTCCTTAGCTCAGTTGGTTAGAGCATCTGACTGTTAATCAGAGGGTCCTTGGTTCGAGCCCAAGAGGGGGAGCACAACATAGACAAGCCATTCAAGCAATTGAATGGCTTTTGTGTTTTTTAGCCTTACAGAACTGTTGTTTTTTTGTCTTTCAGCGCTCTATTCAGCTTGTTGAACTGGAAACAAATCGACAAAGGAGACTTTGTTCAATTTCAACAATGCCAAAATTTCTTTGGCAAAAAAATTCAAAAAAAATGCTTGGTTTTTATCTCAGTTCTTTGTTAGCCAGCTGGCTTTCTACGCTTTTAAATTTTCCAAAAGTTCAATTCTATTTATTAAATGAGATATATCCAAAATTCTTTCGCCACGACCTCTATTTATACTCGTTAAAATATCCATAACCTCTTGCTCTGAATCTTTCTTAATTATAGAACTATGCAAGCATTTATTATTACCAGTTTCTCTATCCAGCTCGAATAACTTTTTAAAATGATATCTATCTTGGTAATAATTATTATAAGCATTAATTAAATATACTTCAAGCCACATAATTTGTCTTTCTGTTTCTTCGCTTATTGTCGTTTTAATAGTTTTTATAAAACCTTCCTGAACTTCAGTTATGTTTAAACTCTTTTTTCTTAAAAGTTCATAAAAGTCATTGTGTCTAATTTTGATAAAGTTTAAATACAAAAATAGATGTGGTATTACATAACTATTGACACTAAAACTACGAAGTGCTAACCGTGAGTGTGCAAATATTTTCTCTTGTTGTCTTAATGGAACATTTGCATTCGTAAATAGTAATTTGCAAGTTTCAAGAAAGTTCGATTTATCAGATTGTAACTCATAATGTTTAATTCTTTCTGGTGTCTGAAAAAACTCGTCATATTTGAAATATTCGTACAAATATTTGTAAAATATATCTACTTCAGGCTCTGGAATGGAATATTCTAAATCAATAAATCTTCTTAAATATTCATCAGCATCAATGTCATCACTACCATAAACACCTTTAATAGCACACCCAAGTTGTTCTTTGTCAATTGATAAAATGAAGACAATATTTGGAACTGAAAAAAAATGTTTTATCTGTTCTAAAATGGAAACAGCGTAATTTGGTCTACATCTGTCTAATTCATCAATGATAAAAACCAATGGTTTTCCTTCATTTGTAGATGCAATAAATTCGGCTAAACTTTGTCGAAAATCAGAAATGCTCTTTTTCTTTTTCTCGTATTCTTGAACCTCATTTTCAAATACATCTGTTAATCCTTTAGTAACTCCTATTATTGCCTCTTTAATTTCTTCCGTATCAATGTATCGGTCTGCAATAGCTTTCGCAATTATAGGTGCAATATTTTTCGTTAAGGCAGATGCTTTTTTTAATGTTTTCTTAAATTCAGGTTCTGTAGCTTTGGTTGTCAGAGTTTTCAATTCCCCCATTAAAGCGGTTAAAGGGTTGTTCTCAAAATCATTTTCCCAAGCATTAAAATATACAGTTTGAAATTCATCATTTCTCAAATCCTGTTCCCACATTTTTACGAAAGTGGTTTTTCCTGTTCCCCATTTATTATTTAAAGCAAGTACAAAACCGTAAGGATATGAATTTATAATGTTTGTTAAAACCTTTGAATATTTTTGTCTATCTAATTTACAGTTAGCAAAAGGTTTATCTTGTTCGATTTCAATTTCGTAATGCTTAATATTCATTTATTCTTGATGTTTTTTTTAGCTTGCTGGCAACTACTATGCATCCACAACAACCTAGTACTTTTCATACAGAAAGTTTGACATTATATACTAGTATATTTCCGCCAAATATAATGTTAATTTAACATAATAAGCTTATGGCTAATAGAAAAATAAACGACGAGTTGGTTTATGGGCATAGCAAAGGAGGCTGCTTTATTTCAGCGCAGGTTGCTACGGGCTTTTTTTACTAAAGAATTGGGCTGTAGTAGGTTTGCTTTCTCTCAAAGAGAAAAATGAGTGCTTGACTATTTGTCTTGAATCTGCTTTGTTGGGCACTTTTGGCAAAGATGTGCCTTGAGGATTTCTAAGTAGAAACAGACCCAACCGCTATTGCTAGAAGTGGTGGCCTATAATTGTTTTTAATTATACTTCAACGCAATGACTTTTTCTCCAATTACTAATTCATCAATTGGTTCGTCTTTATCAAATGAAGCTGTAAATTCAACACTTATAATTTTTTTCTTGTGCGCTTTTAGTTTATGTTGATAATTATCTGTGCGAAATGTAATTTTCATTCCCATCACTACAAAATCAATATCTTGTAATTTTCCATTTTTATCCCGTATATAGATTTCATTAAAATTTATTACTTGCGTTGAAGACGAATTGTTCTTAAATTGAAACGTCATACCGATAAATCTTCTTCCATTTTCGGCAATATAATTTACATTTCCTCGGCTTACAATTTTATTCTTCTGGATTGAAGTGATTCGGAATTCTATACTATCGTTATATTGATAGTAGGTTTCTCTATCAATTTTTTGAGCGGTCACACAAGTGGTAAACAGCAAAAACATCAGTAGGGCTTTATTCATTTTAGTTTGGTTTTTATTAGATTGTGTTTATTCAAAAGCTTTAGCCCTAGTTTTTATTACTAAACAGTCTTGCTGTTGATTTAAAATCAAATATATGTTTTTTAATTAGATAATAATCAAAGAGACTTGTATATGTTTATTATTTAAAAATCAGATATAAAACTTCAGGTAGATGTATGGTTTTTAATAACCAAAAAAAGCCGGCTCAGTACTTAAATTGAGCCGGCTTTGGCAGTAGTGTAGGCAGGGTTTATTTGTTTCTAAACACCAATTTGTCGTCAAAGCTATCAATGATGATAATGCTATCGGTAGTGATTTTCCCGGCTAGTATTTCTTTAGAGAGTTCGTTCAAGACTTCTCTTTGCACCACTCGCTTCACCGGTCGTGCGCCAAACTCAGGTTCATATCCTTTGATGGCGAGGTAGGCAATTGCCTCAGGTGTAGCGTCCATAGTGATGTTCTGGTGCGCCAGCATCTTAGATACACTTTTGAGCTGTAGCTCGACAATTCTTTTGATGTTTTGCTCGGTAAGTGGCGTAAACATCACCACTTCGTCAATACGGTTCAAGAACTCTGGGCGAACACTTTGTTTGAGTAGCGCAAGAACCTCCGTTTTAGCGCTTTCTGTTGCGCCTGCAATATCATTGCCCGCATTGTCAAACTTCTCTTGAATGATCTGCGCTCCCATATTTGAGGTCATGATGATAATCGTATTTCTAAAGTCTGCCAGTCGCCCTTTGTTGTCTGTAAGTCTTCCTTCGTCCAACACTTGTAATAGGATATTAAAGGTGTCGGGGTGTGCTTTTTCGATTTCGTCTAAAAGCACCACGGAATAAGGTTTGCGTCTCACGGCTTCTGTCAGCTGTCCGCCTTCATCATAACCCACATAGCCTGGAGGTGCCCCCACGAGTCTACTCACGCTGTGGCGCTCCTGATATTCACTCATATCAATACGCGTCATCGCATTGTCATCGTCAAAGAGGTAATCAGCCAAGGCTTTGGCAAGCTCTGTTTTACCCACTCCGGTAGTTCCTAAGAATAAGAACGAACCGATAGGTTTTTTAGGGTCTTGCAACCCGGCTCTACTTCTGCGCACGGCATCTGCCACGGCGATGATGGCTTCTTCTTGCCCCACCACTCTTTTGTGGAGTTCATCTTCTAGGCTGAGCAGTTTTTCTCTTTCTGATTGCAGCATTTTTGTCACCGGTACGCCTGTCCATTTGGCCACTACATCGGCAATATCTTCGCTGGTTACCTCTTCTTTGATCAGCGAATCTTCTCCTTGTGCTGCTAATTGGTTTTGCAAGTCATCAAGTCGTGCTTGTGCTTCTTTGATTTTTCCGTAGCGCAGTTCGGCTACTTTTCCGTAATCGCCCTCGCGTTCAGCGCGTTCAGCCTCGAGCTTGAAGTTCTCAATTTCGTTTTTGGTTTGCTGAACCGTATCTACCAAGGTTTTCTCGGTTTGCCATTTGGTAAAAATCTCATTTCTGTCTTCTTTGAGGTTTGCCAATTCAACGCCCAATGATTTTAGTTTCACCTCGTCATTCTCGCGTTTGATGGCTTCGACCTCAATCTCTATCTGCATGATTCGTCGGTCTAATACATCGAGTTCTTCCGGCTTAGAGTTGATTTCCATTCTGATTTTTGAAGCGGCTTCATCAATCAGGTCAATGGCTTTATCGGGCAAGAAGCGGTTAGTGATATAGCGTTGCGAAAGCTCTACCGCCGCTATGATTGCATCGTCTTTGATGTGCACTTGATGGTGGGCTTCATATTTTTCTTTAATCCCACGAAGTATAGATATGGCACTTTCTGTATCGGGTTCGTCAATGATGACTTTCTGAAAACGGCGTTCTAGTGCTTTGTCTTTCTCAAAGTATTTCTGGTATTCATCCAGCGTAGTTGCCCCAATGGCACGCAATTCTCCACGTGCCAAAGCGGGCTTTAAGATGTTTGCCGCATCCATGGCGCCTTCGCCACCACCTGCCCCAACAAGGGTATGAATTTCGTCGATAAACAAAACGATGTCACCTTGGGCAGAAGTTACTTCTTTGACAACTGATTTCAGGCGTTCTTCAAACTCTCCTTTGTATTTAGCCCCAGCTATCAGCGCACCCATATCTAGTGAGAACACAATTTTTCCCTTTAGGTTTTCAGGCACGTCGCCCTTGACGATTCGCTGTGCCAAGCCCTCTGCAATTGCGGTTTTACCCACACCGGGTTCTCCGATGAGCATAGGGTTGTTTTTAGTACGTCTAGACAAGATTTGCAAGACTCTTCTGATCTCTTCATCTCGCCCGATCACCGGGTCTAGCTTGCCGTCATTGGCAAGTTGATTCAGGTTTTTGGCATATTTGTTCAGGGCATTATAGGTCTCTTCTTGACTTTGCGAGGTGACGCGTTCGCCTTTTCTGATTTCGGTTATGGCTTCGTTGAGCATTTTCTCAGTGACACCTTGGTCTTTGAGCACTTGCGCTACTTTGCTTTTTGATTTAAAAATAGCCAAGATAAGATGTTCGATAGACACGTATTCGTCATTCATCTTTTTGGCGATATTCATTGCCTCATTGAGCATTGTGGTCGCCTCTCTAGAGAGCATCACATCAGCGCCTTGCGCCTTTGAGAAGCTCTTTAAGATGCTGTCGAGGGTTTGTTCAAATATCCCCACATTAACACCTGCTTTTTTGAGTATAAACGGAGCCACGTGTTGATCGACTTCCATAATCGCTTTTAGGATGTGTTCGTTCTCAATTTGTGGATTTTCAAAGCCCATAGCCAGCTGCTGTGCTTTCTGGATGGCTTCTTGTGATTTGATTGTAAAAGTATTTAAGTTCATAAGCTGTGAATTTCTTTGTGTGTTGTGTATGTTCTTTTATATTATTTGATTATCTTTAGACAACTTTTGTTCCGATACTATTTAAACGCCATTTTGGCTTAATTTATTGGATTTAAATTGATTTTAACGACATAATGTCTTATTATTTTAACTTATGAGTATATTTAAACGACTATTTAGCAGTAGTGAACCTGCAGTCCAGAAAACAATTGACTGGCACCCCCTGAATGATTTAACTCAAATAAGCGAAGTGATCACGCGCTCTTATGAAAAAACAGTAGTGATTTTTAAACACAGTACGCGTTGTAACATCAGTAGATTTGCACTCGATAGGTTTGAAACTGATTACCACTTTGCTTCTGAACAGATGACAGCTTTCTTTTTAGACTTGATAGCATTTAGAGAAATCTCTAACGAAATCTCCAGAAAATTCAGTGTAGAGCACCAATCACCACAAATCATCGTAATCAAAAACGGAAGAGCAGTTTTCTCTGCCTCTCACGAGAGTATTGACGTTGGTTTTTTAGAGCGCTTTGTTTAATTGCGTTATGCTTGTTGTTTTTTGAGCTTTTTACTACTTTTGAAAAAACTATTTTTATATGCTTAAAATCGGAGTTCTCGGAGCAGGACATCTCGGAAAGATACACCTACGATTGTTGAATCAATCAGAAAAATACCAGCTGGTGGGGTTTTATGATGCCAATCACCAAAATGCTGAAAAGCTATCCAGCGAACTCGGCTACCGCAGGTTTGATACCATTGAAGAACTTATTGACCAGGTAGACGTGGTTGATATCGTCACCCCGACGCTCTCACACTATGACTGTGCAGTAAAAGCCATCAAGAAGGGGAAGCATATCTTTTTAGAGAAACCCATCTCAAATACGGTTGCAGAAGCAGAAGAAATCATTCGCCTTGCTCATCAATACCAGGTGAAAGGTCAGGTAGGGCACGTAGAGCGCTTTAATCCTGCTTTTAAGGCAGTCAAAGACCAAATCAACAATCCAATGTTTATCGAGACCCATCGCTTGGCTGAGTTCAACCCTAGAGGTACAGATGTGCCTGTGGTTTTAGACTTGATGATTCACGATATCGATGCAATCTTGAGTGTGGTGGGATCTAAAGTAAAAGATGTTCACGCCAGTGGCGTATCAGTGATTAGTGATTCGCCAGATATTGCCAACGCCAGAATAGAATTTGAGAATGGCTGTGTGGCGAATATTACCTCTAGCCGCATTTCGATGAAGAATATGAGAAAGGCGCGGTTCTTCCAGAAAGACGCTTACATCTCTGTAGATTATCTCGATAAAATCTGTGAGGTGGTCAAAATGAAAGATGCGCCTGAAGTGCCCGGAGACTTTGATATGATACTCCAGAATGCAGAAGGTATGCGCAAGCAAATTTATTTTGACAATCCTGAAGTAGGTACAAATAACGCCATACTAGAAGAGCTAGAGACCTTTGCCGATGCTATCAACCACAACACCACCCCGATAGTCACGCTAGAAGACGGAACCGAAGCGCTGCGGGTGGCCCATTGGATCATCAATTGTTTTGACAAATAAAATTGATTTACAGCAACTAGAACACAATCTCAAAATGAGATGGGCTTATCCGTACCAATGGGGGATGAGGCAGTCAGATGTGTGTGATGCCAAGACCAATTTTATATATACCACCCAAACCTTTTCTGCGCTAGAAGAAAAAACCAAAGACTTCGAGCAAAACCTCAAAAACTACGCTTACAATCGATGGCTCAACTTCTGGTCAGCTGTAGGCGTAGAACAAATCTTCTGCCGGCATCAAGGCATAACGCCCAACCTGAATTATAAAGACAAACTGGTCGATTTCAAAATCGGTTCAATTTGTTTTGATCACAAAACCTCTGTGTTTCCTAAAACCTACCCAAAGGATATCGCCTACGCACTTCAGCATAAAGAAGAGCTCATCTATTGGCTGTATGAAAACCAAAGCCAACAGGGCAGAAAACACCTCAAAAATAGACTTTTTGTAGTCTTGTACAACAGTCAAAATCCTTCTGAACACTGGAAGTTAAAAGCTGAACTCGCCTTTTTAAAAGAAAAGATTGATGCCTATGTCTTTGGCTTTAGTCCAGATAATCTAGTGGCGTTGGACTTCGGTGAGGGCAAGGTGTGGTCAGATGTTGTATGGGTAGTGAAGTGATTGATTTTTGAGTGGGCATCTAACATTAGTATAACCTATAAAAACCCATTGGTTTTGCTTATTCACAGATAGATAAAACTGATTTTTATCATTTACTATCAGCATTTTGCGACTTATCTTTGAGTAAATGTTTAAAAGCAAATGATTATGAGAAAATTAGTGGTATTGACAGCTTTTTTGGCTGTGGTAGCGTGCAAAAAAGAGACACAAGAGACAAGTATAGCCTCAGGACCTGAAAAGTCAGCTTTGTTTACAAAGGCAACAGGGCTTTTTAAATCAGTGTCATCACTTGAGTATGGAGATATTCCTGAGAATAAAATTGAACTGGGCAAAAAATTATACTTTGATACGCGTTTGTCAAAAGACGGCAACATCAGCTGTAACTCGTGTCACAACCTCGAGACTTTTGGTGTAGACAACTTGCCGCTTTCTCCTGGAGATACAAAAGAGCTCGGAGGCCGCAATTCGCCTACCGTATTTTATTCGAGTCTGCACCATATGCAGTTTTGGGACGGACGTGCCAAAGACGTAGAAGAGCAAGCCGGAGGGCCGATTCTAAATCCGGTAGAACACAACATTCCGTCTGAAGGTTATTTAGAAGAAAAATTAAGGGGAATTGCAGACTATCAAAAGATATTCAAAGCAGTCTATCCAGCGCAGGACAACCCGATTACCTTTGCCAATATAACCGATGCTATCGGTGCTTTTGAGCGCATGCTAAACCCGCCCTCTCGCTTTGACAATTATCTCGATGGCGATGAAGATGCGTTGACTGTACAAGAAAAACAAGGGCTAGAGGCCTTTATAGACAACGGCTGTATCACCTGTCATATGGGAGTGGCGCTAGGAGGACAGATGCTTCAGAAGTTCGGTCTATATGACGATTATTGGGTGCATACTAAAAGCCAGAATGTCGATCACGGATTATACGATTTGACTAAAAATGAAGCAGATAAATTTATGTTTAAAGTGCCGAGTTTGAGAAATATTGAGAAGACAGCGCCCTACTTTCACGACGGTTCAGTAGCGAGTCTTACAGAGGCAGTGTCAATTATGGGCAAGCTACAGACCAATAAAGACTTTACTGACAAGGAATTGACAGATATAGTAGTCTTCTTAAAAGCGCTTACGTCTGACATAGACGACAAATACAAAAGACCTTAACCACTAGGCTTTACAGAAAACAAACGCGGCTAAAAGTTATCAACATTTAGCCGCGTTTATGTGTATAATAGTTTCATAAAATGAGATTTTTTTTCGTATATTTGCTTGTTATAAGCAATTTAAAAATAATTATGAGCGAAGAACTTAAAAACACAAATTATTCTGCCGACAGTATCCAGGCCCTTGAGGGGATGGAGCACGTAAGAATGCGTCCTTCGATGTATATTGGCGATGTAGGTACAAGAGGATTGCACCACTTGGTTTATGAGGTTGTAGACAACTCGATTGACGAAGCGCTTGCTGGGCATTGTAATGTTATTAATGTTATAATTAACGAAGATAATTCGGTATCTGTCGAAGATAACGGACGTGGAATTCCGGTGGATCTCCACAAAAAAGAAGGAGTCTCTGCTCTAGAGGTCGTGATGACCAAGATTGGTGCCGGAGGTAAATTTGACAAAGATTCTTATAAGGTCTCTGGAGGATTGCACGGAGTAGGGGTTTCTTGTGTGAACGCACTCTCGAGCAAGCTAGTGGCTACGGTTTATAGAGAAGGAAAAATATACGAACAAGAATACTCAGAAGGAAAAGCTATATATCCTGTAAAACAAATAGGTACGACTGACAAAAGAGGAACGCTAGTTACCTTTATGCCAGACACCAGTATTTTTACGCAATCGATAGAGTTTTCATACGAGACGCTTGCCAACCGTATGAGAGAGTTGTCGTTCTTAAACAAAGGACTTACCATTACGCTTACCGATAAAAGAGAAACGGACAAAGACGGAGAGTTTGTGGGTGAAGTTTTTCACTCTGACGAAGGTCTTAAAGAATACATCAGATACCTAGACGGAAACAGAGAGCCGATTATCAGTCACGTGATCAGCATGGAGACCGATAAAGGAGATGTGCCAGTGGAGGTAGCGCTTATCTATAACTCGAGTTATTCTGAGAATATTTTTGCTTACGTAAACAACATCAACACCCACGAGGGAGGAACCCACTTATCGGGTTTCAGACGCGGGCTGACCAATACACTCAAAAAATATGCTGATCAATCAGGGCTTCTAGACAAGCTGAAGTTTGAAATCGCCGGAGATGACTTCCGCGAAGGTTTGACAGCAATTATTTCGGTTAAAGTACAAGAACCTCAATTTGAAGGACAAACCAAAACCAAATTAGGAAACAGAGAAGTAGTTGCTCCCGTTTCTCAAGCTGTTTCTGAAATGCTAGAGATATATCTAGAGGAAAACCCAAATGATGCAAAAATCATCGTTCAGAAGGTTATCCTTGCAGCGCAAGCCCGTCACGCAGCCAAAAAAGCCCGTGAGATGGTGCAGCGCAAAACCGTTATGGGCGGTGGAGGATTACCCGGAAAACTATCTGACTGTTCTGAGACTGACCCTACAAAATGTGAGGTGTTCTTAGTCGAGGGAGACTCTGCAGGCGGAACGGCAAAACAAGGTAGAGATAGAAACTTTCAGGCTATATTGCCGCTTAGAGGTAAGATTCTGAACGTTGAGAAATCAATGCAACACAGGGTTTTTGAAAACGAAGAGATTAGAAATATCTATACCGCGCTTGGCGTTACTGTAGGTACTGAAGAAGATAGCAAGGCGCTAAACCTGGATAAGTTGCGCTACCATAAAGTAGTGATTATGTGTGATGCCGATGTCGATGGTAGTCACATTGCCACACTAATCTTGACCTTCTTCTTTAGGTATATGAAAGAGCTTATCGAAAAAGGCTGTGTGTATATCGCTACGCCACCTTTATATTTAGTGAAAAAGGGAAGCAGAAAAGAATATGCCTGGGATGACGACCAGCGCGATAGAATTGTCATGCAGATGGGATCTGGAACATCAATTCAGCGCTATAAAGGTCTTGGAGAGATGAATGCAGAGCAGTTATGGGATACAACCATGAACCCAGAGCACAGAACCCTAAGAAAAGTTCAGATTGATAGCTTGGCAGAGGCAGACAGAATTTTCTCTATGCTTATGGGCGACGAGGTTCCGCCAAGAAGAGAGTTTATCGAGAAGAATGCAGCGTATGCAAAAATTGACGCATAAACAGTAGAAAACAATAGATTTAGAAAGCCCTCTTATGTATGTAAGAGGGCTTTTTATTGTGTAGTAGTCTTTTGTTGTTTTTTGCACAGATGCTATAATATGCTGATAATTATCACTTATAAGTAGGAATGTTTTTGTAAATTTGTAGCTTTAAAATAGTTGTTTAATATATATATAAATACCATACCATAATGAAAGTAACCATTGTAGGAGCAGGAAACGTCGGGGCGACCTGTGCAGATGCTATTGCTTTTCGTAGAATTGCAAGCGAGATCGTTTTATTAGATATCAAAGAAGGTTTTGCCGAGGGTAAAGCCCTTGATATTATGCAAACCCAAACCACCTTAGGCTTTAATACTAGAGTGAGCGGATCGACTAATGATTATGCTAAAACAGCAGGTAGCGATGTAGTAGTCATCACTTCAGGAATTCCGCGTAAGCCAGGAATGACCCGTGAAGAACTCATCGGTATCAATGCCGGAATTGTCAAAGGAGTAGCAGAAAACATCTTGAAGTATTCTCCTGATACTATTATCGTAGTAGTATCAAACCCAATGGACACTATGACTTACCTTGCGCTTAGAGATACAGGATTGCCAAAAAACAGAATCATCGGGATGGGAGGTGCTTTAGACAGCTCGCGTTTTAAAACCTATTTGTCTATGGCGCTTGACAAACCAGCCAATGACGTTCAAGGAATGGTAATCGGAGGTCACGGAGACACTACGATGATTCCGCTGACAAGACTAGCCAGTTATAACGGAGTACCGGTTGCTGAATTCTTATCAAAAGAAGAACTAGACAAAGTAGCAGCTGATACTATGGTAGGAGGAGCAACCCTTACGAAGCTACTCGGAACTTCTGCTTGGTATGCGCCAGGAGCATCGGTTTCGTATTTGGTTGACAGTATCTTAAATGACCAAAAACGAATGATTCCTTGTTCAGTAATGCTTGAAGGCGAATACGGACTTACAGACATCTGTATGGGCGTGCCGTGTATCATCGGTAAGAATGGTGTAGAAGAAATCATCGATATCAAATTAGACGCTGCTGAAAAAGCTGCTTTTGCCAAAAGCGCAGAGGCTGTAAGAGCGATGAACAACGCACTAGACGCTGCTTTATAAATAGCCACTTATTATACTTTATAAACGAAACTTCTAGCCCTATGGGCTAGAAGTTTCTGTGTTTATAGGTATGCTTTTTGCTTGTTTATACTGCAAAAGTGAAATTCTATAGTTAGTTAAGCTACTTCGATAACCTAACTTGTTATAGCAGCAACTTAAGCGACTTTATTTAAGCACTTTTACAATTATTATACAGCAATCCTAATGATTTACAATTCAATGATTTAAATAATGTTTCTTTAATTTATTGCTGATTATTTTGTGATGGGGCTGTATTTTTTGTATTTTTGTATAAATTTCACTTGCTAAGTGTTAAAAAGTTAAAACATGTTAAAGTAATCTACGCTATGAAAAATATCGCTACTTATATACAAACCCACCCTATGCTCCAAAGATTAGGAGTACTCATAGTGTTTCTTTTTATAGGAACCACACAGCTATCTGCGCAAACCACGATTTGTGATAATCCTGCAGGAAATACTTGTACTGACAATGGTGGTAACCCAAGAGGAACTATAACCCCAACTGCAGTAGAACAAACAGCTACTGTTTATAATGGTACTGCTGATTATTATTCTTTTGTAGCTACTGCAGGAGTTACCTATGAGTTTAAATTAAAAGTGGGTATACAAGATGTAGAGTTGACTATTTATAAAGAAGATGGTTCTTATAGAAAACCATATGATTCTGGTCTAGCAAACGCTGAGGAAACGGCATATTATACAGCTCCAGAAGATGGTACGTATAGGGTCAGGTATTCAATACAAGCATTTGGAAATTGTAAAAACACACTTTCTAGTGGTACTCTAAAATACCGTATTTACAATACAGCTACTGTCGGTATTGATTCTTGGGTGGGGTTCATCTACTCTACACATGACGGGACTAACGGTCCTTCTGATGCTTTTGAACCCTCTAAATTTAAAGGTAAAATATTTGAACAAGAGACCTTTAATAGAATTTATACCAATGCTTCACCAGGCTGTAATAGTGGTAATTCTAATTTTGCTATCAGATATAAAATGAAAAAGACCTATGCTGCGGGCTTCTATAAAATTACGGTCACTGCCGATGATGGATTTCGTTTAAAGATAGGAAGTGATATGATTAAAGACGCTTGGGTTATGGTTGGTTCTCAAACTTCACATGAAATGTTTGTCTGTCTTGACGGAACTGAAAAAACACTGCAACTAGATTATTATCAACGAACAGGGGGCTCTGGATTTCCTGGTTTTATTAGTTATAAAATAGAAAAAGTCTCAGGCATTCTCGAAGGTGGCAACACCCAGTTGTGTAACGTAGCGGGTACAACTACTTTTACAGTTTCTGAACCCTATGCAGGCGCAACTTGGCACAGTACTAATACGGCTGCAGCTACGGTGAATGCCAGTGGTGTAGTGACTAGAGTAGCACCAGGGATTACCAATATCCAATACAGAAGCGGCACTTGTGTGATTGCTTCAAAAACAGTGATGGTCAACTATGATTTGGCTGGTACGGTAGATAAAATTATGCCAGATGACTGTGATGACAACGGTAGCATTACTATAAATCCAGATAAGTCTAACTTTAGGGCAGCGAGGTATTGGTACCGCGATAACTTTAACTCGGCATCAGCTCAAGTAGGTACCAGAACTATGACCGGCAATGCGGCTGTTAATACTAACAACTTGCGCTTAACATCGGCTACAAATGGCCAAAATGGAACCTTAACTATTGCCAATCCTGGTTTTAATGTGAATGCCGTATCTGCTGATTTTGATATGTTCATCGGTAAAGGGAGCGGAGCTGACGGAATAGAATTTAGTTACGGACCCCTGCTGTTGTATGTAGATACCTATCTCAACGGAAACGAAACTTGTATGCCTGAAAATGGCCAAGGAGGTAAAGCGGCTATCAGTGTGAGGTATGCAGGTAACAACCTTGAATGTGCAGGATTATTTGATATAAGAAACAGATGGAGCAACATCAATATGTTTATCGATCAAAACGGTAAGATAATTATCACGCTCAACGGAAAACAGATTATGAATAGGAATTTGCCTAACACCTATACATCTGATAATAAAACTAATTGGGAGTGGAAGTTTTTTGGGCGTACAGGTGCCATCAATGACGAACACAGAATTGATAATATTACCATTATGGCTTATAATCAATTTCAATATAGACTCAATGGCGGTGCATGGCAAACCTCTAATTATTATGATGACCTTGGCAATGGACAAGAAGTAGTGGATATTAGAACTATCCCAACCAATGCACTGTGTACAGCACCTATTACTATTGATAGTTTTGTTTTTCCGCCCACAACATTTGTGTTTAACGGATCAGTAAACTCTAATTGGGACAACCCAAGCAACTGGACACCTAACGGCATCCCGACATTGCTACAGTGCGTAACCATACCTACAGGCAAAAATGCCGTCGTAAACATAAGTGATGCCAAAGCCAAGAATGTGACTATTGTCTCTGGCGGAATTCTTACCGTAAATAACGGGCAAGCTTTAATTATCAAAGAGGAGTATAGCAATAGTGGTGAGTTTATAGTAAAAGACAAGGCAAACCTGGTTCAGATAGACAATGCACAAAACAATATCGGAGCCGTCAAAGTAGAACGCATCTCTAGCCCTATGAATAAGTATGGTTTTACCTATTGGGGAACTCCGGTAGATATCAAACCCAATGAGGTAAATTGGTATAAACAAAATCCGCTTGGTTCGGGTGATTATACCACAGCTACTACCTCGAGTGCAATATACGTATGGGGTGATGGTCCTGGAAGCACCGCTGGTTCACAACAAGGATGGCATACTAACTATAATGCGTTTGTGCCTGGTGCTGGTTTTATAGCCAGAGCACCTAGCGGTTATCCAGCAGCTGAAAATGCTACGCGATATTCTGTTAAAGCTGTTTTTGCAGGAAAGGCAAATAACGGAAATATAAATAGAACAGTCGTAGCTAACGGAGGCAACGGTGCAAGTCCTTATCTAGAATCAAAAATGACCTTCTTGAGCAACCCTTATCCGAGTGCTATTGATATAGATAAACTTTTTCTAGACTACGGTAAATATATTGTTGGAGATACCATTGGCGGTGTGGGTGGTGTAGAAAACCCGGATGCCTATATGTTGCCTACAATTTATCTATGGACTCACGCCAAGAATCCAGTCTTAGTTGAGAATACGCTGATGTATCAAAGCAGTGACTTTGCTACTTATACGCTCTTAGGTGGGACAGCCTCTGATTCGGGTTCTGAAATCCCGACGGGTAGAGTCGCTTCAGGTCAAGGCTTTTTTGTGATGGGAACCGACACTGGTGGTACTATAACCTTTAAAAACAAATACAGATATAAAACGATTTCTGGACAATCCTCAGGACATAACAACACCCAGTTCTTTAGGCAAATGGCCCCGGAGCAAAACAATGAAATCCCGATTGAGAAACACCGCTTTTGGCTGAATATTACGGGCGAAAACAGTGAATTTAGACAGACGCTCATCGGATATTCTAACATAGCCTCAGACGGCATTGATGCGATGGACGGCGCGTATTATGACGGTGGCAACCCGACCAACTTATATACTCTATTAGAAGATTATCCGTTTTCTATTCAAGCATTTGGGTTGCCTTTTGATACATACAAAACCATTCCGCTGGGTTATAAAGTAGGTCAGGCAGGAAGCTATAGCATTAGCCTAGCTGATTTTGACGGTATGTTTGAGAGTCAAGATATTTATATCAAAGACAACCAGACAGGAGCAGAACAGAACTTGAAGCAAGCTGCCTATGCATTTGTATCCACAGCCGGAACATTTGAAGACAGGCTAGAGGTTATCTATAGAGAATCACTCAGCATAGATAATCCTACGACTATTGATGCTTCTTGGATTGTGTATGCCGATGACCGCCAGCTATATGTCGAATCAAAGGGATTTGAAATCAAGGCTATCTATGTCTATGATATGCTGGGTAGAGAAATCTATGCACAACCCAACTTGAATGCGACCAAACATCAGTTTGACAAAACCAGTGCTAACCAAGTACTGATTATAAAAGTCATCTCTACTGATACTACCACTTCGTTTAAGAAAGTACAGAATTAAGCAGCCTTTTTAAACAGCTGACACATATAAAAAAAGACCTTATAACTATCTAAAAGTTATAAGGTCTTTTTTTGTTGTATCAAATGCCAGACAAATTTGTTATTTTTGCCCTATGGACGATAATTTGAATCAGCGAAAACTTATAGAGGGTGAAGATTTTTATTATACCCCTGAGGGTTATAAATGCTTTACAGAGAACTACCACCTCAAAAGAGGCTATTGTTGCAAAAACGGGTGCAAACACTGTCCTTATGGTTTTAACAAAAAGACAGGGAATATCCGTAAATAATAAATGCTAATAGGGTGATTGGTAGTAGGCGTATTTGCTCTAAAGAAAGTAAAGCAAAAGAGAAGTGTTATCTATTCATTCTATCTTCCATCTTCTGCACGAATCTTCTTCTGAAGAAAAACATAAATACAGCAAGAGCAGCAAGAGCAAAGCTAATATAGCCATTTCCGTCTTTTTCTCCGATAAATTTTTGATAACCATCATAAGCAAATAAAGCGCCTAAAATCAGGTATGCCCAGTAAAAGTACTTGTAATATTTCATAAGAAGTCAGTTTTCACAAAAATAGCAAAAAAAACAAGTAAACCCATGCTATCCTCAAAATAATTATCTAATCACGCCCAAAGGGCTATTCGATGGCTTTTTTCTGTTTTTTACTGCCTTCATAGATGTCATATTTTACTAATCTAGTCTCTAGTTTGGCGTTGAATAGTTTGATTTTTCTTGACGGACGCAAGCCTACAAACTTCAGAGCTTCTAGGTTTGCGGTGATAAACCAAGCTACGGTGTTAGGGTAGTTTTGTTTGAAGGTATCGCCCACTTCTCTATAAAAACGCTCTAAATCAACATCGAGACGCTCGCCATACGGAGGATTGAAAAGCATAAAGAGCTTGCCGTCATTTTCTTTTTGGCTGTCAAAAAAGTCAGTTTGTGTGACCTTTATGTATTCGTCTAGATTGGCATTCTTGATATTGTCTTTGGCTTTAGCTACGGCAGAAGGCGCCTTGTCATAGCCATCGATAGTGAATTCTGAGTTGTAAGATTTCTTGAGCAATGATTCGGTTATTTTGTCAAACAGGTCATTGTCCCAATCATTCCATTTCTCAAAGGCAAATTCTTTGCGGTTGATGTTTGCCGGAATATTACAGGCTATCATAGCCGCTTCCACTAGTATCGTTCCGCTTCCGCACATCGGGTCTAAGAAATCACATTGTCCTTCCCATCCGGCTAACAGCAACATGCCCGCAGCCAATACTTCATTGATCGGCGCAATATTCGTAGCGGTTCTGTAGCCTCTGTGGTGGAGCGAACTCCCAGAGGTATCTAAAGACACCGTACACAAGTCATTTTGGATATGCACGTTGATTCTCAAATCAGGAAAATCCTTGTCAATACTAGGTCTTTTGCCTGTGGTGCTTCTGAACTGATCGACGATGGCATCTTTTGATTTGAGCGCTACAAACTCAGAGTGATTAAACGCATCAGAGTTGATGGTGGTATCAATCACAAAAGTCTTGTTGTTGTTCAGATAAGCTGACCAATCGATGCTTTGCATGCCTTTATAGAGACTTTGTTGGTCAAATACGCGAAATTCTTTGATGGGTTTTAAGATCTTAAGGGCTGTTCTCAGACCGATATTGGCTTTATACATAAAACCTTTGTCGCCATAAAAACTCACCATTCGCACACCTGTCTCTACTTTTTGAGCACCCAGATCGCGCAGTTCTTTAAACAATATCTCTTCAAAGCCAAAAAAGGTTTTGGCAACCATCTTAAAATTAGTATCCATATAGGGCAGCATAAAAATCAAATATACAATCAGCTCTCAAAAATTGAGCGAGCAAGCCACAAAGATACATAATCGAGGCTTATGGTTAGAAGTCTTAGCTGAGAATGATTTTGTGGGAAGTTATTTTAAATTCTAAATTTTGAATTTTAAATTGGTGTTTTGTTTTTTTGGGGAGTTTACAGAGGGACTTAAGTGGTGTTTGAAATGAGTGTTTGTTTTTTATAGGTAGTTCAAGAGATCGCTTTGCTGAGTTGAGAGGTACTCCGCAAGTTTCTAGTGGGAGAGGTTAGTCGATTGGTCAATCATTTTTTTTCGCAATTCGTTAATCCAATTTTTGGTTTCTACAATTAATTCAGATTTGGATGTGTCAGTGCGTAATGAAATAGGCAAAGAATTAAAGTTCAATTGTCTTGTTCCTAAGCACTGTGAGTAGGTGTAATAAGTTCGTCCATTTTTTTTAGTCGGGTTAAGATAAAAAAGATATTCTCCTTTTTCTGTGGGGAAAAATGAACAACTATCAATTACTTCGTCTTCTGTTGTGATTGTTCCAAGAATTAAATGGGTTTCTGTTTTTCCTTTCAGAACTTCAATCACTTCAATTTGATAATTGGTTCCTGTCTTTATAACCTTACCAATTATTATTAAATCGCTCCATTCGTAGCTTTGGTTGTCCAGTTTTTTCAGTTCATATTCAGGACATTCACAAGCGAATGATTTGATTGTCACTGTTAGTAGAATTAGTAATGTGGTGATTGTCGTTTTCATAATGTTTGCCAACGTTTGGGCTATGAGCAGTGCGGGGCAAAAATGCTATCATTTTTGGTTCGGTACTTATTTAGTAAATATACAATTGCTTTTTCGGTTTGGCACTTATCCCGCATTGCTTATAGCCTCGTGTTGTAGCACGTTATTTTTCTAGAATATGTTTTTAATCCCTCTCCAAATTCTCTTATGAATTGGTAATTTTCTTGTAACATAAAATGCTATTATTTCGGTACTTTCTTCGAATTTTATATTAATTTCTCTATTTTCTCTTCTCTTCAAGAGATCTAAATTTATTTCCTTTTCTACAGTTTGATATCCAACATAAGAATAGCTCAAAATAATTTTACCAGTTGATTTAAGTGGGTCAGTTACATTCAGTCTGTAATTTCCATCAAAGTCTGTTGATACACCAGTTATAGTTCCTTTTATAATAACATTTGTTCCTGGTAATGGTAAATTATCAGTGTCAGTTATTGTACCTGTTATATAAATGCTGTCTTGAGCTATTTGTTTTCTCGGTTGATTGCTTTTGATGGACTTTTGATTTTTAAGAACATCAAATTTTTTGTCCGTTTGCTCAGTCTGAATAACATTTGCCTTTTCATTAAATCCGAAACTTTTAAAAGACAACAAACTAAAAAGTCCGATATAAAATCTATTATAAAAATTAAATCGTTTGGTTATTCTTTTTTTCTTTGGAGTTCGTATTTGTTCATTTTTATACAATCCACAAACTTTGCCTTCTGTAAATAAATGAATGTGCGCAACCTCGGTGTCACTTTTTTCTCTAAAGTCGATTATTGTGTTTTGGCATTTTTGACACAATCTTCCTTTTTCGTTTTCGGGCATGTCAGTCCATACCTGATTACATTTTTTTAAATTCGTAAGATTTATTTTGCTGACTGTATTCATTGTTTATAATGTGCTACAACGGCAGTCTGTGAAAAAACTCACAAACATTATCTCCAAATATATCAAAAAACTTTGCATTATAAAACTTTATTTTTGTAAATTTAACAATGCAACACATCACAGGAATTCCGCGTAACCAAATGACCTTCGGTAGTT
>DATJBW010000010.1:0-27091 GCA_035515135.1 Flavobacterium sp.
AACAAATATAAAAAGTTCTGAACATTTATTTAGAATAACACTCACTTTCTTAAACCACCCCGTCTGTTCGCCTGTCTGCCGAAGAGGTAGAAAAGTGGATAATTGCCTGCATGCCGTCAGTTCGCCTGTCTGCCGAAGAGGTAGAAGTAAAATCAACTGAACGCAGTGAAGGTGATTTTGTATCGAGAACCCTCCCCCAAACAACACACCCCATAAAAAAACCTCCCATTGCTGAGAGGTTTCTAATTAGCCCATATATAACGAACTAGTATTTAATTTTCTTAGTAGATTCAGTTTGATTTTCAAAGCCTACTTTAAGGATTAGGATCTGGTTTTGATCAAGACCTGAGATCTCATACGCACTAGCTGGCACAATAGCTTTATCATAAATCATTCTACCTACTAAATCATAGATGCGAATGTGATTAAAGTCTGCTGTTGACTCGATGCGCAACTGTCCGTTTTTGTTGAAGGCTACCCAGTTAGCATCAAAGCTTGCAGGGCTTACACCTTCACGCTGAGTATACGTAATCTCAAAGCGATCTTCGTGCACACCTGCTTCAGTAGTGAAGCTATAGTCTGCTTCTTTTAAGTTATGTGATAGCTGTAAGGCTTTGTCGTATAGATAAACCTCTTGCCCGTTGACGAACAAACCTTCAAAACCTGAAAGCTTCAAGGTATACGTACCCGCTTCTGCAAGTGTGTAGCCCAAAGCTACAATATCTTCTTGCTCAAAAGGCGCACGCCCTTGAATGATGAAGCGCTCTTGGTCTAAGATCGTGTACAGCTCAATAGTCTCTTGTCCGCTTAAGAAAGGCGGCGCATCGATATCTTTGTCTCTACCGTTGGTTGCATCTTCTAAGTAACCCACAAGGGTTTGCCCGTAGCGGTTGTCTTGGCTTATAAGGTCTAGCCAGTATCTATCTACAGGCTTCTCACGGTTAAACGAATTCGTATTGTTTCCTATCACTCTATGACTGTTCTTAAACACCGCCTGCCCGTTGGCATTGCCCGGGATGAAAAAGGCTTGACCTGAAGCAATATACTTTGTTGGGACTTGACCTTGTTGGGCACCAGGTGCTTCGGCAGGAGTACCTACGCCTCCTACAGCATTATAGGTAGCAAAACCTTCCCACTGATAGACATAATTCCCTCCTTCTTTTTTATAGCCATTTGTCCATAAATACACCAATTTGTCCAAGCCGCTGTTGGCAGGGTCGTATAAAAAAGCATCTATGTTGATAGCACTCGGATAAGGATTTCCGAGATAGTTCCATTTTCCCCCGCCTTGAATAGCTCTAGTAACCTCTCCATTATTAGGAATACCATTAAAACTCATGTTATAAACAACTGGTGTATTTGACATAGGCGCGCGCATCAAATAGCCATGACCGGCTTGCATCACCACATCCCCACCCGCATGTGTAGTCCAACCTTGACTAGAAAGATTCCAGCTGTAGTAACTATTTGTAGGCGTATTAGGAGAGAACTGATTCATCTTGTATCCCGCTACGGGTGATGACCAATAGCCATGATTAGATTTATCCATGGGTTTAGTAGTTACGTTAACTATAATGTTACCTGTATTTACTACATCATTAATTTGCACTAAATTAGTTGAATGATTTAGATACAATGACCCTCCAAGCACTTTGACATCATTAAGTAGTCTTATTGTTTTTCCTACATATACATATACATTACCAGAGTTTATAGTCATAGAACAACCCTCTAAGTCACTAGTAACTGCTAAAGTTCCATTAATTATTAAATGCTTATCTAATCCGGTAGGGCCTGACCAAGAGGTACCATCCCAAACAACTTCAGTACAACTCACACCTTGAAACTCATAGGTTCCAATATCAATTCTAGAACCGTATATTCTTGGCTCGCCTCTAATATCAACAATACTTCCGTTATAATATGAGTTTTTCCCTGCATCAACTAGAGGGCTTAACACTGAAGGGCTGTAGTCGCCTGCTGCATAATTAGTAAAAGAAGGATCTATACTTCCATCAATATTACCATAAGCATCTGTAGTAGTTTTACCTTTAATATAGGTATTGAACGCAGTGTAAGAAGAACCACCGCTTAATTCTAGAGAATAGCCAATAGTACCATAAACAACAGAATTCTGGAAAGTGATTTTTGCTCCCCTTACAAGAATTTCATTACCATTTTTTATGATTGTTGAATTTATAACTAATGGATTTGACATATGAACCCCTCCTTTATCACTCATCACTCCCTTACCTATATTACCAGTATTTGCCGTTATAAGTGAATTTATTATAATTGGGGATGAATACAAACACATAATCCCTCCTCCAGCATAGGCTCTATTATTTCTAACAATTAAATTTCTAAGAGTCGGAGATGCGTACTGATTATATATCCCTCCTCCTGCATAACTAGAGCCTGCTCCATAATACAAGCCATCCCTCACCGTAAATCCATCTAAAACAGAAGCATTAGTCATCTTATTACCACTCGTAAATACATTCCTAATTACACTATGTCCGTTTCCTTTAAGGATGGTCGGGTGCAAGGCCCAGTTTCTTTGTCCTAGTGCCGCATTGTCGTTGTTAGCAGGGAAACCACCATAGATCTTTACGCCTTCTTTCATCGAAAACCACTGTCCAGCAGCCGGCTGATACGTCCCTTCTGCTACCCATACCTCATCACCTGCAGCTGAGGCATTGATCATCGCCTGCAAATCACCCGAAGCATTGCTCCACGAAGTACCGCTACCGGTGGCTCCTGCTTTCACATATCTGTATTGTTGCGACCAGCCGTAGCAAGACATCATCACCAATAGTAAGGTTAAAATAATTTTTCTCATAGTATTAATTCTTTATAATTCACAAAATCACTTTGCAAATATATGATTTTCATAACATATACATGCATAGATGCATATTTTTTTATCAAAATGAAGCCATATAACGCTCTAACCTTGTAATATTATTTTGAAAACTAAGGAATTAGGATTGAGGAATGAAGATTAAGATGAAAAGCTTTAAGTGAAGTAGCCTCTCTCATAGAAAGTTGAAAATGGAAGGTTGAAAATGGAAGGTTGAAAAAGGCCTGCCGACTAGGCAGGAAAATAATAGAAAGTCTATGCTCTATCAGCGTAGCGGTCTCTTAAAAACCATTCAAAATTTAGAATTCAAAATTTATAATTTCCTTCCTGCCAGCGAGGCAACTCATTTTAATCTATATTTGTAAATTACGCAACTAGAAGAAATGAAAATCACCTCAGAAAACCTCATCGCCAAAACAGCGGCTTTCCAGAACCTAGAGCTACTCGCAAACCAAGTGGTAGAGGGCTTTATTTCCGGGATGCACAAGAGTCCGTTTCACGGGTTCTCAGCTGAATTTGCCGAGCACAAGATTTACAACAGCGGAGAGAGCACCAAACACATTGACTGGAAGCTCTTTGCACGCACCGATAGACTCTATACCAAACGCTTTGAAGAAGAGACCAACTTGAGGTGTCACTTTATAATAGACAACTCCGCATCGATGCACTACCCGAAGTTAGACCAAGAAAGTCCGTTTTATGCCAATAAGATAGGCTTCTCTATATTGGCGACAGCGGTGCTGATGAATCTGCTCAAAAAACAACGCGACGCCTTCGGGATGAGTATCTATGCCGATACCTATCAGTACTACGCTTCAGAGAAAGGAAGTGAAAGACACCACAGGATGCTGCTCAACAGGCTCGAGAATATTACATTGACTCCGCCAGAAGCCAAGTCAACTAATACCGTTGACTTCTTGCACCAAATAGCAGAGAAGATTCACAGGCGCTCAATGATAGTATTGTTTACGGATATGTTCCAGAACCAAGACGAGGAAGCGCTCTTTAAGGCATTGCAACACCTGAAACACAACAAACACAAAGTTATCGTGTTTCATACCTATAGCAGAACCCACGAACTGGAGTTTGAGTTTGGCAATACACCCAAAAAATTCATCGATCTAGAGACGGGAGAGACCATAAATCTGTTTGCAGACAACGTAAAAGCGGAATATAGTCAGGCTGTGCAAAAATATTTTGAAAAGATTTCGCTCGCCTGTTCGCAGTACAGAATTAAATATGTTCCTGTGGCTGTGGAAGATAGCTTTGACAAAGTAATGCTGACCTATCTGACCGAGAAACAAAAGTTCGGGTAAGCACTAAAATATGTTGCGAAACATTTGCAGGAATAGAAAACAGTTGTATATTTGCACTCGCAATAACGCAGTAATGAGGTTTGGTAGTTCAGTTGGTTAGAATACATGCCTGTCACGCATGGGGTCGCGGGTTCGAGTCCCGTCCAGACCGCTCATAAGCAAAGAAAAAGTTTTCGGCAACGAAGACTTTTTTTTGCGGGAAAATATTTAAGATTAGTTGTGTTGTTTTAGGGGCGCAAGCCTCTGGTTTAGTAGTTAGACCAATGAAAAGCTTTCCATTAAATTGGAAGGCTTTTTTTGATTTTTATAAATGTCTCAACTATTAGTAAAACCTCAATATCAATACCACTGATATAACTATTTCTCTATTTTAATAGTAAAACTCCCTTAACTTGTTCAGAATATTGGAGGGCTTTTATTGATTTTATACCTTAGCCGCAGAAAAATCAATCCTATGAATTTTAGTACTCCCATCAAAATCGCCTCCTTTGCCTATCCTATCGATTATTCTTCACATACCTTCTTTATAGGTTCTTGCTTTGCTGAAAATATATCCAAAAAGTTTGATTACTATAAACTCAAAAATACCTCAAATCCGTTTGGCGTACTATTTCATTCGTTAGCTGTAGAGAAAATTATCCAAAAAGCCGTGCAAGACATTGTATTTACTGCCGATGACTTAGTAGTATCAAATGAACTCTGGTGCTGTTTAGACGCGCACTCTGAGCTTTCTGCTACAAATAAAGACGAACTGTTAGCACAGCTCAACCAAAGACTTCGCCAAACACAACTCGCACTACAGCAAGCCACACACATCAGCATTACCTTAGGCACTTCGTGGGTATACAAGTATTTGCCTACTAACCAAATGGTAGCCAATTGCCATAAAATTCCGCAAAAGGAGTTTTCTAAAGAGTTGCTATCGGTAGAAGTGATTGCAGAAAGCTTAAACAACATCATCAGACTGTTGCCCAACAAACATATCCTGTTTACTATCTCACCCGTAAGACATAGCAAGGATGGTTTTTTTGAGAACAACCTAAGCAAAGCGCATTTGTTTGCCGCACTTAATCATGTCTTAGGCGATCAGGCGCATTATTTTCCGGCTTATGAGATTATTATGGACGAGCTTCGCGACTACCGCTTCTTTGCCGCAGATATGCTTCACCCCAACCAACTAGCCATAGACTATATATGGGAGCGCTTTTCAGAGAATTACCTATCTGCTAAAGCACTGGATACGTCCAAAGAGATAGCCGCTATCCAAAAAGCACTACAGCACAAAGCCTTCAACCCCGACACCCTACAACACCAGCAGTTTGTCGCCAACACCCAAAAGAGAATTGAAGCACTGGGCGAGCTATGGTATTAGGTACTTAAGAATTGAGTAGTAAATAGTAAGATAGATTTTTACCAAAGCGATCTTTACTCTTTCAGCGAAGCGGTCTCTTAAAAACCATTCAAAATTTATAATTCCTTGCCCGCCATAGGAGGGCCTGTCCGCCGAAGGAGGGAAATAAATGCTGCATCTTAATCAATTATAACTAACAGTTCCCCTCTTGAGAGGGGTTAGGGGTGTGTGCTTCTATGTGCTTCTAAACCTTATTAGTAGCGCCTCTATTCTCCTCAAAATCTGCAATAAAATTTTCAATTGCTAGCAGAACATTAAAAGTATCTTTCAGAACTTCATTATCTGTAAATCTCAATAGGCTTATTCCTAGTTGATTTAGTTTCTGAGTTTTGATAATATCTTTATCATAAACCTCTTCCAGTTGGTGTGAGTACCCATCTACCTCGATAGCTAACATCAATTCGTGGCAAAAGAAATCTATAATATAATTGTCTATGGGTTTCTGCCTATGGAAATCATAACCATGCATCTGTTTGTTTTTCAGCTTTTGCCATAAGATAACTTCAGCCTTGGTACTGTTGTTTCTTAGTTGCCGTGCAAACTCTTTTAGATTTGGGTTATATGGTATGATTGTTCTCTTCTTCATTTTTTGATTAATAAAATGATTTAAGATCGTTATAATTTTCATGCTTTAAACACACCCCCAACCCCTCTCAAGAGGGGAGCTAGCTTTTGCTTTTTTTACAACAGTGGAGGCTTAATTGACAATTTTCTTGCCCGCCAAAGGAGGGCCTGCCCGCCGAAGGAGGGAAACAAAAAAAAACTTGAACCCTATTTATCATTTGAGCGTAATCGTCCCTCCGACAATCGTCTTCTGATCGATATAGGCGGGTTTCCCGTAGATACGGATATCACCACCTGCTTTGACCCTGGCTTTTACGTAGTCAGTGGCATAAATCTCAGCTTCTCCGCCGGCACTGATAGAGACAGTGGTTCTTTTGGTCTGTAGTTTTTGTGCTTGTAGCTCGCCCCCTGTTTTGATGCTGGCTTTCATTTCGCCTTTTACCTCTCCGCTTAGATGGATAAAACCTCCGGTGACGGCTTTAACCTCTAGTTCGTTGACGACTATCTCCAATTTAATCTCAGCCCCTTCTTTGACCTCGAGTTCTAAATCAAAAACGGAAATCACATCTTGTGAAGTAATAAAACTGCCTTCATAGGCTTCAATTTCGTTGAGCTTACCTGAATAATAAATTTTGACCGAGATATCTTCTCCTTTGAGTAGTTTAGAGAAAGGCATTCTGATTTTGAGTTCGTCTTTCTTCTGAAGCACTTCTACTTCTTGGCTACGCGCACCTGTAATTTCGACTTTATTCTGATCAGATTTGATAAGTTCTGCCGAGATGCGGTCATATACTTTGACTTCTGTAAACGGAGCCAGCTCTCTGATGACGTCTTGAGCAAAAATAAATTGAAGGGCAAATAAGGCCGTAAGGCTAAAGAACTTTTTCATAGGTATATATTTATAAGAGTGACATTCGCGTAAGCGTTACAAAAAACAAGCCAAGCCAGTTATATTTTATAAAGCGGAATGAAATAAGAGATGGTATAATTAAAGCCTACGCCCCAATTTCCGTCATAGGTGCGGTGGAAACCAGGGATGTATAAGTTGTCAAAGCCATCGGGTTTCTTTTGTGCAACCAAGTAATTGATTCTAAAGCTAAAGCCCACAAATAAATTCTTGAACACCTCAGCTTTCACTCCACCCACCAGCTCTGCCCAATGGGCTGACAATCCGCTGTATTCTTTGTTGGCCTGCACCAGCGTATGCTCGCCCAAGAAACCTCCGGTATCGTTATAAACGGAATAGTGGTTCAGGTTCTGCGAAAACAAACTCGTGCCATACCTAAAACCAATATAGATTTGGTTCTCCATATTCAGCCAGTTTTCATAGGCATTAAAGTCAACACCAACTTTTAAGTAGGTACCTTTAGTGGTGAAGTTGAGTTGTGGTTCATCTGTAGTTTTGTTTTCGTTGCCCAGTTCAGCTGCAAAATAGACTTTCTTGGTAATGCGATAATCTCCCACAAGCTCTAAACCTTGGTAGTTAGCATCGGTGAGTGATTTGGTGAGTTTGAACAAATCTAATCCCGCACGAAGACCGTAGCGTTGCTTTTTAGTGGGAACTATCGTGTCATTCTCCGCTTCTTGTGCATAGCTAGTGGCGACGATAAAAAGACTAAAAAAGTATATCCAGATGTGTTTCATTTTCGTTAGTTATGACTGCTTGTCTGATGATGCATTCTTTTATCCATAAATCATCAGCGAGGTCTGTTATTTTAGGGTTCGGGTTTAATGGTTCTGAATTGTCTAACACGAAATTGGACATATAACCACAAGCTCTTGAGATATACCTATCTTCTTTGGTATAGCTGACCTCAAAAACATCCTGATTGGTGAGTATCGTATTTATATTCTGATACGTAAGCCTAAACACGTATGTGCTATGGCTATCACCCGTATCTAACGGAAGTAGTATTTGGTCTGTATTCTCAAAAACCAATATCCTATCAGGCGATTCTGGCCTGTAAATCTCTAGCTTAAGCACTTGCTTGCTCACCGACGGATTTAGAAACTCATAGAAATTGATCACCAACTTTGGTGTGGTGGGCGTATCTCCAGAACAGATGTCGTCTTTCTCACACCCGAGAAGAACACCCAGGATAAGCGTCAGAAAAAAGAAGCGGGATAAATATCGTTTCATTTAGATGTAATAAGGTTACAAATGTAGTAATTATTGTTTTAACCAAAACTGAGTGGCAGACAATAATCAGCAATAGTTGTGGCCCATAAAAAAAGGACAAACGCATGGTCTGTCCTTTTTGTATATTAAAACCCTAGGGTAGTAATTTTATAAACTTCAATAATTATGCTAGGTCGAGCATTATAAGTGCTAACACATCAACAAAAGCTGTGATGGATTGCTTCTCGACACCAAATCACCTTCACTGCATTCAGTTTATTTCACTCGAAGTGACGCAAATCTGGTCAGTTGGAGTGTTGTATGTGCAGAGAACTCTTTTCACATTTACCTGGCAATAGGAAGAATATTTTCACTTCACAACTATTGATTATCCTCAACTAGTCTATCAATTATTTAGACAAACTAGCGCCTAAGTACTCTCTGTTCATACGAGCGATGCTCTCAAGGGTGATTCCCTTAGGGCACTCGACCTCACATGCTCCTGTATTGGTACAGTTTCCGAAACCTTCGTCATCCATCTGACCAATCATATTCAGCACGCGCTCTGTAGCCTCCACCTTACCTTGTGGCAAGAGTGCAAACTGAGAAACTTTAGCCGAAACATACAGCATCGCTGATGAGTTTTTACAAGAAGCCACACAAGCACCACAACCGATACAAGCCGCTACGTCAAACGAAGCATCGGCATCAGCTTTAGGAATAGGCATCGCATTGGCGTCCTGAGTATTTCCTGAAGTGTTTACAGAGATAAATCCTCCGGCGTGTTGAATTCTCTCAAATGAGCTTCTGTCAACCACCAAGTCTTTGATTACCGGGAAAGCCGCTGCTCTAAAAGGTTCTATATAAATAGTATCGCCGTCTTTGAACATACGCATATGCAACTGACAGGTAGTGATTCCTCTGTCTGGACCGTGTGCTTCTCCGTTGATAAACAACGAGCACATTCCGCAGATACCCTCACGACAGTCGTGGTCAAAAGCAACTGCATCTTCTCCTTTATTAACGAGACTTTCGTTTAAAACGTCAAGCATTTCAAGAAAAGACATATCCGGAGAAATATCAGTGACTTTATAATCAACCATTCCCCCTTTATCTTGAGCGTTTTTCTGTCTCCAAATTTTTAATGTTAGATTCATCATATTTAGTTTTATATATCTTATAATCAAAAGCCGAGAGTCAAATAAATCGGCTGTGGCTAATGATTATCGGACTAAATTATTTGTAACTTCTTTGAACTAATTTGATATTTTCAAATACCAAGTCTTCTTTGTGAAGGACAGCCTCTCTTGGGTTTCCTGTATATTCCCAAGCAGCTACGTAAGCGAAGTTCTCGTCATCACGCTGTGCTTCTCCTTCTCCGGTCTGGTGCTCTTCTCTAAAGTGTCCACCACAGCTCTCTTCTCTTAAGAGGGCGTCTTTAGCGAACAACTCTGCCAATTCTAGATAGTCTGCCACGCGCATGGCTTTTTCCAGCTCTTGGTTAAAGCCGTTAGCCACACCCGTTACGCGCACTTCTTTATAGAATTCCTCTCTGATGGCTTTGATTTCATCCATCGCCTCCGTAAGTCCTTGTGCATTACGCGCCATACCTACTTTGTTCCACATTACTTTCCCAAGCTTTTTGTGGAAGTGGTCAACCGAGTATTTTCCATTATTGTTCATAAAGAACTCTATTTGTTCTTTTACGTGCTTCTCTGCCTTTTCAAATTCTGGCGAATCAGTTGAGATGGCTCCGGTCTGGATATCGTGTGATAAATAATCTCCGATAGTATACGGCAATACAAAGTATCCATCAGCCAAACCTTGCATTAAAGCCGAAGCTCCTAGGCGGTTAGCTCCGTGATCAGAGAAGTTAGCTTCCCCAATTACGTAACAACCCGGTATGGTTGACATCAGATTATAATCAACCCACAGACCACCCATCGTATAGTGTACTGCTGGATAAATCATCATTGGTGTTTCATACGGGTTATCGTCAACGATTTTCTCATACATCAAGAAAAGGTTTCCGTATTTGCTTTCGATCACTTCTTTACCGAGTTTCTGAACAAGTTTTGTGTCGTTTTCGTCAAGGTGTTTGATACGTGCTTGCTCTTTTCCGTAACGCAAGATTGCAGTAGCGAAATCAAGATATACGGCTTCTCCAGTTTTGTTTACGCCATAACCAGCATCACAGCGCTCTTTGGCTGCACGCGAAGCCACGTCTCTAGGAACTAGGTTCCCAAAAGCTGGATAACGTCTCTCTAAGTAATAATCTCTATCTTCTTCAGCTAGCTCGATAGGTTTCTTTCTTCCCTCTCTTATAGCCATTACATCTTCCATCTTTTTAGGCACCCAAATACGTCCGTCGTTTCTGAGTGACTCTGACATCAACGTCAGTTTTGACTGGTGGTCTCCTGCAACAGGAATACAAGTCGGGTGAATTTGTGTAAAACAAGGGTTGGCAAAGAAAGCTCCTTTTTTGTGTGCTTTCCAAGCAGCCGTTACGTTAGACCCCATGGCATTGGTAGAAAGAAAGAAGATATTTCCGTATCCTCCTGTTCCTAATACCACCGCGTGTGCTGAGTGTCTTTCGATTTCACCGGTAACTAAGTTACGGGCGATGATTCCTCTTGCTTTTCCGTCAACGATTACTAACTCTAGCATCTCGTGACGGTTATACATTTTTATCTTTCCTCTACCTATCTGGCGGTTCATAGCCGAATAAGCACCTAAGAGTAGTTGTTGTCCTGTTTGTCCTTTGGCATAAAACGTACGCGATACTTGCGCACCCCCAAACGAACGGTTATCTAAAAGACCTCCGTATTCACGCGCTAACGGAACTCCCTGCGCCACACATTGGTCAATAATGTTTGCTGAAACTTCTGCTAGACGGTAAACGTTAGCTTCTCTTGAGCGGTAATCTCCTCCTTTTACAGTGTCATAAAACAACCTGTGGATTGAATCTCCGTCACCAGGATAGTTCTTCGCCGCGTTGATTCCCCCTTGTGCCGCAATAGAGTGCGCGCGTCTTGGCGAATCCTGAAAACAAAATGCTTTTACGTTATACCCGAGCTCAGCAAGAGTGGCAGCAGCCGAACCTCCGGCTAGACCGGTACCTACGACTATTACGTCAATCCTACGCTTGTTAGCAGGGTTAACTAAGTTGATATGACTCTTATAATCAGTCCACTTTGTGGCTATATCGCCTTTTGGTATTTTATTATCTAATGTCATAGCTGAAATCTATTTTAAAAAGAAATGAATGTAAATTGGAATAATCGCAAACAACAAAGGAATCAAAGTTGAGAAAGCAAATCCTGCTCCTTTGATAAGCTTGTTGTATTTAGGGTGATTTACTCCTAATGATTGGAACGCACTTGCAAAACCGTGGCTTAAATGGAAGGCCAATACGATCATCGAGAATACGTAGAATAACATAAACCACATTCCCGAATCTGGGTCTTGAAAGAAGTCTTTGGTAATTTTGTAAAGGTCTTTATAACCCTCTGCTACTTTTAAGTCAGCAACCGTGTCATAAAACTCAGTGCCGTTTTTGATAGTGTAGCTCCCTTGTTCTACTTGCATCACCGGAATGAAGTTTCCGTTTGTGGTGTAGTACAATTCTTGAACACCCATCTCAGTCTCAACAGCTGCTTTTTGCAACGGCATCTCTGCGAAGTGCATCTTTGCCCAAAAGTGCACCATGTGTGCAGCGATGAACACTAAAATCAGTGTACCTAAAACCGCCATATTTCTAGAAGCCCATTTGCTGTTAGCACTCGGGTTTTCTTTTACATATTTCACTGGCCTGGCTTTTCTGTTCTGAACAGTCAGCACAATTCCGTCAATTGCGTGAAAAAGAATGGAGATGTACGTAAGGTACGAAAGGAGCTTTACTGCAGGGTTGCTCGTCATAAACAAAGCATACTCGTTAAACTGCAATGAAGTACCAAAAATAAGCTGAAGGTTTCCTACTAAGTGACCAATTAAGAACACACACAGAAACAATCCCGTAAGAGCCATCCAGTATTTTTTTGCTAAGGATGACTTTAAAAGTGCAGATTTTGCCATATATCTAAATATTATTTTTTGGAAATGATAAGCAAAATTAAGACTTATTGATACATTATCAAGCACATTCTGTTATTTATAATCAGTTTAAAGTAAATACTGACGGGAATAGCAAGGGCTTTTGGCGCATACTGTATTGAGGTATAATTGTCTACTGAAAAATATCTATGTTCTAAATAGGCTAGATTGTATACTGCATACAGAAGGCTCACGCTCACAGACAAGTAACTTTCTGTTTTCAACTGCTAACTTTCAACTGCATTAAAGTTAATCAAATCCTTAAAAGTTGTCTAAATAACAAATAATCACTATTTTTGCAACCCAAAATTAACGAGATATTTTATACCAATGAACATCACAAAACAGCAATCAGACGCTTTAAATGCCATAGTTACTATTAATATCGAAAAAGAGGACTATGCTGAGAAAGTAGCAAAAGCACTTAATGATTACCGCAAAAACGCGAGCATCCCAGGATTCCGCAAAGGACAAATCCCGATGAGCCTCGTGCAAAAACAATACGGAAAATCAGTGCTTCTAGATGAAGTAAACAAAATCTTACAGCAGTCGTTAAACAACTACTTGACTGAAGAGAAACTAGATATTTTAGGCAATCCGCTACCGGTTATGAACGAGGATTTTGACTGGGATGCTGAAACACTTTCTTTTGACTTTGAACTAGGTCTGGTACCTGAGTTTACAGTTGACCTTAAAACGCCAAAAGTAGTGCGCTATAAAATCACTGCTGACGATAGCCTTATCGATGAGCAAGTAGAGCGCATCCAAAAGCAATTCGGAAAACTTTTCTCTAAAGAAAAATCAGAAGAAGGAGACGAACTAAGAGGAACGTTCACTAACGAAGCTGAGGGAATCAACCAAGAAGCAACAATAAATACGTCTATATTCAAAACCAAAACTACTGCTAAGAAATTCATCGGTAAAAAGGTTGGTGATGTAGTAAGTGTTTCTACCAAAGGATTGTTTGCCGATGACCACGACCTTATGAAATACTTAGGCGTTGCTCACGACAATGTACACGGATTAGAAGTAGATGTTGACTTCACCATCGCTGAAGTAAACGGATACGAGCTAGCCGAGGTCAACCAAGAGCTATTAGACAAACTATTCGGAGAGGGAAAAGTAGCTTCTGAGGCAGAGCTTAGAGAGAGAATCAAAGAAGATGCAGAAGTACAATTTGCTTCTCAAGCTGACCAAATGTTCTTGAACAACGTCACAGACCACCTTTTAGAAAACACCAAGTTTGATCTTCCTGCTGACTTCCTTAAAAGATGGTTGTTGCAAGCAAGCGAAAACCCTATGATTCCGGAAGAAGCAGAAGAAGAATACGCTAAATCTGAAAAAGGTTTGCGTTACCAACTTATCGAAGGCAAAATAATCACAGACAACAACCTGCAAGTTACTTTTGAAGAGTTGAAAGCATTTGCTGGAGACCTTATCAAAAAACAAATGGCTCAGTTCGGACAAATCGATCCGTCAGAATCAGAAGTAGAAGGCATTGCAGCACGTGTACTGTCTAACCAAGAAGAAGTAAAACGACTTTCAGAGCAAATCATCAGCCAGAAAATGCTGAACCTATTCGCAGAGAAATCAGGAGCAAAAACCAAAGAGGTTACGCATGCTGAATTCACGAAAATCTCTTACGGAGAATAATTTGCATATATTTAATATATATTGAGTATCAAATTTCTTAAATTTGATACTCTTTTTATTTACTTTTAAAACACCCATTATGAATTACGGCAAAGAATTTCAGAAATACGCTACGAAGCACCACAAAATAAGCAGCATGTATTATGACAAAATCATAAGCAGAGCTACACCCCCAGTGAGCATGACCCCATACATCCTCGAAGAACGCCAGCTGAATGTTTCTCAGATGGACGTATTCTCAAGGTTGATGATGGATAGAGTTATCTTTTTAGGTACGGGTATTGATGACCAAATTGCCAATATCGTACAAGCACAGTTGCTGTTCTTAGAAAGCACAGATGCCTCAAAAGACATTCAAATCTATATCAACTCTCCTGGTGGAGGCGTATATGCAGGTTTGGGAATTTATGACACTATGCAATACATCAAGCCAGACGTAGCTACTATCTGTACAGGGATGGCGGCTTCTATGGGAGCTGTGCTGCTGTGTGCTGGAGCTGACGGAAAACGCGCAGCCCTTCCGCACTCACGCGTGATGATTCACCAACCCCTAGGTGGTGCCTCAGGACAAGCTTCTGACATCGAGATTACAGCACGTGAGATCTTAAAGCTAAAAGACGAATTATATAACATTATTGCAAAACACTCTAAACAAGATTTCGAAAAAGTCAACAAAGACAGTGATAGAGATTATTGGATGACTTCTGGTGAGGCAAAAGCCTACGGAATGATTGATGAAGTTTTAACAAGATAATTAACACCTAACAAATGGCAAAGAACGATTTAGAATGTTCGTTTTGTGGTAAGAAAAAATCAAATACTGAAATCCTAATAGCCGGTAGAGATGCCCATATCTGTGATAGCTGTATTGAGCAAGCTTACGGAATTGTGATGGAAGAACTCGATAAAGGAGGCTTCAGCACAAAGTCTAACGCTGATTTGATTCTAAAAAAACCACAAGAAATCAGAGCATTCTTAGACCAATATGTTATCGGGCAAGATCAGACAAAAAAAGTGCTTTCAGTGGCGGTGTACAACCACTACAAACGTCTGGGTCAAGATATTGACGACGACCATGTAGAGATTGAAAAGAGCAACATCATCATGACCGGACAAACCGGAACAGGAAAAACGCTTATTGCCAAAACCGTAGCCAGAATGCTTGACGTGCCTATCGCTATTGTCGATGCAACAGTGCTTACAGAAGCAGGTTATGTAGGTGAAGACGTAGAAAGCATCCTCTCTCGTTTGCTTCAAGCAGCTGATTATGACGTAGAGAAAGCAGAAAGAGGTATCGTGTTTATTGACGAAATTGACAAAATTGCCCGCAAGAGCGACAACCCATCCATCACTAGAGACGTATCGGGTGAAGGGGTGCAACAAGCACTTTTAAAACTTCTTGAAGGCACAGTGGTAAACGTTCCGCCAAAAGGAGGACGCAAGCACCCTGATCAGAAATTCGTAGAAGTAAATACTGAAAACATCTTGTTTATTGCAGGAGGTGCCTTTGACGGTATCGAACGCGTGATTAGCAAACGCTTGAATTATCAAGCCATGGGTTACAAAAAAGGAGGCCAACAACAAATTGATGGCACCAATATCCTACAGTACATCATCCCTAAAGACTTAAAAGATTTTGGACTTATTCCTGAGATTATCGGGAGGCTTCCGGTACTTACCTATTTGAATCCGCTGGACAAAGATACACTGCGCTCCATCTTGACTGAACCGAAGAACGCGCTTATCAAACAATACAAAAAACTATTTCTTATTGACGAAATCGAGTTTAGTATTGAAGAAGAAGCACTTGATTTTATCGTAGAAAAAGCATTGGAGTACAAACTCGGCGCTAGAGGATTGCGCTCGCTTTGTGAGGCAATACTTACGGATGCCATGTATGAATTGCCCGGCTCAGACATAAAAACCCTGAACGTAGACAGAAAGTATGCTGAACAAGCCGTCAACAAAAATCTATTGAAATTAGAAACAGCTTCTTAGTCTGGTTCTTAATTCTATATTATATAAACCGCCCTTTTATGTAAGAGGGCGTTTTTTTTGTAGGTATAAAGATTCATTTAGCCTGACTAAGACACTAGTAGACAGCTAAGACAATCATTATAAATCTTTTGGAATCACACAAGTCGGAATTGGGTTTATTTTGTGCTGATTGATGCGGTTGAGCCTAGTATAGATCTTCATAACCTCTTTTGCTCTACCTTCAAAGTCATCGACTGTCTTGCCTTGCTCTGCAGCTAGCATGGCATGTTCAAGCTCGTCATAGTTGGCTCCGATTTGGTCTTCGTCTGAGCGTTCATCGCCAAAGAGCCCATCAGTGGGTGGCGCTTGACGTATTGCATCTGCTACGCCGAGGTAGTCTGCAAGCGCATACACCTCTGACTTCATCAGATCTGCAATTGGACTGATATCGACACCGCCATCGCCGTATTTTGTAAAAAACCCAATGCCAAAATCTTCAATCTTATTGCCTGTCCCCGCTACCAAAAGCGAATGAATGCCAGCGTAATAATAAAGTGCTGTCATTCTGAGCCTAGCGCGCGTATTGGCCAAGGCGAGGTTCAGTTTGCTTTGGTCATTTACCTCTGGAAGACTTTGTTTTAATCCTTCAAAAGTAGTGGTTAAATCGACTTCAGCTTGAGAGACATTGGCGAATTTAGACTGCAATAACGCAATATGCGCTTTGCCTCTACTGACTTGAGAAGCTGCTTGATGAATAGGCATTTCTACACAAAGCGTTTCCAAACCGGTCTGCGCACATAAATACGACACGACAGCAGAGTCTATTCCGCCTGAAACACCAACTACAAAGCCCTTTACGCCCGATTGCTGGGCATAGCGCTGCAGCCAATCTACTATATAATCATTTACTTTTTGAATCTGTGGTTTGGTAGTCATCATAGCTAAAAATAAAATATCTCTACAGGGAGTTGACCTCAGTCAATTCGCCTGATTTTGTTTGGCTAACTTAGGCAAAAAAAAACTTTTATAAAGGATTAAAGCTTAGTTTTTAGTAAAAGTGTTAGCTATAATCAGCTACCAAAAATAAGAGCTATAACTTTCTGAAGTGTAGTAGTGCACCATAAAAGCTGAATATATACTTCATAAGGCTGTTTCTTATAGATTTAAATTTTATTGTTTTTCAAAATACCCCTAACTTTGTGAATTGCATGCTGCTTTAGTCACTGGCTAGGCACAGCAACTATTCCCTTTATTTTTAAACTAAAAATGAAAAGATGAAAAAGCTCGTTTTATCTACACTTATGGTTTTTTTGCTGGCATCTTGTAGCAGCAAAGACGATATCGAAAAGACAATTGATGCCATTGAAGTTGACGTGACTATAGAGCGTTTTGACAAAGAGTTTTTCGAAACTTCTGACGCCAGACTCAGCGACTTAAAAGAGAAATACCCACATCTATTCCCTGCTTATGTACCAGATTCTATTTGGCTTGAACAGAAAAACGACACCATATACAGAGAGATTTATCGCGAGATTCACAAGCAATTCCCCGATACTGACCAGCTAAAAAAAGAGCTGACATCATTGTTTCAGCACATCAAATATTATTTCCCAAAACAGCGCATCCCCAAGGTCAACACCGTAGTTGCAGAAGTAGATTACAACAGCAAAGTCTTCTTTACAGATTCTATCGCTATCATCTCACTCGATTTATACTTAGGTAAAGACCATCATTTTTATGAGAGAGATGCCTACTTGCGCGAAGAGTTAGAGCCTAGCCAGATAATGCCTGACTTAGTAAAATCATTCGCTGAAAAGCGAATTCCGTATCCTAATAATGGTGAATTCTTGTCTAGAATCGTATACGAAGGAAAAATATTATACCTCAAAGATTTGCTTATCCCTGCATTCTCAGATGAGGACAAAATCAATTATACAGCAGAAAAACTCGCTTGGGCAAAGGAAAACGAAGAAAATGTATGGCGCTATTTTATAGATGAAAATGCATTGTATAGCACTGACCCAAGTCTAGTCACTCGATTTGTAAACATCGCTCCGTTCTCAAAATTCTATTTGGACATCGACAATGAAAGTCCCGGGAAAATGGGAAGCTGGATGGGCTGGCAAATCGTGAGGGCTTATGCCAAAAACAATCCTCAAGTCACCATCGACGAACTCTTGAGAAAAAGTGCAGACGAAATATTCAAACAATCAAAATATAAACCTAACAGATAATACCACCATGAGCAAAGAAACATCAGAAATCCTATTCAGTATAGAACTCGACCAAAACAAAATTCCTGAAAACATCCGTTGGAGCGCTAAAGACGGCGGAATAGAAAACGAAGAGAGCAAGTCAATTATGCTTGCCGTATGGGATAGTAAGGCCAAAGAAAGCCTGAGAATGGACCTTTGGACCAAAGATATGCCTGTAGATGAGATGAAAATATTTTTCCACCAGAACTTCGTTGCCCTCGCAGATACCTTTCACAGAGCCACGGGCGATGATAAAATGGCAGATACCATAAAAGATTTCGCTGCTTATTTTGCAGAGAAAATGGAACTTATCAAAGAATAAATTAGAACGCTTTTGCTATGAAAAACAACTTCTTCGCTGTATTATTCACCCTGAGTGTCATCGGGATTTCTGCACAAGAAATCGCTGAACCAAAAGTAGATAAGCTTGTAGAACAGGTGCTAGAAACCTTTAATGTCCCGGGAGTTGCTGTGGGAATCGTACATAACGGAGAAGTTGTTTTGGCCAAAGGTTACGGAATAAGCAGCATTCACACGAGTGAAAAAGTAAATTCTAAAACCAACTTTGGCATTGCTTCTAACTCAAAAGCCTTTACTACAACGGCTTTAGGAATGCTTGTAGACCAAAAGAAAATCAAATGGGATGACAAAGTATTGCAATACATTCCGGAGTTTAAAATGTATAACGATTATGTGACCCACGAGTTTACGATTCGCGATTTGGTTACACACAGAAGTGGTCTAGGCTTGGGTGCAGGAGATTTGATGGTCTGGCCTGACGGGCACGATTTCACCACCACTGATATCATTGACAACATTCAATATTTAAAGCCTGTTTCTGATTTTCGTTCGCAGTATGACTACGACAATTTGTTGTATATCATCGCGGGCGTAGTTATCGAAAGGGTTTCAGGTATGTCTTGGACAGATTTCATACAGACTAGAATCTTGTCGCCGCTTGAGATGACTCACTCCGCACCGAACTGGAATTTGCTCAAAGACAAATCAAATGCAATTGACCCACATGTGCCTATTGAGGGTAAATTATCGGTTATTGACAGGTATGCCAACCCGATTTTTGATGCGGCAGCCGGAATTTATTCTAACGTGGATGACATGTCAAAATGGGTGCTGATGCATCTGAATAACGGCAAGTCACATAAAGGAGAGCAACTCTTGTCTGAAAAACAAATCAAAGCCTTAATTACGCCACAGACCTTGATGCATGTGTATACTAAACCTCCTTACAACTCACTATTTAAAGCCTATGGTTTGGGCTTTGCTCTTCAGGATATCGCTGGAAAGTTAGAGGTTTCGCACACCGGAGGACTAGAGGGAATTGTAACTCAGGTGACTATGTTTCCGCAGTTAGATTTAGGAATTATCGTACTTACGAATCAACAATCAGGCGCAGCCTTTTTATCGATTACAAATACTATTAAAGACCACTACTTAGGATTGCCTGAAAAGGACTGGGTAGAAGAATACCATGAGCTTATATCCAAAAGAAAAGACGGTGCAGACAAAATCACAGATGAAGTTTGGACTAGAGTAGCTAATCACAAAAAGAAATCACTACCCGATACAAAACCACTTATAGGGACTTATAAAGACAATTGGTTTGGAGAAGTGACTATTAAAATGAACCAAAAAAAATTGCGTTTTGAGTCAAAGCGTTCGCCACAACTCAGCGGAGATATGTTCTATTACAAAGACAATACCTATGCAGTAAAGTGGGACAATGCCTATTTGCACGCAGATGCTTTTGTGTTCTTAGAAATTAAAGATGCTAGAGTCTTAGGACTTAAGATGCAACCGATATCGCCACTCACAGATTTCAGTTATGACTTTCAGGATTTAGATTTTGTTAAAACCAACTAATCTTATTTGTAAATCAAGTATTTTGCTCGGGTTTTCTTAAAATTCTCTAAGCCTGCTTCCCAGGTTTTTCTGATTTGATTCTCAGTCAACCCGGCTTCAATTTGGTTTTGGAGTTCTTGGGTACCCGCAAGTTTAATAAAGAAGTTATTGAAGAACTTGGTTTTATCAGGCGTATTTTGATAGGCTTCGATAAGCCATTTCAGTTCTAATCTATCCACGTCTTTGACTCTTGACAAATCTCTACCAAAACATTTCTTGCCGTTGTGCATCGGAGTTTTTGCTCCTAAGTTAGGTGTAGGCGTAAACTCAAAATCCATGTTTTTTAGAAAAGGCGAGCCAAAGACTTGAAATTGTTTGTCTGTTCCTCTACCTACACTCACATGGGTGCCTTCAAAGAAACAAAGACTCGCATAGAGGTTAATCGATTTGTCATTGGGCAAATTGGGCGACGGTGCAATAGGCAGGCTATACTTCAGATCGTGTTTGTAGTCTCTAGATTCAATGACTATCAATTCGCATTGCAATCCGTCTTTGAGCCAGTCTTCGCCATTGATCATCATAGCATATTCACCAATGGTCATGCCGTGCAGTACCGGAATGGGGTGCATGCCCACAAAACTCTGGTTTTTCATTTCAAGAATAGGCCCGTCAATGATAGTGCCGTTGGGGTTGGGCCTGTCGAGTACGATAAGCGGAATGTGCTGCTCAGCACAGGCTTCCATTAAATAATGAAGCGAAGAAATATAGGTGTAAAAACGCGCACCCACATCCTGAAGGTCAAAAACCATGACATCAATGCCCGCTAATTGTTCTTTGGTTGGTTTTTTATTGTTTCCGTAGAGTGAGATAATCGGTAGACCAGTAGTAGTGTCTTTGCCGTCTTTGACTAATTCTCCAGCATCTGCAGTACCTCTAAAGCCGTGTTCAGGTGCGTATATCTTCTTGAGATTGACCTTGTGCTTAATAAGAAAATCAACTAAGTGTTCTTCTGAGAATTGCACTTTATCTTTAGCGCCATTCTTGCCTAAGACAATTTCTTCAACGACAACCCTCCCCGATTGATTGGTCAAAACCCCTACATTTTTACCTTTCAAAAAAGGAAGATAATCACTGTAGTTATTGGCAGCTGGCCTGAATCCGTCGCGGTATAATTGGGCGTTATCTTGTGCGTTTCCAAAAAGAAAAGCGAGCAGAATAAAAATAGGAAATAAAGCCTTTTTCAAAAGTAACATAGCCTAGGGTTTTATGTAAATATACGCATTCTCACCTCAAAAGCCATTCCGAAAATAAGCTGTACTGATACATCAAAAGGAAGTTTATGCAAATAGAACTTATACGCCTATAAATCTCTTTTCTTCAGCAGTTTATACGACAGCACAATAAATAGCGCAGTCCATGCCAATACAATCACAACTTGCAGGTAATCGACCGAATAAACATTAACGTTAGTCATCCCCGCTTGCTGCTCCATCATTTTTACCAATGCCATTCTTCGGGTTGGGTTAAGTATCAACATACTCATGGACTCTAACGGAAAAAATCGGGATATTTGATCGGCAAAACTGCCTAAATTCATTCCGAATTCTAAAATGACATATAAAATCTTTTCTATAAAAAACCAGAGTACTAGAAAGCCAAGGGCAAAGGCTGAACGCTTGACTAATACGCCTAAAAACAAACAGAAAGAGAAAAATCCGAGGAGCTTGACGAAATAAGCAAACAAGTAATCAACCTCAGTAAAGATGATAGACACATCGGTATAGGATGAAAAACTAAGCCCTAGGATAAGCGACAGCAGGAATATAAAAACCACTGAAACCAAAGAGAATAACACTACTGTCAAGAATTTAGACAGTATAAACTCCCTTTTGCTCAAACCGTCAATCAGGTTTTGTTTGAGGGTTCCGTAAGTATATTCGTTTGCCATCATCGATACGATAATAACAGCTAAAAACAGTTTTAAAACTGAGGCGACATAGGTATTAAAATGCCATATAAACGGGAAGTTGAAGATGCCTTGGTCAGCAATTCTGTAGTCAATCCCTCCGATATTAAACTTAATAGCTGCAATTCCGGCAATGAGTGAGAGCAATATAAAGTATGAAATAATAAGCACTTTTGAGGCTCTATTTCTCCAGAGTTTTTGAAGTTCTATAGCTAGTAATCGTTTCATTTTCTAAAGGTTGAAAGGTTGTGGTATAAGAAGTTTATTGCTCTGTAATTTGAAGGAATTGCTCTTCGAGGCTGTGTTTGCGCTTGCTGAGATGCGTCAGGGTAATCTGATTCTCAAAAGCCAATTGGTTAAGTGCTTTCGCCTCAAAAGCTGCTTTGAGATAAACCATTAACTTATCGTCTTTCAGCTCTATATTCTTTACAGAGGGATGCGAGACTAAGAGGTTTTGCAGTTTTGGGTTGTCATCAGAATTGAGCTCAAAGAAACCTTCGTTAGCTGTCATACCACTTACTGAACCACAATAAATCATCTTTCCTTTTTTGAGTACCACCACATGAGAGCATACTTTTTCTACTTCGTCTAATAAATGGGAGGCCAATAAAATAGTGGTGCCTTGTTCTGCAATTTGCACGATAATATCTCTTATCTGACGAATTCCCTGCGGGTCTAAGCCATTGGTAGGCTCGTCGAGAATCAATATTTCTGGATCGTTGAGCAGTGCAGAGGCAATTGCCAAACGCTGTTTCATCCCCAAAGAAAAAGTGCGGAATTTGCCGTGCTTTCTATCTAGTAGTCCTACGAGTTCTAGCTTTTCGTCAATCCTAGCACAAGGCACTTTCTTAATTTTGCAGACCAGCTTCAGGTTTTCATAAGCCGTCATATAGGGGTAGAAATTCGGTCTTTCAATAATAGCGCCTACTTTTTCTAAAGCGGTATTGGTATCAATTGTACCTTCAAACCAGCTATAGCTTCCACCAGATTTATTGACTACGTTTAATACGATGCCCAGCGTAGTTGATTTTCCGCTTCCGTTAGGTCCTAATATACCGTAAACATTGCCTTTTTGTATGTCAAATGAAACTTGATTTACCGCCTGCAGTTGGCCGTAATTCTTTGAGAGGTGTTCTAATGTAAGTATCGTTTTCACAGCAAAGTGTATTTGATTATACTTTATAAGACGAAACGCAAGACTAGATGTTACAGTTTTTTTAGAATTAGTTATGAATATAGAATCTTAGAAAGTAGTTATTAGTTGACTCTAGGCAAACTCCACTTGTATTTTACGACAATGAGTCTCAAAAGAATGATAAGAAGCGAGGTAGTCAAATATATCAGACTATCCGAAAGACTGGTTTGTTTGAGGATGAAGAAAATTATTCCTCCGACAATGCAAATCGTAGCATAGATTTCTTTCCTGAAAATAACCGGAATGTCATTACACAAAATATCGCGCACTACGCCACCAAAACAAGCGGTCATGGTACCTAAGGTAATACAAATAATAGGGTGCAACCCTGCTGATATACCTGTTTCAATGCCGATAATGGTAAAAATACCGAGTCCTATAGCATCAAATAAAAAGAGCGATAACCTGAGGTAGATTAATTTCTTTCTGAAGACAAGTGCCACTATAGTACCGAAAGTCACTACCACTAGGTAAGTCAAGTCACGCATCCAGACCACCGGTGTATTCCCGATAAGCACATCTCTAAGCATTCCGCCGCCCATTGCCGTCACAAATGCCACCACAAATATCCCGAAAATATCCATTCGTTTGTTAAAACCTGCTAGCGCTCCTGAAAAAGCAAAAGCAATAGTTCCTAACATCTCTAAAGTATAAAACATCTTTTTATTTCTGAATAACTAAGAATGCAAATTTAGCCTATTTAAAACACAAAACACCCCCCAAAAACCAGTCACTAAGTTTTTACATCTAGGACTTTGAACAATAAAGACAAAGTTAGCAGAGGTTTTGTTTAATAACGATAAAAGCTTTTTATATATTTGTGTCTTAATTTACTAAAACGATGAAAAAGACACTACTACTTGTTGCAATGGCTCTATTTATGATGAATTGCAAAAAAACCGAAAAACAAACTACTGAGACTGAAATTGAAGTTACCTATACTAGCTTTGGAGCAGAAATAACTCCAGAGAATGCTATCAGTCAAGCTGAAATGACTGAGAAGTTTCATAACATGAAACAAGGCGATACTCTTGCGGTCAAATTCAAATCAACTATCATTGAGGTATGCCAGAAAAAAGGATGCTGGATGAGTATGGATTTAGACGGAGATAAAGATGCTTTTATCCGTTTTACAGATTATGAATTCTTTGTTCCGATGGATGCACAAGACCAACCTACTATTGTTGAAGGCCGCGCTTATCTCAGTGTAATCACTGTTGACGAACTAAAACACTTTGCTAAAGACGCAGAAAAATCACAAGAAGAAATCGATGCGATTACTGAACCAAAAATCACTTATGCTATTCAAGCCGACGGTGTATTGATTCAGAACAAAGCAGAAGAAATTGCAATAGAACAAGTAGTAGAATAATGAAGAAACTAATTCTTTATATCTTTGGGTTCGTCGTATTTATAGGATGTCAAGATGCTAAACAAGTTGAGTCCACCACGGATGAGACAACTGTAACTACACCAGAAAAATCTGCTTTCAAGATGTATGATGTGTCTGAAATGGCAGCGCTAATGGAGCGTATGTATGCAGACAACAAACGCATCAAAGAAAAAATTGAGCAAGGCGAAACAGAATTCGGTAGTTTACCAAAAGATTACTTAAAGATATATTCGGCTAAATTTACTGATCCGTCTGACTTAGATGACTTCTTCACAGCGCATGCCAAGTTGTTTTTAGAAGCCCAAGAGCTGGTATATACTGATACTAAAAACTCAAAGACTAGCTTCAATAAAATGGTTGATTCTTGTATTGAGTGCCACCATAAGAAATGTTCGGGGCCTATAGAACGCATCAAAAAACTGTATATCAAATAATCTCAGTATGAACAAGTACCTGTTATTTTTTACTTTTTTTATCTCAAGTATGTTGAGTGTTGAAGCGCAAGGCAAATACGAGTATGTTATTGTTCCTGGTAATATGAGCTTCTTAAATGAGCCCAATCAGTATAACTTAAACGAATTAGCTAAGTTTTTGACCCATAAAAAGAATGTAATTGCCTATTTTGATTCAGAGATAAAGCCTTTAGAATTCAATATAGCTGATCCGTGTGACATTTTATATATGGATATTACTAAAGAGAATGCATTTCTAAACACTAAGCTTAAGATTACACTTACAGATTGCAACAAAGAAATTATTGCAGAGAGCTTCGGGACCAGCAAAGAAAAAGAACACCGTGTTGCTTATAACTACGCTATTAGAGAGGCTTTTGATCTGTTGCATATTCCTGCCAAAATTGCTAAGAAAATTAATGCTGAAATTGTTGAGGATACTTCAGACCCAACATTTTTATACGCTCAAAAAACAGGACAAGGCTTTTTGCTCTTAGACTCTGAGCAAAACGAAGTATATAAACTTTTTAAAACCTCAAAAGCAGACCAATTTATTATCTCGAACAAAGAAATAAACGGAGCTTTATACAAATCTAAAACTCCCAATGAGTGGGTTTTAGAATATTTAAAACAGGACACTATAGTTACAGACACATTGAAAATCAGGTTCTAATCCTGATTTTCAATGGTCTTATAAGCTGCAATAATTTTCTTGACAAGTCGATGGCGTACTACATCTTTATCATCGAGGTAAACAATACCAATTCCGTCAACATCCTTTAGAATATTCAGTGCTTCTTTAAGTCCTGAAACACTTTTTCTGGGCAAATCTACTTGACCTGGATCTCCAGTTATCATAAACTTTGCGTTTTTGCCCATACGGGTCAAAAACATTTTCATCTGAGAATGCGTAGTGTTTTGTGCTTCATCAAGAATAACAAAGGCATTGTCTAGTGTGCGTCCTCGCATAAAAGCAAGGGGAGCTATTTGTATAGTACCTCTTTCGATATAATCTGCTAGCTTTTCATGGGCAACCATATCGCGCAATGCATCATAGAGGGGTTGCATATATGGGTCTAGCTTTTCTTTCATATCACCAGGCAAGAACCCGAGGTTTTCACCAGCTTCAACAGCAGGACGTGTAAGTATAATTCGTTTTACTTGCTTGTCTTTTAGTGCCTTAACAGCCATTGCAACTCCTGTATAGGTCTTTCCGGTACCGGCAGGACCAATAGCAAAGACCATATCGTTTGTTTCAATCTTCTCTATTAGTAAACGTTGGTTAGGTGTAAGGGGCTTAATTAGTTTCCCTCCCACACCGTGTACAATAGTCTCATCTCTCTTTTGATGTTTCTTTTCGTCTTGTTCGCTACTTTGTACGATGCGCTCAATCACATTGTCATCAATGTGGTTATATTTAATAAAATAAGCAACTAATCTTGTGAGTTGCTTTTCAAATTCGTCAAGAATTTCGCTCTCTCCAAAAACCTTTACAACATTTCCTCTAGCGATTATCTTCAGCTTAGGATACAGTTTTTTTAGCGTTTCTAAGTTTGCTTCTTGCATACCCCAAAATTCAACTGGGGCTATATCTGTGAGTTCAATTATTCTCTCGTTCAAAGACTAATATATTAGAGGTTAGTATACCCAAAAATAATGAAAAAACACCAAAACTGCTATTAGCAAGTGTGATAAAGATAAAACTTATCAATTAGTTTTTAAAAAGCAGTACTATACAACAGCTGTAAACTGAAAACAGTCAGCTTTGTGTACTTTAATGCAGTTTATCAATGATAGATATGCTAGAAAAAGACAATAGAAGTGAGTTTTGAGCAAAAACAAAAACCCCCTATCATTTTCATGATAGGGGGTTTTCTAAAAAAAGGCGATTACATACTCTCCCACAATTGCAGTACCATCTGCGCAATCGGACTTAACTTCTCTGTTCGGAATGGGAAGAGGTGAGCCCCGACGC
>DATJBW010000011.1:0-56864 GCA_035515135.1 Flavobacterium sp.
TCCTAATTTTTCTCCTTTATCACTCTTAACTGAGCCACCATAATTGACATCAAATATTACGTCTTTTGTCACATCTTTTATAGTCAATTTTCCATATAATAGGTATTGGTCAGGTTTTCCTGTAGCTAAAATTTTGCTGCTCTTAAAAGTCATTTTAGGATATTTTTCGACTTCAAAAAAATCGGTACTTCTCAAATGGTTGTCCCTATCCTTAACATTGGTATCGATGCTTTTTACATCAACGGTAAAATCAACGTTTGCATCTTTCAATGCTTCTCCATTTGTAGTTAGTACGCCGGTATATTCCGTAAATTTCCCATTCACGATACTAATGCCGGAATGTGAAATATTGAAATTTAAGGACGAATGGTAAGGGTCAACCTTCCATGAAGTTTGTGCGTATGAGTTGAAACCCAAAAATGCAATTGCTAGTAAAATCAGTGTTTTTTTCATAATCGTATAAAATTAAATTGTTACTATTATTTGATTACAAAGATAAAGGCACTACTTATAAAACGAATTACACTTTTCGGTAAGGGATATGTAGTTTTAGGAAATCAACCTATTTTTCATTTCTTCCCGGAACTCGGTGGGCGATTGCCCCGACTTTTTTTTGAAGACATTTGAGAAATATGAATTTTCGTTGTAGCCCAGTTCATAAGCTATTTCAGAAATGGTTTTTTCGGTGGAAATCAATAGATTTTTAGCTTCAATCAATTTGCGGGTTTCAATAATTTCCGACACGCTTTGTTCTAAAATATTCTGACAGATAATATTGAGGTTCCTTGAGGACATAAAAAGTTTTTCCGCATAAAACTCAACGCTTACAGGTCTTCGGTAATTCTCTTCAAGAATAGAGAGAAAGTTTCCGAATGAAATATGCTGCGTTTTTTGCAAAGACCCATCCTGTGGTTCCAACTTTTTTCTTTCTGCTTCTATCATCGAGAACAAAACGCTTAATAGTTGTCTTATTATGGAAAGGTTTGGGTCTGTTTGTTGTGTTTCGGCATACATCATTTCGCAAAGTAAAACGAATCTCTGAAAACAGTATCCATTTTCAAATTGTAAATTGGCCTGTGCGTGATAGAGTGAATAAAGCTGAAAAGTGGTTTCCGGGATAAACTCACTTTTGAAACGGATAGCCCAAAAATTGCACTTGCCATTTCGGATTTTTGGAATCAATCGGTGTGTTTTCCCTTTGGTGATAAAACTCACGAAGGGCGATTGTGTGGTAGTGATATTAAAATCAATAAAATGCTCCAATTCACCTTCTATTCCAATTAACAACTCTTCAAAATCGTGATTATGGGGTTCATTAGGTTGGGAAGCAATCTTTTTGGCTTCTTCCTCGTCCACTTTAAAGATGTGAAAAAGTTTATTCATTGTTTTGCCGTTCGTTGTTTTTAGGTTGCAGGTAACGTTTTGGGTATTGCCGAAGGCGGGGAAATCAAAGCCGAAAGTTTCGATTTTGCACCGAGGCGAGCCAAAACGAATTTTTATGAGTTAAATTTAAGAAACAAAAACGAATAAAATTCGTTTTTGGCGGAATAGAAGTACAAACCTTGAATTTAGCACTTTAGCCCCGCTTTTGGCAATACCTTGTTAGCGGTAGTTTTTTTGCTTTTTGCCAACAATACTTCCATATTTATAATATCTATATGATAAAAATAAAGTACCAAATCCAGCAATTAGTCCAATATAAATTAAGGCACTTTCTTTTTTTTCGTATTCCGTTTTACTTATTAAAATTTCACCATCTTTTTCTACTTGAATAAGGTCAATATTAATGTTTTCATTTTTATTTGTACTTGGTCTATAATAAACTTTCACCTTTTCTCCTATCTCGAATTTATTTAGTAAGTCATCATAATTTTTTGACATCCTATAAACTCCCAATTTTTCATCTAAGTCTTTGAGATTAATATAGAATACTTTGGATTGTCTGCCTTTACTTCCGTAACGAATCCCAATGCCTTTTTTAGTTACTATATTTTCATAAGTTGTCTTTTGAGTTAAGTCAATATTTTGTTTTCCATAACCAATATAAGCTAAGAAAAAGTATAAAATCGAGGTGGAAGCAAACAGGATAGAGTTTAATAAATGTTTTGTTTTTTTATTCATCATCTGTTTTTGGACGGGACTGGTTCAAAAATTACCGCTAACTAGAATATATACGCAACAACCTAGCACTTTTTATCAATGTAGTTTGACGTTATATAACAGTCTATTTTTACCAAATATAATGTTAATTTAACATAAAGCAATAGTTCAGAATAAAAAAAACAAACTGGTGTGTGTCTTTCCTACCTCTTCAGCAAACAAGGCAGACAGGCGACTTGTGACTATAAAAACATCGCTCGAGCTCTCTCGAGGTCTTCTGGGGTGTCGATGCCGATGCCGGTGTGTGTGGTTGTGATCATTCTGATTTTTTTGCCGTATTCTAGGTAGCGGAGTTGCTCTAGTTTTTCAGAGGCTTCGAGTGATTTCATCGGGAGCACGTAGAAGTCCATCAGGGCTTGTTTTCTGAAGGCATACACGCCGATGTGTTGGTAGTATTTCACGCCTGCGTTTGTGTCTCTGGGGTACGGAATGACCGAGCGTGAGAAGTAAAGTGCAAAGCCCAATTGATCAGTAATCACCTTGACGTTATTGGGGTTGTTGATGGCTTCGGGGTCAGTGATTTCGCGCATCAGTGAGGCGAGGTCAATTTCTTTGTCAAGGTCCTTTTTATATAACTCGATGATTTTCTCTAGTGATTCTTTGTCGATAAAGGGTTCGTCACCCTGCACGTTGACCACGATATCTACGTCGATATCAGCTACGACCTCCGCTATTCTGTCGCTACCTGATTCGTGCTCTTTGACACTCATCAGTGCTTGACCTCCGTGCTTGATGATCTCTTGGTAGATCAAGTCTGAGTCAGTTACTACAAACACATCGTCAAAAAGCCCTGTGGCTATAGCGCTTTCATACGTTCTTCTGATGACGGTTTTGCCAGCGAGGTCCTGCAGGAGCTTGGCTGGGAATCGAGTAGAGGCGTATCGGGCGGGGATGACAGCTATTATTTTCATAGTCGTAATCAGGTATAAGTTTAGTTTTTAGATAAAATTCTCGTCTTTGAATCCGATGAGGTAGAGCTTGGTCTTTGCTCGGGTGAGGGCGGTATAAAGCCATCTGAGGTAGTCTCTGTCGATGCCGTTGGGCAAATAGGGCTGTTCTATAAAAACCGTCTCCCACTGCCCTCCTTGTGCTTTGTGGCAAGTAACCGAATAAGAGAACTTAACCTGCAGGGCGTTGAAGTATTCGTTTTCTTTTACTTTTTTGTATCGCTTGTATTTGGTTGTCTCGTTGGCGTAATCAGCATTTACCTCTTGGTACAGCTTGTTTTGCTGGTCATAAGAAAGCGATGGCGCTTCAATGTCTATGGTGTCTAGAAGCAAGATGGTTTCAAAAGGCTTCTGATTGGGGTAGTCAATCATTCTGACTTTGACCTTGGCAAACCTAAAACCGTAGAGCTCTAGTATTTTGTATATTTCGAGTACTTCTATAATATCTCCGTTGGCGATGAATCCGGCTTCGTCTACGGGTTTTATCCAAAAGTAGTTGTTCTTGACCACCATCAGCAAATCTCCTGCAGACAGCTCGCTTTCTCTACCGAGTATTTTGGTCCTGATTTGGGCGTTGTATTGGTTGGCTCTCTTGTTAGAGCGCACGATAAAAGAGGTCTCTTCTACCCCATTCTTGTCATAGGCCTCATAAATGGCATCTTGGATGTCATTGCCATCTACGAGTCTTATGATGTCTGCAAATCCGTTGAGGTCAAACTGGAAGTCAGTGATGTAGTCTTCTTTGAGCAGTTCTCTGATTTCGGTAGCGTTGTGCAGGATACCTGAGCCTTCTTCCTGTCGCATCACCTCATCAAGCTCGATATGCCCCACTTCTTTGTTGTATTGTGTGGCGAGGCTATCTTGGTTGAGTGCAGGGCTTAACAGCAAGTGTACGGGAGGCAGCTGAGCGGTGTCTCCTATCAAAATCAGCTTGCATTTATCGCCTGAATAGACATACGAAATAAGGTCATCCAGCAGTGAGCCGTTTTCAAATAATTTGCTGTCAGCCGTGACATCTGAAATCATTGACGCCTCATCGACTATGAATATGGTGTTTTTGTGTTTGTTGGCTTGTAGGGTGAAGTTCACATTGCCCGATTTGACATTCGGGTAGTAAATCTTCTTGTGAATGGTGAACGCCGTTCTTCCGGAGTAATTAGAAATCACCTTGGCTGCCCTTCCCGTTGGGGCGAGCAACACCGAATTCTTAGCGATTTCCCTCAGGTGGTTCACCACCGTTGAGATAATCGTAGTCTTACCGGTACCCGCATATCCCTTGAGGATAAAGATATCGTCTTTGCTAGAGGCATCGACAAAATCAGAGATTTGCTGAAAAAATATGTCCTGCTTTTGAGTCGCCTCAAAAGGGAAGTTTTTTTTAAGTATCGCGTAGAATTTTGTGGTTGTCGGTTTCAATCTTTTTTGTTGTAGGTAATTTATAATGTATAGTTGTAAACTGTAGTCTTCTTCTCTCAGCGTAGCGGTCTTTGCTCTTTGCTTTTACTACTCAACTGTGTAAAGATACTTAGAAACTTCTGAAAGTCTAAAATATCCTAGGGCATAGTGGTCAGGGTTGGTTTGGTTGACGATGTTTCCTCTGACTGTTGGCGGGGTCTGTTGAAAGGGTCCGCTGCCGTTATTGGCGGCAATCAGCAGTTTGCCCATATAGTTTTTGTAGCGTTCAGTGATACCAAAGAGCTCAAAAGTAATGGCTGTCCCCACGTCTAGTTTGTCTGAGAGGTAAATGCCATACATCATATTGCCCTTAAAAAGCTCGTTGCTTTTGACTCCGTATTTCGGCAGAGGGAGTAACGGATTGGTTATTTTCTCCATATAAAAGTTATCTGTAGCACCGTTGTCTTGGTAAAAGAACTTCAACTCTTTAGTATTTTGCCCAAAACCTATATCGTTGTTTTGGGTTACTGAAACTACATCTGGCACAGGTTTGAAAACCTCTGTAGCGGTATAGGTTTCAGTGCCTACTAACATCACAAGGGTGTAGCTTTCGTTAAGCGTCACCACAAAGTCTTCGCAGGTATATTCGCCTGTTTGGGCTTGTTCTATAAAGTCAAAACGGATGCCGTTTTCGTTCTCTACATAAATTGTAGCGCCTGAAACCACAGGCACTTCTGGCTCATAAAAACCAGTGGTGGTGGTTAGTCTTATCTTCTGAACAGCCCCGCTGTCCTCCTTGTATTTATTTATTGATGCCTCTACCACCAAACGCGGCGGAGCGGTCTCTAGGTCAACTGAAATCACATCCTGACAGTTCAAAAAACTAAAGGTAATCAGGACTAAAAGTATATATTTAAAAATTTTCATAACCGATTAGAATTTAAAATTATAGGTTACACTAGGTATAATCCCGAAAATGGATAACCTCACCGCTTCGTTGATACCCGAATCTTTGTCTTGCCTAAAGCTGATAGAAGCGGCGTTTTTTCGGTTATAGATGTTATAAAAACTAAACACCCATTCGCCTTGCCATTTTCTGTCTTTGTTTTTGGTCGGGGTCAATACAGCCGAAATATCCAAGTGGTGGTAGAGTGGCAATCGGTCTTCGTTTCTGAGTCCGTAGTTGGGTATTTTGATGCCTTGGTAGTCATAGTATCCACTCGGATAGGTGGTTGGCCTACCCGATTGCAAAGTGAATATAGCCCCAAAAGACCATTTCTTGTTGAGTTCATACAACGCAGAGATAGACATATCGTGGAGTCTATCATAAGGGGTTTTATACCATTCTCCGCCATTTATTCCGGTTTCATTGGCGGTTCTGCCTGGTGTTTGTTGCTCTGACTTTGCCAAGGTATAGGCGACAAAACCCGTTAGCCTACCCGTGTTTTTCTTTAGTAAAACCTCTAGTCCGTAAGCTCTTGACTTTCCGCTTAAGATCACTTGTTCGATGGCTTCGTTAGCTACTAAATCTGCTCCGTCTATATAATCAATCCTGTTCTGCACGTCTTTGTAGAAGATTTCAGTCTCAAAAGAATAGGCTTTATCTTCTGTGTTTCTGAAGTATCCGATGGCGTATTGATCAAGTAATTGCGGCTTGATGTACTTGCCACTCGGCGTCCAGATATCTAGTGGCGTAGCCGCTGAGGTATTTGAAATCAAATGTATGTATTGTGCCATGCGGTTATAACTCGCCTTCACAGATTGGTTGTCGTCGATGGTGTAGGCAATCGAGAAACGAGGCTCTAAGTTGTCAAAGCTAGCCACAGTTTTATTCTTGTCATAATAGTCAGTAGCTATAGGGGTACCTTTTTCGTAAATCTGTAAGTCTTGGTCAAAGTGCACCGGATTGTCATTGGCATATAGATTCAGGGTATGATTGCCCAAATGAGCAAACATACTGTAACGCAAGCCGTAATTCACAGCAATGTTCTCTGAGAGTTGTTGCTCTGCATCTATATAAAAGGCAGGTTCTACAGCGTATTTTCGCTCTAATTGTTTGGGTATGATTCCCGACTGGGCTCCGTTGGGTTTGATTGTGCCGGGGTTGAAGTCATAATAAATCAAATTGGTTCCGTAGTTCAGCTGTAAGTTATTAGACAAATAGTGTTTGAAGTCGTACTTGAAGTTGTAGTTCACGATGCCCGAATCCCAATTAAAGCCTACGAAGTCTAAGGTCAAACCGTAATAATAATCACTGTAGATCACTGACATATTCGAAAATAACTTATCTGAAAAGAGGTGGTTCCATCTCAGGTTTAAGAGCGAGTTGCCGAACTGATTCTTGAGCGCATTCTCAATATCAAATACATCTCGACCGAAATATCCAGAGAAGTATAAGTTGTTGTTGTCGTTGACCTTATAGTTTATCTTGGTGTTCAAATCATAGAAATAAGCTGAGTTTTTGTTGTCTGTTAGCTTCAAAAACAAGTGGGCATACGAACTTCGACCTGCAACCAAAAACGATATTTTATCGTTGACAATGGGTCCTTCAAACATCAACCTGCTGGACACAACACCAATTCCGCCCGTAGCGTGAAAGCTCTTGCTGTTGCCTTCTTTTTGGTAAATGTCCAGTACTGACGAAACTCTACCACCGTACTGCGAGGGAATTCCGCCTTTATAGAGTTTTAAATCCTTGATGGCATCAGAATTAAAAACAGAAAAGAAGCCAAAGAGGTGTGACGAACTAAAGAGCGTTGCCTCATCGAGCAACACCAAATTCTGGTCTGCTGCACCTCCCCTGACGTTGAAGCCAGAAGCTCCTTCGCCGGCATTGGTCACGCCAGGCAAGTTGAGAATGGATTTCAAGATGTCGACCTCACCCAAAACCACGGGTGTTTTTTTAATCTCCTCCACCGATAATTTGCTTACGCTCATCTCTGGTTTTCTGATGTTGATCGCTTTGGTATACCCCGTAATCACCACCTCTTCAATCATAATATCTGAGGTCTGTAAACCGATGTTTTTCCGGGTGTTTTGGTCTAGTGCAACCGCCTCTGTAAAGACAGCATAGCCAATAGAACTCACCTCTAGCGTATAGTTGCCTTGCGGCAATGATACCGAGTAAAATCCGTAAGCATTGGTCATAGTACTAATGCCCGCTTCTTTGATAAGAATTGAGACACCAATAAGTGTTTCTGAAGTATTGTTGTCAGTGATGACTCCGCTTAATGTGAATTTGTTTTGCGCAAAACTGACTGCAGTGGTCAGCAATAAAAGAAATAAAACAAGGGTTGATTTGAATTTCATATAGGTCTTTGAGTTGGCTATTGTATTAGGGTGCTAGGCGTTCGATTTTCCAGTCCAGATCATTTTCAAGCGTATATCTGATGCGGTCATGGAGTCTGTTGGGTCTTCCTTGCCAAAATTCAACACGCACCGGACGCACTAAAAAACCTCCCCAGTGCTTGGGTCTTTTGACTTCTTTGTCAGCGTACTGATTCTCTAAGTCAGTTAGTTTTGAAGACAGGTACTCCCTAGAGGGAATCACTTGGCTTTGAGGTGAAACCATAGCACCGAGCTTGCTGCCAAAAGGTCTTGAGTCAAAATAATTGTCTGATAGGACATCAGAGGTTTTCTCAGCTATTCCTTTGACAATCACTTGTCTCTCGAGTGAATGCCAGAAGAAAGACAGGCATACTTTTGGGTTATTAGCTATCTCTTTTCCTTTTTCAGAATCGTAATTGGTATAAAACACAAAACCCTCTTCGTTGAATTTCTTGAGCAAAACAACCCTTCCTTTCGGGAAACCATCCATGCCAATACTGGCTATGGTCATGGCATTCACCTCTTCTACACCTCCGAACTCCTCTACTTCATAAAACCATTGGTTAAACAAATTGATCGGGTCTTCTGGAAGCTCACTCTCAAGAAGCTGGCTCTTGTCATAGGTTTTTCTGTAATCGCTTAAATCACTCATGTTTGTTGAACTTTAAATAAGATTCAAAGATACAGTTTTCAACGTGAATGGAAAGAACGGGGAGGAGGGAATTTTGAGGGTTGAATTTTAAATTTTGAATGATATTGATGTTTTAAAAGCTTAGGCAAAATCAGCATGCTGTTGCTAAACCTCTTTAGAAGTCGTAAAAACTAGTTGCGTTAAACTTGAGGAGTGATATTTTAACATTTTGGCAGTAGTAAAAAAAGAATTATCCGTATATTTGTCTCTAAATTGAACTTTTTGCAACCCGCCCATGAAAGGACCCGCTTTTTATTCTAAGATATTACTTTTCGGAGAATACGGAATCATCAAAGATTCTAAAGGACTTTCGATCCCCTACAACTCCTATAATGGCGTGCTGAAGGTTGATGAAAACCCGAGTAAAGAAGCTCAGCAATCAAACCAAAGCCTTAAGAAATTTACTGAATTTCTTAAACAGCTGACCACTACTTCTCCGGAATTGGTGCAATTTGACTTTGCTACGCTCGAGAGAGACCTCAACAGAGGTATGTATTTTGACTCTAGCATTCCGCAAGGATATGGCGTGGGGAGTAGCGGCGCACTTGTAGCTGCTTTTTATGACCAATATGCACAAGACAAAATCACCGTATTAGAAAACCTGACTCGAGAGAAACTACTGATTTTGAAGTCTATCTTCTCTGAAATGGAATCTTTTTTCCACGGCAAGAGCTCTGGTCTAGACCCGCTAAATAGTTATTTGAGCATACCGATTTTGATCAACTCTAAAGATCATATCGAAGCTACTGGAATCCCGACTCAGAACACCAACGGAAAAGGTGCGGTGTTTTTATTAGATAGCCAAATGGTAGGTGAGACTGCTCCGATGGTTTCTATATTTATGGAAAACCTAAAGGACAAGGGGTTCAGAAAAATGATCAAAACACAATTCATAAAACATACCGATGCTTGTGTAGAGGATTTTGTAAAAGGCGATGCTAAATCACTTTTTGCGAATACTAAAAAACTCTCTAAAGTAGTATTGGCACACTTCAAACCTATGATTCCTGAGAAGTTTCACGAACTTTGGAAAAAAGGCATCGATACCAACGATTATTACCTGAAACTTTGTGGTTCTGGTGGTGGTGGTTATATTTTAGGTTTTACGCAAGACCTCGAAAAAGCAAGAGAATCACTAGCAGAACATAAACTCGAAGTGGTATATCAGTTTTAATCTAGAAGACTTTTTTCAGACAGCTTTGTCTTGTGGTATTTTCTCAGTTGGTTGAGATTAACAATCAAAAAAACATCAGATGCTCAACAGAAAAAATAAACAGGTCTTACTTAAGATTCTGAGTTTATTCTCTGCCGTACGTGGTTATAATATTTGGATCATTGCTTTAGCTCAATACCTCTCCGCTATTTTTATTCTTGCACCTGAACGCAGAGCACTTTCTATTTTGCTGGATCCATATATGTTTGTCATCGTTGTGGCAACCACGCTTTGTATTGCCTCTGGCTATATCATCAACAACTTTTATGACCGCGAAAAAGACCTTATCAACCGCCCGATAAAGACAAAGATCGATAGAATGGTGAGTGAAGAAACGCGGCTGAAGATTTATTTCGCTACTAATTTTGTCGTATTAGCCTTGGCTTTTTTGATTTCGTGGCGCTCCGTAGCTTTTTTCTCAGCCTATATTTTTGTGATATGGCTGTATTCACACAAGCTTAAGAGATATCCTATGATTGGCAATGCAACGGCTTCATTTTTAGCCATACTTCCGTTTTTTGCCGTTTTGTTTTATTACCAAAAAGAAGAACTGTTGAATATACTCTATTATCAACACAAGTATTTCATCATTTTTACCCACGCCGCTTTTCTGTATTTGCTGATACTCATACGCGAAATGGTCAAAGATTTAGAGAATCTAAAAGGTGATTTTGCCATCAATTACAGAACGGTTCCGGTGGTGTATGGCGAGAAAATCTCAAAACAAATCATCACGTTACTCATCGTTCTCACACTACTTCCCGTATATATCTTGATAGACAAAGCCGATGTGGGCTATATGGACATCTACTTTTATTTTACCCTAATCGGGCTAGTGGTATTCTTGATTTTCTTATGGAACTCTAAGAAAAAAGTCCATTTTATCGCCTCGCATAGCTTTCTTAAACTACTGATTATCTTGGGGGTGTTTAGCATTATTCTGATTGATCCTTCACTACTCTGGAAAGGTCGAGAATTGCTGAGCTTTGTCGCCTAACTTCTACTACAGTGCAAACTGCGAATCGTAAAGATTCTTATAATAGCCATTTTCTTTTTCGAGTAATTCTCTATGGGTGCCTTTCTCAACTATTTGGCCTTTGTCCATTACAATGATTTGGTGTGCATTGATAATCGTCGAGAGCCTGTGAGCTATTATGATTGAAGTTCTACCTTTGGTTAAGGCAGTGGTTGCATTCTGAATCATATCCTCTGAATAGCTGTCAATTGACGAGGTGGCTTCGTCTAAAATCAGTATGCTCGGTTTGCTGACATAGGCTCTTAAAAAGGCAATCAGTTGGCGCTGTCCTGAAGAAAGCATCACTCCCCTCTCTTTGACGTTGTAATCATAGCCGTTGGGCAGGCTCTGGATAAAGTCATGCAAACCAATTTGTTTTGCCGCTAGTATAACCTCATCTCTAGAAATAGCAGCATTGAAAAGGGTGATGTTGTTATAAATAGTATCTGCAAATAAAAACACATCTTGCAAGACCACTGAGATTTGTTTTCTCAAACTGCCTATTTCATAGGTATTGATATCTCTGCCGTCAATTAGAATAGTTCCTTGATTGATTTCGTAAAAACGATTCAGCAGGTTGATAATTGTCGTCTTTCCTGCTCCGGTACTGCCAACAATAGCAACAGTTTCGCCTTTATTTATTTTGAGATTTATGCCTTTAAGCACTTCTTCATCGGGTTTGTAGCCAAAACGCACATCTTTAAATTCAATAACTCCGTCTAAAGACTCGGCTATGATTATTCCGTTTTCTTGCGAAAGGTCTTCTTCAAGGATGTCAAACACGCGATTAGCCGCAATCATTCCCATTTGCATCTCGTTAAATTTATCAGCAATTTGTCTCAAAGGCGTAAACAACATCGAAACCAACATGGTATAGGTCACTAAATCTCCCATTGTTGTGCCTCCGTCTTGAATGATGTCACCCGCTCCGTACCATACGACAACACCTAAGGTAATGGAAGAGAAAATATCGGCAATCGGGAAAAACACTGAGTTATACATCACGTTTCTGAGCCACGCCTTGCGGTGTTTGTCATTGATAGCTCTAAACTTTTTATACTCAATGTCTTCTCTAGAGAAGAGTTGCACGATTTTCATTCCCGTCAAGCGCTCCTGCACAAATGAGTTTAATCTAGAGATCTGGGTGCGCACTTCTTCAAAAGCCCCTTTCATTTTCTTTTGAAAAATTCGCGTAGCATATAACAAGAAAGGCATGGCTATCAGCACTATAAGGGTTAGTTTATAGTTCATATACAACATAAACATAATGGCTACAGTCATCTTCATCAAGTCACTTATAATCATAAATAGCCCTTGACTAAATATTTTTGCGATAGATTCGATATCAAAAACAGAACGTGTCACGAGTTGCCCCACTGCAGTATTGTCAAAATACTTCATCCTGAAGTTAGTGATGTGTTTAAAGAGTTTGTTGCGCAAATCCTTGACGATATCCTGTCCGAGCCAGTTTGCCCAATACACAAAAAAGAACTGTGAAAGCACTTCCATCAAAAGCGCAATGAGCATAAATGAGATGAAGATAAGCAACCCGTATTGGTCCTTGGGCTCTATATACTCATCGACGGTTTGCTTGAGCAAATACGGACGCAAAGCGGCAAATATAGACAGCAAAACGGACCATGCGATAATTGCATTAAACCTCCATTTATAAGGTTTAGTAAAGACCATTATCTTTGCAAATATATCTCTGTTACTGCGTTGGTTACTCATTATATCTGTAGACTATTATAGGTTTGTCAAATATGGATAGCTCACTTTGGCGAGGTATAATCCGCGTGCTGGCACTGAAAAACCAGCTTTACTCCTGTTCTTGCTCTTGATGATTTCCTCAAAATCTTCTAAGGAAATCTTGTGTTGGCCTATGCCAATTAAAGTGCCGACTATGGCTCTAACCATATTCCGAAGAAACCTGTCAGCTGTTATGGTGAAAACCAGATCGTGTTGTTGTCTTGTCCAGTAGGCTTCTGAAATCTTGCAGTTGTAGGTAAACACATCGGTGTTTGATTTTGAAAAACACTGAAAATCGATGTGTTTAAATAAAATCGCACATGCTTTGTTCATCAAATCTACATCTAGCTCAGTGTGCAAATACCAACTAAAGTCATTTTTAAAAGCATCTTTCTGTAGGTGGATTTTATATTGATAAGTTCTTTTGGTTGCATCAAATCTAGCATGAGCTTGATCAGCAACTTCAAATACAGAAAAGACAGCTATGTCTTTTGGGAGAAATGAATTCAGCCGTTTGACCAAGTTTGTCGTGTCTATAGCCGTATCAAAATCAAAATGAGCATACATGTCTTTGGCATGAACACCACTATCTGTGCGTCCTGCACCTAGAATTTCAGTTTCTTTTCCAAGAAGTATAGACAGGGCTTTGGTCAGTTCTTCTTGTACAGAAATAGCATCAGGTTGGGATTGCCAACCGTGATAGTTTTTACCGAAATAAGATAGACGTATAAAATACCTCAAAATTGTAGCTTAAAAAACGTAAATATACTGCTTTCTTCTATTTTGTGAAGTTAGGATATTCATAAAATCATCTGAACATGAGTTTTGAAAATAGCTTCAAAACTATACAAAATCATTCCAAAAAAGTGTGTCAAAATCTACCACTTGGTTTTCTTTAATCTTGACACCTTCACTCTCTAGGAGTTGTTGCATCAGGTTTGTTCCTCCAAAGTGGTGTTTGCCCGTGAGCAAACCTACTCTATTGACCACTCTGTGCGCCGGCACGTCACCCATCGCATGAGAGGCATTCATGGCATAACCCACCATTCTAGCTGATCGCGTCATGCCTAAATGTCTAGCAATTGCCCCATAAGTAGAAACCCTCCCGAAGGGAATCTGTCTGGCTAAATCTTGTGATTTCTCAAAAAAAGACTTTTCCATAAGCTTTAGTTTCTATGGATTCTTTTGGCTTTCTGCACAGGAAAACTAAATTCCGATTTCGATCTGAAAGCGAATATACCAATTATTTTTGGTCTGCCCGTTGAAATCATTGATTTGGTCAAGTGTGGCTTCTGTTTGAATTTTAAACGAGTGCTCCCAAATATATTTGGTCAGCCCTAGACTGTATTGGTTTTTATCCGGAGCAAATGATTGAATGTCTTTGTGCATTTTTTGATTAGAAAACCTGCCAGAAAGCTCATAATTGTTCAAGAATAAATAACTGAGCTGATAATCCATTCCGCTGCCTACATACACAAAATTGATCTCTGTAGGGTCAATTGGATTTACAGTCATCGGATCATTGGCAGCTCGGCTCAGATAAGCGGTTTGAAAAGACCATCCGTTGTATTTCAGCATCGCATCTAAAAACAACGAACTTAAATTTCGTTTCTCAAATAATCTTGTTCCTGATTGTCCTTTGGTTTTACTGGCTCTATCGTTGTGGGAAAAGCCAGCAGACAACAACAGCTTTGGTGAGGCTTCGCGTATGATATCTCCTTCAAAATAACTTCCGCTATTCTTAAAAGCGCCAAGGGGCAGTAACTCTACCTTTGCCGTGTAAGCCAATCCCGTATCAGAGTTCTTAGTGTCATTTCTGCCCTCTCCAGTGGAGATGGCTGTTCTTATGTTGTAAGAGAATTTCTCTTGGTATTCGTTGAGGTAATGCGCTTGAACACCAAAGTCTCTGTCGATATTGAAATCGGCATTATTGATACTTCGATCAGTGAGTTGTAAAGCTCCTGATGAGTTTACACGCTGACGGTTACCCGGGAGTTTAGTTTGGCCAAAACTAAAGGACCAATGGCGTGAAGGTTGATAAAAAATAACCGCGTCGCGAATAATCTGTTCGTTTTCGCCCTCTATGGTTTTGCCAGTATCTCCGGGCGAAAAAGAGAGTTGAATGGCATATCTAAATCTCGGATCGCCCACATAACCATCAAAGCGAAGGCGCAACCTGCGTGTTTCTGCCTCTATCTTGTCCTCTACCTCAGCATCGTCTTTGTGCACATAAGCCAGTCTGTTTTGCATCCGAAAGCGAATATTGAACTCAAAGAGACTATCGGGAGAAGTGATGCCTACTCCTTTGCCAAAATTATAATAGGGCAATGTAGATAGCTCAAAATTCCTAGACAATTCTTTTGGCTTTTCTATTTGTGAAAAAGACTGAAAGCCCAAGGCTAGAAAAAACACTAAAACAACATTCTTGCTCATGATAAATATCTGGTTTAAGATGCAAATTTATATAAAAAACCCGAGAAGAGGCGCTTGCCTACTTTTCGGGTTTGTTATTTTTATGTAAACGGAGTATTAAGCATTTGGAGCTCCTGCTAAGATTTCTTCGTTGGCAAATTCTTCAAATTTCTTAAAGTTAGCTCTGAAAGATTGTGCAAGTTCTTTGGCTTGTTTGTCATAAGCTGCCGCATCTGCCCATGTGCTCTTAGGGTTCAAAACTTCAGACGGAACATTTGGACAAGTCTGTGGCACAGCAATCCCGAAAATATCGTGGTTCACAAAAGTCACATCATTAAGTTTATGTTCTAAGGCTGCAGCGATCATTGCACGCGTATACTTTAATTTCATACGGCTTCCCACTCCATAAGGACCTCCTGTCCAACCGGTGTTGATCAACCATACGTCTACATTGTTCTCTTTCATTTTTGCACTCAGCATCTCTGCATATTTGGTTGGGTGCAAAGGCATAAATGGCGCTCCGAAACAAGATGAGAAGTTGGGTTGCGGCTCTGTTACACCCGCTTCAGTACCTGCTACTTTTGCTGTATATCCTGAGATAAAATGGAAGGCGGCTTGACCTGGGCTAAGTTTAGAGATTGGAGGCAATACACCAAAAGCATCAGCTGTTAAGAAGAAAATATTTTTAGGGTTCTTGCCTACTGATCCTTCTTGGATATTATTGATATAGTCAATTGGGTAACTCACGCGAGTGTTCGGGGTGATTGAATCATCAGCAAAATCAATCTCATTGGTTCCTTCTTTGAAAATCACGTTCTCAAGTAAAGCTCCTTTTTTGATCGCGTTATAAATATCTGGTTCTCCTTCTGCACTCAAGTTGATTACTTTGGCATAACAACCTCCTTCAAAGTTGAACACTGTATTCTCTGCTGTCCAACCGTGCTCATCATCACCGATTAGTTTTCTGCTCGGGTCAGCTGATAGCGTTGTTTTTCCTGTTCCTGATAGACCAAAGAAGATCGCTGTATCTCCGTCATCACCTACGTTAGCACTACAGTGCATCGGCAGGGTGTTTTTAAATACCGGAAGTATAAAGTTAAGCGCAGAGAAAATTCCCTTTTTCATCTCACCGGTATAACCTGTCCCACCGATAAGTGCAATTTTTCTGGTGAAGTCTAAGATAGCAAAGTTCTCCTGACGCGTTCCGTCTACTGCTGGATCAGCAAAAAAGTGTGGCGCACAGATGACATGCCATTCTGGGATGAAGCTTTGAAGCTCTGCTTCTTCTGGACGCAAGAACATATTGTAACAGAACAAGTTTGACCAAGCTGTTTCATTAATAACTCTTACGTTCATTCTGTATTTGTCTTCAGAACAAACATAACTGTCTCTTACGTAAATTTCTTTATCTGATAAGTAAGCGGTGACTTTGTCTAATAATTTTCCGAATTTATCTGACTCAAACGGAAGGTTTACATTTCCCCACCATACTTTGTCTTCCGTTACAGCATCCTTTACGATAAACCTATCTAGAGGCGAACGCCCTGTGAATTTTCCGGTATTAACCGCTAGAGCACCAAGAGAGCTTTCTACTCCTTCTCCTTTGTCGATAGTTATAGCGTGAAGCTCATCAGGTGATAGCTGATAATTAATTTTAGCATTGGTAATTCCGATGCTGTCTAACGAAACTGATTTTATAGATTTTGTACTCATTTTTTAAAAAAATATTATATGTGTTGCAAAAAAGATATTTAAGAGCAAAATTATAAATTATTATCAATTTTGACTTAAAAAATCAACATTTATTTACGACTTAAGACAGCCATCAAAGATAGAAGCCAAGCCAAGATTAGAAAAAGACCTCCTATGGGCGTTATAAAGGCAATAGCACTGATGTCAATTGAGGTGATGTCTTTGGTAGTCAGTAGATATATAGAACCTGAGAACAAAATCACACCGATAAGCACTAGCAGATAAACTAGGTTTTTTTTCTTATCGGTTATAAAATTTGCATTAGCTAAAAAAAGCAGGAATAGCGCGTGATACATCTGGTATCTTACGCCTGTTTCAAAACTAGCTAGGTGTTCTGGTGTCAATACTTTTTTGAGGGCATGGGCACCAAAAGCGCCAAGAATAATCGAAATCATCCCGAGTATAAAGGCTGTAGTTAAAATTTTTTTATTCATCTCTTATAAAATAATAAAGCCCATTCCTATAAATAGAGATGGGCTTTGTGTTATTGTTATTTCATTTCAAAGGATTCCATGAACTTTGTGGTATAATTTCCAGCGACATAAGCCGGATCATCCATCAGTTGTCTGTGAAAAGGAATGGTTGTTTTTACTCCTTCGATCACAAACTCATCCAGTGCTCGTTTCATCTTTGCAATGGCTTCTTCACGTGTCTGAGCAGTCGTGATTAGTTTTGCAATCATTGAGTCATAGTTAGACGGAATTACATATCCTGAATACACGTGGGTATCTAGGCGAACGCCGTGTCCTCCTGGTGCGTGAAAAGTAGTGATTTTTCCTGGAGAAGGTCTGAAATCATTATACGGATCTTCTGCATTGATTCTACATTCGATGGCGTGTAGTTTTGGGTAATAATCTTTACCTGAGATTTTCACTCCAGCAGCAACCAAGATTTGCTCTCTGATTAAATCATAATCGATTACTTGTTCTGTAATTGGGTGTTCTACTTGAATTCTAGTATTCATTTCCATGAAGTAGAAATTCCTGTGTTTGTCTACCAAGAACTCGATAGTTCCCGCACCTTCATACTTGATATATTCGGCGGCTTTTACGGCTGCTTCCCCCATCTTTTTACGAAGTGTATCGGTCATAAATGGCGATGGAGTCTCTTCTGTAAGTTTCTGGTGACGGCGCTGTATTGAGCAGTCTCTCTCTGAGAGGTGACAGGCTTTTCCGTAAGCATCTCCAACGATTTGGATTTCGATATGGCGTGGCTCTTCGATAAGTTTCTCCATATACATACCGTCATTCCCGAAGGCTGCTGATGCTTCCTGACGGGCGCTTTCCCACGCCTTGTGTAGATCTTCTGCTTTCCAAACGGCACGCATTCCCTTTCCTCCACCACCTGCAGTTGCTTTGAGCATTACTGGATAACCTGTTTCTTCTGCAAGTTTTTGGGCTTGTTCAAAAGATTCTATCAATCCTTCAGAACCGGGAATTGTAGGCACGCCTGCGGCTTTCATGGTCGCTTTAGCCGAAGCTTTATCTCCCATCTGGTCAATCATTTCAGGTGAAGCCCCGATAAATTTTATACCGCTTTCTTGACAAATTTTAGAGAATTTTGCGTTTTCAGATAAAAACCCATAACCTGGATGTATCGCATCTGCATTAGTGATTTCTGCGGCAGCGATGATATTTGACATCTTCAGATACGACAGATTACTAGGTGCAGGCCCAATACAAACAGCTTCATCAGCAAACCGAACGTGCAGACTATCAGCATCTGCTGTAGAATAAACGGCTACGGTTTTAATTCCCATCTCGCGACAAGTTCTAATTACACGAAGTGCAATTTCTCCTCTATTGGCAATTAATATTTTTTTAAACATACTCTTCTGAAATTTTAAATTATAACTTCTGAATTTTAAATTAGATTAAATTCTGAATTTCAAAATCGTGTTAGCTCCTTATTAAACAGAAGGCTAAGCTCGAGAAATCATTCAAAATATACAATTAAAATTTCTATAAAGATGGGTCAAGTAAAAACAGTGGTTGGTCAAATTCTACGGGTGTAGAGTCATCAACCAATACTTTTACGATTTTCCCTGAATACTCAGATTCGATTTCGTTAAAAAGCTTCATCGCTTCAATCACACACAAAACATCACCTACGGCGATATTAGCTCCTACTTCAGCAAATGCTGGTTTGTCTGGAGAAGGTTTTCTGTAGAAAGTACCGATGATTGGAGATTTGATGGTGATGTACTTAGCGTTTTCTTCTGCAGCAGCATCACTCGCCGCTTGTTCAGCACTTGGCGCTGCAGCAGTGGCTTGCGGTGCCATCATTTGTGGCATTGCTTGTTGCATCGGAATGTGTTGTACATAAGTAGTTGGTTCTCCGTCTCTTCCTAGGCTTGTTTTGATGGTGATTTTAAGGTCTTCCATCTCGAGTTTTACCTCTGTTGCCCCAGACTTTGCTACAAACTTAATTAAGTTTTGAATATCTTTTAAATCCATAATTCTTAGTTTTGTTAGTGTTTTTATTTAGAATTGTATGCCCATTTAAGGTAGATAGCACCCCAGGTGAAACCCCCTCCGAATGAAGCAAAAATAATGTTATCTCCTTTTTTCAGTTGTGATTCAAAGTCACTCAATAAAAGTGGCAATGTAGCCGAAGTGGTGTTTCCGTAACGATGAATATTGATCAATACTTTTGATTCGTCTAGCCCCATTCTTAGAGCTGTTGCATCTATAATTCTTTTATTTGCCTGATGAGCAACTAGCCAATTGACGCTGTCTTTAGTAAGATTGTTGCGCTGCATGATTTTATGAGACACATCAGCCATTCCTGAAACGGCATATTTAAAAACAGTTTGCCCTTCTTGATGCACGAAGTGTTGTTTGTTTTTTAGCGTTTCTTCTGAGGCAGGGAGTATAGAACCTCCTGCTTCAATCTTCAAGAAATCTCTTCCCAATCCGTCAGACTTTAAGTATTCATCTTGAAAACCAAGACCTTCAGTATTGGGTTCAAATAAAACAGCCCCTGCACCATCTCCAAAGATAATACAAGTTGCTCTATCGGTATAATCGATAATCGAAGACATTTTATCAGAACCTATCAGTAATACTTTTTTATACCTTCCTGATTCTATGTATGCTGATGCTGTAGATATTCCGTATAAAAAACTAGAGCATGCAGCTTGCAAGTCATAGGCAAAAGCGTTTACTGCTCCTATTTGGGTAGCAGTATAAACAGCCGTTGAAGCAACAGGCATATCGGGCGTGGCAGTAGCGACCAAAACCAAATCAATTTCTTTAGGGTCTAATCCTGATTTTTCGATTAAGTTCTGAGCAGCTCTGATTGCCATAAATGACGTTCCAGCACCTTCTTCTTTTAGAATTCTTCTTTCTTTGATTCCTGTACGGGTAGTAATCCACTCATCATTAGTGTCTACCATCGTCTCTAATAGTTTATTAGATAACACAAAGTCGGGAACATACGCCCCCACCGCAGTTATAGCTGCTGAGATTCTTGTCATACAAATAAATTTATTGTCTCAAAAAGATTATTTTTGAGATTAAGGGGCAAATTACAAAAAAAAATAAACTTTTTCCAAATAAAAGCCAATAAAAAACTCCCCTATAAGGGGAGCCTCATTATGCTGATAATTTGATTAAGCTACAGCCTCCTGCTTATCAATTACTACTTGACCTCTGTAGTACATTTTACCTTCATGCCAATAGGCTCTGTGGTATAAATGCGCTTCTCCAGTAATAGGACATGTAGCGATTTGAGGAACGCTAGCTTTATAATGCGTACGTCTTTTATCTCTTCTTGTTTTTGAGGTTTTTCTTTTAGGATGCGCCATCTTCTATATTTTTATGGTTTGTTATTTTATTTATCTTTTAATAATTCTTTAAGCTTTTCCCATCTAGGGTCAATTTCTGTCTCATCTTCAGGCTGCTCAGGCTCTTCAAAAGTCATATGACTTTCATAGTCTGCTATATCTTGCTCTTTAACCGCTGGATTTACTCTTTTCACAGGAATAGACAACACGATTGACTCATATATATATTGAGCTATGTTAATCTGGTACTCTCCGTGAGGCAGCACAAGCAATTCTTCATTATCATCATTATACGCTTCTCCAAAGGTCACTATCATTAGCATTTCACCTTTGATTGGCAAATCAAAAAGCTCACCAGTCAAATCACAAGGCAAGTTAACCGTACCCGAATGCTTGAACGTAAACTCTAGTATTGATTGCTTTTTGTTTAAAGTCACTTCTGCTTTGACAGCAACGGCTTCAAACTGATCGTAATCAAATTCCTGAAAGAACGTATTGTTTATTTGATATTCAAAATTGTGCTCACCTACTTTTAAACCTACAAACGGTATTAAAAATTCTTTCATCACACCCATCTCCTAAACTTTTGAGTTTGCAAATATACAAAATATTACAGAACACAAAACAAAGTTGCTATTTTTTTGATTCTGATTGTTTTTCTGTTACCCTTAAAGGGTTTGCGCTGATTTCTCGGTATAAATTTCTGCTGTTATAGATATCTATGGCCAAATAAACCGCTTCTCTGAACGAACTAAAGTCGGCAATTCCTTTTCCGGCGATGTCAAATGCTGTTCCGTGATCAGGTGACGTGCGTATCTTATTTAGCCCAGCCGTGAAGTTCACTCCTTGACCAAAAGCTATGGTTTTAAACGGAACCAATCCTTGATCGTGATAGCTCGCTAACACTGCATCGTATTTCTTATAGGTCTCGCTTCCAAAAAAACCATCTGCTGAAAAAGGCCCGAAAACCAAATGTCCTTGCTCAAATAATCTAGCAATCGTGGGTTTTAGCACTTTATCATCTTCATCGCCAATCACACCTCCGTCGCCACAATGCGGATTTAATCCTAAAACGGCAATTTTTGGTCTTACAATACTAAAATCTTGTATAAGTGATTGCTCTAAAATCTTTACTTTATTTCTAATAAGCTCTTCGGTAAGTTTTGCCGAGACCTCTTTTAAAGGCACATGACCTGTAAGCAGCCCTACTTTTAGATCCTCAGAAGTCAAAAGCATCAATGCCTCGCCCTCTAACTCGTTGCTCAAATACTCGGTATGTCCTACAAAATCATTCTGATCAGCACCTACATTGTGCTTGTTTATAGGGGCTGTAACTAACACATCTATATTGCCTTCTTTCAGCGCCTTGGTGGCGTGCTCAAAAGACAGCATGGCATATTTACCTAGCTGCTCATCTTCTTTGCCAAATTCGATGTTTAGATTTTCTTTCCAAACATTAAGCACGTTAATTTTGCCAAAGATCAATTGGTCTAGGCTATCAATTCCGTGAAAGCTAATGTTTGTGCCGATGGTTTTATTTATAAGAGAAAAGATTTTTGTGTTTGCAAAAATAACTGGCGTACAGAATTCTATCATTCTAGCATCTTCAAATATCTTAAGGATAACTTCTCCTCCTATGCCATTTAAATCACCAATTGAAATTCCGACTATAATCTTTTCTGATTTCCTTATCATTATCTCTGTATATTTATTACTATTTTTACAGGCAAATTTAGAGAAAATTAATGGATATGTTTACAGGAATCATTGAAACATTAGGAACGATAACCGAAATAAATAAAGAGCAAGACAATCTACACATCAGCGTGAATTCGTCTTTTACAAACGAATTGAAAATTGATCAAAGCGTTTCGCATAACGGAATTTGCCTAACGGTTGTGCATATAAACGAAGACAATTATACGGTTACTGCCATCAAAGAAACCATTGAGAAAACCAACATAGGCAGCTGGAAGGTAGCTGACACCATAAACCTAGAGCGCGGCATGCGCCTTGGCGACCGGCTAGACGGACACATCGTGCAAGGACACGTAGACCAGACTGCAATTTGCACAGCCATAACGTCTTCAAACGGCAGCACCTACTACAGTTTTGAATACGACAAATCATCGGGGAACATCACTATCGAAAAAGGATCAATTACGGTAAACGGAGTGAGTTTGACGGTAGTCAATTCTGGAATAAATACTTTTGATGTAGCTATTATACCCTATACACTTGAGCACACCAACTTCAAGAACTTCAAAATAGGTAGCCCGGTGAATCTAGAGTTTGACGTGGTTGGCAAATATATATTAAAACTAAAAAGCCTATAGTTTCCTATAGGCTTTTTTATTAAGAAGTATATTTTATACTATTTAGCTGATTTTGTTTTTAGTTTTGACACTAATAAGTATCCCAAAACAGAAGCTAGTACTAGCGCTATGTATAACGGAACGCCATCTACAGGAATTTGTTCATCTGGAGGACAAATAGGACAAGGTGGTGCAGGTGCAGCAAACACGTTTGCAAAACTCCCTAACACAACAACTAATAAAAAGAAAAATCTTTTACTCATACTTTTGGGTAATTACTCAATAACTTTGAATGTTTTGGTATTTATGGTACAATTATACGACTATTTTTTTAAAATATAAAAACTTGTTAAAAAATAATAAAATATATTTATCATAACCAAAACGCTTGCAAAGTTACAACTTAATTCTCATCTAACAAATCAGGACGTCTATTTTTTGTGTGTTCAAATGATTTTTTTTCTCTCCATTGGTCAATCTTAGCAAAATTGCCGCTTAAGAGCACCTCGGGCACCTTCCATCCCTTGTATTCTGCCGGGCGTGTGTATATAGGTCCTGAGAGCAAATTATCTTGAAAACTATCCGTGAGTGCTGAAGTTTCGTTGCTCAGAACTCCTGGAATAAGGCGAATAAGCGCATCACATAAAACCAGCGCCCCTAATTCTCCACCTGAAAGTACATAATCCCCGATAGAAATTTCTCTAGTAATGAAGTGATCTCGAACTCTTTGATCAACGCCCTTATAATGGCCACACAAAATAATGATGTTCTTATACAACGACATAGCGTTTGCCATTTGTTGGTGTAGCGTTTCTCCGTCAGGCGACATATAGATCACTTCGTCATAGTCGCGTTCAGACCTCAACTTAGTTATACACTTGTCAATTGGTTCAATAGTCATCACCATTCCCGCTCCACCTCCAAATTGATAGTCATCTACATTCTTGTGTTTGTTAGTGGAATAATCCCTAAGGTTATGAAAGTGAACCTCAACCAATCCCTTCTGAATAGCGCGTTTCATAATCGATGCTTCAAAAGGACTTTTAAGCAAATCTGGCAATACTGTTATAATATCAATTCTCATTATTATCTATAAAATCAACTTCTATTTATTTTTCTTGTAAAACCTATTTACATTTATCTCTTCACTCAAAGGTACGTCAAACTCGATTGCATTAAAAAGATTTTGTGCTAAATAGGGACCTAACATCACACCTCTTGTCCCTAATCCGTTGAGAAGATACATGTTTTTATAGTCCGGATGTCTTCCGACAATCGGTCTTCTGTCCTTTACTGTAGGGCGAATACCTGCTAGATGATCAATAATCTCAAAGTCAGAGTCAATGGTCTTCTTTAACAATTCGACAAGTTCTTGTTTTCCGCCTTCAGTACGGTCTGATGTTTTGTCATCCCAATTATAAGTGGCTCCCACCTTAAAAATCCCGCCGCCTAACGGAAGTATAAATATATCTGATTTCAGCATTACATCTAAATCTAAATCCGCAGCTCTTATAATCAATATCTCTCCCTTAGTGCCATCCAGAGGCAAATCAGGGAAATAAGGATTTTGTTTCATACCGAAGCCCTCTGCAAAGATGATGTTCTTTGCTTTTTTACCTTCGTATTCTACATAATCTTCATAGACGTTGAGTTTAGAAAAATCAAACTCCTCTTCACACAAAGAATTATTTTCTAGTAGAAATTCTTTAAAAGAAGTAAGCAGTTTTTTGACCTCTATATAACCCGTTTGTTTCATCTGCCCGAAACCAAAAGGCGCTTGAATATACTTAAAGTCTTTATGTATGATATCCGCAGACAAGAAATCTGAAAAAAGTGGTTTGTCAGAGGCTACTATAAAGTTGTTTTGTTCTTCAAAAGAAGCTAATCTGCGGAGGGTAGGCAGGTGGTGCATCAGCGATATGCCGAGTCGTTGTTCGATTTTTGGGTAAAACTCATTGAGCAGTACCAATTGTTTTTTTGCACTAAGCGAGAGGGTAAATCTCTTGAGTATGACAGCATTAAATACGCCTGGCGCAACCGCTGAGGAGGAGACTCCTTTGTCAAAAACAAAAAAGCGCTTGTTTTCTTGAAGTGCGACCTCAGAAAAACAAATGCCGGCGAGTCCTGCTCCTACTATAAAATAGTCGTATGTCATAGGTGTATGTATTTGCGATAAATCGCTTACTTTATTCTTGAAATTTCTTCTTGAAAAACAAAGTAGGCGCGCTTTGAGGCGATTTCTTCTGCTTTTTTCTTTGAGGTAGCCCTGGCTTTGGCAATTTGCTTGTCATCGATAAAAAGCCGAGCGGCAAAATATTTCTGAACATCTGCACTTTCTTCTTCTTCGACCTGGATCTTAAAATTCTTTTTATGTTTCTGACACCATTCGATAAGCAAGCTTTTGTAGCTAATCACTTTGCCTTCTAAGCGCTCAATGTCTACATAAGGTTGCACGAGTTTGGTATTGATAAACCGCTCACATGCGGCATAGCCTTTATCGAGATAGATGGCTCCGATGAGTGCCTCAAAAAGATTTCCGTGGATGTTGTCACCGATGTTGTTTTTCGAGACTTTGCTCATTACCAAATCAATAAGTCCGAGTTGTTTGCCTAGGCTATTAAGGTTTTCTCGGCTGACGATTTTGGCTCTCATTTTTGTGAGGTAACCTTCGTTTTGATTGGGCACTTCTTTGTAGAGATAAGTAGCGATTACGCTCCCCAATATGGCATCGCCTAAGAACTCTAACCTCTCATAGCTTATGACATTGCCGTTGCTATCCATTTTATTGACAGAGCTATGGGTAAAGGCCCTTTGGTAAATCTCTAAATCATCGGGGTTGAAGCCAACGACTCGGTTTATTTTTTTCAAAAAAATCCCGTCTTGTTCAGTACGGGATTTTTTCAATATTTTTCTAAGGAAATTCATTCTGAAATTATAGTCCTAGTTTTTTTACCAGTACACACGCGTTGTGCCCTCCGAACCCGAACGTATTGCTCATCAAGACACTCACGTCTTTTTTCTGGGCTTTATTAAATCCGAAGTTCAGTTTAGGGTCGATATTCTCGTCGTCTGTAAAGTGATTGATTGTTGGTGGTATGATTCCGTGCTTGATAGACAATATACAAGATATGGCTTCGATAGCTCCGGTAGCTCCTAATAAGTGTCCTGTCATTGACTTGGTTGAGGTCAGATTGAGGTTGTAAGCATGCTCGCCAAACACTTCTAATATCGCTTTTGTTTCAGCGATATCACCAAGTGGCGTAGAAGTTCCGTGCATATTTACGCCATCAACTTCTGATGGTTTCATTCCTGCATCTCTCAGACAGTTAATCATTACGTTTTTAGCTCCTAGTCCTTCTGGATGTGGTGCAGTAAGGTGATGCGCATCTGCTGACATTCCTCCACCTCCTATTTCGCAATAAATTTTTGCTCCACGTGCTACGGCGTGTTCGTACTCTTCTAGAACCAAAGCTCCAGCGCCTTCTCCTAAAACAAAACCATCGCGGTCTTTGTCCATAGGTCTTGAGGCTGTTTTTGGGTCATCGTTACGTGTAGAAAGTGCGTGCATCGCGTTAAAGCCTCCGATTCCTGCAATCGTAACTGCAGCTTCAGAACCTCCCGTCAAAATGACATCGGCTTGGCCTAATCTGATGTAATTGAAAGCATCGATAATGGCGTTAGTAGAAGAAGCACAAGCAGAAACCGTCGTGAAGTTAGGCCCTCTGAAGTTGTACTTAATCGAGATAAGTCCTCCGGCAATATCCGCAATCATTTTCGGTATAAAGAAAGGATTGAATTTTGGCGTTCCGTCACCTTGGTTGAAGTTTGTCACCTCATCCTGGAAGGTCTCTAGACCTCCGATACCTGAACCCCAAATCACTCCTGATCTGTCTAAATCTAATGTGTCAAGGTCAAAGCCTGCATCTTGGATAGCTTCAGTAGCTGTAACCATAGCATACTGCGCATATCTATCCATTCTTCGGGCTTCTTTTCTATCCATAAAATCTTCTACATTAAAATTCTTGACCTCACATGCAAATTGGGTTTTGAATTTTGAAGCGTCAAAATAAGTAATAGGCGCGGCACCGCTTACTCCGTTGATAAGTGCGTTCCAATATTCTTCGATATTGTTACCTATCGGAGTCAATGCTCCTAAACCTGTTACTACAACTCTTCTTAATGCCATATTGAAAATAATTTATATTTTAAAAAAACCCATACAATCTCGAGAATTCTGACAAGACTAATATGGGTATATATCATAGTTAAGTTGTTACTTGAACAACTTTAGTATTCTTACATTAAAAATAACACACCTTGTATCGCAATAACAGCGACACAAGGTGTTATGTTATTATTTTTTAGCCTCTTCGATATAAGAGATTGCTTGACCAACAGTCGCGATGTTCTCCGCTTGGTCATCTGGAATTTGAATGTCAAATTCTTTTTCGAACTCCATGATTAGCTCAACAGTGTCTAAAGAATCTGCTCCTAAGTCATTTGTGAAGCTCGCCTCTGTTACTACTTCGTTTTCGTCAACTCCTAATTTGTCAACGATAATCGCTTTTACTCTTGATGCAATGTCTGACATGATTTTTTTGTTTTTAGTATTTGAATTAAGACGCAAAAATAGAAAATTTTATTTAATTAGCTATCCTTATAAAAAATTGTGTTGCTAAAGTATTGAAATATTTATTCAAAACAAAACACAAATGAGCTATTTTCTAGAATAAATCAGTGCTAAAAAAATCTGAATACTCAGCGCTCTATTTACTATTCTATCTCACTAAAATAATCTCATATCTGCATAAAGCACGTTAAATCAAATAGCTATGCTTCACTCTCGGGGTTTATGACTGCAAACAAGAAAACTGATTCTGTGGTGTTTAGAGGTAGAAGTTTTGAGATTATGCTTTGAGTGTTTGGCTAGAAATTCTTTGTGGAATTTTATTTGTTAAAAAAACACATTCACACTAATTTTGCCCATTTTTGACACTTATAAATAGTATAGGTGCCTTTTAATAGATTGAAATTCTTGTCTAAAAACAGCCCTAGTCTATACTAATGCACAAAAAAAGCTGTTGTAAAGCTTAACAACAGCTTGAGGTGAAATTATCTTGGTTGATGAATTTTTTGAGCACTTTCTTCATCTTTGCCCAATTCTCAGTATCTATACAATAACAGACACTTGCGCCTTCAATGCTTCCTTTGACCAGACCTATGGTCTTGAGTTCTTTGAGGTGCTGTGAGATGGTTGATTGTGCCAACCCAACCTCATCGACGATATCACCACAGATGCACGACTCTATCTCAAACAAATAATCTAGAATCTTGACCCTCGCTGGATGTCCAAAGGCTTTGGCAAAAAGAGCGATTTGGTTTTGCTCTTCTGTAAAATTAGTTTTTTTAGCTGTTTCCATACTTCAATATTCTAATCGCAAAATAACGATAAATTCACCAACTGTACAAAATTATCTCTCAATTAGCACAATTAAGTCGTACGAATACTAATTCTATAAATAGATTGAAATACCGCAAACTTTATTTAAACTTCTTTCTGACGCAACGAAATTAAGATGTTATATTTGCAGTCGGTCATTGATTTGATTCGGTTTTTTCTTTTGTGAGTTTTGTTTCACAGAAGGTTTTCACACATAAATTATTTGTTTTTTTAGGTCATGAAAAACATTGTCATCTTTGCTTCAGGTTCGGGTTCTAATGCTGAGGCTATTATCAATCACTTCAAATCTAGCGATTTGGCTCGTGTTGTCGCCGTATTTACCAACAAAGCTGATGCTGGTATTATCGAGCGCGCAAAAAATCATGCGATTCCCTTTGAGGTTTTCTCTAAAGCTGATTTTGGTGAAGCTGAGTTTATTAATTTGGTGAAGAGCTACCAACCCGAACTAATTGTATTGGCGGGTTTTTTGCTTAAAATTCCTGAGGATTTCGTTAAGGCATTCCCGAATAAAATCATCAACATCCACCCTGCCCTACTGCCGAAATATGGTGGAAAAGGCATGTACGGCACGCACGTACACCGAGCCGTTTTTGAGAATAGAGAATCAGCGTCTGGCATGACGATTCATTATGTAAACGAGCAGTATGACCAAGGCAGTATTATTTTTCAGGAAAGTACAGATATTACCACTTGTACCTCTGCGGAGGAAATTGCAAAAAAAGTGTTGACCTTAGAACACAAAAACTATCCTAAGGTTATAGAAAAGTTAATAGCAGAGAGCAACCCGTGTGAGGGATAGCAGCGGAAATCCTTGCCTTTTTCGGCAAGATTGAAGCGAATAGCCCGACCCGCAAGGGACACACCCAAAAAACAGAAAATTGAGTTATCAAGTGCATATATATACCGATGGCGCTGCAAAGGGAAACCCGGGCAGAGGCGGTTATGGCGTGGTTATGGAAGTTCCGAATTCGGCTCATAGAAAAGAGCTGTATCAAGGATTTCGGTTGACTACTAATAACCGTATGGAACTTTTGGCGGTGATTGTCGGGCTTGAGAGTCTCAAAAATCCGAATACTCGTGTTTTGGTTGTATCTGACTCGAAATATGTGGTCGATGCCGTGAATCAAAAGTGGGTTTTGGGTTGGGAGAAGAAGAATTATAAAAACGTCAAAAATCCTGATTTATGGGCGCGTTTCCTGCGTATTTATCGCAAACACCAAGCCGACTTCAAGTGGATCAAAGGGCACAACAATCACCCTCAGAATGAGAGGTGTGATCAGTTGGCCGTATTTGCTGCAAGTCAAGAGAAGTTGTCTGTTGATGCTTTTTATGAGGAATCTGTGAAGGAGTTAAAGAGTAAGTCTAGCTAAGGTTTTAGTTATGCTAGGCGCTCCATCTGACACATATAGAATCCGTCAAAACCAGATTGATGTGCTAGAATTTTCTCTTCTTTGGTTACTTTGAAGTTTTTGCCGTTTTCAGATTTCAGAAATTTCTCTACCTGTTCTTGGTTTTCGCTCGGAAGCACAGAACAAGTGGCATACACCAATTTACCTCCGACTTTTACCATTTTAGAATAATCTCTAAGCACTTCTTCTTGTACTTTTTTGATATTATCGATGAACTCGGGTTGTAACTTCCATTTTGCATCTGGATTTCTCCTCAATACTCCAAGTCCGCTGCAAGGCGCATCAATCAGCACTCTATCTGCTTTGTCGTGAAGTTTTTTGATGACTTTGGTCGAGTCAATAATTCTGTATTCAAAGTTGAATACGCTATTTCTTTTGGCACGAATTTTCAGCTGCTTGATTTTACTTTCGTAAATATCCATTGCAATGATCTGCCCTTTGTTTTCCATTAGCGAAGCGATATGAAGGGTTTTTCCTCCTGCTCCTGCACAAGCATCTACTACACGCATTCCTGGCTTTAGGTCAAGCATATATGCTACTTTTTGAGAAGATGCGTCTTGTACTTCGAAGAAGCCTTGTTTGAAGGCATCGGTCATAAATACGTTGGCTCTTTCTTTGAGGATTAATGCATCCGGGTATTCTTTGTTGAATTCCGTTTCGATGTCTTCATCCATCAAGATAGCTCTTAGTTTCTCTTTGGTAGTTTTGAGGGTATTTACACGGAGTACGACTTTTGCAGGTTGGTTTTGAGCAGCTATTTCTTTGGTCCAGAGTTCTTCGCCTAGTTCCTTCACTCCTAATTCATCCATCCAGTCGGGCAAGGATTCTCTGAATACTCTTTCTTTAGAGAGTGTATCAAACTTCCCTTTTATTTTGCGCTCTGGCGTTCCTTCGAGCTGTCTCCAATCCGGGATTGGGTAGCCTCTTAGTACTGCCCAAACAGCAAACATTCTCCATAAATCTTCTCGGCTGTAAGGTTCTTTTACTTCTGCAATCTCGGCATATAATCGTTTCCAACGAACGATTTCGTATATGGTTTCAGCAACAAACTTTCGGTCTGTACTTCCCCAGCGCTTGTCTTTTTTGAGAGCTCGTTGTACGGCTTTGTCTGCGTATTCTTTTTCGTTAAAAATCGCATTAAGCGAATCAATGGTGGTGTACACCAAATTTCTGTGTAATCTCATCTAATTATTCAATAAGTCGCAAAGATACTTATTTTAGAGAAGAGAGAATCATTTTTTGTTTATAAGCGCAGAAAACCACTTAAATACAATATTAAATATAAAAGAGAATAGAGTGAACAAGACAAAACCTTATATAAAAAAGTTTTGAGGGATGAGAATTACAAATATTGCTTACTTTTGCCAAGCTATTTAAAAAAATATCTTATAATTTATATGCTATAAGTTTTCTTTATGGGACAAAAAGACACAAAAATAAAAATCCTTCATATTACACAAGTCCAAGGTGGCATCCAAACCTATATTGAGCAGATATATCACAACATAGACAACACTAAATTTGAAATTGAAATTGCCTGTCCTGAAGAACAAAAATCTTTAGTCGAATTTGCAAAAGCGAATAATATAAAGTGGTATCCTCTAAAATTAAAATGGCAAATCTCTCCTATTTCAGACCTACTTAGCACCCTAAGAATAGCTCATTTGGTGCGTAAATCAAATCCAGACTTAGTTCATGCACATAGCTCGAAAGCTGGCTTTGTAACTCGTATAGCTAGTATTTTCTTTAAGCCCACAGTACTTTATACACCTAATGCTTATGCTTTTTTAGGGCATAAAGGAATTAAGAGAAGTATTTTTTTAACTATTGAAAAAATATCGCGTCTATTTACTGATATCTTGTTAGCGTCGTCGAAATCAGAAGAAATTCGCTCGATTAAAGAAGTTAAAATTCCCAAACATAAAGTAAGACTTTTTCCAAATAGTATAGATATTCCTGAATTTACTAGAGTCGATAAAAGTAGAAGTGCTAACCAAACCATCACAACTGTAGGTAGATTAGTTTACCAGAAAAACCCCATGATGTTTCTAAGAGTATGTAAAATACTTAAAGATAGAGGTGTAAATGCCCATTTCCAGATTATTGGTGCTGGATTTGAAGACAGACTAAAAGAAGAAATTGACTCTTTGATGAAAGAATACGACCTATTTAATAACCTGACTATTTTTGACTGGATGAATCGAGAGGAGCTAATAAGGAAATTACAAGAGACAGATGTATTTGTAATGACTTCAAATTTTGAATCCTTTGGGTATGTCGCTGCAGAAGCTCAATCACTTAAAATACCTGTTGTGACTACTGATGTAGATGGTTTAAATGAAATCGTAGCAGATAATGAAACAGGTTTTTTGATTCAGGTTGATGATGATAACCGTATGGCTGATAAAATAATTTGGCTATTAGAACACAAAGAGAAAGCTAAAGAAATGGGACAAAAAGGTAGAGAGAGAGTTACTGAGCAGTTTAACATCAGGACAAACATCGCTATCTTAGAAAATATTTATAAAGAATATAGCTCATAACATCAATTTCACAGGCTTTTGTGCTGACTCAATTTTTTTTCGGTTGGCTTGTTGTCTTAAAATAAAACAAAGCACAAAGCCTACAAGCATACACCCAAGTTGCCTTGTCAATACATTTTCAACCATAAAGAATAAGAATAAGAACAAGACTAGACTTAACATAAAAAAGTTTTTCCTACTAATAAACGCTAGGTATAAAAAGAAAAAACAAAACAGTAAAGTTGCCAATATCCCTTGACTCAAGAAAATGTCAAAAAATTGGTTGTGCGTATTAAACCTAGAATCAATAAACCATTGTTGCTGCTCAGCATCTAGAAAATCAACCTTAGTTGTATAACATAATACAAGTTCATCTTCAACGCCATAATAGCCTTTACCGAATAGTAAATCTGATGTATTCTCAACTGACATTTGTGTTGCACAACCCCAAATATAGTATCTAGGATCGGCTGTTATAACATTCACATATTCATTGCCTACATAAAATCGTTTGATCATATTCCCTGACAACCCATACATCAGAAGTCCAAAAACAGAAATCCCAATCAATAACATTGCTTTGTTTTTTATTTTTCTCAAAAAATAAAACAAAGATAAAGCGAGTCCTAACACAACAGATAGTGCTGCAATTCTAGCTGCCATGATAAAGATGAAGGCGGCAAAAAGAACGGCAAGTCCGATGTAGAGTGTTCTTAAATATTTATGATTAGAATTTACCCCGAGATAAACAGAAAAGCAAACTGAGATAAGATAAATAAAGCCTAAATAAGGTCTTTCGCCCATCAGAAACTCGGCTATTTTGGCTCCATTTACGAGTTCTACCTTGCTCTCGAGAGAGATTAATCCTATTTGGATGGATGACATAAGCAGTATAAAAAAAGATCCTATGACAAATGAACTAAGACAAGCTTTAAAGTTTTTGACGGGTATAGCGAGTGCTATAAACAGTGGAATAAAAACTAATCTTGAGATAATACTCATATCCTCAAAACGCTGAAACAACAAGGTATTTAAGGCGATTATCAGGATAAATGCCAACAGAAACAGCAGCTCCTTTTTTATTGATTTGATTGAATTTCGCAGGCTATGAAATGGGAAAAGTACAACAAGTGCTATAATCAAAATATTCGGAACCGCTTTTGCCAAACCTGAGATTGGAATTATAAAGCAGAGCAGTACAAATAGGTAATTATATATCTTGTCTATATGTTTCATAAAAAATCAAGCTCTTTCTAAAATGGCATTTTTTCTATCTTGAAGAATTTTCTGAGTTTCAGACCAAAGTTTCTAGGAGCCACCAATAAAATAGTATTTCTCGTAACTCCTAATATCGGATAAAACCCAAAATAGAAATTATCTAATATAATTCTGATTCTATTAAAAACCTGCCAATAACGCTGTTTAGACGACAAGCCATCTTCGTTGATTGTATAATTCATCAATGCTTCGGGATAGTTTGCTACTTTGAATTTCTTCACGGCTTGAAACAAAAAACCATAATCTTCTACACCACCTTTTTTGTATTTCTCTAAATAACCTCCGACAGTCTCTACTACCTCTCTTTTATAAATTACAGACGGATGTACAAACATGGAATTCAAGTACATTTGTTTTTTTATTTCCTTATCGGTTGTTGGATGTTTGATCGTAAAAAGAAATTCTCCTGTACTGGTATAATAATCAGCCCATGAGCCCATCAAGGCTACTTCAGGATTCTTGGACATAAATTCTAGTTGCTTGGCTATACGATTGGGTTTGTTAGTATCGTCAGAATCCATAACTGCAATATACTTGTAGTCTGACTTTAGAATCATTTCTAATCCCCAGTTTCTGATTTTACTAGCTCCCATGTTTTGCGGAGCAAACATCAGGTTAAGTGTTCCTCTGTCGCCATAAATAGCTTTGAGTTCTTCAAAATCTGGCTTGATTCTACTACCATCATCAACCACCAAAACATCTACCAAAAAAGGTTCATTAATAGAATCAACAGCGAGCTTTAATCTTTCATTATCGTTATAATGTGCCATTAATACGGTTACTTCAGAAGTGCTTTTAGGTAATTGAGCAATCATTTTTTGAGTATTTATTATGCGTGAGCGACTAATTTAATGTTTTTTTGATTGTGCTATTGTATTCATTCAAGGTTTTTATCAACACTACAAGCGCTAACCAAAATCCGTAATGTCTAAAAAAATCAGATTGAAGCCAATTTACGGCAAATCCTATGAATGAAACCAGTAATATTATTCCGATATATTTATGGGCATTAGGGGCAAATTTCCAGTACTGTACTGAATAATATACAGTCAACGATACTAAACTACAAAACAGCAAAAACCCGACAAGTCCGATTTCCGCCAACAATCGAGTATAGATATTATACGCAGGAGGAAATGAAGTGTCTTTTTGGTTTTTGTACATTATCCTAAACTCCCAATTATTTACGGTTGCCCAATACGGATAGTGATGTACCATGTGATAAGTTCCTTGCCCAAAGCCTACGCCAAGTATTGGGTTCTCTTTAAAAACTTGCAGAGAAGCATATTGAATTCCGAGCCTAGATTGGTTAGAGACATTTTTAGTGAGGTTTTTTGAGAAATTTAATTTATCTATTTTCTCGCTTGCTGACTTGTATATCTTCTCAGAGTTAAGTATCAGAAAAACACCTAAAAGCACACTTACTAACTTTAGACTAAATATAGTCGGCTTGCGATAGCGCTGATCAAAGAGCAGCAAACCAACAAAGCAAACCAACTGAAGCGAAACTACTACAAAAGCAGCTCTAGCATCAGAGAACAACATCAAAATTAGAACCACTAAAGTAGGTGCAAATCTCAGAATATTCCTTTCGGTTAAGATATAACTAAACATCCAGGGCGCTACGAAAATAAGGTAGTTCCCCAAAGCAGGAATTTCATAACTAACAGAAGAAATTCCTATTCTGCCTCCTACACTTATATGGGTATTTACAAACGGAAAATAATCAAAAGAATACAAAACTGGTTTTAAAAAATGCATCCCGAAATACACAATCGCAATTTCTATAAATCCATATATTGCAAAAAAGATAAAGCTATACAGCAATACCTTTCTGATCCTCAGAATAATTTCTGTAATCGTATAGTTTTTAATAACGCTCCAGAACAAAAAAGTAAAACAAAGAGCTGATATTAGTAGCGATATCGTTTGTCTAATATACCTGTTAATGCCTGAGGTTTGTTTGTAATAGTTCTCTAAAACACTAGGCAGGTTGAAGAGGGTAGATAAAAATGTCCAAAGCAAAAACAATGAAAGCAGAATAATCAGCGGATGCTTATAAGGGAAGTTTATTTTCTTCTTATAAAAGCTATCTATAACCGCCAAGACAAAACCTGTTAAGAAAAAATACGTCGCTGCTTCGTTTTTATATTCACCCAAAAAAGAAAGACCTTCAAACTCATTAAAGGGGATGAAGAACAAACCTATAAAAAAAAGATAGGTATATATGTTTTTGAGGTTTATCATATCAATTTGCAGCACGAGTTATTTGTCTGACTAATAACTGTCTATAAATCAGACTTCTAAAAAACCAAATCAGGATAAATCCGCTGATGATTTGATCTAGTGTCGAAGAGGTATAAATCACAAATATACTTACTATTATCGTAGTTGATACCACAATAAGATTAGCTGTTTGAAGGGTCTTAATACTCGTCTTAGCCTCAAAGGCAGAGAGAACTGCTGAGGAATATAGCCGTACAATTCCGAGGACTAACAGTAAACCAATGGTAGTTGTATAAAACCCAAAGTCAAAATTCAGAAAATTCAGTCGAGACAATGTCATTGTAAAAAGAACCATCGCAAATGCCAACCCAAAAGAGAAAACAATGATTCTTTTATTGAAGTATTTGAATGAAGCTATAGTAAACTTCTGTTTGAATTCGATGAGTTGTTTGAAGCCAACATAGTTCTGCAGAATAGAAAAGGGCGAAAGCACCAAGGTAGTCAGATAAAAATAATCTCCAAAGACCTTAGTTCCTAACTTGCTTTCAATAATAAAACGGTCTGCAAACAAGACTATCGAAAAAGCAGTGATGGCAATAAAGAAATTCAGAAAAGCTATTTGGGTGTTCTTAGGACTCAATTCGTCATTAAACTCCCACGAAAACTTGTTTAGAATAATCACAAATGAAATAATCGAAATAGCTATAATCGAGCTCAGCACTATGTTTATAAACAAGCCTAAATCAGTCATTTTATAAGCAAAAAAGAACAAGGCTACGAATGCCATGAGAATCTTCCAGCCGTTTGACACAAACTGAGAGGCAACAAAATTTTGATTTAATCTGAATATATTAAACAAAATCAGTGTGCTTATCATACTAAATGTCGCTCCTGACAACAACACTAAATTGATGTGAAGATAATCAGAGAAATAATTCTCATAGGCCACAACGGACAAAAAAGTCGTAAGCAACACAATCAACAAACAATACTTGAGTTGGGTTTTCTGAGTAGTAATCGTATACAGTCCCTTCTGGTGTGAGAACCTTACAAAAACCTGCTCAAAGCCTAGAAGTCCGTAAATAAAAATCACCGATAGAAAAGTAATTACGATAGAATAAACTCCGTAGTTATGCTCGTCTAGCAGTTCTCTGAGAATAATATTGGTCAGCAAAAAACACACGGCTCCGCAGATAATCACCGCCAGCGAAAAGTGAGATTGAATCCTCGAAAAGCCTCTCTTTAGCATACTTCTGGACAAAGCAGTATCAGTAGAAGGTGTATTGTTTTCGAAGAGCATAGTAGAGATTTAAAGTTTTGGTTTATCTATTTGGTTCTAGATAAAAACGTGGAGACACTCAGGTTCTCAATTAATTTAGCTGGTATTTTTTATGAATTCTTCGCAGCCAAACGATAATTAAAAACAGACCAATCAACAAAAACGGAATTCCAAAAGTAAACAGAACAGATGTGTTCTGGATATTAGAGAATCTCGATACTTCGTGAATCACATCTTTCTCTTCTACTTGCCTATGCTTAAGGCGATTGATATCTGCAATCAAATTCTTTTTAGCCAATAGCATATCATCTGACTGCGAATCAATTCCGATTTTTATCTCTGAAGTGGCTGTAGCATCGCCTAATTTCTTGAATATATTATTGATATCGTGTACTGATTCTTGATATTCTCTGAGTTGAAAATTGATATTCTCTTTGTTGACATTAAAGTTGTCTACAAAGAAATCGTCGTTAGCTAAATTCTTGATATAACTTGATACAATGCTTCCGTCAGTGTCTGGAACAGAGGTATAGATGGTAATCAGATGATACTTATACATCAATTCAGTTTGATTCCCTTTTTTGTGATGGTCAATCTGTATGTTATTTTCGCTGAGATACTTTGCTATCTCAAGTCCGTTTCCGTTTGACACAAACTGATTCACATCAATTAGTGGCTCTACACTCACATAAACAATTGAGTCGTCTTTGGGCATAAAATCAAAATTCTCAACTGCTTTATACAGATACGATTTATTTTCTATATTCGGAATAACAATGACTTCGTGCTTATAGCTGCTAAACTTCTTGTTGTCTAAATAATATCCGATAGCGAGTCCTATACCAAATAGAATTGCAAGCAAAATAATGTTTCTTAAAATAAATCGAAGTGTGGTATAGATTGCTTTTTCAATACCTCCGAAAAAAGAGACTATAGACTTCTGGATGTTACTTAAATCAATTTCTTGAGACTGATTATCTGGCTGGTTGTTATGCATAAAGTGCTTGATTAGCTATATAATTTCGGGCAAATATAATAAATTTTCTTTGGCTAGAATTTTATTCAATTGCTTTAATTTTTTGACTAAAACTATTTGATGCTATACAAACTCATAGTTGAATGTTTTATTGTCAGAAAGCATTTTCTAAAAGCAATAGATTTCAGGATTTTTACAAACTATTGATTCTTTTGATGGTTAGCACTATCTTTGGGTATTATTTTTGCCTACTCGATATCCGATTCAAAAAACCTAGTTATGCTAAAGCACACTTCTTACCTAGTTCTATTTCTATTTTTCCAGTTTGGATTCTCTCAGGAAATCCACTGTGGTTATGACTTTACCTCCTATATTGTTGTCGAACCAAGAGAAGATGGCAAGAGTCAGGTAATCGACGGGCTTAAGGTTACGCTGGTTGATTTTCTGGGTTTTGATTTAGTCAATACTGACAACAAATATTCTTGGACCAAAACCAATGAGGTATTGCAGTTTTATAAAAACTATAAGATTGACGACAAAGGAGAAAAAGTAGCTTTAGATGACCCAAAAGCGAAGTGGTATTTCTATTTTGCAAAAGACGCTTACTTGGTTTCTGTCAATAATGAATTTCAAGCCGAGCACTTCAAAATCAAAATCGAAGACCCAAGCGGGGTTTATAGAACTACTTTTATTCCGCTACACAGCTTTAATATGTATGTGCTCTGCACTGCTGAAGCTCGTGCAGCTCAGTTTGGACGCAGGGGAAACCAACCCATAAAAGTAGTGGTTGAGAAAAACAAATAGCTCTTTATTCCTCTGGGATAATCACAAAGTTATAAGCACCCATATCTTGCGTTGCACCACTCCTGGAATTGCCTAACACATCTGTAGACCACGAATAATTGGCATTTGCACTGGCTTTGGCAGCAGATATTTCTGTAATGCGCAAATCATTTTTAGAGGTATTGACAAAGTCTACTTTATGGTCGTTAAACGTCTTTGCAATAATACTATTCAGATAAAGTGAAGCATTGTCAAAATCATACAACAGATCATTTTTATAACGATTATTAGAATCTATAAACTTGATAAGCGTATTGGTAAATTGATAATTAAAAATCGAATTCTCAGCTTTGTTTAAGTTGAGCTCGATACTGTTTGCCCCATAAATAATACAGTTCTCAAAGCTTGCGGTCAGCGGAAGTGTACCGCTTGTGGTTTCGTAAGTATTATCTAAAACAACTGTTGCCAGTGAGCGATAACTTCTGTTCCAATAATTGGCAATAGTGGAGTGCACAAAGTTATAAGTTCCGCCAATAGTACATGCCAAGGCACTTTGTCCTGCATTGTTGACAACCACATTAAAGCCGCTAATCACTCCTGTTTGTGCCATAATCCCGAAGTTAGAACAATTATAGATCTGCACATTATCTAAGTCTATGGGACTATTTTGTACATACAACCCAATCACTGCGTTTTTGATAATTGCGTGGCTAATAACATTGTTCACACTGCCACTAGTGAGCCAAATAGCACCCCACTGCCCAGGAACCTCAGCAAAGAAGGGCTCTAAACGATCAGCTTCAAACACCACCGGATTCTCGAGAGTTCCGTGTACTTGAAGAGAAGCATTTTGAGTGACTATAATTCCTGAACCGTCGTGAAAATGCACTTTAGTTCCCTCTTGCACTTCTAGTGTTTTTCCGTTTGGCACGGCGGCATAGCCATAAATCACATAGGGTTTCTGATTGGTCCAGAGGAGTTCGTTGCCGTTTATCGGGTCGTTTTCATCGAGTACAAATCCGTAGATAGCCTCGTCTGAACCCTCTACAGGCAAACCTTCATAGACGCCGTTCTCATCTCTTTTGGGGTACAAGAAAAAAGCATCTTGCACCAGAGTCACCAGCTCTACCTTCTGATAGTGGTTTCCTGCATCAAATTCGATTTTATCGGTATATAAAAAATCAGTGTCAGAATTGGCATAATCGTCATAATTGATGGTGGTCTCTATAAAGACAAACATACTGTCTTTTGCCAATAATTCGATATTGTCAAACACCTTGCCCGGAAGCCCGTCAACCATCAATCTGTATTTTGAGTTTTCGCCTTCACCCAATCGAATGCTCGGTATTTTAATATCCTTGCTACTTCTGTTATAAACTTTTAAGGTATAGGTACTCGAACCGATATTGCTAAAGACAGTGTCTAGATAAACAGTATCTCTAGAAAACTCAAGATTGCCAGTACTGGGTTCAAAATAAAAGTCATTTCTACAAGAAGAAACCAAGATGAGTAAAAAGCCGACAAAGAGATAAGATAAAATTCGCATTCCGTATATATTTTTGGTAAAAGTACTAAAAAAACAAAGTAAGTTTCAAACGCAAAATAAATAGATATAGTATTTGAAAAATCAAGTAAAATCCTTAGGTTTGTATCACGAATCAATTCAAAAATGAAAAGAGCACTCACCTATTTTTTATTCGTATTATTCCTACTGTCAGCCCCTGTGGTTTTCGGTCAGGATAGACAGAATACTGCTCCAAAAATTGAATTGAACTTTTATCCCAATCCGGTGAGTGACGGCAAGATTTATATTACCTCAACTACAGCTACTTCAAGCAAAGAAGTTGAGATCTTTGATATCCTCGGCAAGTCAATTCTGAAGGCCAGCGTTGTCAGAGAATTAAACATCAGTGCCATCTCAGCAGGCGTATACCTTATAAAAATCAAATCAGGTGACACCAGCATTACCAGAAAACTTGTCATAAAATAATTCTCAGCCTTGAGATTGTAAGACAAATTGCTCTAGTACTTCATCCCTATCTTTTTCAATATAAAATGTACTAACCAAATTGGGCCAATCAGCAAAAATTGTAGGTCTTTGATAAAACTTGGTTTCTTGCCCTCAATTTTATGGCCTACAAACTGAAGAATCCAAGTGATTATAAAAACAGAGAGATAGACGATACAAGCCTGACTGCCAACGGCTGTATTGACCACAATAGACAGATAATTCATCAGTAGCATCAGCACAAGCATCAACAGGCTTATCACTAGAGACAAACGCATATAAAACAGCGTCACGAATACTAGAGCTATTAGACTTGCCCAAGACATAGCTCCATAGCCTAAAATATAAAAATCTCCAGACGGAATAAGCGATATAAAACCTAGAATAGACCAGAAAATAAGTGGCACACACATCCAGTGGATAAACTTATTGGTGGCGTTTTGATGGCTCTGTGCATATTCTTCAAAAAGAATGTCTATTTTTCTCATCAGATAGAAGTTAAAGTCTTTTTAATAACAGCCAAAGTATTAAAAAATCTTTGAAACTAACTAAAATAACACTGCCCAAAAGAGTTAATTCTTTGTCAGCTCTATTTAATGTACTATTTTAGCAGCTTAACACAAACTCCCTTTAATCTATGAAAAAGTTTATTTATTTATTTTTAAGTGCTGTTATAGCAACCACAACATTTACGGCTTGTAGTAGCAGTAGTAGTGACAATGACTCTAATAATGACGGTGGCGGAGAAGGCACCACAAACTCGATAACAGGGTCTTGGGAGCCCGTTAGACAATACGGTTTTATTGAGGGTCAAGAATTTTATAATATGCCCTATCCTCACAAATGCAGCTCTCAAAAAGACTATGTTATTTTTAATGCTGGCGGTACATTTACTGATTATGAATTTACAGAAAACTGTGAACCTATTATTGAAGAGGGCACTTATGTCAGAGACGGAAATTCGCTTACCATTACGATGAGCGTAGAGGAATATGAGAGAAATTATAAAGTTATCTCAGTCACTTCTACCAAAATGATTTTTGAAGTTGTCAACCTAGATATTGAAGATGAAGAAGACGATATCAATATGGCTATAAGAATAGAGTTTAAGAAGAAATAGAGTCTAGGTCATATGTCCTATTTAAGGCTTTGAAGCTATATAGCTTCAAAGTCTTTTTTATTGATTTCGTACAAACCTAATAGTCTTAACCCCAACTGATAGACCGTTTGCCAAAACGATAAATATTTCTATATTTTTTATATCAAACACAACTCATGTGATGTTAATTTTTTGTTACAAGGATATTTTATAGTAGTTTTGCTTTTAACCAATTAAACATATAACAATGAAAAAGTTAATTTATTTATTTTTAAGTGCAGCAATAGCAACTACTACACTTTCTGCATGCAGTAGCAGCAGTAGTGACAACGACAATGGCGGCGGTGGCGGAGATAATGGCGGTGGAATCACTGGATCAATAGTCGGAGATTGGCAACCACAAAAATTTACTATGTACTCAAACGGCACCCCTATTCTTCAATCGCCTTACGAACATGAATGTCCTTCAAATAAAGACCACAGTATCTTTAGAGCTGATGGCACAATGACATCTTATGAGTACGACGAAAATTGTGAGCTCTATTCTGTAAATCTATCTTATACTATCTCAGATAATATAATTACTTCTATAGAAGAAGGTACAGAATTTGAAGAAACTGTCAAAATCTTAACCCTCAACAACACGACTTTAATTATCGAACAGTTTCAATATGACTACGAAGAAGAGGAAGATGGAACTCCAGGTAATATGTCTGTGAGAGTTGAGTATAAAAGAATCTAATAGATTCTAAAACCTCTTAACAATAGGCTCTGAAATTAGTTTTCCAGAGCCTATTTTGCGTCTACAAAAGATTATTTATAAACAAAAGATGACTAAATCTACTCAGCACCATAGCAATATCAATAGCGCCCATCATTATAAGCGCGCTTTAAATGTTAAATAATAGGATTATTACAAAAATGAAGTGCGGATATATCTGTTTTTACATTACCTTAGTGGTATTAACTTACTAAAACCTATTATTATGAAAAAAATAATCTATTTATTCTTAGGTACCGCATTTGCGGTCGCCACCCTAACTGCTTGCAGCAGCAGCAGTTCTGATAACGACGGAAACAATCCTTCTCTTATAGTGGGGAGTTGGGAAAATTACAAATTGTCTTTATACAAAGACGGCAATCTTATAGGCGAAGAGCTTTATGAAAACAACTGTGACACCAATAAAGACTATGTCGTTTTTAATGCCAACGGAACTATGAAGAATTATGACTACAATTATGACTGTACCTTAACTACCTCAGATGGCGAATATTCAATAGACGGAAACACTATTACTGTCATTGATGAAGATAATGAGGGTACTGATGGTCCTTATCAAATAATCACCTTAAACAGCACTACGTTTGTTGTTGAAATACCCAACAGTGATATAGAAGATGAAAACGGTGAGATAGATACTAGTCTAAAGATGAGAATGGAGTTTAAAAGAAAATAAATGAGTAGAATTTAGGGTGCTGCAAAGGCTTTGAAATAGTTATAAATTTCAGAGCCTTTGCTATTTTTTATAGTTTCTATACACGTCAATATTTTGGATGCAGGCAGTAGTCCTAAATTAATAATATGTAATTTTATGATTTGAAAACAGCTACTTGATCCACCTCAATAAAGCTTTAAGCACATTCACTATGAAAACACATAACTTTAGCGCCGGGCCTTCTATCCTACCCCAACATGTAATCCAGCAAACTGCTGAGGCTATACTTAATTTTAATAATTTGGAATTATCTATTTTAGAGATTTCACACAGAAGTGCTGATTTCGTAGCAGTTCTAGAAGAAGCTAGAGCACTAGTCTTAGAACTATTAAACTTAGAAAACAAAGGCTATCAAGTCTTGTTTTTGCAAGGTGGCGCAAGTATGGAATTCCTCAGAGTACCTTATAACCTCATGAAAACAAATGGCAAAGCCGCTTATTTAGATACCGGAACTTGGGCGAAAGGCGCGATTAAACAAGCGGCGAATTTTGGAGAAACCCTAATTCTAGCGTCTTCAAAAGACAAAAACTATACTTATATTCCTACTAATTACGCTATACCCACAGAGGTAGATTATTTTCACTGTACCAGTAACAATACGATTTATGGCACACAGATGCAGGCTTTTCCGGAAACCCATGTGCCGATGGTTTGTGATATGAGTTCAGATATATTCTCTAGAGTGCTAGATTTCTCTAAATTTGATCTTATCTATGCTGGCGCTCAGAAAAACCTAGGACCTGCTGGAGTTACACTTATCATTGTCAAAGAAGAAATTCTAGGAAAAACCTCAAGAATCATCCCAAATATATTAGACTACGAGCAACACATCCTCAAAGAAAGCATGTATAATACGCCAGCAGTATTGCCTATTTACACTTCATTACTCACCTTGAGATGGATCAAAGAAAAGGGCGGAATCAAAGCTTTAGAAGAGTTGAATACCAAAAAAGCAAATCTTCTATACAACGAAATTGACACCAACCCACTCTTTGAAGGTTTGGCCAGTGTTGCTGATCGCTCTAAAATGAATGTTAGCTTTGCACTCAAAGACAAGTCTCACGAAGCTCTGTTTGATGCATTGTGCAAACAAGCAGGTATCTCAGGCATCAAAGGACACAGAAGTACTGGCAACTACAGAGCTTCAATTTATAACGCCATGCCAATCGAAAGTGTTCAGGTCTTGACAGCTACTATGAGAAGCCTAATCGTATAGACATACCATTCATTTAAAGTAAAAAAACACATAACATTAAATAAAATCGAAATCAGAAACTATAACTTCAGCTTTTGATAAAAACACAAACACCTTGCAATATGAAATTTAAAAACCTAGTCTTCTGCTGCTTAGTACTAATCCTTGGGGCATGTCAAGAGAAAAAACATTCGGTGGGCACACAGTCTACAACGGTACTAGATAGTTCTACATTCACAAAATACCAAAAAGACAATTACAGCATTCAATTCCCCAACAATTGGGTATTAGAGAACGACCCCACCGCAGATGTAGCCTTTTATATTTATCTCAACAACCACAGCTATAGTGATGAAATTGGCGAAAACATCAATCTCTGGATCGTACCTGTAGGCAGTGATGTGAGTTTAGAGGCATTCACTAAAAAATCTATCCAGGAATTTAAGACCCAAGGCGAAGTCATTAGCTCAGAAAAGTTTGTCACACCTGCCAAAGAATACCAACGCGTAATTACCAAAATGAAGATGTATGGCGAAGAAGTGAAATTCTTGCAACATTATGTTTTAAAAGACTCTAAAGCGTATGTTCTTACTTTTACAGCCATTGAGCGCAATTTTGAGCGATTAGAAAAAACGGCTGAACAAGTGATGTTAAGTTTTCAGATAGACTAACTTTCTTTTTTATACCAAATACCATCTTTAAAAAACCTTATTTACATTTCAAGTGTAACAATAGCTAGACTTTGGCTACTTATATAAATAATGGATCAACTCGAACAAACATTTGTCTCACAAATCACAGAACACCAGAACCTTCTCCATAAGGTTTGCAGGATATACACCTCATGTGCTGATGACCACAATGATTTGTTTCAGGAGATTACCATTCAGCTCTGGAAGGCATACCCCAAATTCAGAGGTGATTCAAAATTTACAACTTGGGCTTATCGGGTGGCGCTGAATACGGCTATCACGCTTTTTCGCAAGAAAAAAAGAACGATTGATACGTCATCTGACATAGAAAATCACTTATATAAAATTGCGTTTAAGGAGTATGATTTTGAAGAAGAAGAACAGCTCAAACTGATGTATAAGGCAATTCACCAACTCGGCGATATCGATAAAGCACTGGTCTTTATGTATTTAGAAGAGAAAGAGTATAGCGAAATATCAGAGACATTGGGTATTACTGAAGTTAATGCTAGAGTAAAAATGAATAGAGTGAAGACAAAACTAAGACAAATCATAAATCCTTAAATAAATTTATACTATGGAGGGATTAGACCTATTGAAAAAAGACTGGGACAAAGACAGCAACTTCCCTAAAGTTACTGAGAATGAAGTATACAAGATGATTCACAAAAGATCTTCTTCAATCGTGAAATGGATTTTTATTATCAGTGTACTCGAAATTTCTCTGTGGATAGGATTGAGTATTTTACTTTCTGACGAGAAGCAAAAAGAGATTCTTACAAGTTATCATTTAGACGTCATTATGACTGTTTATTCCTTTATCCATTGGGGAATAGTGGTGTTTTTCATCTACTTATTCTATAAAAACTTTAAGAATATTTCTGCTACTTCTTCTGCTAAAACGCTGATGAAAAGCATTATCAACGTGCGTAAAATTGTCAAATATTATGTTGGATATAATATTATCGGAACATTTATAGTGATGGTATTTGTGTGGATATATATGTTTAGATACGATACGCGAATCGCTTCAATTATAGAAAAATCGACTAATGAAAATACTGAGCTAGGCATTTGGGTAGGAATGATTGTATCTCTACTTGTTGTAGGGACAGTCACCGTGCTTCTACTCTGGTGTTTCTATAGTCTGATTTATGGTATCTTGCTTAAACGATTGAATAGAAATTATAACGAACTCAAGAAGATAGAGTTCTAAGCAAAATCGTTATTTTTAAAGAAAAACTATGAAACTGGATAAAGATCAATTCTTGAAATTCTCTAAAAAAATATCTGAGAACACCTTAATGGAAACATTAGGCATCGAATATATTGAGGTTGGTGAGGATTACTTAGTCGCTAAAATGCCAGTCACCTCAAAGGTGCATCAACCCATGGGATTATTGCACGGCGGCGCTACAGTTGCACTGGCTGAAAGCGTGGGCAGTGCAGCTTCATTGCTGTTTATCGACACTGATAAATTTGAGGTTAGGGGAATTGAAATCTCTGCAAACCACCTAAAAAGCATACGCGAAGGCGTTGTATATGCCACTGCCACAATTGTTCACAAAGGAAAAACCATTCACCTGTGGCAAATAAGAATCACTGACCAAGACGGAAACCTTATTTCCCTCTGTAAACTTACCAACATCGTATTGCCAAAAAATGCATGATAAAATAAAAAACAGTTTGGCCCGTAACCTTCCGTTTGTTGTCTATACAAAACCAAACAGCAATGAAGTAAACGGAATATTTCAAGAAGATAACACTTTAAATCATTTAGAAGACTTTTCTCAAAAGGGCTTTGTAATGGCTCCTTTTGACAACACTTCAAAAACCATTCTGATACCTTTGAATAAATCCAAAATCTATAAAGAAAATTGGAATTTAAAGGCTACAGCGAGTGCTGAGCAAGCACCTAGCTCCTATGCTGAAAAGGATAAAGAGAAATTTGAAACTCTTGTCAAAAATGCGATTTCTGAAATCAATACCACTCCAACCCAAAAGATAGTAGTTTCTAGAAAAGAAACTTTTTATCCAGAGAGCGTTGATGTCTCAGCACTTTACCAAAAGATGTTTCACCATTATCCCAATGCCTTTAGGTATTGCTTTTTTCATCCTCAAGTGGGGCTTTGGCTCGGTGCAACCCCAGAGAAACTCCTGTCTATAAGCGGTGGACAACTAAAGACGATGGGCTATGCCGGCACACAAAAGTTTGAAGGCACTACCGATGTTATTTGGCAAAAAAAAGAAAGAGAAGAACAAGAATTTGTCACAGATTTCATCTTAGAAAACCTCAAAGAAGAAACTAATAGCATCGAGCTATCTATGCCCTACACCTCACAGGCAGGAACGCTCTTACATCTTAGAACGGATATAAAAGCAGAGTTAAAACAAGGTTTTTCAATTCAAAAAATAATTGAAAATCTACACCCCACGCCTGCCGTTTGTGGTTTCCCTAAACAACAAGCAAAGGAATATATCCTTGCCAACGAAGGATATAACAGAAGTTTTTATTCAGGTTATTTAGGCGAATTAAACTTCACTGAAAACAATGATTCTGAACTATATGTCAATCTGCGTTGTATGGAAATTCAAGACAAAGAAGTACAGCTATACATCGGATGTGGCATCACCAAAGACAGTAATCCAAAAAAAGAATTTATCGAAACTGTCAACAAGTCAATCACAATGAAAAGTCTTTTCTGAGGCTTATTCATTTACAATTTGTATTTTTGCTTGTATGAATACTAAAGACATGAAACTAGACATATTGGCTTTCGGAGCCCATCCAGACGATGTTGAATTGAGTTGCTCAGGTACACTCGCCAAAGAAATTGCCAACGGAAAAAAAGTAGGTGTAATTGATTTGACCCGAGGCGAATTGGGCACGCGCGGCTCAGCTGAGATTAGAGATAAAGAAGCAGCAAGAGCAGCAGTTATTTTAGGCGTTACAGTCAGAGAAAACCTCAAGTTTAGAGATGGATTTTTCTTAAATGATGAGAAGCACCAACTAGAAATAATCAAAATGATTCGCAAATACAAACCTGAAATTGTTCTCTGCAATGCTATTGACGACAGGCATATCGATCACCCCAAAGGCAGTCAACTCGTTTCTGACGCCTGTTTTTTGTCAGGACTTAGAAGAATCGAGACCACTTTAGACGGCAAAACACAAGAACCCTATCGCCCAAAAGTAGTATATCATTATATTCAATGGAAAAACATTGAACCAGATTTTGTGGTAGACATCACAGGTTTTATAGACAAAAAAATCAAAAGTGTGTTGGCCTATGACTCACAGTTTTATGTAGCTGGAACTAAAGAGCCTGAAACTCCGATTGCTACAAAAAATTTCTTAGACAGCATTACTTACAGAGCACAAGATTTAGGCAGACTCATTGGCGTTGATTTTGCTGAAGGCTTTACAGCAGAGCGCTTCGTAGCAGTCAAAAGCTTGTCAGATTTGATATGATTTTCGCAAAAAGTTTTGTTGATTAAAACTTTTGTGTATATTTGCACTCGCAAAGAATAAATGGTGGTTGTAGCTCAGTTGGTTAGAGCGCTTGATTGTGGTTCAAGAGGTCGCCGGTTCGAGACCGGTCTTCCACCCCAAAGCAAAGTTTGCGCTAAAGCGACTTATCTCAGGATAAGTCGCTTTTTTTATATGCTTTCACAAAACAGATTCGGCTTGCTGACAAAGCTTTTTTAAGTGCTAAACAAGCTAAATATACTTTTACTGTCTATAGAGTTTTTTGCCAAAATCCTTACATTTGACATTCACTAAAACAAAACACTATGAAAAGAATTTTACTATCACTACTTATGTTATCTGGCGTATGTGCCTCTGCACAAGAGACAGCCCAAAAACAAGACTTTGACATCATTTATGTTGAAGCAGGCACCAGCGCAGGAAAACAAATAGGAGTTGTTTGGGAGTTTGAATCTTGGTTGCACAAAAAAAGCTCAGATTACGACAAGCACAAGAGAAGTCAAGTTGTCAAGCTATTCTATTCAGCAGATGTATTGAAGTCAACCAATCAGTTTGTGAATGATGTAGACGGAAAAGGCTTTGCCATTGAACTCGGCAGTAGATCCTACTTCAATAAAGAAGGCTACAAAGGATTGTATTATGGCAATTATTTGATGGGTGGAAGCATGCAATTTGAAAACAGCAATTATGCTACAACTGGAGATGCAAAATTTAGCGGAACCTATACTTACTTCTCGTTCTTTTCCCCTGAGGTGGGTTTCAAATTCAATTTATCAAAAAAACTGGTACTTGACTTACATATAGGCACAGCTTGGCTGATTGAATTCAAAGGAAAAGGCGACCTAGACAACAGATATTTTGACAATTGGTTATTTCGCACAGGTGTAGCTTTGGGCTATAACTTCTAATACTAGACAAACTATAATTAATTGACTCTCAATTTAACTAGACCCACAAACTGTAAAAACAAATTGTTTTTATAAAAGAGAAGCAACTTATAACCAATAATCTACCCGTCAAAGAGCAGCTAAATCACAGCTGCTCTTTTTGATTTTAACTTTCCATAAATAGCTTTTTCTCTTATAAGTCGTATATTTATGCCTCAAAATTTTAAACAAATCACTATGAAGAAAGTTTTTGCAATCGCTTTGATGGTCTTAACAGGAGCATCTGGTTTTTCACAAGTACAAACTCCCGCTGCTTCTCCGCTAGGAAAAGTGCATCAAAATGTTGGACTTACTGAAGTATCAGTAGAATATTCTAGACCAAGTGCCAAAGGAAGAAATATCTTCGGCAACCTAGTCCCTTTCGGAAAAGTATGGAGAACAGGCGCTAATGCTAATTCAACTATCACTTTTGGGGATGACGTAAGTATTGATGGGCAAACCTTGAAAAAAGGAGAGTACGCTATTTTTGCAATTCCTAAACCAGATGCATGGGAAGTAATTTTCTATACAGACACCCACAACTGGGGATTGCCTGAAAAATGGAATGAAGAAAAAATTGCTGTTAAAGTCAAAGTTAAAGCTGTTAGTCTAAACAACCATGTAGAGACCTTAACTATGGGTATAAATGCCCTAGATAACGACTTCGGTCACCTTGAGATCTCTTGGGAAAAAACTATGGTAGCCGTAAAATTTGAAGTTCCAACTTCAAAAATTGCCAATGCAAGTATTGAGAAAGCACTTGCTGGTCCAGATTCAGAGACCTATTACAATGCGGCCAACTATTACTTCCAGTCTAATAACGACATCAAGAAAGCATTAGAGTGGATCAACAAATCTGTTGAAATGAGAGGCAATGATGCCCCGTTCTGGTACTTGCGACTTAAGTCACTTATCCAAGCTAAGGCTGGAGATAAAAAAGGTGCTATCCACACCGCTCAACGTTCATTAGATGCCGCTGAGAAAGCTGGTAATACTGATTACGTTAAGCTCAACAAAGATTCAATCGCTGAGTGGAGTAAATAAAACCTACTGAGAAATTAAATCAGTACAGATAAACACCGTATTGTTAAAAATAAGAACCCAATGCAAATTCATTTTGCATTGGGTTTTATTAATCTTGAATAAAACTATATCTTTGTTTTTGAAATAAAAACACAAAACCACTCTTATATGGAATATTTAGATTTTGAACTTCCGATCAAAGAACTTGAGGATCAGTTAGATAAATGCCAGGTTATCGGACAAGAATCAGATGTCGATGTTTCAAATACCTGCAAACAGATTGAGAAAAAGCTCATAGACACCAAGAAGAAAATTTATAAAAACTTAACGGCATGGCAACGCGTACAACTTTCGCGTCATCCGAGTCGCCCTTATACCTTAGAATACATCAGAGAATTGTGTGGTGATACCTTCTTAGAACTCTTCGGAGACCGAACATTCAAAGACGACAAAGCCATGGTGGGTGGATTAGGAAAAATTGACGGACAATCTTATATGATTATCGGTCAACAAAAGGGAATAAACACTAAGATGCGTCAGTTCCGCAATTTCGGGATGCCCAATCCAGAGGGCTATCGCAAAGCTTTGCGCCTGATGAAAATGGCAGAGAAGTTTGGTATTCCCGTACTTACACTTATCGATACACCCGGAGCCTATCCTGGTCTTGAAGCAGAAGAAAGAGGTCAAGGAGAAGCTATTGCTAGAAACATTCTAGAGATGAGTCGACTCAAGGTGCCTATCATTTCAATTATCATCGGTGAGGGAGCCTCAGGAGGTGCTTTGGGCATAGGTGTGGGCAACAAAGTATATATGCTAGAGAATACGTGGTATTCTGTAATTTCTCCAGAATCATGTTCTTCTATCTTGTGGAGAACCTGGGATCACAAAGAAGAAGCTGCAGAAGCACTAAAGTTAACTTCGTTTGATATGAAGAAAAACGGATTGATTGACGATATTATTCCGGAACCTTTAGGTGGAGCACATTATGATAAAGCGACAACATTTGCAACGGTCAAAAAATATATCGTGGCAGCTTATGATGAACTCAGCAAATTATCAACAGAAAAACTCGTAGAAGAGCGGATGAACAAATACCTGAAAATGGGCGAATATAAAGGCTAAGCTTTCATACTCAGCAAGTTTAGAAATCCGAAACATCAAGGTTTCGGATTTTTTTATCTTATCAACACAAAAACCGAGTTATCACAAGTCTATCAACAATCAAGTCTGATAACTCAATATCGTTTCGTATCTTATTATAGTTACTTTCGCATTATGGAAAATCTAAAAAACATGACTTCAGTCCGCTTAGAAAAATCAAAAATCATCAGCCTTGAGAAGGGAAAGGTACAACCACAAGCCGTTGATTTAGAGGAAGCTGTACTTGGAGCGATGATGATTGACAAGAAAGGTGTCGATGATGTCATTGACATTCTATCAGTGGATGCTTTCTATAAAGAAGCCCATCAATACATCTTTGAGGCCATAGACCAGCTCTTTAAAGACGGTCAGCCTATTGACTTATTAACAGTTTCAGCACAACTAAGAAAAAACAGCAAACTAGACCTAATTGGAGGTGATTTTTATCTTATTGGACTCACCCAAAAGATATCTTCATCTGCACATATTGAGTTTCACTCAAGAATTATTCTTCAGAAATTTATACAACGCAGCTTGATTAGAATCTCATCTGAAATCATCGAGGATTGCTTTGATGAGACCACAGACGTTTTTGATTTACTCGATAGATCAGAATCTAAATTCTATGAAGTTACCCAAGGTAACATTAAGAAGAGTTCTGAACGAGCTCAAGACCTTGTGGTTCAAGCCAAAAAAAGAATTGAAGAAATAGCCGGTAAAGAAGGGCTAAGTGGCGTAGCTACTGGATTCACCAAGTTAGATGAAATAACCTCTGGCTGGCAACCCAGTGATTTGATTATTATCGCTGCCCGTCCAGGTATGGGTAAGACCGCTTTCGTACTTTCGATGGCTAGAAATATTGCCATTGATTATAAACACCCCGTGGCGTTATTCTCTCTTGAGATGTCATCTGTACAGCTAATCACCAGACTTATCTCTTCAGAAACTGGTTTACAATCTGACAAACTCAGAACAGGTAAACTAGAAAATCATGAATGGGAACAACTCAACACTCAGGTAAAAGACCTAGAAAAAGCTCCTTTATTTATTGACGATACGCCTTCTTTATCTATTTTTGACTTAAGAGCAAAAGCAAGACGTTTGGTTTCACAACACGGAATCAGACTCATCATTGTCGATTATTTACAGTTGATGACCGCGGGAACCAAGGCAGGCGGGAACCGTGAGCAGGAAATTTCAACTATCTCTAGAAACCTAAAAGCATTGGCAAAGGAGTTAAACATTCCGGTGATTGCCCTTTCGCAACTTTCGCGTGCGGTAGAAACCAGAACCGGCTCTAAACGCCCACTGCTATCAGATTTGAGGGAGTCAGGAGCTATTGAGCAAGATGCTGATATCGTATCGTTTATCTATCGTCCGGAGTATTATAAACTTGACCAATGGGATGACGGTGACCTCTCATCTACTAAAGACCAGGCAGATTTTATCATCGCCAAACACAGAAACGGTAGCCTTGAAAACGTACGACTGAAATTCATAGGTAAATTTGGTAAGTTTGAAAACTTAGAAGGGTATAGTACAGAATATGGAAATGCGATGCCTTCAAAGATGAATAGTGAACACGGAATCCCTACCTCTTCACTGCCATTGCCACACGATGCCTTTGATGATAACTTTTTGTCATCTGCAAACGATGATGGTCCACCCTACTAAAGTAAATTAAAATATACACAACATATATATTATACAATAAAATGGAATTAAAACTAAATAGACCTATCTGCTTTTTTGATTTAGAAACTACTGGAACAGATGTGGTAAAAGATCGAATTGTTGAAATCTCTATCCTAAAGATATTTCCAAACGGCAATAAAGAAAGTAAAACTTGGCTTGTAAACCCTACGGTTCCGATTCCTAACGTAGTCACGCTGATACACGGAATTACAGATGAAAGAGTAGCCAATGAACCTACTTTTAAAGAGCTGGCACCACAAGTATACCACATGATTAAGGATGCAGATTTAGGCGGATTTAACTCTGATAGGTTTGACATTCCGCTATTGGTAGAAGAGCTGCTTAGAGCTGAGATTGACTTTGACATGAAAAACCGAGTATCTGTTGACGTGCAAACAATCTTTCATAAAAAAGAAGAACGCACACTTGCTGCTGCCTATAAATTTTATTGTGACCAAACTTTAGAAAACGCCCATAGCGCTGAGGCAGATACCAATGCGACTTACGAGATTCTAAAAGCACAATTAGACAGATATGATGATTTAGAAAACGATATGAAAATCTTATCTGAATTCACTACACGCAAAAAATCAGTTGATTTTGCCGGGTTTATTGCAATAAATGAAGAAGGAGAAGAAATCTTTTCTTTTGGTAAACACAAAGGTGTAAAAGTAGAAGACATCTTAGAACAAGAGCCTGGTTACTTCGGTTGGATACTCAATGCAGATTTTCCGTTGTATACTAAAAAGGTATTGACTGGAATTAAACTCAGAAAGCTAAACACAAAACTGAACTAATTTAAGTTGTAGTAAAGATGAAAATAATCTGCATAGGACGCAATTACGTAGAGCATATTTCAGAACTTGAAAATGAAAGACCAGAAGAACCTGTCATCTTTCTCAAACCTGATACAGCTGTTTTAAGCAAAACGGCCGATTTCTATATCCCTGCCTTTTCTGATGATGTGCATCACGAAATTGAGCTTGTGATCAAAATAGATAAAGTAGGAAAATATATCGATGTTAAATTTGCACACAAATACTACAGCGAAATTACAGTTGGGATTGATTTCACTGCTCGTGATCTTCAGAAGAAACTAAAAGACAAAGGACTTCCGTGGGAGAAAGCAAAAGCCTTTGACGGAAGTGCAGTTGTGGGGGCTTTCATTCCTGTTTCAGCACTGAATGTTGATGACTTAAATTTTGAATTACTCAAAAACGGAAATTCTCAACAAAAAGGCAATACAAAACAAATGTTGTGGAAGGTAGATGAACTAATTGCCTATGCCTCGCAATTCTTTACTCTTAAAAAAGGAGATTTAATCTTTACAGGCACCCCAAGTGGTGTTTCTAAAGTAATTGCTGAGGATACGCTAGAGGGGAAGCTAGAAGGTCAATCACTCTTTAAGGTCAATGTTAAGTAAAAAATCAAACATCGGATAATAATTTCTTAAGATGGCTCTCTATTACGACATCACTAAAGTAAGATTACTCCAAAGCAAACCTGAGCTTTTACAGCAGCTTGTAGCTGATCTTTCTGAATATATCGAAGACATAAAAAACCAAGTCAAAGAAAAAGATTTTAAAAAAGTCGAGCTGACTATTAGCGGAATCATTTCTACCACTGATGATTTAGGCATTGAAATGGCGTATGAAGAAGCCTTGCTGATCAAGTCTTGGAGTGATTCGCTAGGCAAGAAAAAAGAGATTTTAACCACACTCAAACAGATGTGCAAAGTCTGTAAAAGCGCTTTAAAGGAAATTAGAAAAGACTTCTCTTTATAAGTTGCACCTGCAATTCTAGCTTATTCTCTTGTAGGAATAAGCATATTTCAATATCTTTAAATTCTATAACTATAAATATTTAAAGATGATTAAAAGATTACTATTCGCCTCTGTGCTCACATTTGCATTAAGCACACAAGCACAAACTACTGTTTTTAGTGAAGATTTTAACGAAGCCTCTAACCGAGCACTCTGGACATTAGAGGATAGAGATGGTGATGGTGAATTCTGGGAGTTTGCCGATGCTGATGATGAAGGTATAGAGTCTTTTCAAGGCTGGTTTGCTTTATCTTGGTCTTGGTATTTTCAAGCTTTTACTCCTGACAACACACTTATCAGTCCTTCGTTTGTACTTCCGGCAACAGGTAGCCTAGAACTGAGTTTTAAAGTAGCTGCATTAGATGATGATGAAATCTTTCAAGAACATTATGCCGTCTATGTTATTCCAGCCAACAATGATTTTTTGGGTACTGAAACACCCGTATTTGAAGAGACTTTAGACGATCATTATTACTTTGAAGCAAAGCTCGTACAAGTGGATATCTCTGACTTTGCCGGTCAAGACGTAAAGCTAGTTTTCCGTCATTATGACTCTACTGACATTCTTTATATCGGTCTAGACGATGTAATGGTAACACACCAAGAAGATGCTGGAACAACTGATTTTAACCCCCAAAACATTAGCATTTATCCAAACCCTACAACTGATGTTTTGTATAGCAATGGATTAGACAACATCCAGAAAATCAGAGTTTTTGACCTTAACGGAAAAATGATAAAAGAAGTAAAAGATACTAAGCAAATCGACCTTACTGAACTGCAGATAGGAACTTATATCATCAACTTCTATAGTGATGCCCAAGTATTTTCTAAAAGAGTACTTAAGAACTAGTTGAATTCTAGAACCAATACCACCTAAATACAAATGCCCTAATCAAACACTTGATTGGGGCATTTTTGTATACATCAATATATAGAATAACCGATAGATCTATAGAACCAATAAAGCTAGCTGTTTATAGTATAGTTCAGCTGCAGTAAATAATGAGCTAGTACCTTGATTGTTCTAGTTAAGTCAAACTTTTCAATTTCATAATATATAAAAGACATTACTGCACATATATTATAATTCAAAAATTTATTGTTCTCCAATAGCTATGAAAACGAGGAGTTAAGACAATTTGTCAACTCACATCTCTTTGCTGTAAACTAGATTAGTATAGCTTTATTGCTATAGTATAAGCCAGTTTATGCCTGTCATTTCTTAGGTGCATGATTGGAATATATTATAAAAACCATATTTATATATCTTAACAGCTTTCCAATCCAATAAATAATGTGAGATATAGGATTGGTAAACATTCAAAAGACTACTAGTTTAGAGTTTAAAACACAAGTATACTCCTTTTAGCCTATGTCTTTTAAGCAATTTACAGAAACACAGGCGTATTAGAGGTGCAGTTTCTACAATTTCCTATAAAAACAAAAACCCCCTATCATTTTCATGATAGGGGGTTTTCTAAAAAAAGGCGATTACATACTCTCCCACAATTGCAGTACCATCTGCGCAATCGGACTTAACTTCTCTGTTCGGAATGGGAAGAGGTGAGCCCCGACGC
>DATJBW010000012.1:0-19328 GCA_035515135.1 Flavobacterium sp.
GTTCCTCTTTCTATCTCTTGTACAATTTGTAGTTTTAAAGACATAGAATAGTCTTTCTGAGTGCGCTTGATATAGCCACGTTCCTCTTGATTTTTCATAATGATACTTTTTTGTGTATCGCTATTTCAGGACGGGACAAAGTTATGACATAAAAAAACCCTGCAAAGGGCAGGGTTTTATATTTCTATAGGTTTATGGGGCTAAGCAGCTTAGATAATCACCCACTGACCTGTTGCAAGCAGTGCTTCTGCTTTTTTGTATTTCATTTCCTCTGTCTTACCACTAATCACGTGTTTGATCGTAACGCTATCGTTTCGGTTGATTTTTGGCGTGTCTCTGACTATGGTTTCCACAGGTTTGCGTTGCTGGGTTTGTCCAGCTTGTTGTGCCTCTTGTCTGGCTTGATCAGTATTCGGAATTTCCTCTTTGTTGGTTTGGTACTCCTCTTTCTTGCGCATCACCTCTGGTGCTTCCTGAACATTTTCTTGCACCGGAATCTCAGATTTCATCAAGAATGAAATCACCTCTTTGTTGATGCTATCCATGGTCTTTTTAAACAATTCAAAAGCCTCAAACTTATAAATCAACAAGGGGTCTTTTTGTTCGTGCACCGCTAGCTGAACAGATTGTTTTAACTCGTCCATCTTGCGCAAGTGCTTCTTCCAGGCCTCGTCTACAATAGCAAGCGTAATGTTTTTCTCAAAGTCGTTGATGAGTTTCTTGCCTTGGGTTTCATAAGCCGTTTTCAGGTCAGTCACCACACTCAGCGTTTTTGCTCCGTCTGAAAAAGGAACTACAATGCGCTCGTATCTGTTTTCAGGATTCTCATATACGTTTTTGATAATCGGATAGGCATTCTGTGCAGAGCGAATATTCTTGGCAGTATAGTGGTCATAGGCAGATTTGTAGGCTTTAGAAGCAATTTCTATCGCTGACATTTTCTTGAATTCTGCTTCAGTAACCGGAGATTCAATCGCCATATATCTGATGAGCTCAAACTCAAAGTTTTTGAAGTCATCTACCGCTTTGTTTGCTTGTGTGATATTCTCACAAGCGTCATAAAGCATATTGGCAATATCCACTTTTAGCCTTTCGCCTACAAGGGCATTTTTTCTTCGTTTATAAACCACCTCACGCTGTGCATTCATCACATCGTCATATTCTAGTAGTCGTTTACGTATTCCAAAGTTATTTTCCTCTACTTTTTTCTGCGCTCTCTCGATAGACTTGGTCATCATCGAATGCTGAATAACCTCTCCGTCTTTAAGTCCCATTCTGTCCATTACTTTTGCAATGCGCTCAGAACCGAAAAGTCGCATCAGGTTGTCTTCTAACGAAACGTAGAATTGTGAACTCCCGACATCTCCTTGACGACCGGCACGCCCTCTTAACTGACGGTCCACACGTCTTGAGTCGTGTCTTTCTGTACCTACAATTGCCAAACCACCTGCGGCTTTCACCTCAGGAGACAGCTTGATATCCGTTCCCCTACCTGCCATATTCGTAGCGATAGTCACGATTCCTGGCTTACCGGCTTGCTCGACGATTTCCGCTTCCTGCTTGTGCATCTTGGCGTTCAATACGTTGTGGGTAACCCCTCTCATCTTCAGCGCTCTACTCAAGAGTTCTGAAATCTCAACCGATGTAGTACCAATAAGTACTGGACGTCCGGCTTTTGATAGCGCACTTACGTCTTCAATCACTGCGTTATATTTCTCGCGCACTGAGCGGTAGATCAAATCTTGTTTGTCAATTCTGGCAATAGGTCTGTTCGTCGGAATTTCTACTACGTCTAATTTATAGATTTCCCAGAATTCTCCTGCTTCAGTAACAGCCGTACCGGTCATCCCTGATAACTTGCTATACATACGGAAGTAGTTCTGAAGTGTCACCGTAGCAAAAGTTTGGGTAGCGGCTTCAATCTTCACGTTTTCTTTTGCCTCAATGGCTTGGTGTAATCCGTCTGAGTAGCGTCTTCCGTCCATAATACGCCCGGTTTGCTCATCGACAATTTTTACCTGACCTTCAATCACCACATATTCTGTGTCTTTTTCAAAAACAGTATAGGCTTTTAGCAATTGGCTAAGGGTGTGAATTCGCTCGCTTTTGATGCTGAAATCCTGAAAAAGGCTTTCTTTCTCTTCTGCTTCTTCTTCTTTAGAGAGTTTCTTTTTCTCGATACGCGCAATCTCAGTCCCGATATCTGGCAAGATAAAGAAGTCTTCTGCCGTATCTTGAGAAAGGTGTTTTATTCCGTGATCAGTAAGTTCTACTTGGTTATTTTTTTCTTCAACTACAAAATAAAGTGCCTCATCTACTTTGGGCATCTCTCTGTTGTTGTCAGCCATATAGTGGTTTTCGGTTTTTTGAAGAATTTGTTTTACGCCTTCTTCACTCAAAAACTTAATTAGGGCTTTGTTTTTTGGCAATCCTCTGTATACTCTCAAGAGCAAGAATCCACCGTCTTTTGTGTTGCCTTCTTTGATGAGTTTTTTGGCCTCAGCCAATACGCCGTTGAGCAATTGACGCTGTAGGCTAACGATAGTTTCGATTTTTGGTTTCAGCTCGTTAAACTCGTGTCTGTCACCTTGTGGAACAGGTCCTGAGATAATAAGCGGCGTACGCGCATCGTCAATCAAGACTGAATCGACCTCATCGACAATGGCATAGTTGTGCTTGCGTTGCACGAGGTCTTCTGGCGAATGTGCCATGTTGTCTCTGAGGTAGTCAAAACCAAACTCGTTGTTGGTTCCGTAAGTGATATCTGCCTCATAAGCTTTGCGTCTTTCAGCAGAGTTGGGTTGGTAGTTGTCTATACACTCCACGCTAAGTCCGTGAAATTCAAACAATGGTGCTTTCCAGGTGCTGTCACGTCTTGCCAAATAATCGTTGACAGTGACTAAGTGCACACCATTTCCGGTCAAGGCGTTTAAGTACAAAGGCAGGGTTGCCACAAGTGTCTTACCTTCTCCGGTATGCATCTCTGCAATTTTACCTTGGTGCAATACGGCTCCACCAATCAGCTGTACGTCATAGTGAATCATATCCCACGTAATTGCTTTTCCGGCAGCGTTCCAAGAGTTTGCCCAAAGTGCTTTGTCTCCTTGGATGGTCACATAGGCTTTTGTAGCTGATAGCTCAATGTCATTCTGAGAAGCCGTAACTTCGATAGCTGTATGGTCTTTAAAGCGTCGAGCCGTTTCTTTGACCACAGCAAAAGCCTCTGGAAGCAATTCGTCTAATAGCTTTTCAGTAAGCTCATACGCCTCAGCCTCTAACTTATCAATCTCTAGATACATATCTTCTCTAGAGTCAATATCATCTGTCTGTTCGATTTTGCTCTTTATTTGGGCAATTTCGTTATCTTTTGCAAGGCGATTCTGCTTGATCCTCTCTTTAAAAAAAGCAGTTTTCTGACGCAATTCATCGTTTGAAAGGGCCTTTAGAGGTTCTTCAAACTGTTTGACCTTCTCTACGATAGGTCTTATTTGTTGTACATCTCGCTTTGATTTATCTCCTACAAATAATTTTAATAAGTTATTTACAAAATCCATTTTAATGTTTTGTATTGATTATAATTCCGTTATATGTCTAAACCAAAAAGCCTCACGAGTGAGGCTTTTTGGGATATTTTTTATTTAATATTCATCCTCATTCCAAAGATAGTCTTCGTCTGAAGGATAATCAGGCCAAATCTCTTCCATGGTTTCATACACTTCTCCCTCATCTTCAATAGATTGTAAGTTTTCTACAACCTCAAGCGGAGCACCAGTTCTGATTGCGTAATCGATAAGCTCGTCTTTGTTAGCCGGCCAAGGAGCATCACTAAGATAGGATGCTAATTCTAAAGTCCAATACATCTCTTCTTCAAATTTAATTTTTGCAAAAATATATTTAATAGTCAGAAAAACAAGTTAATTTCTGATTATTTTTTCAAAAAGTATCTCTTTTTAAAAATAAATATTTTTTTGGAGTTTTTAATAGCTATGATTCCTTTCTCGGAATCCATTTTATCTCTTCAATATTCAGGTCTGATGTCAACATTCGTGCCAACATAAATAGATAATCTGAAAGGCGGTTTAGGTACTTCAAGACAAGTGCATCAACAGGCTCAACTTCATTGAGTTGCGTAGCTAATCGCTCTGCTCTACGGCATACACAACGCGCAATATGACAATATGACACCGTTGAATGCCCACCAGGCAAGACAAAATGCGTAATCGGTGGCAGAGCAGCGTCAATGTTGTCAATTTCGTTTTCTAAAGCCGTTATGTCTTCTTCGGTAATTCGCATAATATTTAAGCGCTTTTTACCGCTTTTAAGCACTTCTTTTTCTGGCGCAGTTGCCAAGATAGCTCCAAGCACAAATATCCTGTCCTGAACCTCTATTAAGAAAGACTTGTGGTGGTTGCCTATCTCTTGCGAGCGGATGAGTCCAATAAAAGAATTGAGCTCATCGGTTGTGCCATAACTTTCGATTCTCACGTGGTGTTTGGGCACTCTTGTTCCGCCGAACAAAGCCGTGGTGCCTTTGTCTCCTGTTTTTGTATATACTTTCATGCTGCTGTTTTTAATTTAAGAAGCGTAAAGTTAAGAAGTTAATGCTGAATAACTAAATTCAAAAGCTATTTTGTAAGTGAGCTTTACCTAAAAAGAAAAATCCAAAACATCAAAATCTATGCGTTGGCGTTTTTATAGTCTAGAATAATGCGCTCAGTAATCTGTTTGGCAAAGTCTGCTGACCTATAGATGTCGTGTGTTGCGCCTTTGATAATTTCACAATCCAGACCGAGCTCTAAAAACCATTTCGCCTCTGGTCTAAACGCATCTTTTTCAGCATATAGCAATTGGATGTTGCCACTGGGTTTTTGGCTCTCATATCGCAACCTCGTAGAAGAAACCAGATAAAGGCTATGGGCTTTTAATCCTTTCAGGGCTGCCTTCCAAGCAATGGTACCGCCTATACTAAAGGCCAGTAGTATTTGACTTTCAGTCTTTTGTTGCAACAGCTGTTCAACTGCTATATCGATGCCTCCGCCAATAAATTGTGCGTGAATTTCTTGCTCGCTTAAAGTCTCTAAACCTATTCCTGCTATCACTCGCGCATCATAGTAGTAGATTTCAAACGCATCGCTTAAGTATTCGCGATAGCAGGCTATCCAGTTTGATGCTACTGTTCCCCATAAATCAGAAATAATGATTAGCCTTGGTTTCATACGAGTTGGGTTGGTTTATGCGTTAGGATACTACAACTTATTTTGGCAGTTTTTTTTTTAAACAAACAAGCCCAAACAAAATAGGTTTGTTTGGGCTTGGGTTTATTTTTCAGCAATCTTAACTTACTTTTGTTTATTGGCAGCGCTCACATATTTCTCGAGCGCCATGGTCATCGAAGGCGTTTCAGGAGACGGAGCAAAAATATCTACGACCAGCCCTAGCTCTTCGGCTTCTTTTTTGGTTGTCATACCAAATACCGCAATTCTAGTCTTGTTTTGTTTAAAATCAGGAAAGTTTTTGAACAACGAACGCACACCTGTTGGGCTAAAGAAAGCGATGATGTCATAAAAAACCTCTTTCAGATCTGAGAGATCACTCATCACTGTTCTATAGAAAACCCCTTGTGTCCAATCTACTCCCAACGAGTCTAAAGTGCTAGGCACCTCAGCGTTTAGCTGGTCAGAAGAAGGCAATAAAAATTGCTCTTCTTTGTATTTTTTAATTAGTGGGATTAAATCGGCAAAGTCCTTTTGACCTACATATATTTTTCTTTTTCTATACACCACATATTTCTGTAGATAAAAAGCAATGGCTTCTGACTGACAAAAATACTTGAGGTCTTCAGGCACTTTAAAACGCATCTCTTCAGCTAGTCTGAAAAAATGGTCTACTGCGTTTCTGCTGGTCAGGATGATGGCAGAAAAATCATTTAAGTCAATTTTCTGTTGTCTCACATCTTTTGCAGTGGTGCCTTCTACGTGAATAAAAGGTCTGAAATCTACCTTTATTTTGTGTTTGTTTTGCAAATCAAAATACGGAGAATTCTCTGCCTTAGGTTCTGGCTGTGAAACGAGTATTGACTTTACTTTTTCAAGAGTCATGGGCTTAAACAATTATTTGGTGAACCAATAATAAGTGAAATAATAAGGGGCTATTTCGAGAGTGCAAAGATACAAAATAAAATAGAACATTTTACTCAGAATTTCTTTTCGAAAAACACGGAAAGAAATCAGGTGCACGACAAGGTGCAAGAGTAGGAAAACTGCAAGTATAACATAGGCTAAGACCGCGTTGGGCTCTTTTGCATAAAACATAATAAAGCAGCCTAAAAGCAAGAGTACACCCAAATACATCTTATACGACATTTCAAAAAACAGGTACTTGTTGCAGAAATCCTGTATATTAAACAAGCCCGCGATACTTCGTTTTACGGCGTACTTCAACCCAAAGAATACAGAGATAAACGCGAGTATCTGTATAAATACCTCAACATTGGTTTTGTGTACAAACCCAAAATAAGATAACATAATCTGTATAAAAAAGGCATAGGATATCAATTGCACTATCGTCAAGACTATCGAAAACCAACTTAGGCTTGTTTCGCTATAGAGCTTGATGTATTTATTGGTATACAAGAGTCCTAAAAAGTCTTTGAATTGTTTGTCAAAGACAGCTCTCACAATAGCCACTAACAAAAAACTTCCGATAAACAGGTAGACGCTCCAAGAGTTGTCTTGGGGTAGTCGCTCTGTAAATTGGAAGTTCATCATCAGTCGTAAGAATTAAAATGCTCAGTTTATTTCTTTACTTTGAATGCGTTGGCTTGCGGATAGTAAGCCACCTCTCCTAGCTCTTCTTCGATTCTCAAGAGCTGGTTATATTTTGCCATTCTATCTGAACGCGAAGCCGAGCCAGTTTTGATCTGTCCGCAGTTTAGTGCTACGGCAAGGTCAGCAATAGTCGTGTCTTCTGTCTCTCCTGAACGGTGTGACATCACTGAGGTATAGCCCGCATTGTGCGCCATATTCACAGCGGCAATGGTTTCTGTCAAAGTGCCTATTTGGTTGACTTTGATAAGGATAGAATTAGCTGCCTTGGTATCAATTCCCTTTTTGAGCAGCTCGACATTGGTTACAAATATATCATCACCCACGATCTGTACGTTTTGACCTATTTTTTCTGTGAGGTACTTCCATCCGTCCCAGTCGTTTTCGTCCATAGCATCTTCTACAGAAATGATTGGGTAGTTAGCACATAATTCGGCTATATAATCTGCTTGTTCTTTTGAGTTGCGTATTTTTCCGTTAGCTCCTTCGTGTTTGGTATAATCGTATTTTCCGTCTACATAAAACTCAGAGGCAGCACAATCTAGGGCAAGTAGAATATCATCGCCAAAAGTATAACCTGCATTCTCTACGGCTAGTTTGATCGAATCTAGTGCATCTTCAGTTCCGTTTAGCGCGGGTGCAAAACCCCCTTCATCTCCTACTGCGGTGCTGAGTTTTCTGTCGTGTAACACATTTTTAAGGTGGTGAAAAATCTCTGTTCCCATTTGCATAGCATGAGTGAAATTCTTGGCTTTTACAGGCATAATCATAAACTCCTGAAAAGCAATCGGTGCATCAGAGTGCGAGCCACCGTTGATGATGTTCATCATCGGCACCGGAAGTGTATTGGCACTCACCCCACCCACATATCTATATAAAGGCAGACCCAATTCGTTTGCAGCAGCTTTGGCAGCGGCTAGTGACACCCCCAAAATGGCATTGGCACCAAGCTTTGCTTTGTTTGGCGTTCCGTCTAAATCAATCATAATCTGATCGATCAGGTTTTGCTCAAAAACAGAAGTTCCCAACAAGGCCTCGGCAATGTCTCTGTTTACGTTATCTACTGCTTTGAGTACGCCTTTGCCCATAAAGGCTTTGCCATTGTCGCGTAGCTCTACAGCTTCGTGCTCACCAGTTGAGGCTCCAGAAGGCACTGCAGCTCTACCCAGTACGCCGTTTTCTGTGATTACATCAACCTCAATAGTAGGGTTTCCTCTTGAATCTAGGATCTGTCTTGCGTGAATTTTGATAATAATACTCATGGTCAAATAGTTGTGTTATTTAATTAATTATAATCGAGTGCAAAATTATGACTATTTAAGATAATAACGAAAGGAACCCAAACAAAATAAACGCCTTTTCAGAATTATGCGCAACATCTTTTGCTGTCTGAGTTTAAAAAGTCTGCTGCCTTTTGTGTATACCTATACAACCACCTTCAAAATTAAGCTAGGCACGCTGTCTCCGGTCAAAAAAAATAGCCTGACAATCTAAAGTTTGTCAGGCTATTCACATAGAGTTATAGTCTAAATGGGTGGGCTATTTGATCTTTAGAAGTCAAATTTATAATTGGCTCCTGCCAATATCTGAATGCCTTGCACCGGGAAGTTGGCCCAGTTCTCATACTTCTGATCAGCCAGGTTGTTGATCTTTAAGAACAAACCAAGGCGCTCGTTGTAGGTATAATTAGCTCCGAGGTTGAGGTCAAAATAACCGTCGAGTGAAACTGTTTTTATAACGCCAAGCATAGGGTCTGGCGAGTCATAAATAAGCAAGGCATCGCGTTTGCCTACAAAAAACAAATTGGCATTTAACGAAACCTTGTCAGTGATGTTGGCATCAACTCCGGCGGCTAGCTTCATAGAAGGCAGATACCAGGCTTCTTGGTTGTCTTCGGTGGTATAGGTACTGAAGGTTCCGTTTAAGAAAACAGAGATGTTTTGGTTGATCTCTGACTTCAATTCTCCAAACAGGCTGAAGCTTCTCAAATCAGCATACATGATATCCATCGCATTCCCAAAGGCATAGCCTTGGCTATTGAGACTCGTTTCTGAATACTGAGTGAAGAAAAGTGGTTTTCCTTTTTCGTTGACATAAGATCCCCTTAAGTTATACGCCATATTATCAGCTAGTTTTCCTTTGAGTCCTATATAAAAATCAAAGGCTCTGTCTGTAGGAGCGATAATTTGTCGCGGCGCAATAAACGGATTCTCATCTACAAAATCTGCATACGAATGTTGTTTTAACCCGCCTTCAATTCCCGCATAGGCAATCATCAAATCACCCACTACTTTGTATGAAGCTTGCACCTGAGGATAGAAATACAACTTGCTTTCAGACTCGTCAAGCACTTTGCCTGCGCTATAAAACAAGCCTACACCTATTTTTAAGGCGAGGTCATCTTGTTGATAAACGATGCTGGGCTGTACGCCAAAATTAAAGAAAGATGAGTTGACCTCAGCGGCAAGCCCCGTGGTGCTTGGGTCAAAATTTGTACCTACGTAGTCTGCAATCACATCAGTTTTAATCTTGATATCAGAGATGGCGATATCAAATGATGGTTTGAGCCAAAACCTGTTTTCAGTTCCTGTGTGTGCATCCCAAAAACGCTTGTAATAAATTTCAGCACTATTAAAAATGCTTTCATTCATCATGAGTTTTCCGCCCAGATAAAAGCTGTTATAGGTTTGTTTTTCGTCGATAGATTGAAATTGAGCTTCTGTAAAATCAATATATTTTACGGGCAATCCATACCAGTTATACATTTGGTTTCTAAAGCCGACATCTGCATTCCAGCTGCAGTCTTTTTCTTGTGTGGCATAGGTCAAATCAAGTGAAGTGTCATAAAAGAAATCGTCTAACGCCACATCTTTTACACCGCCTTGAGACGAGTGGTGCTTGAGCATCCCACCGATAAACTGGTTGTCGCTCAGGGCATGGCTCAGGTATAATTCGCCCAGAACCGTACCGTAATTGCCGATGCCTAGCGAGGCATAATTGCTGAAGTACTTTTCCTTTTTAGCGCGCTCTACATGTGCAGCGCTGCCTTTGTTAGGCGTAAAAGTAGAAGCTACCGGAAACGAGAGTATCGAATATTCAATTGCTTCTTTGTTGTTCAGGGTTTCGTCTTCAAAAGACGGGGTTTCTTTGACTTTAAAAGCATCTGATATGGTTGGCGTATAAGTTCCGATGACGTTAACGACCTCAGAGCCTATAGAGCTGTCTTTCTTTTGCCCCCAACTGCTCAACGAAACCGATGCTAGAAGTAAACTGGCAATATATATTTGTGTTTTATTCATTGTTCTGTGTGCTTAGCGTATAAAAAATTATTCTTTAATCGATGTGTTTCGTTTGGCCTCTTCTGTCTTGATCTTGGTCAACTCAGTTTGGGCTTGGGCAATCACATCGTCATATTCGGCGAAGTTCTTGATGACGCTCTCTAAGATATGCGTAGCCTGAAAGCTGTCTTGCATCGCATAGAAGTTTTTTGCCATCACCACTAGGCCTTTGACCCCAAAGTATTTATAACCTGAATAATCTTTGGTAAGCTTTTGAATTGTTTTGTTTGATTCCTCAAATTTGCCTTCTTTGTTTTTGAAGTAGGCATCATAGTATAGCGCTTCTGCTGCCAACTCACCTTGGGCAATTGCCTCTAGTTTTTTATAGGCTGCTTTGGCTTTAGCCTCGTCATTTGTTTTCATCGCCGCGCGCGCAATCATAATCTGGGCGTCGCTCTTTACTTTGTTGTCTGCTTTGTCGTTGGCAAGCACTTTCTCAGCATAGACCACCGTGTTTGAATAATCTTCAGTGTTGTAGTATGAACGCATCAGGTTTGCCTGAGCATAGGTTTTGTTTTGCGGAAAATCAGCCTCTGACTCTAATCTTTTTAAGACCGGAATCGATTTGCTGAAATCTTCTTTCTTGAGGTGAATAGCACACAGTCTAACCAAAACTTGTTCTGTGAATTGGTTTCTAGGTCTGTTGACCACCTTTTCGTAGAGCGGTTGTGCTCTGTTTGGCAGGTTGTCTGAATAGTACATCTCTGCAAGATAGAATTCAGATTTAAGCGAATGCAATCCGGCAGGAAACTTGCTCAAATAACCTTCAAAAGCGGCAATAGCTGTTTTGCTATTGTTCTGCAAATATTGTTTTTCGGCTGATTCATAGGTGGCATTGTCTAAATCGGCATCGCTTACTTCGATATAACTAAGGGTTTTTACCCATGTGGCGTACTGATCTACTTGCCCCTTGTCGATATAGATAAGTTCAGCTGATTTGACTGCCGATAGCGCCTCTGGCGAATTAGGGAAATCAGCCGCTACTTTTTTAAATTTCACCAGTGCTGACTCGTCATTGCCGGCGTTGTAATAGATAAGCCCTTGTCTTAAGATGGCTCTTGAGGTATAGCCTCCGTTGGGGTAAGCTTTGACTAATTTGTCATAAGCGGCAAGTGCATCTTGGGTTTTATTGGCATTGGTATACGAGTTGCCCAGCTCAAACAAAGCGTCGTCGTGGTATTGTGATTTAGGAAACTTAGCCACAAACGCCACGAGTTCTTCTATCTTCTTCTCTCCTCTTTCTACAAATCCGTAGCTAATTGCTTTTTGGTAAGAGGCATAATCAGCATCCGGGCCTTTCATCTCAATGGCCTTGTTATACGCCTCCATGGCGGGCCAATACTTGCCCGAAACGAAGTGGCTGTCAGCTAACCTGAGGGTGGCATCGGCTACTCTGGTGGCATCGGGGTTTGCACTGGCGATGAATTTATCAAAGTAAGTTGCGGCTTGGGTATATTCCTTTAGCTTGAAATGAGCATAGCCCAAGTTATAATTTAGATTTTTAAATTCGGCGGTTTGCTTGGCACTAGAGTGGTTTTCAAACTGCTTAAAGCTCAAGAGCGATTCCTGAAAGTTATTTGTCGTAAACTCGGTTTCTGCTTTCCAGAACGTCGCTCTAGCCACAAATTGTGGGTCTTTGGGCTCGGCTATTGATTTTTTGAAATAGGTCAACGCCTCGGCAAAGTTGCCGTCTGAATACAGTTCTAATCCTCTGTAGAAAGCCACTTTTTGGTAGGCTTCTTTGTTGGCGAAGTTTTTGTTTTTCTCTAATAAATTCAGTGCTTCTTTATAGTTTTTAGAGGTGATATACGAGTTGACTAACAGGCCTTCTACCTCTTGCTTGTTCGGGTTTGTTGGGTATTTGTCAATAAAGCCCGCTAAGATACTCGGAATGCTCTGGTAGTTATTCCCTATTTCATAACTCAACTTGGCGTAGTTCAGCATCGCATCTTCTTGAATCTTGGCGTCAAAATCCATTTCAGAAGCGTTCTTAAAGGCATTGAGTGCCTGTGGTTTTTTGTCGGTCTTCAAGTAGCTTTCACCCAAGTGGTAATAGGCATTTTGAGCGACGAAGTCACGTCCGTCAATGATCTTGTTAAACTGCAAAATGGCGTTGTCATAGGCGCCTTGTTTGTAGTAGGCATAACCCAACTGATAAAAATCAGTATTGTTCCACTTGCCTTTTCTGCCTTTGTATTCGTTTAAGTACGCAGTAGCTTCTTGGTATTTGCCCAAGTTGAAGTAGCTCTCGCCGATAATCTTGTTCAGCTCTGACTTCTCTGAGGCGTTTGATTTGGGCAGTTGTGCTTTTCCCTCGTCAATGGCTTTCTGAAAGTTGCCTTGTTTGAAGTTCATATCCGCCTGAAAGTAGGACAGCTTGTCTTTGTATTGTTCCTGTGCTGCTACCTCGTCAAAATACTTGGCAGCTTCTTTATAATCATCGCCCTGATAGGCCAAATAGCCCAAATAGTATTTTGCTTGCGCGCCATACACCGGAGAGTTGACAACGGCGGTCAGGTATTTCTCTGCCTGTTTTTTGTCTTTTGATTGAAACAAAGCATAACCTTTCTGGAAGTTGAATTTGTCTTTGTCTGCTTGCGCCAAGTTATGGCTGTCCACCCGCTCAAACCATTCCAGCGCGTTGGCATAGGCACCTTGGTTGAAGTAATACTCACCCACTTCTCTAAAAGCGCTGTTCTTTCTGGTGCTGGTCGGGTAGTCTTCTACAAAGTTTTCCATCAATGCATCGGCACCCATTTGGTTGAGGTGAATGGCACAATTGGCTATATAATAAGCACAATCTGATCGAATTTCGTCACTCTGGTTGCTGTGTTTTACTTTGTCAAAAAGTACTTGGGCCGTTTGGAATTGCTTTTCTTTATACAGCTCTACTGCTTTATAAAAAGCTACATTTTGGTCAGTATAGATATTTGATTGCTGTGCATTTATAGAAGCGAGTCCGATAAACGACATCAATACAGCAATTCTAATTTTGTTTTTGTTCATAGATGTCTCTTGCTTTTTGGTTTTGGGCATTAACCCTCAAATTTACGTCATATAGCTAACGAAATAAAGCTTTGTTTCGTATTTTATCTACAAACATATCAACATTTTGATGGCAAAAATAACCTAATGGTCTAAATAGCAGTTTAAGGCAAAAATAAAAAACGAACAGCAGTTCTGATGCGGCGAGTTGCATTGGGGGTAAGACTGTTGATCAATGTGTTTTGGCCTTGAAACAGGAGGATATCAGAATGTGCTTGTGATTTTTTTAGAAACGGACATTTGGTATGAAAAATATTCGATAAGTACTAATTATTCTAAGAATGAGTATTAAACTAATTGAAATACCCACTAGTAAACAGCTTTTATATTTTCTATACTATTTGCTAACGTTTAGTATATAAAAAGTAGGCGATTTTGAAGCGCGATACTTTCGGTTAAACATAAATCTTGATACGAGCCTAAAGTATTGTATTTACTACTGTTTTGCCTATTTTTTATATACACAAACGCCATGTGTTTATTGTTCTAGAAATTTATCCAATTTTTCTTTTGACGTAATTCTGAAAACAACATTTCTACCATCTTTTTCTTCTAGGATAATTCCTGCATTTGATAATTCATTTAAATCTTTTCTAGCAGTCTGTCGAACTACTTCGTGTTTTTTTGAATATGATTTTATATTAACTTGGGCATTTTCTTTTGTATATAAATATCCAATTAAGTCAGCTTGTCTTTTATTAAGACCTTTATTAATTAGTTTATATGATATCAGATTTGCTTGCTCAATATCTTTCTTTTTTTTATCTCGATACTTTATTAAACTTTCGAAGGCAACTCTCAAGCTTTTTATAGAATAGTTGATAAAATAAGTAATATCATTATTGTCGTTCTCTGTTTTCAAAAAAGCTTTATCATACTGAATTCTTGAATCTAATATTGCCCTAGAGATCGAGATATTTTTAATTAGGGAGTATTCTTTTTTCACTAAAAACCAATAAAATAGTGCTCTAGCAGTTCTTCCATTTCCGTCCATAAACGGATGTATATAACCTATCATAAAATGAATGATTGATGCTTTGATTATTGGGTGTATAAAAGGTTTATCAGAATTAGCGAAATCACATAAGTCTTCCATATATTTTTTCACATACTTTGATTCGGGAGGTGTATGAGCGATTTCCCCATCTACGTGGTCTTGAACATAAATTTGCTTGTCTCTGAAATCTCCAGCACAATATTCAGCACTGGTATTTGCTGTCATCGTTCTGTGAAGTTCTATTATTAACTGAAAATCAAGAGGTTTTTCTATTTCTTCAGTAATGAGTTTAATGCTTCTTAAATTATTGAAAATCATCTGTTCTGATTCATTTCGCGGCTCTCGGCCCGACTTTAGCATTTCTAAAGCAACTTTCGTTGTTGTAGCAGCTCCTTCTACTTGAGAGCTTGCAATTGCTTCTTCAAGAATTGAGTTTTGTAAATATTCAGCTTTATGAAATGGTGTAATCGGGTTTTTGTAAAGGCCTCCAATAAGTTTCAAATCAAATTCGTGAAGATTTTCTTGAATATTCTCTGTCAAACAAAAATTAAACTCTTCCTCTCCGAATTTTAATCTTTTGTAATTTCCTCTCCGATGAAGTTTTACAAGACTCCAAGCCTTTATCGGATCGTTATAGGGAAGTATTTTTCTATGTTTTAGCTCATCCCAATAAAAATATCTATCATCAGATGTCTTTAAAAAATCAGAGTGCTTCTTGGAGAAATAGTCCTTAACTAACTCGTCATTCATTATAGAATTAGGTGGATTTTCAAATCTCATTGTACATATAGGTTAATTGTGAGTTCAAATTTAACCTATATTCATTAAAGTAGCAAGATAATTTTACATTATTGCTAACGGTTGGGCTATGAGCAGTGGCGGGTTTATTCACTTTCTGTTTGGCACGGACTTTTCTTAAAAGTACTGACCCTTGATTTAGCACAGAAGCCGCTATTTCTTATACACGCTGTTGGCAGCTGTATTTTCTTCTTTTTTGTTGATTGTCTTGTTCATAAATAATTTCATCGTGTAACCAAATCCAAGTCCGCCAATTGTCCAAATTACAAGTCCTATTAATAAAGTTTTCAAAGTTATTTCTTGTCCGTCAAAGTATGGAAATCCGATTGACATAATCAAAAACATAAATGCTCCCCAACTTAATCCAGTTTTAATCCAACTCTTTTTGTCAAATGGATTTGGAATATGCTCGATGTCAATATTTTCATATCGTTTTGGTTGTCTTGCTAACCATTTTTGTTTTAGACTTTTTCTAAACCAACCCCAAATCGGAAAAGTAATTGCGAGAACTATAAAACTCAGTATGTTAGTCAAACAAGGAATGGTATTTCCACAGCTTTTACAATATAGTCCAAACCAATTTTTAAAAGCAGTTCCGTTTTCTGTCGACCAAGTTCTACCATCGTGAAGTGTTTGACAATGAGGACAAGGAACTAATGTTCTATCAATTCTCGGTTTGTCAATTGTTTTATCTTCCAAACTGACTTTCGGGACTCTTTGTCCTAAAATCAATTCATTTATTGCGAATCCTGGATTTAAAATCCAATGTAGCATCATCCAATTTTTCCAAGTGTAGACTTTGTACTTTTCTTTATTAAATTCCATTGCGTTTTGATTTTTTATATAGCTGCCAACGGTCTTGTATATGAAACGTAGTGTGTAAATAGACGCTATACTTTCGGATTATGCACGAGCCGAATTTTTTAATTTTCTTTTTATCTTATTTCTCAAAAAGCCAAATTAAAAAATTTGGCGGACTTTGCAAATACACACTAACCTCTCGGAAAGCCTATAATAACTATGTTTTATATACGTTGTTGGCAACTGGCTTTTCATTTCAAGTTGTTATATCTCTCAACATATGATGTCGGTGTTATGTTATCTAAAAGAAGATAAATTAGAAATGAATCTCCCAATGTCATATTTTGTCCATTTGCCTTAATTTCTATTGCTCTATTCTCGAAAACAAAAGGCTTGTGTCTCTTTTGTTGGTCCAGAATTTTGTGAGTTTCCTTTCTATTTAACCATTTGGCTGGAATTCCTTTTGTATTAAATAGTTCAATAAGTTTTTCTAAATTGATTGCGAGATAAATTTTTACTCTTCCGAACATAATGTCAAAAATATTGTCTACACCAAAAGGCTTGAAAAACATTGGTTCTTTTAATGGCAAACCGATTAAATTTATATAATCCACAATAATGTTCTTTTCATAAATATTGTCAACAATGCCTTTAAATAAATGTGGCGAAACAAGTCTTTTGTTTTCCCTATATATGCCAACATAAATTATACTTTCAATCTCTCCGTATGTTGAATTATTTACTTTTGAATCTTTAATTAAATCCATTAAATATTCGAAATAATACTTTTGCGGATTGGTCGATTCTAACACTTTTATTTTAGTATCGGAGAATGGGTCAGTTCCTTCCTCGTTTTTGAGGAAACTCGAAACTTTAGCACCTTTTTCCATTTGCTTAAGTGTTCTTTCCACTTGGTCGAAGAACTTATTGTTTTTATCACTATAATCTATTTTGGTAACATCAAAGTCATCTTGTGAGGCATAATCTAAAAAATCAAATACTTTTTTCTGAACCTTTCCTTCTTTACATTCAACAATTACATTTTCTTTTCCATTAACTAACAATATATCTCCAATATCAATAAATGATGTTAAATCCGATATTAAGGCGAAATTTTTATCATCTTGTTTATGATAATGCTCGACTGTTCTAATAACAGATTCCAAATTTGTGTTTAATAAATCAGGTCTATTTCTATCTCCTGAATAAAATCTTCGAGCTTTATAATAGTCTTTTTTGAATATTTGCCAAGCTATAAAATCTGTAAAATGTCTTAAGATTTTAACTTTATATTCTGCTAAATTGATTTCAAAATTGATTTTTTTCAACAAGTCTTTGTCTTTATCTCTTTTCGCTTGTTTTTCTTTTTCTTTGAGTAGTTTTAATTCCTCTATAATTGGTAATATTTCTTGAATGATTAAATCTTGTCCAAGTCTAAAACCTTTATGAACTTGAATAAGAAATTCAGTTTTATCATTTTCTGTAATTTTTTCTAGATTTCTAAAATCAAGGGGCTTGTTTTTAATTCCATATTCGGCAATTAAATGAAAAATTTCTTTAGTTGTTTTTTCAAATTTTTCCAATTGAGTGATTTTTTTTACCTTGTTGCCAACGGTCTCGGCTATGAGTAATTGCGTGGGTTAGTACTTAATTTTGGAAGTACACACCAAGTTGGAAATTCCGCAGGATTTTCCAAGTAAGGACTACCCAAGCCATAGCTTATATACTGTGTTGTGCGCTGGCTTTGCCTCGGTTTAATTGCGTTTCTACTATTTTTTCCAATGCGTTTTGTTTAAAGTCAAGCCAGTTTTGTCTATAATCCGAATTGTCAATTGTATTCTTAAAATTCTGAAATGGTTTTTTCCGTTCCAAGATAATTTCCAATTCTGCTTGAAATTGTTCGTCCGCAATTTGGGTAATAAAACGTTCCATAATTCTAAAAGACTCAAAACTCTCTAAAACCTCGATTTTTATAAAATCCGCTTTGTTTTTCTTTACTTTTTTCAATTCCGCTCCAAAAGATTCACGAAATTCATCTTCATCCAACATTTCCCCAAAATTCGGAATTGTTATTAATTCGTTCGTTTTAGGATTGTAATAGCAGTCGTTTCCGCAATCTAATTCCTGCGCAATTTCTTTGATTATATTTTGTCTTGAATTATCCATAAAAACAACCGTGTTTATCTTCTTTGATAATATCGATAATGCTATCTAAATGTGTTGATTTTGGAAATGGTTCATAAAGTTCCCATTTTCCGCTTGCACGCATCCAATATAAATTCCATTCTTGTCTTGATTTATAAAACCTGATTTTCGCGAATTCGATATGTTGAATTTCTTTTGGATTATTCCAAACAGGACGAATTTCATAAAGTACAATTACTTTTCCGTCATAAGAATATCCGAAATCAAGTTGTGCACGAATTTCTCGATTTTCCGGACGTAATGAACTCACGTAATTTTTTATAGTCGCTTCGTTTATATCAATTGTAATGTTTTTCATTAAAGCTCAATTTTTTTTCAGCTTGCGCATAACGGGCAAGTATAAGCGTAGTGCGGGATTTCGGAGCTGTCTAGTGTCCTCTTACCACAAAGTTTATTAGGAGCAAAAATGCTCAATTTTAGCCGTTCAGCCCGCATTACGCTTATACAATGTTGTGCAAAGTTTTTTATTCAAATTCTTCATATTCAACGTAGTATGTCAATGGTTCTTTTGTTCCGTCACCAATGTAAAGAAGATAAGTCTCCATGCTGGTTAATCGACCGTTTTTGTCGTACTGGAAGGTGTATTTCGTGTGTTCTTCTCCGTCTTGATACTCAATTTCTTGAGTCAAATTACCATCCGAGTCATACTCGTAGGTTGTATAGTTGTCATCTGATTCTGTGATTTTAATGAGATTGCCATTATCGTCAAATTCCTTTTGCTCATCATCATCTTCTTTTTTGTCGGAATAGTTCCATGTTCTGACAACCTGACCATTAGCAATTCTTTGTTTTTCAATCAAGTTGTTTTGGCTATCATAAATCAAAGTGTCAATGGCTGTGCTGCCCCCTGGTGCTTTTATGTGAGTCGCAATCTTTTTCCCTTCTTGGTTGTACTTAATCTCTTGTCGCATGACAATTGGGTTGTCAGGTCCCATTGGGTAGTCATATTCTTCAATTGAGACTAACTGTCCTTCTTTATTGAATTCAAGTTTGAATTTCATTTCTCCGTTTGGGAACTTCTTGGATTCACGGAATTTGGTAATGGTCTTGATGTTAGATGACTCGATGTCCTTAGTTAAGAGGTCGTAATTGTCAACTTGTCCAAAGCTTGAACCGAATACGAAAACTGATAGAATGAGAAGAATTTGTTTCATGAATGTCTGTTTCTTTAAATTTTGCACAACGGCAGTCTGTGAAAAAACTCACAAACATTATCTCCAAATATATCAAAAAACTTTGCATTATAAAACTTTATTTTTGTAAATTTAACAATGCAACACATCACAGGAATTCCGCGTAACCAAATGACCTTCGGTAGTT
>DATJBW010000013.1:0-203185 GCA_035515135.1 Flavobacterium sp.
CTTAGTAACTATTACTTGGGCTGAACTGTTGTTGCAGGTGTCATTAAACGAATAAGTGTAAATTCCGAAAGCATCTAAAGTTGGATCAAAAATACTACCTCCACTAGCAAGCGCAGGTGTCCAACTTCCCCCTAAATCAGGTGTTCCGTTTAAAGAATCAAATAAATCATAAGTCTGAACATCGCCTTGGCAGATATTTAAAATTCCATCTAAACCTGCGTCAAAACTTGGTGTTTGGGTTACGGTAACCGTTGCTGAATTCGAATTACATCCATCATTAAATGAATAGGTATAGGTTCCGAAAATGTCTAAAGCAGGATTGAAAACACTTCCACCGCCAGCAAGTGCAGGGGTCCAACTTCCGCCCAAATCAGGCGTTCCGTTTAAAGAATCAAATAAGTCATAGGTCTGAACATCGCCTTGGCAAAGATCTAAACTGCCATCTAAACCAGCGTTGAGAACAGGGATATCAGTAACTGTTACTTGGGCTGAACTGTTGTTGCAGGTGTCATTAAATGAATAAATATAAGCTCCGAAAGCATCTAAAGTTGGATCAAAAATACTACCTCCACCAGCAAGCGCAGGTGTCCAACTTCCCCCTAAATCAGGTGTTCCGTTTAAAGAATCAAATAAATCATAGGTTTGCGTATCGCCTTGGCAAAGATCTAAACTGCCATCTAATCCAGCGTTGAGAACAGGAATCTCAGCAACTGTTACGATTGCAGCAGTGCTGCAACTATCATTGAATGAATAGGTGTAAATTCCAGAAGTGTCTAAAATAGGATCAAAAATACTACCTCCTCCAGCAAGCGCAGGTGTCCAACTTCCGCCTAAATCAGGTGTTCCGTTTAAAGAATCAAATAAATCATAAGTCTGAACATCACCTTCACAGATATTTAAAACTCCGTCTAAACCTGCGTCAAATAAGGGAAGCTCAGTAATTGTAACCGTAGCCAAACTCGTGTTGCACCCATCATTAAACGAATAGATATAAGTACCGAAAGCATCTATAGCAGGATTGAAGATACTATTACCTCCCGATAAACTTGGATTCCAGAATCCACCACTATCAGGTGCGCCACCTAAAACATCAAGCAAATCATAGGTATTCGTGTCGCCTTCGCAAAGCGCTATACTAGCGCTTGTACCAGCATCTCGTATTGGAACTATAGTTATGCTTACAGTGGTTTCTTTGATAGGACAAATACTATAATAATCAACTGTATAGACAAAAGTGTAGGGAATGTTTGGGGTGAGTTGCGTCAGGTCAAGGGTACCTAAGTAAGCATTCGTAGGTATAACATCACCAACCCAGCTACCCGTTGGTTGAGGTGTACCACCAAGCTGGTCAAACAAATTTAACGTAGGAGACACCGTCAAATCTGACTCACATACATTGACCGTATTAGAAACACCTGCATCATTTGGCCCAAATAAATGTACCGTAACGGCTAACCTCCCTTGACTTTCACAAGGACCGCTCACCGACGTGGCATAATAGGTATGCCCATCCACTAAAGGAGTAGACAGCGGCAGGTGAATAACAGAGTTCGGGTTGATATACCAGTTGTACAGCGGACTGTCAATTTCAATATCAGCAAGTGTAGGTGTTCCTTGCTGAGGATTATAACAGAACGATTGATTGCTATCTCCGACAGGGGTTGTCAATATAATTATATTGACAAAAACCGAACGCCTTGAAGTTTCACAACCTGTATGTGGATTTGTTTGACTGACATAATATAAGGTGTTGTTTATCAACTGCGTGGTGCTAGCCAGAGGCATACCTCCTGAAGGTGTGAGGTACCACTGCACATTATTTCCAGAGGCCAAGAGAAGCGCTATAGTTGCTTCTGAGGTTTCGTTGACACAAATTCCCTGAAAGCTTGGTGCTGATGGTGTTGTATAAATTGTTACTAAAACCTCTTGCCTATTTCCGCAGGTTCCTGAACTATCATCGGCATAATATTTATTGCCGTTTACTAGATACGTATCTGCTGGCAATGCTGTTGTGCTGTTTAAACTGGCATACCAAGCTACTCCACCACCGTTGTCTAAGGCATCTAAATTAGCAACAGTTGCTGATTCTAAATCACAAAATGTCTGATTATAGGTTAAAACGTCTGGACATTGGGCTAAAACACATACTGAATTTACAAAAGTCAGTAGAAGTAATAAAAAGTGTTTTAGAGAGAGTAGTTTCATAAAGACAATCTTGGTTTTTAGTGTGTGTTTTTAGTGTAGCTAATTGGTTTTTTTAGTATTTGAGTCAGTATCGTAATGCAAAAGCTGTGCAGCTGTATTTGAGAACTTACCCTCGGCATCTCTAGTATAATCAAATTCTAACTGAATTTGTTTGGTTTTGTATTGTTCTAATGTTTGTTCAAAACCTTCTGTTTGAGTCATTCTGAGCAATACATCATAAGTAACGTCAAAACCTCTTAGGACCTCTGGTGTTACTTGTTTTTTATTTTCTTTGGTATACTTTTTATAAAAAGTGGTTGTATTACTTTCATTTTGATCAGTTAAAGAAACATATAGTGTCTTTAGCAATCTCAACCGAATTGGAGCAACGTCTTTGGGCACTTCTTGTATAACTGCTAACTGCAAGTCATATTCAGAAATTTCGTTGAGCAAAATAGTAGTGAGGTTCAAGAAAAGTGGAGTTCTATCTGTATTTACAAGAATATAGTTTTTCTTGTCTTTTTCTAATAATGATTTTAGGTTTTCAGTATCCGGAGTAGTTCTATCGGTAAGGTGAGCAAATTTTGCGTCAGGCGTAGACTGGGCTATAAATTCTTTGTCAGCTGCTTTTTCGATGTCGCTAATTACGATAAGGTTTCCGTTTTTTGAGCGGATATAATCTAAAAGTATTTTAGCTCTAGTGAGATCAGAAGGCACTGCTCTATAAAAAGAAGTAGCATCTACCTGAAAATCAGCTGTAAAAGGATAAATAAAAGGCACTGAGTTATCAGCTATGATTTGGTTTTGATGATAAGAGCCAATAATGACATCAGGTTTATGGATCGAAAATTGTCTTTTGATAGAGTTTATATCAATAGTTGAATTTACAAATTCAAGTTCTATATTCACACCTAATTTCTTAATCGAATCAAGCGCAGTCAGCGCACCTGAATAGAATTGCATAAAACTCTCACTTTCTTTGGCGATACCAGAGTCTTGATAGGACTGAAAATCAACCGACGTAAAGGGCAACAAGAACATCACTTTTTTAGTTTGACCGGCTTGTATAGTTTTAGACAAATCAGCCAATTGGGCAGCAGGTTTCTCAGCCTCAACAACTACTGGTTTTTCTCTTTGGTCATCCTCTTGTGCTATAGTCTGCTGCTGTGTGGGTTCAATTTCTTGCACAACAAAATCAGGCATTTGAATGAGCATACCCGCTTGAACAGCGTTATGCAATATTGGGTTTAACTCCAGCAATTCTTCTTGAGAAAGTTGTGCTTTTTTAGATAAACTATAGAGCGTTTCTTTTGGCTGAATGATATAATCTGAATAAGTAGCAGTAGTGGTTACACTAGTCTTGTGTGTTTCCTTCTCAACCTTTGGCTTACTTTCAACTTGAACAGGTTCTTGATTTACTATAACCTGAGCTACATCTGTGTTTTGTACAGGAAGAATAATTTGATCTCCTGTTCTAAGCATGCGCACAATATGCGGATTTAGTTGTTCAAGCTCGGCAATGGTGGTATTGAACTTCTTAGAAAGTCCGTATTTAGTTTCACCACGCTCAACGATATGCGTATTCTTGTTTTCAAAAGAAACCGACCTACTATCAACGTCTTTAGGGATGACAAGTATTTGGCCTATTTGCAAAAACTCACCTAGCTTTGTTTTGTTGGCCTGGATGAGTTGGTTTAGCGTAATATAATATTTTCTAGAAATAGCATAAAGGGTTTCGCCCGCAACTACTTCGTGTGTAGATTCATCTTTTTGATCAGCTGTACTGACAACAGTTTCAATTGTTGTGTTTTTTGACTTCCTAATCCTTATGCGCTCTCCTGCCCTAAGCATAGGTACAATCTGCGGATTATCTTTCTCTAAGTCAGCAATGGACAGTCCAAACTTTCGTTGTAAACCAAACTTAGTCTCACCTGCCTCGACAGTGTGATAGGTATATTCAGTATCTTGTTCTTGAGAGCGTAACGGAGGAGTTGTTTGTCTTGGAATCAGAATGATTTGTTCTGGATAAATCAAATCAGCATTGAGCGTAGGATTGAGCTGATTTATTTCGCCTATTTTGACGTTGTATTTTCTGGAGATTTGGTATAAAGTCTCACCTTTTGACACAGTATGACTGATATAATTTTCCTGAGCTAGCAGGAAACAGGGGACAAAGGCAAGAGAAAGTAGCGTGAGTTTCTTCATTCGTTTATAATATACTTACATAAAGAAACACAATTCGCTTATTTACAACGAAATAAAGCCATTAGTCATGCTCCTTGTAAAATCACGTAAATATAAAGAAATTACAACACAATCACTTCACATTTATATCTAAAATATATATCTTAAATATATATATTTAACACAAAACATCTAAACTGGTTTTGATGGAGTCATGTGAGCATAATCTCAACAAAAATGCCTTATAAAACACTCCCTTCACTTAGCTTGTCAGGTGTCTTATAAGGCAAATTACAGTTTTTAGCCACAAGAATTACTTCTTTTTATTTCCTTTTAAAAGGTCTTTTAGTGCGTCTTTGGCTTTGTTTTCAATGTCTTTTTTGACCTCTTCTTTTTTCTCCTCCACCTTCTTCTCGATCTCTTCTTTAGTGGTTGGTATATTCAGACTGTCATTGCCCGTTTTATTGCCGATGGCGTCTTTTAGTGCATCCTTACCTTTGTTGATAAGGTCTGTCTTTTGCTTCTCGATGATTTGATTAGTAAGATTTGTCACCACTTGTTTCATGTCTGTCTGCACTTTAGGGTGATCAAAACTACCCACAATATTAGCTTTGATAGGCACTACCATGGTACTGGCTTGATTGCCACTCAGGTTTGCCAAAAGCCCAGTAATCTCTGCACCTAAATATTTTGCAGGCACATCAAATGAAACGCCATAATTAATTGTTTGGTCAAAACCGTGGGTTCCGTCAATTTGCACTTTAATATCTTGATAATTAAGATTAATTGGTTTTAAGTGTACTTTTCCGTTCTCAAAGGCTAGATGTGCTTTTAATTTGTCAAAATTGATTTTGTTAAAATCGATGAATTTTAAATTGGCATCTAACGAAGAAAGTAATTTTGAGTTTTCAGCATTGACTTTAGTCTCTAAGAACTGTCCTAATAAATCACCCGTGAGTGAGTTTAAATCTGGCGTAAATTCTTTGGCATCTAGATTACCTGAGAGTTTGATATCTGAATTGAATTTACCCGAAATAACATTGGCTATCGGAGCAATCTTTGCCAACATATCTAACTGAGAAAAAGATTGAGAAATGTCCAGGTTTGAAAGCTTCAGTGTCATATCAAAGTGTGGCTTCACCTCTTTAGTAGAGACACTCCCGTCAAACCCAATTTTACCTCCAAAGATAGACGCCATTACATTATGGAGATGTACTGTCTCGTCTTTAATGGTTAGTTTTCCAGAAACATCCTTGAGTTCTAGATTGTCATAGACCACCGTATTTGCTTTGGCTGCAATTGTACAATCTAAAAATGACGGAACCTTTATTTCTTCTTTCTTGACTGTTTTGTCTTCAGCTTTTTTATCTGGAGCTGGAGTTGTTTCTGGAGTAGCGTTAGTCATAAAATCAGAAATCTCAAGATAGTTTGAGTTCAGATTGAAGTTCCCCTTCAGGATTTGTCCTTTGAATAAGAATCCGTAGAAGTTGTCTAAAGTACCCGTAGCATGTATATCTGATTTTCCTGTCTTGGCATCAAATTTATTCAGTGCAACGTGTGACGGGTTGAACTTCAAGTCAGCCTCTGTAATCACCAGTGGTTTGGCTAATTCATCACCATCATATTTGAATCCGGTAAGATTCATGGTTCCTTGTGCCCTTACGTTTTCATATTTACCTTGTTCAACAGAAAGCATATCTAGGTTTAGATCTACTTTTGCCTTGATGATTCCTGAGAGCTCTTGCTCTAATTTTATAGGATATGCCTTTGACAGATTAGCCAAGTTCAACACTCCGTCAAGATTGGCATCCACCAACATGTTTTCAGTTAGGTTTCTGAGTTTTGCCGAGGCGTGGAAGAGATCTTGATCAATTTTAAACGACAAGTTGTCTAAGTTCACAAAGGTATCTTTCATTAAACCTGTTTCGTTTTTAACTTTCAGATCGATAACAATATTTTGAACTTTTTTTGGCAATTCAGGAAACTTAAACGAAGCATTGTCAGAGGCCATGGTCAAATCAAACTGCGGAATGGTAGTTTCAGTAAGCATGCCTTTGGCAAATCCTTTGACAGAAAAATCTCCGGTAGTTTTGATGTTCTCTATACTGCCTGAATAAGCAGACGGAATAAGGGCTAAGAAATTAGAAAACGAAGTAGTGGGCGTAAAGAAAGTAAGGTCATATTCTTGTCCTTCTTCTTTCATCTGGATAAAGCCGTCAAACTCTAAAGGCAATTTCCCGATTCTAGCCATATTCTCTTTAAAAGTATATTTAGAATGCTCTAAATCTAAAGACAAAATTGCGTCTAAAGTCAAATCGACATTATTCAAATAATTAGTACCGCCCATTTCGACAAAAGCAATGGCAGATGTATAGGTGTCTAAATCAACCACAGTTGAGGTAAAATCCCCAGTCCCTTTGTGGTTCAGGTTGTCTAAAATCATTTTCATGTCTTTGGCTTGATCCCAAAAAGCAAACTTCAAGTTGCTGATTTCGTACTTCTGTAACGATAAGGAAAAGCTAGCGGGCTTGTCGTCATCTTGAGATTGGTCATCATCCTTAAGCGCAATATCAACATTGCCGATACCGTCTTTGTTGAATATCACATTTACCAAAGCATTCTCAACCAAGAAGCTCTCGACATTCATCGGCTCTCCCTCAGATTTAAAAAGTTCTTTTACAGACATTCTCAAGTTGATGTGCTCTGCATAAACTAGCGTATCGCCTTCAAACGGAGCTTTGTTAATCACACTGAGTTTGTAGATATTCACGCTTGCCTTAGGAAAGTTTCTGAATAGACTCAGGTCTACATCTTCGAAATCTACCTTTGCATCAAGGTTTTCGTTAATGGTTTTGATGACTAAGTTTTTGATTTTGTCTTTGAATAAAAAAGGGGTTACAGCCAGCGCTACAATAACAACTCCTAAGACGATGGCGACCCATTTTACTACTTTTTTCATAATATGATTTTGATTTGTACAAAAATAAGGCAAAAACCAATCCAAAAAAACTTAAGGCTTCGCTAAACTGTTATTAAAATCACAAAAGGGCAGCCATTATGGCTACCCTTTTATAAAATATAGTGAAGTATACGACTACTAATAATAAGTATAGCGCTTTACTTTTGCAATGTGACGCGCTAATCGCATCACTTGGTGGCTGTATCCGTATTCGTTGTCATACCAGATATATAGCACCATATTCTTTCCATCTTCAGTTACAATAGTCGCCTTACTATCATAGATAGCAGGTGCTGAAGTACCCACAATATCTGAAGAAACTAACTCATTATTGACAGAGAATTTGATTTGTTCTACTAATTCTCCTTCTAGTGAATATTTTTTCATCAATTGGTTGATACCATCTTTTGTAATTGGCTTAGCCACTTGAAGGCTTAGTACAACTAAAGACCCGTTCGGCACAGGTACTCTAATAGCGTTTGAGGTTAATTTACCGGCTAAACTAGGCACTGCTTTGGCAACTGCCGTTCCTGCACCTGTTTCAGTAATCACCATATTTAATGCTGCTGCACGTCCTCTTCTGTATTTTTTGTGGAAGTTATCCACTAAGTTTTGATCGTTCGTATAAGCGTGAATGGTTTCTAAGTGGCCTTTCTCAACACCTAGCTCGTCTTCAATAACTTTTAATACTGGTGTGATAGCGTTAGTTGTACAAGAAGCAGCAGAGAAAATATCAACTACATCTGGGTCATAATCTAAGTGGTTTACGCCATAAACGATATTCGGAACGCCTTTTCCTGGAGCGGTCAACAATACTTTTGACACTCCTGTTGATTTCATATGTCTAGCTAACGCCTCTTCAGTGGTGAAAGCTCCTGTATTGTCAATCACTAAAGCATCGTCAATATCATAGGCTGTATAATCGATATCCTCAGGGCTATTGGCAGAGATAATATTCACAGTAGTACCGTTGATGAGCAGTGCTTTATTTTCGATATCAGCCACTACAGAGCCATTAAACTCTCCGTGTACGGAGTCTTGTTGCAATAACGAAGCTCTTTTTTCGAGGTTAGTGATATCAACCTCTCCTCTGACAACAATTGCACGAAGGCGAAGTTGGGTTCCTTTACCCATTTTGTTCATCAGCTCGCGCGCTAGTAATCTACCGATACGACCGAAACCGTAAAGCACGACGTCTTTTGGTTTGTTCTCAACAAATTTTTTGGCGTCTTTTAGTTTGTCTATCACAAAAGCTTTGGCATCATTGTATTTGCCGTCTTCTAAATGATATTCATAGGTGAGTTTCCCGATGTCAAGTTTTGAATGAGGAAGATCAAGCGAAAGGATTTCTCTTGCAATATCTACGGTATCAAATACTGAAATGGCTTTTCCGACAAACTCACAAGCATACTCGTGAAGATTTAGAATATCACTTACGTTTCTATCGATAAGTTGGTTTCTGAAAAAAATTAACTCGATTGATTTATCGTACCAAAGATCACTGATGATTTTGATAAGCTCAACTCCAGCTTTTCTTCTGTCTGTTTGAAACAAAAGCTCTTTCTCATAAAGATTCTGACTCATAATGTAAAGGATTTTTTAGGTGTGTTGTATAAAACGACAAAAATAACAATTTTAACGGTTTGGAGAAACTTTTTGAGACTAAAAATCTACCTCTTATAGCCTCATCTCATACTTATTTAGACAAATCAGTCAAGGCTTGTTTTATGTTTGGAAATTGAAAACTAAATCCGTTTTCATCCAAGCGCTTTGAAACCACATTATAGCTTTTGAGCACTAAATCAGGTTCTATACCCATTATCTTAGCACCAATTTTCAGCAGAAAAGCAGGGGTTGGAATGCCGATAGGCATGTGGTTGACTTCTCTAAAAGCCTTCATGACCGCCGCATTGCTTACCGGATTTGGGCTAGCCATATTGATAACACCATCCAAGTTTTTATCCATACAGAAATCAATAATTCTCGCATAGTCTTGAAGGTGTATCCAACTCATGATTTGTTTGCCACTGCCTTGTTTGCCACCTAGGCCAATCTTAGAAAGAAGGTTTAACTTTTCATAGGTCTCTCCTGTCTTGCCTAAAACTACCGAGGTGCGCATAGCTACTTTATGGGTTCGGGCATCAGCGTTTTTAAAGAATTCTTTTTCCCAATCCAGTACGACCTCTGTCAAAAACTCATCCTCCCATTCTTTGAAGTGCTCGTCTCTGCTCTGCGTGAATGAAGTTTTATACATCGAGGCTCCAGAGGAGTTAAACCAATATTTAGGTGGATGTTCACAAGCGCGTACAGCTTTATTCAACACTCTTGTGCTGTCAATCCTAGAGTTGTAAATTTCTTTCTTATTCTTTTCTGTATAGCGTATAGCAACTGACTTTCCTGATAAATTAATCAGCACATCAGCTGCTTCTAATTCGTCTTTCCAATCAGAGAGGTTTTCTCCGTCCCAGTGCACAAATTTGATTTTCCCTTTGGTCTGCGAGGCTCCTCTTGACAATACAATGACTTGATTTCCTTTTTCTGAAAAATAAGTCGAGAGATACCTCCCGATAAAACCGCTTCCACCTGCAATGATTATTTTCATATGTAGTATACTTAAGAACTATGTCCTACAAAAATACTTAATTCTGGTCTTACAAAAAACTCTTATTTTAGGTAGCTTGTTTTTAGAAAACAAAGCGCGAGAAATATAAAATCTTTTAGTTACTTTGCTTTTTTATGACACAAACCAGCATCATATTATCCATCGGAAGCAACAAAGGCGATAGGCTCGTGAACATTCGTGAATGTATCGCGCTAATCCACAGAAAGGTAGCTACGGTTATCAAAGTTTCTCGCTTGTATCAAACTCCAGCTTGGGGCTTTGAAGGCGAAGCTTTTTATAACGCGGCACTGCTGGTACATTCTCATAAATCTGCTGAAAGAGTTTTGCAAGAGGTCTTAGATATCGAAAAAGAATTGGGTAGAACCCGATCTGAAGCCACTACCTATGAGTCTAGAGAAATTGACATTGACATCATCGCTTATGGCAATCAGGTCATCAAAACCGAAAACCTTGAAGTGCCACACCCCAGAATGCACCAAAGACATTTTGTGCTGCAACCGCTGCTGGATTTACAACTCGATTACATACACCCAATTCTAAAGAGAACTGTTGTAGAGCTTATCAAAGAATGCCCTGATGACAATAGTTATGAGGTTATCTCAAGCTTAGAAAGCCCAATTGAAGAGTATAGATTAGAGCAATTCAACAACATTGTTATCGAAGGAAATATAGGTGCCGGAAAAACGACTTTAGCCACTAAAATCGCAGAGGATTTTAATGCCAAATTGCTCTTAGAAGGCTTTGCTGACAATCCGTTTTTACCGAAGTTCTATGAAGACAAAGCGCGCTATGCACTTCCGCTAGAGATGTCTTTTTTGGCAGATAGGTACCAACAACTCTCTGATGATTTGACACAACTCGATCTGTTCAAAAAGTTTATCGTGTCAGATTACTACATCTTTAAGTCGCTAATTTTCTCAAGAGTAACCCTTCAGGAAGACGAGTACAGATTGTACCACAGGATTTTTGAGATTATGTATAAGGAGATTCCAAAACCTGACTTATATGTCTACCTCTACCAAAACACAGCACAACTTCTGGCGAATATCAAAAAAAGAGGCAGAAGCTACGAACAGGAAATTCCGTCAGACTATTTAGATAAAATCAACAAGGGGTACTTAGAATATATCAAACAACAAAAAGAACTAAACATCATAGTGATTGACGTTTCAGACAAAGATTTTGTAGAGAATCAAGAAGATTATATCGCTATTTTAGAGACTTTGACCAAATGCTAAAAGGCTTTATTTCGCTTGGTTCAGAAAGTAATCTATAGCCGTTTTCTTGTCTTTGTGAAGTTGTTCTTGAAGCGCTTCTACCGAAGCAAATTTTTGTTCTTCTCTGATGCGCTCTAACACAGTAAGTGTGAGTTGCTCACCATAAATATCTTTATCAAAACCAAAAATATTGACTTCGATGCTTTGGTCTTTGCCATCAACAGTGGGCCTAGTGCCGATATTGAGCATAGCTTGCAGCTGTGCTCCGTTATAATGCACCGCAACGATATACACCCCGTTTTTAGGGATGAGCTTATAGTCTTCAGTGACCTTGAGATTTGCCGTAGGAAAACCGATTGTCCTGCCGAGTTGATTGCCTTTAACCACCGTTCCGCTAAAGAAATAATCATAGCCTAAATACGAATTGGCCAAAGCAACCTCTCCAGATTCTAAAGCATTTCTGACTTTGGTCGAGCTCACTGAAACCTCGTCGATTTCTTGAGCAGAAATCTGTTCTACTTCAAAGCCATACTGCTCACCAAAACCGACCAAGTCATCAAAACCCGCCGTTCTGTTTTTGCCAAAACGATGGTCATAGCCAATCACGATTTTCTTTAGGCGAAAGCCCTTGACCAATACTTGTTTGACAAACTCCTCTGCTGAGAACTCTGAAAACGCCTTGTCAAACGGATGAATCACCAGCGAGTCTAAACCTGTATCTTCTAGAAGTGAAATTTTTTCGGGTATAGTATTTAAGAGTTTTATGTCTGAGTCTTGACTGAGTACCATTCGCGGATGCGGAAAAAATGTGAGAATCACGGATGACATACCTTCTTTGCGGGCATTTTTGATTACCTTCTCAATGATCTTTTTGTGACCGATATGCACCCCATCAAAGGTACCGATAGTCAACACAGACGGCAGTTCAGATTCGTAATCTGAAATATGATTAAAAACTCTCAAAGATTTCTTTTTATTTATACGCAGGCAAAAGTAAGATTTTTAAACCAATTGCTGAAAGAGGAAGCCGCTGAAATACAACCCACTTCATAAATACCACTTTAAAACTAAGCTTTAGTAAGTCTACTTCTATTTTTCAGCTTTCATCAAGCACAACACAACACTTTATGCTATACACTATTTTTTTATAAAAAAACATGCCAATACTATTTGTAGCACGTGGTTTTTTATATACTTTAGCAATCAATACGCCTAAAATTAGTCGAAAACAGAACCTGCTTATAATCAATAGAATCACTTTTAAAACAAATGAAATCCTAAAAAAATTATGAAGAAACTTAGCCTCATTGCCTTCTCGCTCCTTATGATGTGGTCTTGCAAAGAAAAACCCACTCAGCAACCCGATCTTTCTTCCTCAAACCAAAGCATGTATTATGGGGGTGAAATCCTCACGATGGAGGGCGACACGCCTACTTATGTAGAAGCCGTCGTACAACAAGACGGTAAAATCATATTTGTAGGCTCAAAAGAAGAAGCCTTAAAACGCTACGAACAAACCGCCAAACAAGTCGATTTAGAAGGAAAAACTATGCTCCCTGCCTTTTTAGATGCCCACGGGCACTTCTTTAACGTAGGTTTTGCCTCGCTTTGTGCCAATCTGCTTCCCGCACCTGACGGACCCGGAAAAAACTTTGAGTCAATCATCAGTACTATGAACGACTACAAAAACAGCGAAGACGGAAAATACATGACTCAGAAAATGGGCTGGATTATCGGCAGTGGTTATGACGACTCACAGCTCGACGAAAAGGATCACCTAAAAGCTGCTGATTTAGATAAAATAAGTACTGAAATTCCCATAGTAATCACTCATCAATCTGGGCATTTGGCTTCGATGAACTCTAAGGCACTAGCACTGATGAATATTACAAAAACAACCAAAGACCCTGAAGGTGGCGTCATCAGAAGAGACAAAGACGGCAACCCAAATGGGGTTTTAGAAGAAGCAGCTTTTTTTAATATAATCATGCCTTTGTTGGGCAAAATGGATGATGAAGTGGCGATGACTTGCATCAAAAAAGGTCAGGATGAATATGCCAGAAACGGCTATTTGACGGCACAAGACGGAAGAACCACTGGCGAACAACTCACAGCCTTAAAAGCAGGCGCTAACAATGCCGCTTTTTATATAGATATCGTCGCTTATCCTGATGTGACCGTAGGTGAAGAAAACATAGCCAAAGGCGAATACAGCCCTTCGCACAGCTATAAAAACAAATTCAGAGTAGGTGGCGTAAAACTGACCTTAGACGGCTCTCCACAAGGGAAAACCGCTTGGCTGACCAAGTGTTACCACGTGAATCCAGTAGGCCGTTCAGGTTGTTATGAAGGCTACGCTGTTATGGATGATGACAAAGCCACTGAGTATGTAAAAATGGCTTTTAAAAACAAATGGCAAATCTTGTGTCACAGCAACGGTGATGCCGCCATCGGACAATATATCAGAGCGGTAGAGGCGGCTGAAAAAGACTTCGGTTATCCTGACCACAGAACTGTACTCATCCACGGACAAACCCTCAGAAAAGACCAAATACCAGATTTAGCGCGTTTGGGTATTTATGCTTCGCTGTTCCCGATGCACACTTTTTATTGGGGAGATTGGCACAAAGAATCAGTACTCGGAGCTACTAGAGCCGAATATATCTCGCCTTGTAGAGATGTGCTAGATGCCGGAATCGTACTCACCTCACACCACGATGCGCCAGTGACCATGCCCAACTCCATGCGCGTGCTCGATGCAACCGTAAACCGAATCACCAGAACCGGACAAATCTTGGGCGCAGACCAACGTCTCACGCCTTATGAAGGACTGAAGACCCTCACAGCCTGGGCAGCACAACAGTATTTTGAAGAAGACAGCAAAGGGAGTATCGCCAAAGGGAAACTCGCTGACTTTGTCATCCTAGACAAAAACCCGCTTACTATAGCGTCGTTAGATATCAATAAAATACAGGTACTCGAAGCCATCAAAGAAGGCCAATCAGTGTTTAAAAAATAAGCGCTCAGTAACTGTATTAATTGAATCAGCCCAAAAGCAGTTTGCTTTTGGGCTGATTTTTTGTAGGATACATTAAGGTTTAAGTTGAAAAAATCAAACACACGAATTCAATTTATTTACTGAAAGAGAAGTAAAACCACACACCACAATACAATCTTCATATTATCCTGTAGACTCCCAAAAATATACTTCAAATTAACGCAGTGAAAAATCAAATCTATTATGCAAGCATAGTTTTTTTGTTTAATAAAAAAACCGTAATTTCGTAACCTATTTTGTTCATTACATAATTTAACTATAAATATCTATGAAAATATTAGTTTGTATCAGTCATGTTCCGGATACTACCTCAAAAATCAACTTTGTAAACGGAGATACTGAATTCGACAAAAACGGCGTACAATTCGTTATAAACCCAAATGACGAATTCGGACTGACCAGAGCCATTTGGTTCAAAGAAAAACAAGGTGCTACGGTAACGGTGATCAACGTTGGCGAGGCAGAAACTGAACCTACCATCCGCAAGGCATTAGCCATCGGAGCTGACGATGCCATCAGAGTAAACGCAATTCCGACTGACGGATACTTCGTAGCAAAACAAATTGCTGAAGTAGCCAAAAACGGCGGGTATGACCTTATCATCGCCGGTAAAGAATCACTTGACGACAACGGGGGAATGGTTCCGGGGATGTTAGCAGCAATGCTTGGCGCCAATTTCGTAAACTCTTGTACAGGTATCGAAGTTGACGGAAATTCAGCTAAAGTAACTAGAGAAATCGACGGTGGAAAAGAATTGCTTTCTGCTACACTACCCCTTGTAGTAGCAGGTCAAAAAGGAATTGTAGAAGAAAAAGATTTGAGAATCCCGAATATGAGAGGAATTATGGCTGCACGTACCAAGGCAATTAATGTAGTGGAGGCAGTAAGCGCTCCGCAACAAACCAAAACAGTGCGTTTTGATAAACCTGCGGCAAAGTCTGCAGTGAAATTGATCAGCCCTGACAACTTGGATGAGCTCATCAACCTGCTTCACAACGAAGCAAAAGTAATCTAGTCAGATTTTTTCAACAAACTCAAATTCACAATTAAAACTTCAAATTATGTCAATCTTAATATATGCTGAATCAGCAGAAGGAAAACTAAAAAAAGTAGCCCTAGAGCTTGCCTCTTATGCTAAAAAAGTAGCTGACCAGATGGGTACAAGCGTTACAGCTATTACTGTAAACGCAGAAGACACAGCGGCTTTAGCCACCTATGGTGTAACCAAAGTGCTTAAAGTAAACGACGATAAACTAAACGCTTTTAGCGCAAAAGCTTATGCTGACGCTATCAAACAAGCGGCTCAAAAAGAAGGTTCAAAAATTGTTTTGGTAGCTTCTACTACAGACAGTCTATACATAGCACCACTTTTAGCCATCGGGCTTGAGGCAGGATATGCTTCTAACGTAGTAGCACTGCCTGAAACTACTGCTCCGTTTGTCGTAAAGAGAAATGCCTATTCAACAAAAGCATTTAGTTATACTGAAATCTCTACGGATATAAAATTATTAGCTATCGGAAAAAATTCTTTCGGATTAGTTGAAAATGCTGTGAGTATGTCAGAAGAAAGCTTTGCTCCGTCATTGAGCGATGCTGACTTTGCAATCAAAACCGAATCAGTAGAGAAAGTAACCGGAAAAGTAACTATCGCAGATGCTGAGGTGGTTGTCTCTGGAGGACGCGGACTAAAAGGCCCTGAAAACTGGGGGTTAATCGAAGATTTGGCAAGTGTTTTAGGCGCGGCAACAGCCTGTTCAAAACCCGTGTCTGACCTTGGATGGAGACCTCACTCAGAGCACGTAGGACAAACTGGAAAACCCGTAGCGGCAAATCTTTATATCGCTATCGGAATTTCAGGAGCTATCCAACACATCGCCGGAATCAACGCTTCTAAAGTAAAAGTAGTTATCAACACCGATCCTGACGCACCTTTCTTTAAAGTGGCTGACTACGGAATCGTAGGGGATGCTTTTGAAGTAGTACCGAAACTAATCGAAAAACTAAAAGCTTTTAAAGCACAAAACGCTTAAGCTTCTAAACTATTCAAAACTAAAAAGCCTTTTGCAACTGCAAAAGGCTTTTTTAATTTAAGCGTTTCCCTTAAAAAAAGTGTGACTCCGGAGGGGTTCAAACCCCCAACCATCAGAGCCGAAATCTGATATTCCCTGCCTCGCCGGTAGGCAGGTATGCAGTTGAACTATGGAACTAAAATTTATTTATGCTAATTTACAAAATCTGATAGTACCTACTAAGTAGCAGCTATCTAGAAAACTACTGCTTGGCCGTAAATGATTTTATTGAGAAAAGCTCGACCAACGCCACTTTTAAAGTATTTCTCTCGAGCCATAGCCTCTTCTTTGGTTTGAAAAGTTTCGTAATAAACCAGTACCCAAGGAATATAACCTTTTGTAGATTTTGTTTTTCCTGAGTTGTGTTCTTTTATTCTGTGTTCAATATTATGCGTATGACCTTTATACAGGCGGTTATCTAACGTGCTTTTAAGTACGTTGGCATAATACATCTCAAAGAGTTTTGTGACTCCGGAGGGGTTCGAACCCCCAACCATCAGAGCCGAAATCTGATATTCCCTGCCTCGCCGGCAGGCAGGTATCCAATTGAACTATGGAACAAAATTTATTTATGCTCTTAAATTCCTAATTCAATAGCACGTGAATGATCTTTATTATATCTGTTATCTAATATACTTTTAAGTACAAAGATATATCTCTCGAAAAAGTGTGACTCCGGAGGGGTTCGAACCCCCAACCATCAGAGCCGAAATCTGATATTCTATCCAATTGAACTACGGAGCCAAAATTTATTTATACTATTATACGAAATCTGATATTCCCTGCCTTGCCGGCAGGCAGGTATCCAATTGAACTACGGAGTCATTTAATTTTTATGCAAGCAAACTCCTCACCACAGTCGAAATCGTTTTTCCGTCTGCTTGACCTGCCATTCTCTTGTTGGCCTCACCCATCACTTGCCCCATTGAGGCGATTCCGTTTGCTCCGGTATCAGCGATAATCTGGGCAATAATCTCTTGAATCTCTTCTGTAGACAATTGTGATGGCAAAAAGCGCTCTATGATTTTGGCTTGGGCTAACTCAGGTTCAGCCAAGTCTTCTCTGTTTTGTTCGGTATAAATTCTAGCTGATTCTTTGCGTTGTTTTACTAAGCGCTGCAATAACTTAATCTCGTCATCTTCTGATAATTCATGCTTTGCCCCTGTTTCAGTTTGCGCCAATAAAATAGCAGATTTTATTGCTCTTAGCGTGTCTAATGCAAGTGCATCTTTGGCTTTCATCGCCGTTTTTATCTCTTCGTTTATTTTATTTTGTAAACTCATGATTTCTGTACTTTTTATTTTTACAAAACTAATCATTTTGAACCAAAATCACAGTATAGCCCATCACTTTGTTAATCAACTCATTCTTGATAAGAATAGACTATCACTTCACAAATAGATATTCATTCTTGTGATTTATAACAACCTTGTCCTCTTCTAACAAGTGCTTTAGCACCACTAGCATTTGGTCGTATGGCAATTCTGTGAGTTGTTGAATCTCTCTTGAAGTAGCAGGTTTTTGCTCGAGAAGATGCAGTACTTTTGCAACAGCTGATTTCTTGTCAAAATTAGTTTTTTGTTTTGACACACATACCGAACACAGCTTACATTCTTGCGGGTTCTTTTCTCCAAAATAACTGAGGAGCAACACACTTTTGCATGTTTTGTCATCAGTTGCATAATCGATGACCGCATTGAGTTGAGAAACCTTGAGTTGGTTCTGATCATTGAGGTATCGCGATACTGTGTTAATGGTCAATTCATCTTCTCTGACTTGGTTGAATGCAATCGAGGCGTCATTGTTTTGAGATTTATAAAGTATAATACCTTGCTGATGTAGTTTTTCAAATAGCTCTATAATCTTTCTTTCTGACTGCCCAGTTTTCTTGGCCAAATGCATGGTATTTATAGCGGTCTCTACTTCAAATATACCTGAATAACTTCGCAAAACAGCCATAATTATAGGCTCATCTTTTGGGTTGAGACTCATATAACGAATCACTTCTTTGCTGGGTATATCAAACTGAACGCTTAGCTTCTGAGAAAACTCTTTTGAGAGTGTGATAATGCTCTGCCTATCTAAGAAGTTTAGCGCATTATAGGTTTTTAAGATCGGTAAATTATAATCTAAGCAAAACTGATTAAAGTTAAACGAATACTGTTCTTCAGTCAATTCGCCGTAGGCAATCTGAAAAAAGTTAAACAGCTTGATGTATACTTTTGTAAGGAAAGCCTTATCAGGAAGCACTTCTATAAACTGATGCCTCGCTCTTATCACATCATTCTTATTCAAGAGTAAAACCGCCTGAGCTATTTCTCCGTTTCTTCCTGCCCTACCAGATTCTTGATAATAGCTCTCTAGGTTTTCAGGCAATTGGATATGGATGACATTCTGAACATTCGCCTTGTCAATGCCCATACCAAACGCATTGGTCGCCACGATGACCTGTACTTTTTCTTCCATCCATAAATTCATATGCACATCCTTATCAGAGAGCGATAATCCGCCATGAAAAAAAGTAGCGGTAATCCCGATGGCATTCAAATTGGCAGAAACCTCAACACAAGACTTTCTGTTTCTGACATATATTATAGACGGGCTGGGCTGTTTGCGCAAGATCTGTTCGAGGTGATACAACTTATCTTGGGTATCAATCACACTATACACTATATTAGGCCTTTCAAAGGACGATTGAAAGATCTTTGGATCTTTTAACTCTAATTGCTTGATGACATCTTCTCTTACATGAGCTGTAGCAGAAGCTGTAAGTGCTAAAAACGGAATCTTATAAAAATGAGTTCGCAGTTGTTTTATATTCAGATATGCAGGCCTGAAGTCGTGCCCCCATTGTGAGACACAATGCGCCTCGTCAATAGCAATCAGGTTTATCGGCAAGGCGGTAATGCGCTGTAAAATCCAGTCTTGCTGTAAGCGTTCTGGAGATAAATACAAGAATTTATAATTGCCATACATCGCATTGTCAAGTAAATCAGACACCTCGCTAGTCCTGAGGTTACCCATAATCGCCATGGCTTTGATATTCTTTTTTTGTAAACTCTGTATTTGATCTTTCATCAGTGCAATGAGTGGTGATATGACCAAACATATGCCTTCTTGCATCAGCGCTGGAATCTGAAAACAAATTGATTTACCTCCACCAGTAGGCATAAGCCCAAAGGTGTCATTACCTGCTAATACCGAATTGATGATAGGCTCCTGAAGACCTCTGAAGTTCTCAAACCTATAATATTGTTTTAAAATATCAAGGGGTGTCTGCATGTCTTCTTGAATTTATAAGAAATAAAAGATAATTCCCAAATTAAGTGAGGTGAGTTCTATGGTCTCTCCGTTCAAATAGGCGTTTTTGAAAATAGGGTTTAGACTATAATTGATATAGAAATTAAAACCACCGTGTCCTACCGAAAGATACACGCTGTATTTGGCTTTGTTAAAGTCAGGATTGTTTTTTACTCTTTCTGAGAAATCCTCACCTATAATTTGAGAGCGGTTATAAAAGAGATAACTGAATTTCACACCCGTATATATTCTCCAAAAACGAGTGTTTTTAGGCGTTGAAGTACGCCATCTAAACTCAAGCGGAACTTCTATATAATGTAGAGTGAATTGATTTTTATCAAAATTATCGGCTATCTGATAGGTGATTTCATCACCTACCTCTGAGATATAAAGATTAGAGCGGAAGTCATTATAAGAATACCCAACCCCAACAGCCAAAGCGATGTTTCTATCTTCATTGATCGGGAAATCACGGAGAAAACCAAGAGAAACGCCGGCAGAGAAAGCACTTTGCGATATATCTTGGGTGCGGTTCTGCAATAAGTTATAAGTCAACGCAAGATAAAACTGATCTTCTCTGTACAGCAAATCGTTTGTTTTGATCATCGTGTCGTTATCTTTTCTCAAAAAAGAATACTCACGCTCTTGAACGGTGTCTTTTTCTACTTTAGTAGGTACGTATAATTCCTCTTCATCAGGCACTTGTGAAAGTCCTAAAGCAGTAGAAAAGAGAAATAAAACCAATAACAAATACCTCATAAGACAATTTGTAACTAGCAAATTTACAAATCAGAAGTGAATAAGCAGTATTTTATAGCTGCAATTCTCTGCAATCTATCCAAAAAACCTATACGAAGTCTTTTATATTACTGAATACCTTAAAAACCAGCATTCAAAATCAAAACGCATCAGTCTACTTATAAAGCTATAGGCACCAAAGAGCTAAGCGTACAAAAAAACTGTATTTCACCTGCTATCACTAGGCTTTTGGGCATTTCTTAAAAGACTCTTTTAGATTATTCTCTATTCATAAAACACTAAATACTAAAAAAAGTCTTATTTTTATGGATTGAAAACAAACAATACTAGATTTTATGATAAACAAAAAAGTAAATTCTGTTGAAGAAGCACTCGCAGGGATTGAAGACGGCATGACTATTATGCTGGGCGGTTTTGGACTTTGTGGAATTCCAGAAAACTCGATTGCAGCACTGGTCAAAAAGAATGTTAAGGAATTGACTTGCATTTCAAACAATGCAGGTGTGGATGATTTTGGTTTAGGTCTTTTATTACACAAGAAACAAATCAAAAAAATGATTTCGTCGTATGTAGGTGAAAACGCAGAATTTGAACGTCAGATGCTGAGTGGAGAACTCGATGTTGAGCTTACCCCACAAGGAACTCTAGCCGAAAAATGTCGTGCTGCACAGGCGGGAATACCTGCTTTTTATACCCCAGCTGGCTACGGAACTGAAGTATCAGAAGGCAAAGAGGTTAAAACTTTTAACGGCAAACCCCATATATTAGAGCACGCGTTTGAAGCTGATTTCTCTATCGTAAAAGCCTGGAAGGGCGATCACGCAGGTAATCTTATCTTTAAAGGAACCGCTAGAAATTTTAACCCGTGTATGTGTGGTGCTGCAAAAATAACAATCGCTGAAGTTGAAGAGTTGGTTCCCGCAGGAGAACTTGACCCCAATCAAATTCATACTCCGGGAATTTTCGTACAGCGCATCTTTCAAGGGCAAACATACGAGAAGAGAATAGAACAAAGAACCGTTAGAAAAAGAGCATAAATATGTTAGATAAAGTAGGAATTGCAAAGCGAATTGCAAAAGAACTCAAAGACGGCTATTTCGTAAACCTCGGTATTGGCATACCGACTTTAGTCGCAAATTATATTCCGGACGGAATCAATGTTGAATTTCAAAGTGAAAATGGCGTACTCGGCATGGGGCCTTTCCCTTTTGAAGGAGAGGAAGATGCAGATATTATCAATGCTGGAAAACAAACTATCACCACCCTGAGAGGGGCTAGTTTTTTTGATTCCGCCACAAGTTTCGGGATGATAAGAGGAAAACACGTTGACCTTACTATCTTAGGTGCGATGGAGGTTTCTGAAAATGGCGATATAGCCAACTGGAAAATTCCGGGCAAGATGGTCAAAGGCATGGGAGGTGCGATGGACCTGGTGGCCTCAGCTGAGAATATTATCGTAGCGATGATGCACGTCAACAAGGCGGGCGAATCTAAAATACTAAAGAAATGTAGCTTACCCCTTACGGGTGTAAACTGCGTGAAGAAAATAGTCACTGAAATGGCTGTTCTTGAAGTCACCGACCACGGATTTAAACTTCTAGAAAGAGCGCCTGGCGTATCAGTTGAAGATATCATCAAAGCTACCGAAGCAGACTTGATAATTGAAGGCGATATTCCTGAGATGCAAATCGACTGATAATCATCAGATAAATAACTACAACCCATCTTTAGAAGGAGTGCGAGAAATCACGCTCCTTTTTTTATGCTTTAAAATTTAGTTTTTTTGACCTCTAACTTAAAAAACACAAAAGCCTCTTCGCTAATTTATTGTTATTATTACAGCAAATTGAAGAAAAAATAACATTAAAATTTAACTTAAATAGATTTCAAACTAAATTTTATAGAAAAAAATTTAGCGCAATAATTTAAGTCTTAACCGACTGAAAAAAAGCAACTTAGACCTCTTGTCATTAGTTAAAATTTAAAGCACTACATCGTTAATTTATCAGAAATTCCAACTATAATTTGTTAAAACAAAAATTAAATATATATTTGCGCAGTGTTTAACAAAATAAAAAAATTAAAATGAGAAAGATTTTATTAAAATCAGCAATTATCGGAGTATTATTTTCATTCGCAGCTTGTAGCAGCGATAGTGGAGGTTCTAGTTGTGAAGATCACCTAGCGGCTTTTGACGCAGCAGAAGCTAAGTACGAAGCAAGTGGATCAGAAGCTGACTGTCTTGCTGCTGCTAACATTGTAAAGAATGCTTTAGCTGCTAAATGTATTTCTACAGAAGAAGCTGCTGCCTACGCTGCAGATCTACCATGTTACACTAGCGGTGGTGATGACAACAATGCAGGAGATTGTGAAGGTATTGATTACCAATCAGCAATTGATGCATTTACGGCAAATAAAACTGAAGAAAACTGTATGTATGCAGTTGATCAACTAGAGGCAGCTGTAGACGCTGGATGCTTAACTGAAAGCCAAGCTATGTCAATTGGAGCATCTGCAGGATTAGCAATGTGCATGTAAATTTAACACCCTATAAAATGTTGACTATTCCCGAAAAGACTACGTAAATATTTTAGGGTTTAATTACAGAATTTAAACAGTAGTAGCTAAATAGCTACTACTGTTTTTTTTTTGTATTAAACATTTTTGATTTCTAAATCATCTGTTTAAAGTAGAAAAGTTATATTTCTTTTGGCTTACTACCTATATTCTGATTAAATTATTTTAATTTGTGCAACTAAACAAATTATAATACCACTACCCTATGTCAGAGAACACTACAAAACTAAGCAAGACCATAAAATCTTTCAACAAAACCTTTTGGCTTGCCAGCTTTATGGAGCTGATGGAACGTTGGGGTTGGTACGGAATTTACACCCTCTTTGGGTTATACCTCGTGGGCTCTACAGATGAAGGCGCCTTGGGCTTCAACCACATCCAGAAAGGAAGCATTATGGGTAATATCGTAGCCATCCTCTACCTATTGCCATTATTCTTCGGAGTGATTGCCGATAGGATTGGCTATAAGCGCTCACTGACCATCGCCTATGTTTTGATGATTGTGGGCTATTATATGCTGGGCGAAGTGAGTTCATTCAACAGCGTGTATGCCGTGTTCTTACTGGTTGCTGTGGGAGCCGCTTTTTTTAAACCCGTGGCCTCGGCTATAGTTGCTAGAAATACGGATGAAACTACCGGAACCATGGGTTTTGGTATTTTTTATATGATGGTGAATGTGGGCGGATTTATTGGCCCATCTATGTCATCACACCTCAGAACGCAATACGGTTGGAAAATCATCTTTATCCAAGCAGCAGTTGTAATCAGTATTAACCTTATCGTTTTATTGCTTTTTTATAAAGAACCCAAAGTAGAAAAGCCAAAAGACTCTATAGCCAAAGCTATCAAAGACTCTGTATTGAATATTATCGAAGCGCTGAAAGACAAACGTCTGCTAATTCTATTGGTGCTGATGATTGGCTTTTGGACCATGTTCAACCAACTCTTCAACACCTTGCCCAACTTTATCGAAGACTGGGTGAATTCTTCTGCCATAAGCGATAGCATCAATAAGAACCTTCCGTTTTTAGCGCAGACCTTTACGCAAGACGGTCAAGTGAAGCCCGAGTGGTTTACCAATATCGATGCACTTATGATTATTATGCTTCAGGTATTTATCTCATTTGCGGTAATCAAGATGAGCCATATCGGCGCTGTTATCAGAGGAGCTATCATTGCCTCTATCGGGGTTGGGCTTACTTTTTATACCAATGACGTGATGTTTACTATTTTAGGAACCATGATTTTTGCTATCGGAGAAATGATGTCAAGCCCTACGGTGTCTTCATTTATTGCACTTATCACACCTAAAGGAAAAGAGGGTTTATACCAAGGCACCTACTTCTTGCCCGTTGCTGCGAGTTATGCCATTACCAAATTCATATCAGGAGATTTATACCAAAAATGGTCAGATAAACTTTCGCTCTTGCAAACTGAAATGGGCAAAAGAGCCATCGATATGCCCCAAGTAGTCAGCAAAGAACAGTTTATAGAACAAGGAGCAGCAAGTCTAGGGATGAGCATCACTGATTTTGAAAACCAATTTAACCTCAAAGACAAAGACCTGGATTACGCCACCATCGGGCAGAATTTCACCCAATTTGCAACTGAAAAAGGAATTGACATTTCAACTATTAACCTGCCGTTTTCTAAGAGCGAATACTTTGCACTTGCAGAACAAAAACTAGGTATGTCACACTGGGAAATGACTAATATGCTTTGGGAGATTTATGAACCAAACAAACTTTGGATCGTGATTTTTAGCATCGGGGTATTCTCTATCATTTCGCTTTCGGTCTACAACAAATACATCATCAAGCCGCTGGAGAAGAAAGCGCAAGTGCAGAAACAAGAATCAAATACAATTTAGAAAGCAATTCAAAATAAATGTTTACCTTTCGGGTTCGAAAAAATAAAACTCATATAGAATGAATGCAGAAGCAGAGAACACTGATATCTTCAGTTCAAAAGTATTAGGACATCCTTCGGGATTATTTGTATTGTTTTTTACAGAAATGTGGGAGCGTTTCTCTTTCTACGGAATGAAGATGCTCTTGATCTTATTCCTTACTGCACCCATAACCGGAATAAATCCGGGTTGGGAATGGAGTAGAGAAAATGCCTTAGCCTTAATTGGTACTTATGGTTCGTTGCTTTATCTTACGCCACTTATCGGAGGATATGTAGCCGATAAAATTACGGGTTATCGAACAGCCGTAATCATCGGTTGTGTGGTGATGACTTTAGGACACGTCTCTATGGCTTTTGAAACCAAACCCGCACTCTATTTTGGGTTGGGACTTTTAGTCATCGGAACAGGTTTTTTTAAGCCAAACATCACTTCGATCATCTCTCAGATGTATAAAGGTCGTGACGACAAGAAAGACGGTGCTTATACCATTTTCTATATGGGTGTGAATGCTGGTGCTTTCTTCGGGATGATGCTTTGTGGCTATTTAGGAGAGAACTTCGGGTGGTCTTGGGGCTTTGGGTTAGCCGGGGTGTTTATGATGCTCGGTTGTTTACAGTTCTGGTTAGCTACGCCTATTTTTGGCAACATTGGCGCTAAGCCATCAAAAGAGGAATTGGCCAAAAAAGAACTTGAAGAAGACGATAACGATAAAAGAAATCCTTTCAAACCTCTTGATTATGCACTAATTGTGATATCAGCTTTAGGAGGCTTGTTATTCGTATTTAATGACCCGTTAGAAAAAGTAGAAAACATCAACTTACTTCCGTTTAACGTAGGCGGACTCAGCGGGACCAACTTCGTCGTACTCATCTCACTCATATTATTTGTAGTACTACTTGTATCGAGGATTTCTAGGTATTCAAAAGTGACGCGTGACCGAATTATAGCGGTATGTTTCTGTGGTTTATTCACCTTATTCTTCTTTATGGCATTTGAGCAATCTTTAGGGTCCATGACCATTTTTGCCGATGCCTATACCGATAGAAGTTTACACGGCTCTGCCGCGATGGTCTTTAAAGTCATCGATGCGATGCTGACCACCATTCCGCTGATTATTATCACTTGGGTATTGATAAAACTTTTCAAACAAACCTTCTCTAGAATTAGCCTTTCAAATATATTCCTAGGCCTTGCATTTGTGGGGATTTGGTTCTTTGTATTGTTTAGATTATTCAACAAATTCTCTGAAGAAGGAAGCACCATTGACGCTTCTTGGTTTGGAATTCTAAACTCGTTCTTTATTATTTCTCTAGCGCCATTGTTCTCAAAATGGTGGGAAAGCAAATATAACCCTAGCGCGGGAATGAAGTACGGTTTTGGTTTAATTCTCTTATCTATTGGTTTTGCAATATTGGCTTGGGGCGCTTGGGGGATTCCGCAAGGAGCTCAGACGGCATCGGTGAGTATCTTATTCTTGATCTTGGCCTATCTCTTCCATACTATGGGAGAACTTTGTTTATCGCCTCTAGGCTTGTCTTATGTGAGTAAATTAGTGCCGCCAAGGATGATTGGGTTTATGTTTGGGGTATGGTATTTGGCTATTGCCATCGGACAAAAATCAGCAGGGGTTATGGGGGGTATGATTGACAAGATTTCTGAAACCTATTCTATCGGGATATTCTTCTTGATCTTTGCTGTAGTACCTGCACTTATGGGTGTATTTGCTATGTTGTTAAGTCCGGTACTTAAAAAGTTAATGCACGGCGTTAGGTAGTCATTGGTATGGCTATTGCAGTAGTGCTAAACTTTTAAAAAAAATATTGACATGAAAAAATTATTGTTATTTGTATTTATGCTAGGTGCTGTGACGTATGTAAAAGCACAAGAAACCATCAATTGGGTAACTTTTAACGAGGCATTAGAACTTCAGAAAAAGAATCCGAAACCTATCTTTATGGATGTCTATACTGACTGGTGCGGACCCTGCAAGATGCTTGACAAACAAACCTTTCAGAATGCTGATGTGGCCAAATTTGTCAACGAAAATTACTATGCTGTAAAATTCAACGGAGAGGGTAGCGAGACAATTATCTATCAAGGACAAACCTTTACTAATCCTCGATATGTGGCGGGTAAATCAGGCCGCAATGCAGTGCACGATTTCACCACTGCACTTAAGGTGAATGCCTATCCCACCATGTTATTCTTTGACAAACAAGGCAATTTAGTGCAACCACTCAAAGGTTTTTATAAGCCAAAACAAATTGAAATCTACCTGAGGGTTTTCGCCAAAGACGATTATAAGAACTTTGACACGCCTGAGAAATGGACAGCCTATCAATCAAACTTCAAGGGTTCGTTTGTAGAATAAATTTATTTTATTAGATTTGAACAATCAAATTCAACTAACACCTAACCAAAACACTATGAAAAAGTTAATATTTATCGCCTTAGCGCTCTTCGGTCTTACAGTGTCTGCCCAAGACGGAGCCGATATTAAAGAAATGTATCGCGCAGCTGAGCAAAACACCAACCAACAAGCCAAAGAAATCGCTGAAATTCTAAGTCTAAATGACAAACACTTTCACCTGATCAAAGATGTGCTTCAAGAAAAAAACGATATGTTAGTGCAAAACCCGACTTTATCTGACGAAAGAAAAACGCATCTAGTAAATTACACTATTAGCAAGATCAAAGAAGTTCTTACAGAAGCTGAGTTTGAAAAACTAGTCTACCACGAAGAACTATATGCTAAGATTCTATCAACTGAATTGGTCAAGAAAAAATAAATCATTATAATAATAGCCTTATAAAAAAAGGTTCAAAATCATTAGATTTTGAACCTTTTTTAGTTTGTATACTACGCTAGTTTCTTATACAAAAACCAAAATAAAGTAGTTTTTCTTTCCTCTTTGCAACAACACAAATCTATTGTTGATAAGGTCATTTTCTGTGAGCACAAAATCTTCTTGTACCTTTTCTCTATTTACTGAAATTGAGTTTTCTCCTAAAGCCCTACGCGCCTCTCCGTTAGATTTCAAAAAGCCTGATTTGGCATTCAACACCTCAACGATATCAATTCCCGCCTGAATTTCAGCCAGCGGAACTTCAGCTTGAGGCACGCCGTCAAACACTTCTAAAAAGGTCTGGGAATCTAGTTTTTTCAAATCATTAGCGCTAGAGTTTCCGAATAAAATACCCGAAGCTGCTATGGCTTTTTCAAGTTCTTCTTGTGAGTGCACAAAAACAGTGATTTCTTCTGCCAAGCGCTTTTGCAATACGCGCAAGTGTGGCGCCTGGTTGTGCTCTGCTATTAAGTTATTAATTGTTTGTTTGTCTAAGAAAGTAAAGATTTTGATGTATTTCTCAGCATCCGCATCAGAGGTATTAATCCAGTATTGGTAGAATTTATACACCGATGTTTTATCGGCATCTAGCCATATATTCCCTCCTTCTGATTTGCCAAACTTGGTTCCGTCTGCTTTAGTCACTAACGGACAAGTCATCGCATAAGCCTTGGTTTCTTCTCCAGGCGTCATACGTCTGACAAGCTCTGTTCCTGTAGTAATATTTCCCCACTGGTCAGAACCCCCCATTTGCAGCAAACAGTTGTAGTTTTTATATAAGTGATAGAAATCGTATCCTTGAATCAGTTGGTATGTGAATTCTGTAAAAGACATCCCTGCGCCATCAGCTGCAAAACGCTTTTTGACAGAATCTTTTGCCATCATATAATTGACCGTTATACGCTTACCTACGTCACGAGCAAAATCGATAAATGAGAAGTCTTTCATCCAATCATAGTTGTTCACTAGTAGTGGTGCATTAGCTTCTTTTGAATCAAAGTCTAAAAACCTAGACAACACGCGCTTGATTCCCGCTACGTTGTCTGCTAAGATCTCTTCTGTAAGCAAGTTTCTCTCGTCTGACTTACCCGATGGGTCACCAATCATTCCTGTGGCTCCTCCTACGAGCGCCATAGGTGTATGTCCGAAGTTCTTAAGGTGCACCAATAAGATAATAGGCACTAAACTCCCAATGTGAAGTGAGTCAGATGTAGGGTCAAAACCTATATACGCAACCGTTGATTCTTTGAGTAATTGCTCTTCTGTTCCGTCGATGATACTGTGGACTAATCCTCTCCACCTAAGCTCTTCTACAAGATTTTTCATTTTCTAAAAATTTTAGCAAAGATACTTGCCATTAACCGAACGGGCAAAAAAATAATGTATAATTAGACTTTAATTATGCTACAAAAAAAACCAAGAGCTGACCGCGGGGTCAACTCTTGGTTAGGGTTGGGTTGGCAATAATGATACTTTGTTGTCTTTATTTAATAATTATCTTCTTGGTCTCTGATACACCACCGTCTTTAATGACAATCATATACACGCCAGGCTGTAAATCCTGAAGGTTAATGTTTTGATTGATCTCACCTGTGTTTTGATAGGTATTCTCAACTACTTTTCTTCCTCTAACATCAAATAGCGTCACGCTGATATCCTGAGTTGAATCAGAGCTAAAGGCTATCGTAAAGTTACCGTTGTTGGGGTTTGGATAGAGTTTGAAGTTTGATAACTCAAAATTATCTATGCTCGCTGATGAAGAACATCCAAAGTCTAATGACCACGCATTCAAAGTTCCTGTATCTCCGCTCCAGTTGTCAATAATATTTAATTTCCATTCACCTTGAGCAGAAAGTCCGTTGAGGTTATTTAGATTGCCAATGGGTTTAAAAGTACCACTTGTAGGAGAACCACAGGCAATGCTAGGGGCAGATTGGTCAAATATAACATTGATTCCTGAAGTACCGTTATTACAGGTTCTGTTCCACAAAATAATCTGACCTCCGCTTGGGTGTTCTAATCTAATGGTCAAGTCGCCATTCCAACTATGATCGATATTCAATGAAACTTTTAAATCTTGAATTGCAATGTCATCTTCTATAAAGATACTAGAGGATAAGGTTGCTCCTGGCATGTTAGCCCCATAGCCATCAGGAATGGTTTGAGCAGTAGCATTTGCAAAAACAGCACAATCACCAATAGTAAAAGGCGAAGCGTTTAAGGCATAAAAAATATTACCCACGGCTTGAATCATAATTCTTGCGTTTGAAGTAGCGATGTTATTCGGGACCTCAATGCTTTCTGACCCATCATTTGGCGTGTTTGAGGCCAAGACATAATCAAAACTTTCGCCTCCGTTTGTAGATAATAGAATATTTACATTCTGCGTGTTTATAGGAGCACTCGTGGTTCCGGCTACATTCCAAGTAATGGTTTGTGTAGAATTAGCTGCCCAATTCACAGTTGTATCTTGAGAGGTCACTACAAAAGGCCCGGCTGCACTTGAGGTGGTTACGGTCATATTCGCTCTAGCATACTCTCCACCATTGGGGTTATTGTCTCTCACTGTAAGTGCAAAGGTCATGGTTCTGCCCACACTAGAGACCACCTCCCAGGTTGGTGTCAAATTGCCTTGAAGCACACTGAGAAAATCAGGCATATATCTATCTGGAGAGACAGAAGGTGCTATAGACCTAAAGTTAGGTCCTGATAAATTCGTCTGTGTAGGGGGTTGTACAGAGGTCTGTTGGTTGATCTGTTCCCAGGTATAGGTCAGCGCATCTCCATCGGCATCAGCTCCGTTGCCTCTCAGCACAAAAGCAGTTGCTTTGGGTATAGTATAATTGGGAATAGCTGTAATGGTCGGCTTTGTATTTCCGTTACTTGTGTTCTGAGAACAATCTCCCCAACTCATTAAAAAAGTTCTCATTTCTGCCAGACTAATAGCATTAAAATAAGCATCTGAGTTGCTCTGAACATTTGGCGGACAAATTCCGGCATACCCCATAATGGTCGATCCACTTCCCGGTTCAATTGCCGTACTATTACTTCTATTTCCGCCACAGCTGTTGTTAAAAATATGGTTAGCACCAAACTGATGCCCCATTTCGTGCGCTACATAATCAATATCAAAAGGATCTCCTACAGGATTACTAAGACCTGTAATACCTCTTGCCTTATTGTTAGAACAAGGCGAATACAACTGTGCCAAACCTCCGCCACCAGTACTTACCGTATGCCCAATATCATAATTATTAAAGCCAATAAAGTTATCGATTACGGTTTGACTTTGGTTGATTAAGGTTCCTGCATTGTTGTTGTCAAAACTGTCTGAAGTAATAAAAATAATATCTTCGTTGTTCGGAATCATCTCCATCGTTACTGATAATTCTCTTTCGTAAACGCCGTTGATTCGAGTCATCGTAACGTTCATGGCATTCAGCACCGCTACTTTCTTCTGTGCTACAGTAGCCGAATTCAGTCCAGCCATATTCACGTGGAATGCTGCATACTCAGTGGTACAAGCCATGGCTAAACGGAATTTTCTAAGTGCGCCATTCACTTGCGTTTCTTGACTACCGTATGGCAAATAATGCATCTCAGGAGACAACTCAGGACCCTGGCTTTCTGTAAGACAATCAAATGAACTATCTGACACAGCATTATTCCTAAAATAAACGATATAATTATTCAAATCCTGGGTATAAGGATCGATATATATCGTCTGATTATTACCCGAGAATATCATTCCGTGAAAGCCAAAAAGCGTGGTGCTAAAACGGATCATTTGGGTCTTGTCCTCTACCCCAACCCCGACATAAGACTTGATGTCTTGGTACTTGGTGTTCAGATCTTTGTGCATTACTGGTGCTTCATAAACACTGTAGTTATGCAACTCGCCATTTGCACTAGGAAAAGCGAGTACTAAATCTGATGTTGTGCCTAGATCTCTGTTGGGCGCGGTGTTTAATGCGGACTTTAATTGAGTGAAATTTAAGTGAAACACCTCTGAGCGCATGACCCGAGAACCACGCTGGGTCTTCTCTAGATTAGCGACTTTTTCATGGCTGGTTTTTAACCAAAAATTTTCCTGTGAATGTGCTCCTAAAAAGAACATACCCATTAACAGGATTACTGCTGATTTTTTCATTTTGTGTTGTGTTTGTTTGTGTTTTTGAGTTCCCAAATATATAGTTTTTTTTCTCATAAAGCCTTTTTATCAATAAAATCAGTATATTTGATGCTTAATCCCATCGAAAATGAACAATATCAAAGAATACATCAAGACTAACAAACAACGTTTTATTGATGAACTAATAGAACTCCTTAAAATCCCGTCAGTAAGTGCTGACTCGGCTTACTCACAGGATGTTGTCAACACGGCTGAGGCAGTAAAAACAAGTCTCGAAAAAGCAGGTTGTGACCTAGTCGAAATCTGTGAAACCCCAGGTTATCCAATAGTATACGCTGAGAAAATCATCGATAAAAACTTGCCGACTGTTTTGGTTTACGGACACTATGACGTGCAACCAGCAGACCCAATCGAATTATGGGATTCGCCTCCTTTTGAACCCATTATCAAAACTACGCCAATTCACCCTGAAGGAGCTATTTTTGCTCGCGGTGCTTGTGATGACAAAGGTCAAATGTACATGCACGTCAAAGCCTTTGAATACATGAACCAAAACGGCAACCTTCCGTGTAACGTAAAGTTTATGATTGAAGGAGAAGAAGAGGTAGGTTCTACAAGTCTTTCGTGGTTTGTAAAGCGCAACCAAGAGAAATTGAGCAATGATGTAATCTTGATTTCTGATACCGGAATGATCTCTAATAGCCAGCCTTCTATCACCACAGGTCTGAGAGGACTTAGTTATGTAGAGGTGGAGGTTACAGGACCCAACAGAGACTTGCACTCGGGATTATACGGAGGAGCCGTAGCAAATCCGATCAATATATTGACAAAGATGATTGCTTCGCTACACGACGAAAACAATAGAATTACGATTCCAGGTTTTTATGATAAAGTAGAAGAACTCACGACAGAAGAAAGAGCTGAAATGGCAAAAGCGCCATTCTCACTTGAACAATACAAAAAAGCACTAGACATCCAAGATGTATATGGTGAGGCTGGATATGTGACTAATGAGCGCAACTCTATCCGTCCGACACTTGATGTAAACGGAATCTGGGGAGGATATACCGGAGCAGGTGCAAAGACAGTCATTGCTAGCAAAGCATTCGCCAAGATCTCTATGCGACTAGTGCCCAACCAAGATTGGGAAGAAATTACCGAGTTATTCAAAAATCATTTTGAAAGCATCGCGCCAAAATCAGTAAGCGTAAAAGTCATGCCACACCACGGCGGACAAGGATACGTAACGCCTATTGACAGCATCGGATATAAAGCGGCAAGCATGGCTTATTCAGATACTTTTGGGGTAAAACCTATTCCGGTTCGCTCTGGCGGAAGTATTCCTATTGTAGCTTTGTTTGAAGAAGAATTGAAGTCTAAGACCATACTTATGGGATTCGGATTAGATTCAGATGCAATACACTCTCCTAACGAACATTTCGGGATATTCAATTACCTAAAAGGAATTGAAACTATTCCGTTATTCTATAAATACTTTACAGAATTATCGAAATAAACGATCTGAGTTAATTTCAAAACTAATTAAGCTTAATATTTATACTTCACAGTAAATAGCATTATCTTGTTTGCTCAAAATTAGAACGAACAAGATAATTGCATTTTCTATAAAAAATGATTTCAAAGAATACTATAGATACTGTTTTTGAAGTGGCTCGCGTCGAAGAGGTGATCGGAGAATTCGTGCAGCTCAAACGAGCAGGAAGCAACCTGAAAGGACTGAGTCCGTTTGCAGACGAAAAATCGCCTTCTTTTATGGTGTCTCCGTCAAAGCAAATCTGGAAGGATTTCAGCTCTGGAAAAGGCGGTAACGCGATTAGTTTTTTAATGGAGCACGAACACTTTTCGTATCCAGAAGCCATCCGATATTTGGCCAAAAAATACAATATAGAAATTGAAGAAACTGAGCAAAGTGCTGAAGAAAAAGAACAGGCTTCTGAAAAAGAAAGTATGTATCTGGTTTCTGAGTTTGCCAAAGAGTACTTTCATAAGATACTGCTCACTACTGAGGAGGGAAAAGCCATCGGTCTTTCTTATTTTAAAGAGCGTGGTTTCACGCCTGAGACCATCAAGAACTTTAGCCTTGGCTATTCTCCTGACCATTGGACAGCCTTTACCGATGAAGCGCTAAAGAGCGGCTATAGCTTAGATTTCTTAGACAAAGCAGGACTTACAATTGTCAAAGAAGACAAGAAGTTTGACCGATTCAAAGGCAGAGTAATGTTCCCGATTCAGAGCATGTCCGGAAGGGTGCTCGGGTTTGGAGGACGGATTCTAGGTACTGATAAAAAGGCGGCAAAATACCTGAATTCACCTGAGAGCGAAATCTATCATAAAAGTAAAATTCTATACGGAATATTTCAAGCCAAACAGGCTATTGCCAAGCAGGACAACTGTTATTTGGTCGAGGGTTATACCGATGTCATTCAGTTTAATCAATCAGGAGTAGAGAACGTTGTTGCCTCGTCAGGAACTGCATTGTCTGCTGATCAAATACGTCTTATCAGTCGTTTGACTAAAAACATTACGGTGCTTTTTGATGGTGATGCCGCTGGACTTCGCGCCTCTATCAGAGGAATTGACTTGATTCTAGAAGAAGGCATGAACGTTAGGGTTTGTAGCTTCCCAACGGGTGAAGACCCCGATAGTTTTGCCAGAAAGACCTCTTTTGAAGAACTCAGTTTATACCTAGAAGAAAACGCAAAAGATTTTATCCAGTTCAAAGCATCGCTTTTGGTAGAAGACACCAAGAATGACCCTGTCAAAAAAGCAGAGCTTATCAGAGATATGGTCAATAGTATTTCTAAAATACCCGATCGCATCAAGCGCGAAGTGTATATCAAAGAAACCTCTAGAATTATGGACATCTCTGAGAATGTGCTTGCCAATACGCTTGCGCAAATCCTCCGCAAAGAGAGCTTTGATTCTACAAAGAAAAATATCGAACAGACTAGAAATCTAGAAGCGGTCAAAAGAGAAGAAACCCAGCTACAAAAAATTGATTTCCTTGAAGTCATCGAAGAGAATATTCTCAAAATACTGTTGAACTTCCCCACCAAAGAACTCACTTTTGAGGATTATCTTTATGTATTGAATGCTGAAGGTGAGCAAGAACAAAAAGTGATTCAAAAAAACTATAAGGTCTATGAGCGCATTTATCTCAGCCTTCAGGATGACGAAATAGAATTTACAAATCAGAGTTTTAAAGAAATCTACAACCACCTGATTACCCATCTCAATGCCGTAGGGAACTTTGATAAAGAGAAATACATCGCTAGTATACCCCAGGAACTAGCAGGTAAAATCAGTGATTTATACTTCTCAGAAGACAAATACAGGTTAGACAATTGGGAGTCTAAAAGTATATTTCCCCGCACCAAAGAACAAGACGATGTGATTGTTCAGAACATTGAAGGAACAGTCTTAAACTTGCGCTGTCATCTTATTTATAAACTGATAGGCGAGATGATGGACCAAACCAAAAATATGGATAGCCAAACAGACAACTCTGAACTGCTGACAGAAGTTACTCAATATCACCAACTGCGCAAATTCTTGTTTTCAAAACTGGGCAACGTCACGCCACTGAACCACTATTCGCAATACGGAAAATAAAAAGCCCCTTCAGAAAACTGAAGAGGTCTAAACTATTTTAATTAGAGACTACTTTTTAGGCGTCTAATAATTCTATTTTATTTCGCCCTAAAATCACCGCTCCGTTTTCTTCTAGTTGTTTGAGCAGTCTAGAAACCACAACTCTAGCCGTACCCAACTCATTGGCTAATTGCTCGTGAGTGGTAAGTATTATCTTGGTTTGGTTGAGTTCAGCTTTGGTTCTGAGTAATTTCAACAAGCGTTCATCTACTTTTTTGAAGGCAATAGCGTTGACAATATCCAGTAATTCTTCAAATCTTTTGTGGTATAACCTAAAGATATAATCCAGCCATTCTGGGTATTCTTTGATAAACAACGACACTTTATCCATGGGTAAAAAAAGGATTTCAGCATCTTCTTCTATCTCAGCTTTCACCTTGCTGGTTTCGTTGTGCAAACCGCCCAAAAAAGACATAATACAACTCTCACCTGCTTTGATATAATACAACAGAATTTCGCGTCCGTCCTCTTCTGTTCTGATGACTTTCATGCTCCCTTTAATCACTATCGGGATAGAGCGTATATAGGAGTTCTCATCCATCAGTATATCTCCTGCGTGGTATTGTTTTGAAATACCGTGCTTGTATAGTTTGGCAACCAACTCTGGTGAAGACTTAAATTCGTTTATTTTATTTAGTTTTTCCATTAGGTTAAACTTCAGTTTTTAAATGTGACTTATATTATTTTGACCGCTCTTAACCTTACAACTTATTCCCATAAGCCAAGTCGCCGGCATCGCCCAGTCCTGGAACGATATATTTATGCTCATCAAGTCTGTCGTCAAGTGTGGCAATCCATAAATGACAATGTGCAGGCAGGTTTTGCTTTAGGTATTCAACTCCTTCTGGTGCGGCAATTACTGCAGCGATATGAATCTCTTTGGGGTTTTGGTCTGACATCAACTTATTGAATACCGCTACCAATGATTTTCCGGTGGCGAGCATCGGGTCAACAAGCAACAATATTTTATCGTCTACACAGGGTACGGCTTGGTATTCTACTTTAATTTCAAAAGCATCATCGTTGTTATAATGATGTCTAAAAGCCGAAATAAAGCCGTTTTCAGCATCGTCAAAATAGTTTAAAAAACCATAATGAAGCGCTAATCCAGCTCTGAGAATTGAACACAGCACCACCTTGTCACGAAGCTGAAAGGTAGCTTTCTCAGCTATCGGCGTTTGTACCGTTACGGGTTCAAAAGCCAAGGTTTTACTGATTTCATACGACATAATCTCTCCTACCCTTTCTATGTTTCGTCTAAAACGCATACTGTCTTTCTGCACCTCTACGTTGCGCAATTGAGACAAGAAATGGGTGAGTATACTGTTGTGTTGTGATAAGTAATGTATCTGCATGGTGTTGAAATTGAATTGGATAAAAATACAAAAACTAATATTTCTAATACGCTCTGCACTATTCTAGTGGGTATATATAGAAAAAAACTAGGTGTTCAAATCTTGTATAAGGTCATTATAAATCACCTGATAACATTCGTTTTTGAGCTTGCGCTTGTCTTCAGTGGTCAGGTCTTTTGTATCGATGAATTTGTGAATCTTTGCACGCATCTTTCCTGGACTCCCACTAAAGAAATCATATGAAAAACGCTTTTTATTGTCATAGAAAGTTATCGGAACTATCGGAATTTTATACTCAATCGCCAGTCTGAAAGCACCATCTTTAAACGGATCTAAAACTGTATTGCGATCAGCGGGCACCCCTCCTTCAGGAAAAATACAAATACTCAGACCTCTGTCAAGTCTATTTTTTGCCTGCTCAAAAGCATCTTTTTTACTTTTGTTACTCCCTCTATCCACCAGTATACAGGTGCGTTTATAGAAAAAACCAAAAATCGGAATTTTTGCTAGTTCTTGCTTGCCCACAAACACAAACGGATTGTCTTTGATGACATACAGCATCAGCATAATATCAGTCATCGAGGTGTGGTTAGCAATAAACATATAGCTTTTTCGCTTTTCTAACTGCTGTTCTCTTTTGACTGAAATATTAAAACCCATCCCAAAGAGAATGACTTTTGCCCACACCCGTGCTACTTTCATAAAAAATGGATACCACTTTTCTTTAGAGATAGAAAGCAATAAAAGGGGTGACATGAGTATAATGGGCACACCGAGTAAAATATAGAACCAGAGTCTATATAAAAATTGTAAAGCTGCTTTCAAAAATTTCATGAAGTAGGGTAGGTGTTTATCAGCTCAAAAGTAATTATTTTTAAAGTAACTCAGCTATATTTCTAGAAATAGAAATTTTCTATCGCTCACTAAAAGTGCAGATTGCAATGTTTTGAGGTTGAATTTTTAATTTATCTAGGTTTGTGCACCTATACTTTATCTTCTAAAAGCGGAACAAATCTGAAGGTTCCGTATTCGTGTTTTTCAAATTGGGTTTCGTTTTTGCGAATCAGCATGGTCATTATCTGCTCTTCTTCGCCCAGCGGAATGACTAATCTACCTCCTACTTTGAGTTGAGACATCAAAGCTTGCGGAATAAATGACGCACCTGCTGTGACAATAATCGAATCAAAAGGGGCATAGTTTGGCAATCCTTTATACCCGTCTCCGAATGACATGTATTTAGGGCGAATACCCATTTTTGGCAACAAAAGTGAGGTCTTCTTAAAAAGCTCATTCTGACGCTCAATGCTGTATACTTTTGCACCCATCAAGCAGAGCACTGCTGTCTGATAGCCAGAGCCTGTACCTATCTCGAGTATCTTCTCTTCTTTTTTTACCTCCAGAAGTTGACTCTGAAATGCAACGGTATAGGGCTGCGAAATGGTCTGCCCTGCACCAATAGGGAAAGCCTTGTCCTGATAAGCGAAATTCTCAAAACTTGAGTCTAAAAACAGGTGTCTCGGAATTTTTCTGATAGCTTCGAGTACAGAACTATCTGTGATTCCTTTTTCCTTTAGCGTATCAATCAACTGATTTCTAAGTCCTTTATGTTTGGGCGTGTCCTTCAAGGCATATTATTTTTTGAAGGCATAAAATTAAGAATTTATTACTACTTTAGGAAGCTAAAAGCATTTTGAAAGCTGAGGCTAACGGGTAGGAGCTATTATTTAACTAGCTGTTAACAGCCTAATAATTTAGCTATCAGTACTTTTGTTACTAACCAAACACAACTAAATGGCTATTCTTTTTTCATATAGATTGTATTTCTTTCTTGCTTTAGGGCTAACATTCAATTCGTGTTATGACTCTAAAGCCGATGATTACTCTGCTTATTTTGGCGGTGAGGTGGTCAACCCAAAAAACAAATGGATGTTGTTTTATAAAGGAGACCAACTCCTAGACAGCATTCCGCTGGACAAAGACAATCGTTTTTTCAAAAAATTTGATTCGCTCACCCCAGGGCTTTACAGCTTTAAGCACGAGCCAGAGTTCCAATATGTCTATTTTGACAAGAACGACAGCATTATGGTGAGACTCAATACCTATAACTTTGATGAATCAGTGGTGTTTTGCGGTAAAGGAGATGAGAAAAACAACTTTCTGATTGAAGTATACCTCAAAAACCAAGTAGATAAAAGCAGTATGTTTCCTACTTTTGACTTAGACGAGAGCGGTTTTACCCACAAAGCCGATTCTTCTCATCAAGCGATAGTAGATTTTTATACGACTCAAAAAGAAGCGATCCAGTGGAACGAAGAATTTGACCTGATTGCCAAAGCCAGTGTAGATTATCCGTATTACACTAAAAGAGAATTTTATCCGGTGGCGCATAAAAGAAGGAATCAAAAACAGACCTATGCCAAGCTTTCTGGCGATTATTACAACCACCGCAAAAGTGTAGATTTTGACAATCCTTCGCTCTCTAACTTCTGGCCTTACTTTCAATATATAAACACTTTTATTGACAACTTGGCCAATGAAGACAACAATGGTTTTTTTACCGATTCAAAAACCGTTCTCAAAAAACTTAAAATAGCTGATTCAATCACTCAGAATGAATGGCTGAAAAACAAGATATCAAATACTATTGCCATTCGGTATCTGACCGAAAAAGAAAGCAATTACAACGACAAAGAATTCTTAGAAAACTACTATAAAATCTCTACCGACACTGATAAGAAAGACGAGGTCAAGAGTCTGGTAGAGGCAATTGAATTGCTTAACAACACTGGGTATTTGCCTCAGCAGAACTTAAAAGACAAAGACGGAAAAACAGTATCTAGCAACACTATTTTTACTCAAAAAACCATCGTTTACTTCTGGACAAAACGCTATGAGAACCATTTTTTTGCCGTACATAAAAAGCTCAATGCACTGCTCGAAAAAAGACCAGAGCTCAATGTTATAGGTATTTGCTTAGACTCTGACTTTGAAGATCAAAAAGTTTTTTGGGAGAAAAACAAAACCAACATCAATCCTGAGATTCAACATTACTGGCCAACTGACCTCAATGAACTGAAAAGCAAATGGGCCGTAATCAATATTACTCGAGCGACAGTGGTTGATAAGAACGGTAAAATCAGCAAGGCTTTCGTAAATATATTTGATACTACCTTTAGCAAAGAACTATAAAAAACAAGCTTTTTTATAGTACAGAACAGCTAAACTCCAAGTTCTGATACCGCAATTTTTGTTTTATATTTGTAGAAATCTATACTTGTGAAAAAAACAATCCTTTTTCTTTTTATTCTATGGAGTCTAGCTGGCTTTGGGCAGATTCAGGAAGCTTGGGTATACTTCAACGACAAACCTCAAGCGGCGTATTACCTTAGCAACCCACTAGAGATGCTCTCGCAAAGAGCTTTGGACAGAAGAGCAGCACAAAATATCGCTCTTGACTTTACCGATGTCCCGGTGCATCAGGCCTATATCGACCAAATCATAGCTGCTGAACTGGTAGAGGTCAAAGCGACCTCTAAATGGATGAATGCACTACACATCAGAGGAACCGAAGCTAATATCTCACTTTTACTAAACTTATCATTTGTCGAAAGTGTTTATTTTGCCGACAAAACATTGAATATCCAAGCCACTTCTCAGGCTACTTCAAGCTATCCTATACAACAAAAACAACTCGACACTTCTGAGGTATACGCCTACGGAAATTCAGACAATCAGATACAACTTCACAACGGACAGTTTCTGCATCAAGAGGGCTTTACGGGCGAAGGAAAAATAATAGCAGTCATCGACAACGGTTTTATCGGTGTGGATACCGCTTTGCCTTTTCAGAGATTACACACACAGCATCTGATTTTAGGCGGTTATGATTTTGTAAACAGAAACCAGAACTTTTATACGGGTGGCAATCACGGAACACGCGTATTATCTACAATCGGGGCATTTCAAGAAGACGAGCTTATTGGCACGGCACCCAATGCACAGTATTATCTATTTATAACTGAAGACAATTCAAGCGAAACGCCACTCGAAGAATCGCTTTGGGTCGAAGCAGCTGAGTTAGCCGATAGCTTAGGCGTAGACGTCATCAATACTTCTTTGGGCTACAGCTCGTTTGACAATTCAAATTACAACTACACTTATGCCGATATGGATGGCGTGACTACTTTTGCCGCTAGAGGTGCCAATCATGCCTTTTCTAAAGGAATGATTTGTGTGACTGCTGCAGGAAATTCAGGGAGTACACCCTGGCAGTATATCACCACCCCAGCCGATGCCATTGGCTCATTTACCGTTGGCGCTGTAAACGCCTCTGGCACTTACGCTTCGTTTAGCTCTATCGGGCCAAGTGCAGACAATAGAGTGAAACCAGATGTAGTAGCTCAAGGCGTAGCTACAGTTAATGCACTCCAAGACGGAACTATTAATACGGCCAATGGCACCTCATTTTCATCGCCGGTTATGGCAGGATTAGTCACTTGTTTGTGGCAAGCCTTTCCGGAGTTGACGGCAGTTGAACTTACACAATTCATCAGAGAGGCATCGCATTTATTTCAAAACCCCACGCCTGAACTAGGATATGGCATACCTGATTTTCAGCAAGCCTATCAAACCTTGAGCACAGACAAATTTGTAGAGAGCGAATTTAAAATCTATCCGAATCCCACCTCAGGTAGCATTCATTTTTATGGAACGTTTACTCAGGCGACACAGCTTAAGTTATATGATGTCTCAGGCAAACATATTTTAGCAACACACTTGCAAAACAATTCAAGTATAGATATACAGCACTTGGACCAAGGTGTTTATATCTATCAAATTATAACAGGCAATTCTATTAAAACAGGAAAAATACTCAAGAAATGACAAATAAAATCACAGCACTTTTCGGAATCAAATACCCGATTATCCAAGGAGGAATGATTTGGAATTCAGGATATAAACTGGCAAGTGCCGTAAGTAATGCAGGGGGATTAGGGCTTATAGGTGCTGGATCAATGTACCCTGAAGTATTTAGAGCACACGTACAGAAATGCAAAAAAGCAACTGATAAAGCCTTTGGCGTAAACGTACCGATGCTCTACCCGAATATAGAAGAAATCATAAACATCATCATAGAAGAAGAGGTCAAAATTGTATTTACCTCTGCAGGAAACCCAAAAACTTGGACTTCATTCCTCAAAGAAAAAGGCATAACCGTCGTACACGTGGTGAGTAGCGTAAAATTTGCGCTCAAAGCACAAGAAGCAGGTGTAGATGCTGTGGTTGCTGAAGGTTTTGAAGCCGGTGGTCACAACGGCAGAGAAGAATCAACTACATTAACACTTATTCCGATGGTCAAACAAGAACTTGATATTCCGCTTATTGCAGCTGGCGGAATTGCCACAGGGGCGGGAATGCTCGCGGCAATGACCCTAGGTGCTGACGGCGTTCAGATGGGTAGCAGATTTGCAGCATCAGTTGAGTCATCGGCACACCAAAATTTTAAAGACACAATTACCCAAGTAAAAGATGGCGACACTTATGTGATGCTCAAAGAGCTAGCACCTGTTAGACTCATCAAAAATAAATTCTTTCACGATTTAGTCGAATTGTATGCCCAATGCCCTACGCCTGAGCAATTAAAAGAATTGTTGGGCAGAGCTAGAGCAAAAAAAGGCATGTTTGAAGGCGACCTTGACGAAGGTGAACTCGAAATCGGTCAAGTAGCCGGACTCATCCACTCGGTAGAGCCTGTTGCCAAAATAGTCAGCAACTTATTATCAGAATTTGAAGCTGAAAAGAAACGAATTGCTAGTTTTGAGTTTTAATACTCAAAAAAAATACCCGCTAATTTACCTTAAAAAATGAAACATATCACCCAACAACAATGGGAAAAACTCTTGTCACAAGACACAAATGCTGTAATTATTGACGTGAGAACTCCTGAAGAACAAGACTGCGGAATCATCAAAAACTCGATTTGTATTGACATCTATAATCCGGATAACTTTATGCAGGAAGTCAGCAAATTAGACAAGAAAAAAAACTATTATATCTATTGTCAAGCTGGTGCTAGAAGTGCCAATGCCTGCCAATATATGGACCAACAGGGTTTTGCACAAACCTATAATTTGCTTGGCGGAATTTCTCTTTGGAGTGGAGAATTGGTCTAGTCAAAAAAAAAGTATCTTTGCCTGTTATGAATCCACAAGACGTCTTTTCGATTAAGAACCATAAGGAGTTTATCAAAATAGCCCTCAAGGTTTTTAGGTATCAGTATGCGCACAATGCTGTGTATCGCAAGTTCTGTGACTTTTTAAACACCGATAGCACTCAGGTGAAAACCTTAGAACAGATTCCGTATTTGCCTATCGAATTCTTTAAGTCTGAAAGAATTTTATCTTCAGATAATCCCGTTGAAATTACCTTTACTAGTAGTGGTACTACAGGCAGCCAAACCAGTTCGCATCTAGTGACTGACCTATCAATTTATGAGCAAAGTTACCTCAGTGCCTTTGCCTCCTTCTACGGAAATATAGAAAACTACACTATTCTGGCGTTGCTCCCTTCGTATTTAGAACGCGAGGGCTCTTCGCTTATTTATATGGTTGAGGATTTGATCAAAAAAAGCAATAATCCAGATAGTGGATTCTATTTGCACAATTATGACGAGCTGATAGAAAAGCTGGTGACCCTTGACAACTCAGGGCAAAGCGTCATCCTTATCGGCGTGACTTATGCCTTATTAGACCTTGTCGAAAAACAAAACTTCCAGCTTCAGAACACTATCGTCATGGAAACGGGTGGCATGAAAGGCAAGCGAAAAGAAATGATCAGAGAGGAATTGCACCAGATTCTTCAAAACGGATTTGGAGTCAAATCAATACATTCAGAATACGGTATGACTGAACTCTTATCTCAGGCCTATTCTCTTGGCGAAGGTATCTTCAGCTGTCCTGAATGGATGCATATCACAATTAGAGATCCTGAAGATGCACTAAGTTATTTAACTACCGAGCGGACTGGCGGAATAAACGTCATTGACTTGGCCAACCTCAACTCGTGTAGCTTTATAGCCACACAAGATTTGGGCAAAAAACTGAAAAATGGCGATTTTGAAGTCTTAGGAAGGTTTGACCACACAGACATTAGAGGTTGCAATTTGATGATCTTATGACTTTTGTCATAAACACATACTGACTTCATCCCTTAATTTAGCTCATAATTTAAAATCATTCTAATTATGCGCTTATATAACCAACTCCTGACCCAAAGTAAAGACAAGTTTTATTTAGTTATCGTTTTAGGTATTCTTGCCTCGAGCTGCATCGGATCTATTGCTGCAACTTTAGCTTTAAGAAATTTACCTGATCCGCTGGAACTGATTCAACTCTGTATTGCTGTGGCAACTGCTATGTGGTACAACGCTACTATCTTAGCACAACTGAGTCACAAAACTATGACCAACGCACTTATCTTAAGTGTCGTAGCCAATAGCATCATTATCATTATACACCTGATTTAAAATTTAGGTGTATTTTTTTTTGAAGCTAAAATAAATTTTTCTAGAAGAAGCGAGCTAAATCAGTATCGGGTGCTAGCTCTATGGCTGGGTTGTTTTGAGTAAACCAACGCGCTGTAAGGCTTCCTTTGAGAAGTATGGCGTCATCATTCACTTCAAGCCAACTACCTTCTCTAAGCCCTAAAACCGGAACAGTATTAAAAGCGTGGTATTCTTTTAGGCGTGTTTCTCTGGTCTCTCCCATATGGGTAGAATTAGTATCTGGATCTAAGTAATGTGGATTCAGATTAAAAGGCAATATCCCTAAAGTCTTAAAACTCGGCGGATAAATAATAGGCATATCATTGGTAGTTTGCATCGTCAGCCCTGTGATATTACTTCCTGCACTAGTGCCTAAATAAGGCGTGCCGCTTCTAAGGGCTTGCTCGAGAGCATCCATCACTTCATTTTTGTATAACTGATAAACGAGCAAAAATGTATTGCCACCACCGGTGAAAATAGCCTCAGCATTTTTGATAGCATCTTTAGGGTCACTAAATTCGTGAAGTCCTTTAACTTCAATTCCGATTTGAGAAAAAACTGATTTTACTTTAGAAGTATATTGGTCGTGTGTGATTCCGCCTGGTCTGGCATAGGGCACAAAAACCACTGTTTTTATGTTGCTAAAATGCTCTTTGAGCCTAGGTAAAAGATAGTCTAAATAATCTCCGCTGTGCAAGGTAGAGGTTGAAGCTATAATCAGGTTTTTCATCTTTTATCAATTTTAGAAGTTATAATTGCAGGTTTTTTCAGATTTATCTGATGTGCTATTCATTTGACTTTAAGCAGAAGTGTTGTTCTAGCATCCACTGCATCCGTCTGAGCTTCCGCAATTTTTCTTTTTACGCTTAAAAACATATTTTCTCGCAAGAAAAAAGACGGCTAATCCCAAGGCAATATAAATTAATATTTCTTGTATCATAATTTCTTTTTCTAAAGCTTAGCTAAAAACTATATATCCTATGAAGGCGGCTACATAAGCCATCACTCCCATGCCTACAAATTGAATGATAGGCCATTTCCAAGAATTGGTCTCTCGTCTGACGATAGCTACGGTTGCAGCACATTGCAGTGCAATGGCATAAAACAACAAGAGTGAAACCCCGGTGGGCGTTGTAAATACTTTCTCGCCCGTGTCAGCATAAGTAGCAGCCTGCATTCTTGATTTAATCGTACCTTGATCATTGGGGTCTTCTACGCTATAAATCGTAGCTAGTGTCCCTACAAAGACTTCTCGTGCGGCAAAAGAAGTAATAATTGCTATGCCAATCTTCCAGTCATAACCCAGTGGCTTGATAGCAGGCTCAATGGCTTTGCCCATCATCCCTACATAGGAGTTTTCTAATTGAAAAGAAGCTACTTCTGCTTTAAGCTGGTGGTCAGGAATAGACGTTTCAGTGTATTTGGCTTCTACAATTTGCTGTGCATTGTCAAAGTTTTTGCCTCCGTGTGACGCCAAAAACCAAAGCACGATAGAAACTGCCAAAATAATTTTACCCGCATTGAGCGCAAATGATTTGGTCTTTTCTACAACCGTATAAAAGACACCCCTAAATAAGGGCATTTTATAAGAAGGCATCTCAATTACAAAGTATGATTTACTTTTAAAGTTGATGACTTTATTCAAGATAATTGCTGATCCTGCAGCCATAACCACGCCCAACACATACATGCCTAAAAGTGCTAAGGCTTGGGCATTTATAAAACCAAAGAGTTTCTTTTGAGGGATAATTAGTGAAATAAGTATGGTATACACCGGAAGTCTAGCTGAACAAACTGTAAAGGGCGTAACCAAGATGGTGATTAATCGCTCTTTCCAGTCTTCGATATTTCGCGTAGCCATAATAGCTGGAATCGCACAGGCATTACCAGAGATCAGTGGCACCACGCTTTTGCCGCTCAGACCAAACTTGCGCATAATCTTATCCATTAAAAAAACCACTCTACTCATATAACCCGTTTCTTCTAATACGGCTATAAACATAAAGAGAATGGCGATTTGAGGAATAAAAATCACCACTCCTCCAATACCTGGAATTATTCCTTGACTGATTAAATCGTTGAGTTTGCCTTCTGGCATCAGCGCCGCCAAGTATTCAGACAAATTGGCAAAACCATTGTCAATGAAATCCATCACGGGTTCTGCCCAAGCAAAAATGGCTTGAAACATCAAAAGCAACAAAGCCATAAAAATCACATAACCAAAGACCTTGTGGGTCAAAATCCTATCGAGTTTTGAATCAAAATCAGTAGCTTTAGATTTGTCAATACTCAAGTTGCCCTTGAGCACAGCTTCTATAAACTGATAGCGCTTGATGGTTTCTTTGTGTTGTTCTCTTTTGGCTTGGTTTTGTTTTGTTTTATCTGCTACCTCCTGAAAGCCCAACTCATAGGTTTCAGAAAGCCAGTGTTTATATTTTAAGGTATCTTCTGCAAATAGTGCCGCTCCCTGTTTATGCGCCGCAAGGCCTATGGCAGTTTTGAGTTCATCAATACCCGTTTTCTTGCGTGTACTAACTAGGATAATCTTAGTGGCTAACTTTTCTTCTAAGGTTTTAATATCAATAGCAATTCCTTTTTTGGACATTCTATCCGCCATATTAAAGACCAATAAAGTCGGGATGCCTAAATCTTTTACTTGCGTAAACAGCAGTAAATTTCGCTTCAAGTTTTCTACTTCAGCGACTACAACAACTAAGTCAGGATAATTTTTATTAGAAGTATCTAAGAGGTATTTTGTAGTGATGCTTTCGTCAATAGAGCTTGGGTTCAGGCTATAGGTACCTGGAAGGTCAATGACATCAACTCTTTGTTTGTTTTCTAGATGAAAGTTCCCCTGTTTTTTATCCACTGTAATTCCAGGATAATTACCCACTTTTTGGTGTAATCCAGTAAGTATATTGAAAATAGAGGTTTTCCCGGTATTCGGGTTTCCAACTAGTGCTATTTTTAGGTTGTTGCTCATTCTCTAGTAATTGATTTTATCTACTTCTATGAGCTCAGCCATTTCTTTTCTGATGGCTACTCGAGTATCGTTTATCAAAAAATAAAAAGGACAGCCTAGCGGAGCAATCTGAATGAGTTCGACTTCTTTCTCAGGCAAGCACCCAAGTTCGACTAATTTTATCGGGACAAACTGTATATCAAAGTCTTTAATAACAGCTTTTTCGCCCTTTTTGAGCTGACTTAAAAGCATTAGTTTTTATTTAGAATAAATCTAGACAAAGGTACATAACAATTGATTAAAAACAAAAAAACAGCAGGCTAACTTACTTTGTAAAAAGTCAACCTGCTGTTAATTCTTTCCTAAGAAAACAGGACTATTTCTTGTCTTCTTCTTTCTTGGTATTGCTTGGCTGGTCATCCTTTGCGGCATTTTTAAACTCTTTAATTCCGCTGCCTAGACCTTTCATGAGTTCAGGTATTTTTTTACCTCCAAACAGAAGGATTACCACACCCAAAATCAGCAATATTTCAGTCATACCAAACTTTCCCATAATAGTATGTTTTTATTTAAATTATTCTTAGATCAATTGTTATACAGATTACAAATGTACAATTATTAATTTCTTTTAAATCAAATATGCATGTTAAAATCTTTATCAGAAAAACAAATAAACCGACTTACAACTTATTGCTTTTCAGACAGATAGTTTCAACTTATTTTGCAAAAGCCTTTTTGTTGAAAGCAATTAGAATTCCTATTCCGGTGCTTATAGCTACATCAGCCACGTTAAAGATGGCGTTAAAAAAACTAAAGCCTTGACCTCCGACAAACGGAAACCAATCTGGAAAAACGCCATTTCTAATAATCGGGAAGTATAACATATCCACTACATCGCCGTGAAATAACGTGCCATAGGGCTTATCTGTAAACAACCTCGCTACTTGGCCCTCTGAGTGATCAAAGATAATTCCGTAAAATACCGAGTCGAGGATATTGCCCAAAGCGCCAGCCAGAATAAGGGCAACAGCAACAGTCAGGTAGTTAGAGGCCCTCTTTCTAAAGCTATCCCAAAGCCAATATCCGATAACGAAAACAGCGCAAATTCTGAAAAGTGTAAGGATGAGTTTTCCGTCTTTGAACGGAAGCGTAGCGCCCCAGGCCATGCCGTCATTTTCTACAAAATAGATTTCGAACCACGACAACACCTCAACTTTTTCGTAAAGTAAGAAGTTTGTTTTAATGTATATCTTTGACACTTGATCAGCAAGAAGCACTAAAAAAACGAGCAAATAAGCTTTTTTTAAGGACATTTTTTTATTTTTAACCCTGCAAAAGTAGGTATTAATTTTCGTTCTAAAAACCTTGATACAAAATGAATAAGAAACAACTCAGAACTTATTACAAAAATCTACGGAATATATTGACCTTTGAAGAAAAAGAACAAAGAAGTCTGGCTATTGCAAATCAGCTCTTAAACCTAGATATATGGAGCAAAACCTATTACCACTTCTTTCTACCGATAACCGAATTAAGTGAGGTAAACACTGAATATATACTTCAAATACTCATGGGGAAAGACAAAGAAATCATAGTCTCAAAAACTGATTTTGACAACCTTGAGATGATTCACTATCTGTTGACAGAAAACACTAGAATTAAAAAAAACACCTATAACATACCAGAACCTGTAAACGGAATTGAAGTGTCTGCAAATAAAATTGAAGTGGTCTTTGTGCCATTGTTGGCATTTGATCAACACGGAAATCGCGTGGGATACGGCAGGGGATTTTATGATAAATTCTTAGAGAAATGCACTCCCGGGGTGATTAAAGTAGGCGTTTCATTCTTTGAGGCTGAAACTGCAATTGACGATGCGTATGAACTGGATATTCCGTTAGATTTTTGTGTTACTCCAAACAAAATTTATACTTTTGGAAATTCATAAACTGAATTCTATACGCCTGATGCGCTATTCTCTTATTCTCTGTTTGCTTTTTCCGCTGCTTTCACTGTCTCAAAACTCAACTGACAAAACTCAACTCGAGCTAGAAGTTGATTATACTTACGGCAATATATTAGAACACCGCGCGAGTATCAAGCACCTTATCAAAGGACATCCAGAAGGGCTGATGCTGACACTAAACAAAAAAACCTTTGGCAAAAAAAGATGGGAGGCGCTCTACAATTATCCAGATTACGGACTTTCGTTTACTTATCAGGATATGAAAAATGAGGTTTTAGGCGAACATTATTCGCTTTACGGACACTTGACTTTTTATTTCTTAAACAGAAACTTGACCTTTAGGGTGGCACAAGGCTTTACTTATAACACCAATCCGTATGACAAAGAAACTAACTTTAGGAATACGGCATACGGCACGAGCATCATGCCATCGACCTATTTTCTAGTGAATTATAAAAAGAAAAACATCTATAAAGGTTTGGGATTTCAGACGGGCTTTGGCATACATCATTATTCAAATGCTCGGATGAAAGCGCCCAATACCAGTACCAATACCGTAGCCTTTAACTTTGGACTGAACTATGATTTTGACAGTGATACGCCTGAATACATTGGCTGCGAAAAGACAAACTATACTGAACCCATAAAAATCAATGTTGCTTTTAGAAGTGGCGTGAGCTCTAGTGCGGTAGTCGGTAGCAAGCAATATCCGTTTTATGTTTTCTCTGCTTATGCAGACAAGCGAACTTCAGAGAAGAGCAGTTTCCAGTTGGGTGCAGATGTATTTTTGATGGAGTACGTCAAAGAACACCTTTACTTCTTATCAGTGGCATATCCTGAAGGCAATGAAGACGCGACTAGTATCGACTACAAAAGAGTAGGTGTTTTTGGCGGATATGAAATTCACTTCTCTAAACTATCTATCGAAGCTCAAATGGGTGTGTATGTCTATGCGCCTTTCTCGGCTGAAGAATCTGTTTACCAACGCCTAAGTTCAAAATACCTAATCACTGACCATATCTTTGCAGGATTGGGTCTAAAAACACATATGGCAAAAGCCGAAGCGCTTGAATTCTCTCTTGGATATCGATTCTAAAAAACTTAGTTGAACCACTGCGCTACTAGGTCCTTCTCATAAGAAGTTTCGTTTTTGTGGTTGAATTCGTTGGTCTGGTTGTTATAAGCATAATCTGCCGCCCAGTCTTCAAAATGTGCAGCAACTTCTTTGATCGCATGCACTATATATTCAACCTCTTGTGTTGTGGTTGTTGGGTGAATTGACATTCTAATCCATCCTGGTTTTTCTGATAAAAAGCCTCGTGAAATTTTATCGGTAAGATAGTTTGATGTCTCTTGGTCTACGTGAAGCAAGTAATGTCCGTAAGTCCCGGCACAACTACACCCACCTCTAGTCTGTATGCCAAAGCGATCGTTCAAGAGCTTCACCCCTAAGTTATAGTGCAATCCATCGACATAAAAAGAAATTACGCCCAAACGGTTTTGGTGTTGTTTTGCAAAGAGATGTAGGTTAGTCACTTGGTTGAGTTCATTAAAGATATAAGCGAGAATTTCTTCTTCTCTCTCCATCATCTTCTCTACATTCATTTCTTCTTTGAGTTGCACCGCCAATGCAGTTTTGATTACTTGCAAAAACCCTGGTGTACCGCCGTCTTCTCTGTCTTCAATATCGTCTAAATACTTGTGTTCACCCCAAGGGTTTGTCCAGCTTACGGTTCCGCCTCCAGGATGATCTGGAATCATGTTTTTATACAAACTCTTGTTGAAAATCAGCACTCCTGAGGTGCCAGGACCGCCTAAGAATTTGTGCGGAGAAAAGAATATAGCGTCTAGATACGATTGGTCATCGGGATGCATATCAATAGCTACATAAGGCGCAGAACACGCAAAATCAACAAAACACACGCCGTTATACTCATGAATCATCTTAGCAATCTCATGATAAGGTGTCTGAATTCCGGTTACGTTTGAGCAGCCCGTTACTGAGGCAATCTTTAAGGTATGTTCTTTGTATTTCTCAAGCAATTCTCTAAAGCTATCCAGACAAATAAGTCCGTCTTCAGTAGCTGGAATCACTTCAACTATACCGATGGTCTCCATCCAAGAGGTTTGGTTAGAGTGGTGTTCCATATGTGTGATAAAAACCACAGGTCTTTTCTCTTCAGGAACTTGGGTATGTTTTTGTAAGTTCTCGGGCACTTTAATACCGAGTATTCTCTGGAACTTATTGATAGCACCCGTCATACCTGTACCCGCAGCAATAAACACGTCATCGTCAGAGGCATTGACATGTTTTTTTATAATTGCTCTAGATTTGTGGTAAGCCAGCGTCATTACCGTACCTGAAACAGTCGTTTCAGTATGTGTATTGGCTACAAAAGGACCAAATTCATTCATGAGTTTCTCTTCAATCGGGCGATATAACCTTCCTGAAGCTGTCCAATCAGCATAGATTATTTTTTTTCTGCCAAATGGCGAATCAAATTCTTGATCAATTCCGATAATATTATCTCTGAATAGCTCAAAGTATTGCTCTAAAGAAGTCTTGTCTTTGTTGAATGAAGGCATAATGAACGATTTTTAAAGTGCAAATTTACTGTTTTTAATCTTAGTTCTTGCCCCTGAGCTCACAAGCAGCACTTAAGCTTGTGTTAAGATATGGTGTTTTGAGTGATTAAAACTGGCTTTTTATTGAGCTATATTACTAATTATCAAAGCACTAGTTTTATAAAGATATACCACTATAATAGCTAGACGCACTATGAAATGCTATATTTTATCAAGGGTTTTTAGTTAAAAATCAGTCCAAATTGATTTTTTTTGCTTAAACTTGAACGTTTTTTAATATACATACCTAAACGATGAACTTTAGAGCAATATCTTTCTTGTTTTTACTGATTTCTAGCAGTCTTGTAGCGCAAGACAAACTTACGCTGGCACACATCTGGAGTGGAGTTTTCAGAACACAAGACATGCAGGAGCTTCAGGCTATGCAAAACACTAATCAGTATACTGTTTTAGAGTATAAACGCAGCACTCGAGCATTCGAAATTGATCTGTATGACTTTAAGACCCTCAACAAAGTCTCTACTATATTCTCGACCAGAAACTTCCCTAAAGTGAGTTCTATAGACACCTACTCATTTGACAAGGACGAAAACCAACTGCTCATGGCTACGAACTCTGAGTCTATTTACAGGCATTCATTTGTTGCTGACTTCTTTATATATGACAGGCAGACCAATACTATCAAAGCAGTATCTGACAAGAAGATTCAAGAACCTGTTTTTTCGCCAGACGGCAAAAGCCTGGTATATGTCTTTGAAAACAATATCTATAGCTATGATATAGCTAGTGGCTCTGAAACGCAAATCACTACTGATGGCAAGAAAAACCAACGCATCAACGGAATTACCGATTGGGTTTATGAAGAGGAATTTGCTTTTGTAAGAGCTTTTGATATCAGCAAAAACGGAAGCTATTTGGCCTATATCAAATTTGACGAAACTCAAGTTCCTGAATTCTCAATGGATATTTATGGCACGGGTCTATACCCTACGCAACAAGTTTTTAAATACCCAAAAGCAGGTGAGAAAAACTCAGAGGTGTCTTTATACATCTATGACTTTGCCAGTAAATCTACCCAAAAAATAAACCTCGGCGACTATACTGATTTCTATATCCCGAGAATCAAATGGACCAATATCGATGAGCAATTGAGCGTGCAGGTCATCAATCGCCATCAAAACCACCTCGACCTGCATCTGGTTAACGCCAAAGATGCCTCGACAAAAATCATCTTAACAGAAAAAGACGATTCTTATGTAGATGTTACTGATGATTTGACTTTTTTAGAAGACAACAGCTTTATTTGGACCTCAGAAAAAGACGGTTATAACCACATTTATCACTACAACGCTAACGGAAAACTCAAAAACCAAGTGACCAAAGGCAATTGGGAAGTGACAAAATATTACGGCTATAACCCCAAATCTAAAACTGTTTTTTATCAATCTGTAGAAAACGGCTCGATAAACCGAGATGTGTATAGCATCGGTCTGAACGGAAAAAACAACCTGCGTCTTTCTAGCCAAACCGGAACTAACACTGCGACCTTTAGTCCTGACTACTCGTTATTCGTCAATGCATTTTCATCGACTACTGAGCCTACAAAATACACGCTGAATGAAGTCAAATCAGGCAAAGAAATCAAAACCATCGTTGAGAACACAGCGCTAAAAAACAGACTACAACCCTTTGACCTACCACAAAAAGAATTCTTCGAGCTCACTACTGAAAAAGGACATGTGCTCAATACTTGGATGATCAAACCCAAAAACTTTGATCCTTCAAAGAAATACCCAGTGCTTATGCACCAATATAGTGGACCGGGTTCGCAACAAGTAAAAAACTCATGGAATAGCATTGATGATTATTTTCATTTCCTTCTTAGCCAAGAAGGCTATATCATTGTATGCGTTGACGGAAGAGGAACCGGATACAAAGGTGCTGCATTCAAAAAAGTGACCTATAAAGAACTTGGCAAATACGAGGTAGAAGACCAGATTGACGCTGCCAAAACAATCGGGAATTATCCGTATATAGACAAAAACAGAATCGGAATCTGGGGATGGAGCTATGGCGGTTTTATGTCATCAAACTGTATCCTAAAAGCAAACGATGTGTTCTCACTGGCAATTGCCGTGGCACCGGTTACTTCTTGGAGGTTCTATGACACTATCTATACCGAGCGTTATATGCAAACACCTCAAGAAAACCCAAGTGGTTATGACCAGAATTCACCCTTGTTTTTTGCAGACCAACTCAAAGGAGATTATCTCATCATCCACGGTAGTTCAGACGACAACGTACACGTTCAGAACACGATGCTGATGGTGGATGCTTTGATCCAGAAAAACAAACAATTTGAATGGGCCATTTATCCAGACAAAAACCACGGCATCTACGGCGGAGCAACCCGCTTGCAACTCTATACTAAAATCAAGAATTTTATCACAGAAAAATTATAAAACCAACTCAAATTAAACTTACTACTTATGAATCAAATTAAATCAGACCTAGAGCCACATTTGGATAAATTAGGTGCAAGCGACAAAATGGTCTTCGGACATCCAGCCGCTTTGTTTGTACTGTTTTTTACAGAAATGTGGGAACGTTTCAGCTACTACGGAATGCGCGCCTTATTGGTAGTGTTCTTAGTCTCAGAAATAGGTAAAGAAGGTTGGGGTTGGACCAATGAAAGCGCCATGAGCCTTTACGGATGGTACACCATGTTAGTCTATGCCACGCCGCTTATCGGGGGGATGATTGCCGATAAACTCACGGGTTTTAGAAAGGCTATTTTGATTGGAGCTTTATTGATGACCTTAGGTCACGCCTCTATGGCAATGGAAGGGTTTAGTGAAAACTTTTTCTTTATAGGTCTAGCACTTATGATTTTAGGTAACGGAATGTTTAAACCAAATATCTCTTCGATGGTAGGTCAGTTATATCCTGACACGAGCGCCAAGAAAGATGCTGGTTATACTATTTTCTATATGGGTATCAATGCCGGAGCTTTCTTAGGATCGCTATTATGTGGATATTTAGGAGAAAAAATCGGGTGGCATTATGGCTTCGGGTTAGCCGGAGTATTTATGTTCTTCGGGATGTTGCAATTCTATTTCGGACAAAAGATATTTGGAGTTATCGGTAACAAACCTGAGAATAAAGGTATCGAAGCAGTAAAAGAAGTTGAAGAGGAAGTTATACCTCCAAATGTGGTTAAAGACAGATTATTTGTTGTGGGAGTATTGATGGTAGCAAGTATTTTCTTCTTCCTGGCATTTGAACAAGCGGGAGGATCCTTGAGTATTTTTGCCAAAGACTTTACCCAGCGAGTACTTATAGGTGGCGCCGCAGATGCCTTCAAGTGGGTCGATGCCATCCTCACTATTTTCCCTATTGTGGTTGTCACCATTGTGTTGATCTCACTCGGTAAAAAGATATTCAAACAATATCCACTCACCATTCTTTTCACCGCAATTTCGTTTACTTCTATCGCCATTTTGGGTTTATGGAAGGTACAAAGAGAGTTTACAGCATTAGAGACTGAAGTGACGGTTTCGTGGTTTCAGATCTTAAACGCCTTCTTTATAGTGATGTTTGCCTCTGCCTTTAGTAAACTTTGGGAGAAAGTATGGAACCCTTCAGGACCCGTAAAATTTGCTATGGGATTGTTCTTAGTAGGATTCAGTTTTGTGGTCGTAGCCTATGGTGCTTCTGACATTCCGCAAGGAGCTGCAGCAGGAGCCGTGCGCGTGAGTATGCTGTGGTTAGTATTGGCGTATTTCTTCCAGACCATGGGAGAACTGTGTCTATCGCCAGTAGGTTTATCTTATGTGAGCAAGCTATCGCCTAAGAAACTCATCGGGCTTATCTTTGGGTTCTGGTTCTTGGCATCAGCCATATCAAATAAAATTGCCGGTATGATGGGTGGTATGATTGACAAAATATCTGAACAGTATTCATTGTCAACCTTCTTTATGATTATCGCTGCATTGCCAATCACTGTGGGTATCATCTTACTTTTGATGAACCCAATGTTAAAGAAAAAAATGCACGGTATCAACTAAGTACTTGTCTATAAATTATAATGCTCAAAGTCCCTTTCTCAAAAAAAGGGACTTTGTTTTTTTATACCAAAGGAATATAAACACAAAAACCTCTTTTTTATAGTTATTTTTTTACTTTTGACTCTTGCAATTCTTAGTAACATCTTTTATTGAAGTGACTAAATAGCATTGCAAATGAAATCAACCTGTTTTTAAAATCACTACTATGAATACAAATACTCAGGATCTCAGCGCTGAATTAGATAAAATTCAAGACTTTAAAGGAAAATACCCAAAACAACTTTGGTATTTATTCTTCTCAGAAATGTGGGAGCGCTTTTGTTTCTACGGAATGCGAGGAATGCTGGTCTTCTTTATGGTGCACCAATTGTTTTTGGACGAGAAGGACGCACAACTACAATACGGTGCCACTCAGGCGTTTGTCTATGCCTTTACTTTTATCGGAGGGCTTTTTGCAGACAAAATTCTAGGTTTCAGAAAATCTCTGTTCTGGGGAGGATTATTGATGATTGCAGGAAGTTTGATTTTGGCAATAGACCCAAAAGAATTTTTCTTCTTAGGGATTTCGTTTACCGTTGTCGGGACAGGTTTCTTCAAACCAAATATCTCTACGATGGTAGGTGCTTTGTACAAACAAAACGATGCGCGCAGAGATGCCGGATTCTCATTGTTCTATTCGGGTATTAACCTCGGCGCCCTGTTAGGGGGATATGCTTGTATCTCTATCGGAAAAGGAACTTTATTCGGAGAACTCATTCCTGAGAATATGCACTGGAACGTGGCTTTTGGTCTTGCTGCGGTAGTAATGACCATCAGTTTAATCACTTTTGTATTCACCAAAAGAAGCCTTGGTCCTATTGGACTGTCTCCACTACAAAACACACCAAGCAAAAAGCGTTCTATCTATGAAATTCTGGTTTATATCGGAGGATTGGCGTGTATTCCGTTGATTATGAAAATGGTCGCGAAAACCGAATATACTGATTATTTCATGTATGCCATAGGTCCGCTTACGTTGATATACTTAGGCTACGAAATGACCAAACACAATAAGTCAGAGGTTAAAAAGCTCTTGGCAGCCTTAGTCTTTATCGTATTCTCTATTTTATTCTGGGCATTCTTTGAGCAGAGTGGTGGCTCACTGAGTTTGTTTGCCGCAAATAACTTAAACGACACCTTGCTCGGCGTGATCAAACTCGACCCTAACGGCGTCAACAACTCGGCCAACTCTTTCTTTGTCATTGCCTTTGCTGCTGTGGTTGGGCTGCTGTGGGTAGCGATGGCCAAAAGGAAAATTGAACCCAATACGGTAGTGAAATTTGGTTTGGGCTTCTTGTTCTTAGGCGCTGCATTCTATATTCTTTATGCCACTCGATTATTTGTTGATGAAAACGGAATGACTTCACTTGACATCTTTACGTTTGCCTATTTTGTGATGACCCTCGGAGAGCTTTGCCTCTCGCCTATCGGTCTGTCTATTATGACCAAACTCTCTCCCGCAAGGCTACAGGGAATTATGATGGGAATGTGGTTCTTGGCATCTGCCTACGGACAATACGTGGCCGGTATACTCGGCGCAGGCATGACCCTTGCCGACAAAGGAGCAACCAAGACAGAAAAGCTAATCGCCTACACTGACGGCTATCAACAACTGGCTATCTATGCGGTTATTGCTGGTGTAGTATTGATTGCACTCTCACCGCTTATCAGAAAACTCATGCAAGACGTGAGGTAAACTGTACCTCAATCCTAAAAATCAAAAAAGCGACTTCTATGACAGAAGTCGCTTTTTTTTATAAATATGTATACTATAGTCTAGAAGCTTATACAGCTGCTAACTCTTCTTGTATGGGTGCTAGTGTCGGAATTGCAATATCTATGATATGCTGTCTGTAACGCGCTAGTTGTTTGTTAATTTCGCTGAGGTTACCTCTAAAGAAATCACCTTCTACAAGCAAATTTTCATAGTATGAAATGCCGTCTAATAAGTTCGCTTTAAAAGTATCCCATTTTTTCACCTGTGCTTTGGTAAGGATGTCTGAGAATTCGTTTATTTCCTCTTTGAAGAAATCTATATAGAGTTTCAACTCCTTCACAAACATATTCGGGCGGTTGTTATCGGGTAACACATTGGCATTTCCGTAGATGTGTTTTACCATATCTGAGAGTGAAACTTCTTTGTCAAAATAAGCCAAATTAGGACCGGGGCAAATCACCACGCCTTGTTTTTCTCCCTTGACAGGAACGCCACTATCTAAATATGCCGAGTTGACAAGACCTACACAAAGACAAGACTTCTCAGTGAGTTTATCTTTTTTCTTTTGGTATAACGCAGCACTCATAGTATCTTTTTCTTCTAATAAATCCTTGAGCTTGATGTCTTGGTATTTTTTAGAAGCCGTACAGATTCCCTTAGGTGAAAACTCTTTGCTCAGCGCCAAAAACTTCTTAGGGCACGAACTTCCGTATTTGCCTTTAGCGTTGTTGTCTGCTTTTATAAGTTCGTTAGAAGAACCTCTGATAGCGTTGAACTTTACGCCTAAGGGCGAAATGTCGCTCACATAAAAGTCGTCTTCTTTGGCTTTGGCCAATAGTGTTCTGGTTTCTTTATCTACTGAGGTAGCTTCGGGCACCAATAAAAACGGCGAACCCCAACCCACAGCATCTGCGTGATAATTATCAATCAAAAAGTCATGCTCTTCAGCTGTACCTACACCGCCTTGCACAGTAATCTTCAGCTCAAGTGGCTCTTCAGGAACAAACTTCTCTTTCTGAGTCAATGCTTGTGTCATCAATCCAAAAGCAGAGGCGATTAGCTCTTGCTTCTTTTGTTTGAACTCTTCCATAATTGGCCCGAGTAGCAATCCGTTAGTCGCAAAGGCGTGACCACCGCAGTTTAGCCCTGATTCTATTCTGTATTCAGAAACCCACAAGCCTTTTTTGGCCAAGAAATTCCCTTGGATCATCGCAGAGCGAAAATCACTCACTTTGATTACGATTTTCTTCTTGAGTTCTCCTTTTTGATTCGGATAGAAATCTTCAAAACTCTCAAAATAGCTGTATAACCTTGGGTTCATACCCGCAGATAAAATTACAGAAGAAGCTAAACTACTGTTGGCAAAACCTCTTAGAGAGGCATGTGCGTCATTATAAATTACAGGCAGTTGCTCGTCTTTTATAAAATTCTCTTTGTCAACTTTAGTCATAATGTTTACGTCGATATTCCCTGGAGACAGATTCTGATCTAGAAAGTTTTTGACGTTTTCAACAAAATGCTCTTTTTGCTCCATAAGACCTTGCAATCTTTTCTTAAGATCAGATTTGTTTGGTAGCATTTGTGTGTAGCTGTCGAGCAGTTCTTTGTTTTTTGAAAGCTCGTGTTTGAAGGATTCAAACTTCTGGTGAACGACTTCATTGACCATATCCAAATAAGCAGTCACTCTTTTGGCGCGATAATCCTCAACTTTTGTGGAAATACTCTCATACGAAAAGTTGAATTTTTTGCTGTAAAAATTATTCATCTTTTCAAGAATATCGTCATCAATAATTGAGACTACCGATGATATCCCAAAATGTGCCACCCTGATGGGACTGTCAATGGTATATGACAATCCCATAACTGGAATATGGAAGGTATGAATCGGTGTTGCTGATGTCATAATATATATTGTTAAATTGTTTTATTTTGAATTCTATTTCTTTCTGAAAAATAAAATATAACTAAACTAAGTTCACAAAGTTAGCTGTATCTGCACTTCAAAAAATATGATTTGCATCATAGGTGTTTTTGTGTAACTGAGGCATACAAAAACTCATTTTGGCAAGATACTTTTTCACAAAAAATACGGGTAAAAGTACATGCTTTAAGCACAACTTCCCAATCTATTTCTGGTTTTAGGATTTCCTTAGGTGTGAAAGTTGTATTTTGAATCTTTGAATTGTTGTGGAGTTCAGTATATTTGTTTTTTTAATAGTTATTCTAACGAAATTTACACAAGATGAAAGCATATGTTTTTCCTGGGCAAGGCGCTCAATTTACCGGAATGGGAAAAGACCTTTATGACCACTCGGCATTAGCCAAAGAAATGTTTGAAAGAGCCAACGAAATACTTGGATTCAGGATTACAGATATCATGTTTGAAGGCACCGCTGATGAACTCAAACAAACCAAAGTTACACAACCCGCTATTTTCTTGCACTCCGTTATTCTGGCAGCAACCTTAGGCGATTCTTTTCAGCCTGAAATGGTAGCAGGACATTCCTTAGGTGAATTCTCTGCTTTGGTAGCCAATAAATCTTTGTCTTTTGAAGATGCCTTGCAATTGGTTTCTCAAAGAGCTTTGGCGATGCAAAAAGCATGTGAAATTGCTCCATCAACTATGGCAGCAGTTTTAGGTTTAGAAGACGCTATCGTTGAAGAAGTATGCGCAGAGATTGACGGTATTGTTGTAGCAGCCAACTATAACTGCCCTGGACAATTGGTTATTTCTGGAGAAACTTCAGCTGTAGAGAAAGCTTGTGAAACTCTCAAAGAACGCGGTGCAAAAAGAGCTTTGTTGCTTCCTGTAGGAGGCGCTTTTCACTCACCAATGATGGAACCCGCAAGAGAAGAATTGGCGAAAGCCATTGAGAACACTACTTTCTCAACACCTATTTGTCCGGTATACCAAAACGTAACCGCAACTGCTGTATCTGACCCAGCAGAAATAAAGAAAAACCTTATCATCCAACTTACTGCTCCAGTGAGATGGACACAATCTGTTCAGCAAATGATTGCTGACGGAGCGACTTTATTTACTGAGGTTGGTCCTGGAAATGTATTGCAAGGATTAATTAAAAAAATCGACAAAGAAGCACAAACTGCTTCTGCTTCATAAAAAATCAACCAATACATCTACAATTCCGTTAGTCTGATTTATCCACTTATTAAATCAGACTAACGGTTTTTTTATAGCAGAAATAGCCTATTTCATCAATAAAACTATAGATTTTCAAGAAGTTTTATTTTTCTTTTAAAACCCTTATATTTGTGGGAAATTCTACTTTTATCCATGAGTGACCAGCTAGACGATTTTACCCAAGATTCAGACAATATCGAAAACAACCAAGATACAATCATCAAAGTAAGTGGTATGTATAAGGATTGGTTTTTGGATTATGCTTCATACGTAATCTTAGAGCGTGCTGTTCCAGCTATCGAAGACGGTTTTAAACCAGTACAACGCAGGATTATGCACTCGATGAAAGAGCTTGATGACGGCAGATACAACAAAGTTGCCAACGTGGTTGGGCATACCATGCAATATCACCCACACGGAGACGCGAGTATCGGAGATGCGATGGTGCAAATTGGTCAAAAAGACTTGCTGATTGACACCCAAGGTAACTGGGGGAATATCTTGACAGGTGACGGTGCCGCAGCCTCGAGATATATTGAAGCTCGACTGAGCAAATTTGCACTTGAGGTTTTATATTCGCCAAAAGTCACACAATGGCAATCCTCTTATGACGGACGTAGAAACGAACCGATAAACTTGCCCGTAAAATTCCCTTTATTGCTCGCCCAAGGAGGAGAGGGAATCGCCGTAGGATTATCGACCAAAATATTGCCGCACAACTTCCACGAACTCATCGATGCATCGATAAAAATCCTCAAAGGAAAGCCCTTTACTATTTTCCCTGACTTCCCTACTGCCGGTATAGCTGACGTATCAGCCTATAACGACGGGCTTAGAGGTGGCCGAATCAGAATTAGAGCCAAGATCTCTCAGCTGGACAAAAACACGCTGACCATTACTGAAATTCCCTTTTCGACCAATACCTCAACGCTGATTGACAGCATTCTAAAAGCAAACGAAAAAGGAAAGATTAAAATCAAGAAAATTGAAGACAATACCGCAGCTCAAGTTGAGATCTTAGTGCACTTAGCCGCAGGGGTTTCTCCAGATAAAACCATTGATGCACTTTATGCCTTTACGGCATGCGAGACGTCAATCGCTCCGTTAGGCTGCGTAATTCAAGACAACAAACCGCTATTTATTGGGGTTTCAGATATGCTTAAAATATCTACTGAAAGAACAGTGGCCTTGCTTAAAAGTGAATTGGAGATTCAGTTAGAAGAACTGGAAGGAAAATGGCATTTTGCCTCTTTAGAGAAAATCTTTATTAGAGAAGAGATGTATATTGACTTTAAACACTATTCCGATAGAGAAGGGCTGTATAAATACCTGCACCAACGGTTTGAGCCCTTTGCCAAAGACCTCATCAGAGCTATCACAGATGAGGATTTGCAACGACTCACGCAAATTCCGATGATTAGAATCACTCGTTTTGACTCGTATAAAGCCGATGAGCTGATTGCAAAAATAGAAGAGGAAATTGCACAAGTAAAACACCACTTGGCCCACTTGATTGAGTATGCAATTGCCTATTTTATTAAACTCAAAGAGAAATACGGCAAAGGCAGAGAGCGCCAAACAGAAATCAGAAGCTTTGACACCATTGAAGCGACTCGAGTGGTGCTCAGAAACACCAAACTCTACGTAAACAGAGAAGAAGGATTTATCGGTACGGGACTCAAAAAAGATGAATACGTTGCAGACTGTTCTGATATTGATGATGTGATCGTATTTTTGAGAAACGGAAAAGTGGTCATCACTAAAGTGGACGAAAAGAAATTCATCGGAAAAGACATCATCCATATTTCTATTTTTGATAGAAATGACAAGCGCACCATATACAACCTTATCTACCGCGACGGAAAATCAGGCACCTCATTTGTCAAACGATTTAACGTATCAGGTGTAACTAGAGATAAAGAATATGATATGACCCAAGGAAAACCGGGATCAATGGTACTCTATTTCTCTCATAACCCCAACGGAGAGGCAGAGATAGTCAACATCTTACTCAGACAAGTGGGCAATGTCAAAAAACTGAAATTTGATTTAGACTTCGCCGATATTGCCATCAAAGGAAGGGCTTCTAAAGGAAACACCGTTACCAAACATCCGATAAAGAAAATCGAACTCAAAGAAAAGGGGATTTCTACACTCAGACCCCGCAAAATTTGGTTTGACGATTCTGTGCAACGACTAAATGTTGACGGCAGAGGAGAACTACTCGGAGAGTTCCGCCCGAATGACCGACTGCTGATAGCAACGCAAAGCGGAAAAATTAAGACGATTATACCAGAGCTCACCACCCATTTTGACCAAGACATGATTGTGCTTGAGAAGTGGAACCCAAAGAAACCCATCTCGGCTATCTACTATGAAGGTGAGAAAGAGCGTTATTTTGTAAAGCGTTTCTTGATCGAGAATGAAAATAAAGAAGAGATATTTATTACTGAACACGAGAAGTCTCAGTTAGAAATTGTCTCTACAGATTACAGACCTGTAGTAGAAGTGGTTTTCTCAAAGGTCAAAGGCGTGCAGAAAGAAAACCTCAGTTTTGACCTAGAACAGTTTATAAGTGTGAAAGGAATCAAGGCATTGGGAAATCAACTCACAGCTGACAAGGTAAAACAAATCAGCCTTTTAGAGCCACTTCCGCATGAAGTTGAAGAAGAACTACCCGCAGAGGAAATAGAAGTCAAAGATGCTGAAAACCTCACAGACGACTTAGAATCAGAGGATAACGGACAAATTACGCTTTTTTAAGGCTGTTAAGTATTTAATAATTAGGTTAAAATTAAGACATCCGTTTTATTGTTTGAATTACTTTTGGCAGACTAATTGCATAGAGATATAGCAATAAAAACAATGATGATGAAAAACCTTTTGAGTATCACCTTAGTACTAGTTTCGTTTTTTGGATTTTCAAACAACTTTCCACACAGTGAGAATTTGATTTTGACCAAACTAAACGGAAAGGAAATCATGTGTAGCTCTGTTTATATAACTATAGACGAAGCTACAAAGACGATTTCTGGCAAGAGTGGGTGCAATACCTTCAACCTAAGTTTTGAAAAGAAAGGTAGCTCTTGTATAAGAACAGCCTCTGGAATGTCAACTATGATGGCGTGTGACCAAGCACAGATGAAACTCGAAGACGAGTTTATGAAAACCATCCAAGAAAGAAAATTCAGAGTAAAGACAAAAGACAATAAAGTATTTTTCAAAAACTGGTGGGGCAAGACCATTATGGAATTTCAGATCCAAACCCCAGAATCAATACTAAAATATATCTCTGACAACCACTGGAAGTTAATTATGCTGAACGGTGTGGGTCAAGATTACGGCGATGCCCATATAATATTTGACATCAAAGAACACCGCGTTACTGGCAACACAGGATGTAACAGTTTCTTCGGAGACTTTAAGTTAGAGCCTGACTTTATCAGCTTTAATCAGATAGGAGTCACCAAGAGAGCTTGTGATGCAGAAACAAATAAGATTGAAAATGCCTTCTTGAGGGCAATTTCTGACAAGAAACTGCGTTTTGACGTAGCTGATCAGACACTAAACCTATACGATGGAGATAGGACGGTGATGATCTTTGGAATTGTAAAATAATTTTCTCATTTATATTATTTTAAACTGCAACCCTCGGGGAGCAAAAGATTAACACAAACACTTTGAGTCCGAATTGCATCTTAGCTAACCCTAAGAAGTAGTTCGGATTCTTTTTTAGGCTCTATTCAATAGTTTTTAGAAGATAGATATACTTATGGTGGGACATCATGCTAATGGAGACTTTGCCACCCCACTTTTATTTTTTCACTGGATTTCTTTTTAGAATTTAATAAAGAACACCTCCTAAAAATAATTTGTCGTCTTGTCTTTCCTGACCGTTGTATTTATATTGATTAACAAAAACAAACGGAAAATCAACACATCTGAAACATTACTCCATTCTTACCATTGAATTTCTTATATCAACACATCTAAAACATTACCCCTCCCAAGCGTTGTTTGGGATTTTAATATCAATCAATATTATCTATAATAAATAATATTCCTAAAATAATAGCGACTACTCCCGCAAAGAAAAACCTCAATTTATCAGGTACTCTATAATCGGTTTTATAATCATGTTCCCAAAATTTTCCTTTCCACAATAAAATTATACCTATTAGTGTAAGTAGTATTCCTATTTTCATAACTTAGTTATTTCCATTTTCCTGATTTTCTATCATTTTACCTTGATAAAAATTCATTTGAGCATCTATAAAATAATCCATGGTAGTGTTGCCTGGTCTTGTAGCAGGAGGATTTAAACTATTAAACCATCTTGCTCCTTTTTTTGTCTGACTCCCTATTATTGGGGTCAAACCTAATGCTGAAACTTTAAAAAGAGCTAGACTTTTATTTCCTTCTTGATAATCTAATATGGCATCGAAAGCTAAACCAGCTGATGACATTCCGTTTCCTACTGCAACTAAAGCAATTCCTGGTTTCGCTCCAGCTCCTGATAATATTGCTGCATACCCCACATAGGCTATACCATTACCTACTGTCATTAATCCTTTGGATATATCTCTGTTAGTTGGTATATAAGGGCTATATGCATTTGAGTGAGCTGATCTTTTGTAACTAAAATATGACTTAAAGTAATTTGCAAAGTATCCTTTATTTTTACCACTAGAATTTGAATTTCCGCCTCCACTACCTGAACTATCATAACCACCCTTGCCTGAACTTCCTGAAAAACTTGGGTATCCTCCTCCTCCTAGATAACCGCCATTACTTCCTCCGCCATTGTTGCCTCCAATAGAAATCGCTTTAATAGTTCCACTGATAACAAGCTCATCTGCAATCATTGTTATCGTATAGCTCCCATTCCCCACTTGATGGAATATAGAGAAAGTACCGTCTACATTTTCAAAAACATCTGCCCCTGTAAGATTATTATTGCTAATATGAGCCAAAGCAAGTTCTCGAGTTTCAAACAATCCCGTTGGGTCGCTCCAATAATTTGGGTTGTTAAAACCAAAACGGTAGGGAGTTATGCTTGGTGCAAGCTCTGTAAGCCTATCCATATTATGAAACCTCCCCAGTGCATTATCATACTGACGGAAGTCCATAGCGGTGACGTTTAAGTCAAGCTCGTCCTGCCATTCCTGACCGTTGTACTTATATTGATACGGCTTCCTTGTCTGTGGAGGAACTATATCAATACCTACCTCATAACCTGCACCTGTTTCTTCATCTATTACAACAAAATCCTTATCAACAGAACCGTACTTTTTATGTTTTAGTCCAAAAGAATAGTAATGGTTACTACTGTGTTATTAGTTATACTTTTACCCAATCACAATTTTATCCTTTTATAAATTGATTGCATCTCAATTACTAAATCTTTATTCCCTGTAGCATTATTAATTGTACTAATAAGCTGTGGGAATAATAAGTTTGCATTTTCTCTACTTATTTTACAGCCTAGTAATTCCTTCCCTTCTTTGTAATGTGTTAATTTAAAACTACCAAATTCTTTTAATTCTTTTTCATCACATCTTTTACAGAGTGAAGTTATAGAATTGTTAAAGATATTATAAGCTTCTTCTTTAAGTAAATAGTTAAGTATAGCTCCTTCCAAATTAATCACTCTTTTGCTTATAATTAATGTTGGAATAGGCTTGTCACTAATCCCTATATGTTCTATCAATATATATTCATCCATATTTTTTACCATTGAACAAGAGGAAAACATTAAACTAATAATTATTATCATTTTCATATCTATCAAAATTAATTAAAATGTATTAAGATGAAATGCTGATGGCATTTACAGGACGGACCCATTATATCACCTAATTAATAATGAAATAAAGGTTGAAGGCTTCTCAATAATTTTAATAGAGTCAAAATTATCTTTAAAAATTTTGTCTATTTTGTAATTTATTAGAGAGGATAAGATAATTTTACCTCCATCTTTTAAACAAATTTCAAGATAATAATAATAATCATTATAAGGTAATGCAGAAACCCCTACCGAGCTATTAAAATGTTGATATGTAGCAAAAACATTAATTTGATTTATCTCATCAATGTTATATAATACATCATCAAGTATTAATTTGTTTTTATTGATTATTACTTGTTGATATTTATTTTTATTTAAATAATTAGTATGTAATAATATCACAGGTAAAAAGAACAACAATAAATATATAAGAAAAGTTGATAGAAATACTATTTTAAATAAATCAAACTCTACATTTATATATAAAAAACATATAAATCCAAAATAAAATAAACTTATAGCTATTAACTCTTTTAAAGCAAAAAACTGACTTTTTAATGAAATTTTTAAATTCATAACTTAGTGATATCTCGAAATATTGTAAATGATATTATTGTAAAAATTATTAACACTTGCTCTAAACTGTGGAAACCAAGTATCCCATGCGCTTTCAATTGTAGCTGCTGTAAATCCAATAATTGTTCCTGCTACAAAACCAAATGGGCCACCTATTGCAGTTCCTACTTCTGCTGCTATAACAGTTGATGCAACAATAGAGCCTAACCTAAAGCTAAATCGATATCCACTTATCCCCCCATCATAATACTCTATACCATCATATACAACTTCTCCTCCCATAGACATCCATCCTCCAATTTTACCAATTTTACCAAAAAGCTTTGAATTTTCCCCTAAACTTTTATCTAAAGCATCTATTAACTGAGCAGCCTTCCCTGTATCTTTAACTACTTTAGATCCATTTTTTATTGTGTAAGTTCCCTTTTCATTGCCACCTCCAGAAAGTCCACCTCCATTTCCTGTGCTATTTTCAGGGTCTAATGAAATGGTTAAATCTGTGTTTCGAGATGTCTCTAACAAACTTGCTACTGCATTACTTGAAAACTCCTTACCAAACATAGAATATGTACCGCTATCCCAATTATAATGAAACCTGTTCTCCCAAGAAAATAAATTGGAAAGTGCTGAGGATATAGAATTTCCACCACTCGGGTCAGCCCAATAAACAGGATTATTGTCAAAGGCATTATAAGGTGACATGGGATGGTGTATAACAGGATCCATCACTGTCCATCTTGCAATAGCAGGGTCATACTGCCTCCAATCCATTGTGTAAACATTCAAATCAAGCTCGTCTTGCCATTCTTGGTGGTTGTATTTATATTGATACAGCTTTCTTCTTTGAGGAGGAACTATATCAATACCAACTTCATAACAATCTTCATCTACACAAACTATGTCTTTGTCAATAGAAGCATATAAAATCAACACTTCTGGAACATTACCAGATAAACAAACTATCTTTAAGTTCATTGACAAAATGCTTACTACCAAAAAGTTTAAAGACTTCTTTCAAAAAAATGTAGCAATACTATAAAAAAACAAACTCCCGAGCAATGCTCGGGAGTTTTACTATTACTAAAAAACGTTATCTATTATTATCATTTATCAACTCCTCTACATAGTTATTATTTATTGAATCATTTACTTTTATAATTTTACCCTCATAGGAGTAATTAAGGTTTGTTATGTATCTGGGTTTAGCCGTAAAATTATATTCTCTTTCTTTTATTTTGGTATATGATAAATTCCAATTTATTGTGTCTATTTCTTCATTTATATCAAAACTTCTTATGTTATATTGACACTCATTTTCTTTTGAAAAAATTACTTTGATGTACTCATCATTATCATAATACTTTTCTATTTGAATGTTGTTTTTTCTGTATATCTTGCCGATTTCTTGATTGTCTTCAAAAATTTTAAATGTACCATATTCCAATTCATCACATACCTTTGTTTTTGAAGAGCAACTAATAATAACAAAAAGAATTAAAGAAAACCAATGTCTCATTTAAAATAATAATTAAATACTTCTATAAATCATAACTATACCTATCAACAGAAGAACTATAGCACAAAAAAAAAATCTTAATTAAATTAGATATAATCATATAATTTTTTGTATTACCTGCTTTCCTAAAAAGATATAACAAAATAGTAATGGAAATAATAATTAAAAAAATACCTATAAAAAAACTCATCTGTCAAAAATAGATTTGTGCTTTAAAAAAGCATAATATTATTAGGTCTCTTTAAAATTCAGGAACTATAAGTTCATTGGTTATTATCTCACCTGCTTTTGTAGTACCTTCGATGATTGCTTCTGAAACTTTATTAGCACCCGCCTCTACAGCTTCTCTACCTGCTACTTTTTGAGTAGCTTCAATACCTTTATTAGATAAGCCCCCAAAAACCATACCTACTCCAGCTTTTACAATTGTTGGCAACAAGGATTTTCCATCTATTGAATCTACAGCTGCGTTAATTGTTAAACCAAATCCACTCACAACTTCTCCTGCTGCAACAACAAGTGGTAGCCCTGTTACAATTCCTCCAACAGTAACAACATCCCCTGTGGTTTCCATTATTTCCCCTGTAACTTTAGCTCCTCCTTTTATGGCTTCTGATGCTCCTGTTGCCATTTGTGCTCCACCTTTAGCCATTTGCTCACTTGATTGCATTCTCGCTACTTCTGCTCTTTCCCCTCCATTGATGCCGTTTTTTTCCATTCCTTTCTCTGGATTCAAAATTTCATCAACAACTTTAGAAAGTCCATTACTTATATCTTTAAGTCCTCCTCTCAACCTTTCTAATTCCAACCCTTCTAATTCTCTCCCTAATCCCATCTTGTTTTCTTGAAAAGCATATGGTGAGTTATAAGCATATTTTTCAGCCAAAGGGTCGATTGACATAAATCGTCCGATAGCAAAATCATAATTTCTCCATTTGAAGCTGTCCCAATTAAGTCCGAGCTCATCTTGCCATTCGTGTGAGTTGTATTTATACTGATATGCTTTCCTTGCTTGTGGAGACACTATATCAATTCCAACATAATAACCACCCTGACCCTCTATCTCTATAAAATCCTTATCAACAGAACCGTATTTTTTATGTTTTAACCCAAACGGGTAATAATGATTTTCTTCAAGAATTGTTATTCCATTTACACTATTGTTTGTATAACTCAAGCGTATGTTTCCTAAATGGTCTGTATAATTATATACGTAGTTGAAATTTGTAAACTTCTGAGTACCTAAATACATTATAATAACATTCACATATCCCTCAGCCGTAGCGAAAAATTTAAGGGCGTTATTTTCATAATGAAAACCACTAATATAATTAGTCGTTATAATAGCTGTTCCGTCTGTAACCTTCTTCTGAACTTTTTGCCCTAAAGCATTGTAAAGATAATTAATTTTCCGGGCGGGTGTGCCGCTAAACAAAATTTGTTTTGGCAGATTCAAATGATTATAACTAATCCCATTAGCAGGTATTCCTTTGTTTAAATCCTGTATCATATTCCCAAAAGTATCATAACCATATTCAATTGTAGTATCTGCTCCATCCTTAAAACCTTCGGGGATTTACAGAAACTTAAATGTTTGAAAATTTAAAATCAACACTTCTGAAACATTACCACAAAATTATCTCTGATTGTTACTTTACCACACGAAAGGATTCGTGCGGTAGCGGGGGAGAATATGGTATGGAATCCTTAAGCCTTAAAATTCCGTCTGTAACACCTGGTACATACTACTTTGGAGTAGATTCGAATACAGTTGCTTATTACAGATCCGAAGCTCCGGACGGGCTTGTGTTAGAGTATTCTACCATCGAAGGACCAGAAAATGAAAACGAAGGTAATTTAGGAGAATTAACTATTTACGAAATTACAGACCCTAAGGCAAGTCCTGTTCAAGGAACTATTTCGGGAGAGTTCAAATTCAGAGGAAGAATTATGAATAACAATCCTTTTGGTCAGCCAAGTGTATTTTTTCATAAAGGACATTTTTATAACCTTACTGCTCAGGCTGAACAAGAGGAAGAGGAAGAAGAGGAAGAAATAATACCGTAAAAAATAACCTGCTCAAAATACGAAGCCGAAAGTAAAACTTTCGGCTTTTATATTTGGCAATGTGGTCAAAAAAAGCACTTTTTTGAGCTAAAATTATTCTGTAAGTTTTATTCCTTTAGATTTGATTTAAAGTACTCAAAATCGACTAAGTTCATTAAATTTTTTCTGTCGTTTTCTAATATCGCAAATTCAAAAAAAGGATTTACAGGTTCTATACTTTTACCTATCTGATAATGTTTAGACAGTATTCCGACTCCCCAATCAGTATCTATACAGCAAGAATATATTGAGGGGTTACACCGCCATTTTAAAAATGCTTTCCAAGTCGTTCCGTTCCACAACCCATGTGCAGGTGTATTGAGGTACGTATAAGACTCCCTTGCATGCCATTCGGTAGGAGGATTACAGTCATGTAGTACAATAAATCCATCGTCTTTAATATACTTTAAAGCGTTTTGTATATCTCTATCTACTTGATGGGCAAGATGCAAGCCATCAATAAAAATAACATCAAATTTTATTTCGTTAGATAATATTTCATTTGCAGAGAGTTTTTGAAAAAACACATCACTTGTCATTTGAAAATCAACAGGATTCTCTTTGAATTCGACTCCAGGATCAACACTATATTTTGTACCTGCCTTGATATGTTTAAAATTATGTTCAGGATTACGGACTCCAATTTCCAGATAGTTTGTATCTCCTTCTTTTAAAGAAAACAAAAATTAATAATTTCTGTTCGAGAAGGTTTTTTAAAACCCTCTTTTTTGTTCATTTTTTGAACCTCTAAATAATGTTTGTCATTAAAAAAGTTTCTCCCTTTTATATAAAACTTAACAGGTTTTATAAACATAAATAAATCTTTAATTTTCATATTTCTTTTGTTTTTAATTTTAAAGTTCTGACCAAATCATCAATAATTAAGTTACAAAAATTTGTTAAAGATAAGAATTATATAAGAAACCACTGTTCTGTTTTTGAATATTAAGTTTTATGGTTTTCATACTTTTGAAATAAATTTAGATAGATATCAAACAAGTAAATAAATACATGCTTATCACAATATGATTAGCTTCGTTAAGATTTTGATTTCGTAGGTATTGAAGATATTTTTCTTAAAAAAAGAGGCTTATCTCTTAAAGCCTCTTTCTTTTAGTGTTATTTATTTCTTGAGGGAAATATACTGATGAAATTCTTTAAACAATTCCAGTAAACTCATAGTTGCTTTTACCAAATCATTTGTCTCAAGCAATAAACCGAAATAGAGTTTGCTGTTTTTCGGGCTGTTTTCTGTGGTTCTGATTCTGGTAATTTGTTTTTGAATCAAGCTTGAGGAAATATCCATTAGTGTGGATTTCTCTTCCAAGAGCTCGTCTAACTTAGAGAAATCTTCCGTATAGAAGCCATCTTCCAAACGACTAAACAGGCTTTGCAATTGCCTATCTATAGATTTCAGGTCTCTGATTTGGTTGAACTTAAGACTTTTGTGGTTGTTGTTGAAGTGAGTATAACTCGTGGAAGTTATAAACCCGACAGACTGTACCATGTCTTGCAGATAACCTAAAATCAGAATATAAAATTTGCTGGCTTCAATAGAGCTTTCGTCTAAGTCTTTGATGACATAAAACACATTGCTCTTGAGGTCATCAACTTCTTTTTCGAGTTTTTTAAGTTTCTTTTTGTCTTCTTTGAGCAGGGCTAAGTCCTGCAATGCTAAGTGGTTAACTACATTAGAATACAACGAACTGGTCTTGCTTACAATTTTTGCAATCTGCGAAGAACTCTCAGATATGATTTCTTTTATGGTAGCAATGTCTTCTTTTTTGAATTGTGCCAGGTCTGCTTCTCTCTCTTTTACTTTTGTGTTGTATTTTCTGGAGCTTCTGTATAACATGATTCCAACCAAAATCATAATAGCTACAAAAGCAAATACTTTACCGAATTTTAGGGTAACTACTACTATTCCGGCAAACGTAAATGCCACCATTGCAGTTACAAACCATCCGCCTATTACATTAAACACTCCGGCTACTCTATAGACAGCACTTTCTCTATCCCAAGCTCTGTCTGCAAAAGACGTACCCATGGCCACCATAAATGTCACATAGGTAGTTGAGAGTGGTAGTTTAAGCGAAGTAGCAATAGCAATCAACACAGCGGCAACCATTAGGTTCACTGAGGCTCTAATCATATCGAAAGCCACGTCTTGATTTTTCTTGTTTTTGGTTGTTGGGCTAAACTGTTTGTCAATTTTTAGCTGTAGTGATTTAGGCATTATATAGTTAATGATTTGTCCGATATACATAGAACCACGAACAATAATTCTAGACAAATTGTTAGCATCAAATTTTTCTGCCCCATCGCCTTGTCTGGACAAATCTACTCCGGTTTTAATTACTTCTTTTGCCTTTTTGGACGTCCAAAGCGTATAGACCATTACGGCTCCACCTATGAGCAAATACCAAAAGTTTGCTTTGAGTTCGCTCGATGCCAAGGCTCCCATAAGCATAGAGGAGTCTTTGCCTCCAGCTACATAAATATCATAAGCATCTAATGCACCAATTGGCACACCAATAAAGTTTACCAAATCATTTCCTGCAAAAGCCAAAGCCAAAGCAAAGGTTCCGACGATGATGATGACTTTAAAAATATTTTGTTTCAGCCAAATCAGTATTTGTGAGAACAGAGTCCAGAATAAAAGATTAGCTCCGATTATAAGTGTTTGATTTGCATTGATAAACTCTTTTAAACTGTCATTCATAAAGGCTGAGCCTTTCATTCCTTTGAATAGGATAAAATATGTAATAGAGGTAATAGCCACCCCGCCAAAAATTGCCCCAAAGTATTTTACTCTTTTTTGATATTGAAATGAAAAAAGAATACGAGAAATATACATGACAAGTGCTCCAACACTAAAAGATAGTATTACAGAGAGCAATATGCTGGAAACAATTTCTGAAGCTTTTTTGGTATTGATATAAGCAGAAAGGGTTTCAAATCCTTCATCTTGGGTAATAATCTTATAAGCTGCCAAACACACTCCGGCACCTAATAACTCAAACACGACCGATACGGTAGTAGAAGTAGGAAAACCAAGCGAATTAAATACGTCGAGCAAGAGCACATCTGTGACCATAACAGCCAAAAAGATGATCATTACATCTTCGAAAGTAAACATTGCCGGATTAAAAATTCCGCTTCTGGCGATTTCCATCATTCCGCTAGAAAACAGAGCCCCTACAGCAACTCCGATACTTGCAACAATCATTAACTTTTTGAAAGATACAGCCTTAGAGCCTATACCTGAATTCAAAAAGTTTACTGCATCATTGGCCACTCCAACCATCAGGTCGATAATAGCTAAGATAACTAATGCCACAAGCATTACTACATAAATCTGTTCCATTAAATTGAGGATTTATTTTGCTGCAAAAGTCTGTTAAGAATCTTATTTTTATGTTAAGCGTATATTATTAATTTTAAACAAAGGTTATTTTATGATTACTCTCCCCTACTACCGTACAGTTTAAATGTATAACTTTTTCTAATATTTTAAACTGTTGGAGTTTTGGGGGAATTATACAAAACAACATTTATAAAAATGTCGCTTAACTTAAGCTGTAATTTTTATTTGCATATCCAGTATCATAATGTATATTTTTAAGACATTCCTGAAAAAAGTAACGATTGCAAATATTAACAAAAATTAACAGTTTTCAAAATTAATTTTAAGAAAAATAATCGCCGCCTACTTTTATTTGATAAACCGCAGATGTGACAGTATTTAACACTAAAGATTTATATGAAATATGCTCATAAAATCAATATATTCAAAGCACTCACAAGCGCCTATCTTGCAACCGCTGCACAACTTTAACGACCATCCTACTCTGCCTCTCAAGACAGTCAACTGCCCCCTCAGTAAAACAAGATAATAAGTAAGCCACCATTGACTTCAATCATCAACAGCCTATAAAAAAGCTCATAAACTAAAAAAGTTATAATTTCAATTTTCGATAAATAAGCTTACAACCTCTTGTAACAAGGTGTTTATAAATAGGATTTTCTTTTCATTTGTAACAAAATCTGATGACATTCGTCTTACTATTTGTAGTTCCTTATCTGATGAGTCAAAAAGAATTTTTAGCGTTAGTACTTCCTTATAAACAAAAGGTGTTTCGGCTTGCCAAACGTTTGTTGACGAGCACCGAAGAGGCAGAAGACGCTACGCAAGAAGTACTTATCAAATTATGGCATAAAAATCAGGATATAGAAAAATACAACAGCGTAGAGGCAATGATGATGACCATGACTAAGAATTACTGCCTAGACCGTCTCAAATCAAAACAAGCATCAAATTTGCAGCTCACACACAGCAACTATTCAAACAGAGATAATTTAGAAAAGCATACAGAACTAAAAGATAAACTAGATTGGGTCAGGAAAATCATCGACCAACTGCCAGAAGCACAAAAAATAGTGGTGCAACTTCGGGAAATTGAAGAGTTAGCCTATGACGAAATTGCAGAAATTATGCAAATGAATCCAACTCACGTGAGGGTAACCCTCTCCAGAGCACGAAAGACAATTAGAGAACAAATGACTAAAATAAACAACTATGGAATCTCATAAAATAAAACCACTTTTAGAGAAGTATTTTGACGGAGAAACCTCTATAGAAGATGAAAGAATCTTAAAAAACTATTTCTCTTCAGATGCTGTAGCACCTGAATTTAATGCCTACAAAGACCTGTTCGGGTTATATATAACTGAGAAAACACTAGTCAGCACAAGGGAATTCCCCATAAGAAAAGAAGCCAACACTAGACACATACTTGGCATTGCCGCTTCAGTGGCGGTGGTTGTAGGCATCGGATTTATGCTCTTAAAAACCCAACCTGAGGCAAGCGCTGATTTAGGGAGTTTTGACGACCCTGAAATAGCCCTAATCGAAACACAGAAAGCCTTAGCGCTGATAGGACAAAACCTAAACAAAGGCAAAGAATCTATCAGTTATCTGAACGAATACGAAGTCACTAGAAATATACTATTCAAATAAATTAAGTCATAAAAATAAAAATCATGAAAAAGATAATCATCACCCTACTACTGGCATTTATACCGTCATTGTTTTTTGCTCAAACAGTTTTTGACAAATTTGATGGCCCAGATGAAGTAACAGCCGTTGTTGTAAGCAAAAAAATGTTTGAGATGATGGGTAACGTAAAAACCAATAACAAGGATTCTCAACAATTCTTGAATTTAGTAAAAACCTTAGATAACTTAAAGGTTTTCACCACCTCAGACACAAAATATAGAGCGGATATGAGAACCACAATAAACAGCTATCTGAGCTCTAAAACACTCGAAGAACTCATGCGCGTTTCAGATTCGTCAAGCAACGTAAAGATTTATGTCAACTCTGGCGGAAGTACTACGCAGATTAAAGAACTACTGATGTTTATTGACGGCAAAAGCGATAAAGAAACCATTATCGTATCGCTAACCGGTAATTTTGATCTGAACAACATCTCAGCACTCGTAGATAAAATGAACCTTCCCGGTGGAGAGCAACTGAAAAAAGCATCTAAAAAATAATCTATACAACCATGAGAAAATCAATCTACCTAGCCCTGTTACTAGTGTTTATAGTGAGTTGTAACTCTGCGCCTAGCATTCAGAAGTATATGGCTTCAAAATCAGAGCAACCCGACTTCTTTGCGCTAGATATAGGTGCAAGTTTATTGTCAAGCACTACAGATTCACTTAGTGTCGAAGAAAAACAAGCACTTGATTCATTCAAGAAACTCAACATCGTTGCATTCAAACTAACCCAGGATAACCAGACTACTTATACCATCGAAAAAGAAAAGGTAAAAGCTATACTCAAAGGAAATCCAAAATATGAAGAGCTTTTCAGAGCAGGTTCAGGTACAGAAGGTATTACTGCTTATGCAATTGGCGAGGCTGATCACATTGACGAAGCCATCTTTTTTGGCAACCACAATGACCAAGGATTCATTATCATACGACTGCTAGGAAAAGACATGAACCTAGGTGATTTGATGGGTTTTATGAGCTTAATCGGGAAATCTGACTTAGCTGAAGACCAGTTGATGTCACTAGGGAAATTATTTAATGATGATATTCCTGCTCAAAAAGATACCTTCAAAGACTAAACATAAACTTACTTAAATTCAGAAAAACCCCAAAGAGATGAGTTAGCTCCTTGGGGGTTTCTTTTTTGAAGGCTGTAATACAATCTAATCGATAGTATAAATCAGCTTTATGGTGATGGTAGCGGTTTTCTTCTTAGAATAGGTGTTAAACGAACCTCCCCAAGAATATTCCTCAGATGAATTTTGAGCAATGATCTGAAATACACCTAAGTCTGACTTCTTCAGTTTACCCAATTTAGCACCCGCATTATCAGCAATTTGCTCTGCTCTTAATTTGGCATCTTGTGTTGCCTGAGCAATCATTTTGAGTTTCAGTTCTGCTAATTTGGTATAATAATACTGTGGTGATTCTGAATACAACTCCACACCTAAGTTGATAAGCTCTGTTACTTCTCGCGACACACTTTCTATTTTCTCAACCTCTTTGCTTTCTACTTGAATGCTCTGCGTTAAGGTATATCCCGTAAAAATCTGAGAGCGCACATTATAATTCTGGTCATACGAGTTCTCAAAATCTTTAGAAATACTCACTGAAGAGAAGATGATTTCATTTTCTTTGACTCCTTTTGAAATCAAATAGCTGCGAATAGCTTCTCGGTCTCTTTCGAGTGAGGCATAAGCTGATTTTAGCTCGGTATTTTTCTTTGAGAAGGTGCTGTTCCAGACAATCAAATCTGAGGTGAAATCTGTACTCCCTAAGCCCGTTACACTGATGGTGTCAGCGCTTGAATTTCTATTTTTAATGGCATCTGACAAGAAAAAAGCAGACAGCACCAATGCCAATCCGAAGATAAAGGCTACAATATAATTTTTCATAAAATAATTTTAATTAGCAAGTTAATAAAAATAATCTTAGCATACACCGAGGCATTTTAATTTAATTCTTATATTTTAAGAATTCACAACTAAGACAGCACTTTGTTTTACAGAGAATTAGCACTAAGGTAAATTAAAAAACAGAGCCACTTTGTTTTTTGTCTTATATTTGTATGTTAAATATTTTAGAATTATAATGAGTGATTACCCAAAATTTGCGGTCATAGGAGGAGGTAGCTGGGCTACGGCAATAGTAAAAATGCTGAAAGAAAACCTTCCGGAAGTGGCTTGGTATATGAGAAGTGTAGAAGCTATAGAACACATCAAAGCTCACGGACACAACCCCAACTATTTGACTTCTGTAGAATTTGACCCTACTCGTTTGGTACTTACGACAGACCTTAATGAAGCGGTCACCTATGCTGATTATATCATATTTGCAGTGCCTTCTGCTTTTTTGGCTACCGAACTTCAGAAACTAAGCGTTTCTCTAGAAGGAAAGGTAATTATTTCTGCTATCAAAGGAATCGTTCCTGAAACTTCAATGATTATTGGCGAACATTTTCACCAACACTACAATGTTCCGTATGAGAAAATCGCGGTTATCTCAGGACCTTGCCACGCTGAGGAAGTGGCCTTAGAGCGACTCTCCTACTTGACAATTGCCTCAGGAGATAAAGAAGTGGCAAAAGAAGTGGCAAAATATCTTGCGAGTTACTTCATTAAAACAAAAATATCTGATGATATTGCGGGCACTGAATATGCCGCTATGCTCAAAAACATCTATGCCATCGCTGCTGGAATGGCACACGGATTGGGTTATGGAGACAACTTTCAGGCACTACTGATGAGCAATGCTATCAGAGAAATGAAAAGATATATCAAGAAAGTGCATAAGATGAAACGCAACATCAACAACTCTGCTTACTTAGGCGATTTGTTAGTTACAGGTTATTCGCTATTTTCTAGAAACCGTACGTTTGGGAATATGATCGGGAAAGGCTATACTGTGAAGTCTGCTATTACTGAGATGAGTATGATTGCCGAGGGCTATTATGCCAGTAAGTGTGCCTACGAACTCAATCAAAAATTTGGTGCTAAAACGCCAATAATTGATGCAGTTTACCAGATTTTATACGAAGGAAAAGACCCTCGAAAAACCTTTAACAAACTAACCGATAAGTTAGACTAAATCATTTTTTTAGGAAAGCAACAATGTGCCCAAAAAGCTCTTGGGTGTTTTCGAGGTGACTCATATGACCTCCGTTTAAAGCAACAAACTCTACTGTAGTGTTTTCAACCTGTTTCTTAGAAGTTTCAAAATCCAATACCGGATCATCAGTACCTAAAACCAGCATTATAGGATAAGGAGCAAAGTGAAGCATTACCTCTCTGTCGTCTCTGACTTTCATGCCCTCTAGCGCCGCCACAACTCCTTGAAGCGAAGTCTTTAGCGCTTGCGATTTGACCTCTTCAATCTCTTTTGAGAGGCGTTGTCTGTTTTTTTCAGAAAACAAGTTGGTAATTGACATCTTCACAAAAGTGGAGAAATTCTGTTTTACAGCTTGGATAGCTCTATCTCTATTTATCTTCTTTTCAGATGAATCGGCATTTGAACTAGAGTTCAGAAGAATCAACTTCTTGATATAATCTGGGTAAAGTTCAGCAAAGGCAAGCGAGATATACCCCCCCATAGAATGCCCAATAAAAGTTGCCTTTCTGATTTTGTTTTCTCTGAGAATACTATAAATCATATCGGCTTGGTCTTCCATGGTATGGATGTAACCTAGATTATCAGTAGCGCCATGACCCAGCAAATCAATAGCAAAAACACGGTATTTCTCTGACAACGCACCTGCTATAAAACTCCACATCGAGAGGTTTTCTAGAAAACCGTGAAGCAACACCACTACCGATCCTTTACCAGAATCGGTATAGTGTATCTGTATATCTTTATAGGTGCTTTGTTTTTTCAAAATCTTGCAGTGGTATTTATGAATTGACTAAGATAGGTTAAACCTCGTCATAGTCGACAAAAATCTCATTTGTCGTAGGCACTGCCTGACATGTCAGCACAAATCCATCGGCAATCTCTTTATCAGTAAGTATCGAGTTCTTTTTCATCTGAGCAGAGCCATCGGTAACTTTTGCGATACACGAACTACAAATACCGCCTTGACAAGAATACGGCGCATCTAAGCCTTGCTTGAGCACTGCATCCAAAACTACTGTTCCGCTCGGCATATAAAAAGTGGTGTCGACATCGTCTAAACGAACGGTAACCTTGCATTGTCCTTCACTATTTTGTTCAATTTCGGCTTCTTTTTCTGTGGTTGTAAAAAGCTCAAACTTGATTTTATTTTCAGGAGTTTTATTTTCTTTCAAGATGTCTTTGACAATGGCAATCATCTCATTGGGGCCGCACAAATAGAAGTTCTCAAAATCAAATTCTTTATGCTTATTCTTGAGTATGAAATTTACTGTAGGCTTGTCAATTCTACCGAAAAGATTGCCTTCTAGTTTAGCTTGACTAAACACATAATACAAGAAAAATCTGCCTACATACTTATCGTGAAGAGCATTGAGTTTGTCATAAAAGATAGTGCTTTCTGGCGTTTTATTTCCGTAAACAAGTACAAAACTACTTTTGGGCTCTTCCTCTAAAAGAGTTTGCAAAATAGACATCACTGGCGTAATACCGCTACCAGCCACAAAAGCAACATAGGTTTTTTGACGGTGGGCATCGGGTTCAAAAGTGAAGCGTCCTTCAGGTGTACCCACATCAACTAGATGACCTACAGCTAATTCTCTATTGGCAAAAACAGAGAAAAAACCATCTTGAATGGCTTTGATTGAGATACGCAATTCGCCACTATTTGGGGCAGAACAAATTGAGTAAGCACGTCTGACCTCCTTGCCGTCAAGCGTTAATTTAAGGTTGACATACTGACCCGCAATAAATGTATAAAACGGAGCTAAATCTGGGGGGATATTGAATACAACAGAGATTGAATCTGGAGTTTCGCGTTTGACTTCTTTTATTGTGAGCTTATAGAAATTTGCCATTAGTATAGATTTTAAAGGCAAAAATACGGCTTTATTAGAGGAATTAAAAACCTGAATTGCCAACAGAAATATAAATCACGAGATTACTTCAAACATTTTGCCTTGCAAAGGTCTTATTAAACCCTTTAACTCCAGGTCAAACAACACAGAGGCCACTTTATAAACAGGCATTTCACAACTCCTTGCAATCATATCCAGCAAGTCTTTTCCGTGAGTTTGGAGGTGATCATAAATCTTTTTTTGTTCTGGGTCTAAGTCCAAGAAGAGTTCTTTCTGGATGACTTTTTCTTTCTTTATACTCAAATCCCAATTGAGCAAATAAAGTACATCTTGAGCAGAGGTAATCAAGTTAGCCCTTTGTGTCCGGATCAAATCATTGCAACCTTGGCTATAAAAATCGGTCACTTTGCCCGGAACGGCAAAAACCTCTCTCGAATAATCATTAGCTAAATTAGCTGTGATGAGCGAGCCGCCCTTAGAAGCACTTTCGATAACAATAGTGGCTTCTGAAATGCCTGCTACGATGCGATTCCTTCTGACGAAGTTCTCTTTGACAGGAGTAGATTCACTCCAAAACTCGGTCAAGAAACCTCCGCTTTGATTCATCTTTGCAATGTGTTTTTTATGTTCAGCTGGATAGATTCTATCAAAACCATGAGCCAAGACACCGACGGTCTGCAGTTTATTGTCAAGAGCGGCAAGATGTGCACTGATATCGGTCCCGAAAGCAAATCCGCTGACAATAAGCGGATTTAGGCTTGCCAGATCTCGCAGTAATTCCTTGCAAAAAGACACACCATAACTCGTAGATTTTCTGGTTCCTACAATACTGAGCACCTTTGGGTTTTTCATGTCAAAATCTCCAGAAGAAAAGAGCAAAATAGGTGCATCAGCACAGTGTCTTAACTTCTCTGGATAATCATCGCCTTGATAAAAATGGGTTTTGAGCTGTTCTCTCTCTACAAAAAGCACCTCTTGTTCTGCTCTTTTGAAGGTAGATTTATTGAGAATATTTTCTGCTAGAGATTTATTGAATCTCGAAATTCCTTTAAAATCTTTTTTGGTCGCAGAGAACATTTGCTCAGCAGAGCCAAAATGAGCGAGTAGCTTCTTGGCAGAAATATCACCTATGCCTTCGGTTCGCATAAGTGCTAGCGTATGAAATAGTTGGTTAGAATCCATAGCAAAAATATTGGTTCAAGGTACTTAAATATTTTTGTTTGTTAAAAACTTTATTGACAATAATATGAATCGAGACTCAAAATCACTATTTTTGTATTTATGAAGTTAGCACAATACATATCGCATCTTTTGTATCGTTACCAATGTGTTACGGTACCTGAGTTTGGTTCATTTTTGACCGAAACTCATTCGGCACGATTACATCCGAGTTCTCGCACGTTTTATCCACCGAAAAAGACTGTTTCTTTTAACGCTCTTCTAAAGAAAAATGACGGCCTATTGGTACATCATATTTCGCAATACATGCAGATTCCGTATGATGACGCGGTAAAGCGCATTCAAGAAGAAGTAGCGCTCTGGAAGAAGACCTTGAACGACCACAACATCTTAGAGCTAAAAGATATCGGCGAAATCAGATTGAATGCTGAAAATAACTTGGTATTCACCGTTGCTGAAAAGACTAACTATCTGACTGAGTCTTTTGGTCTAGCACCTGTAGTATCTCCAATAATCAGAAGAAGCCTTGCAATTCAGACTCAAGAAAATGCTGAAGAAATAATTGAAGCTGAAAAAGAAACAGCACCGATTCAATTGACACCTACCAAAAAACCAAACTATGCGTTTGTGAAATATGGTGTGGCTGCGGCATTGCTCATTGCTGGTAGCTTATTCGCAGACAATTTATATAAAGACCGCGTGACTGAAGAAACGCGTCTAGTAGAGCACAATGTTCAAGAAAAAATTCAGCAAAAAATTCAGGAGGCAACTTTTGTATTAGATCTACCGAGAAGCGAGCCTGTAACACTTATTATAAAAGAAGAAAAACTATACTATCACATTATAGCAGGTGCCTTTAGAGATGAAGCAAATGCTGAAAAAGAAGTACGCAACCTGAAAGAACAAGGCTATAGAGCAAGAGTACTCGACAAAAACAGATATGGTCTTTATCCAGTAGTTTATCAGAGCTACAAAACTTATGATGAAGCTCAAGAGAAATCCAGAGAAATCAGAAAGACAAATCCAGAGGCTTGGCTTTTGTTTCAAGAACTATAAATCCTAATTTATTTCAGAATTAGCTATAAAAAAACCACCTAAAAAGGTGGTTTTTTATTTAGTGTTATTTTGATTGTATAGGTCTTATTAAGAAACGAAATTCTTAGCATTAGCTAGAGCTTCATCCATACCCTTTGCATCTTTACCTCCGGCTGTAGCGAAGAACGGCTGTCCACCACCACCCCCTTGGATAAATTTACCCAGTTCGCGAACTACTTGTCCGGCATTGAGCTTTTTGGTCTCTACGAGTTCTTTTGAAATATAACACGTAAGCATCGGTTTGTCATCAGTGATGGTGCCAATAACTACAAAAAGATTATCGGTTACATTGCCTAGTTCATAAACCAGATCTTTAGCGCCATTCACATCTAAATCTACTTTTTTAGCAAGGAAGTTCACGCCATTGATCTCTTGGATTTCACCAACTAATTCTCCCTTCAGATTTTTAGCTTTATCTCTTATCAGTTGCTCGACTTGTTTTTTGAGTTTCGCATTTTCATCTTGCAACGAATGTACTGACTTCAATACATCTTGCGGATTCTTGAGCGTTGCTTTTACTTCAGACAACAGCTCTTCTTGCTCTTTATAGAATGTTTTGACACTATCACCAGTAATGGCTTCTATCCTTCTAATTCCAGCGGCTACAGCGCCTTCAGAAGCAATTTTAAAATGCCATATCTCTGCTGTGTTTCTCACGTGTGTTCCTCCGCAGAGTTCCACGCTATCACCAAAACGAATGGCTCTAACGCTATCGCCATACTTCTCGCCAAAAAGAGCCATCGCACCATCGGCAAGGGCTTCTTTGAACGAAATATCGCGCTTCTCAATCAGTGGCAACTGCTCTTCTATTCTTTGATTGACAAAATCTTCTACTTGCTGCAATTCTTGATCGCTAACTTTTGTAAAATGCGAAAAGTCAAAACGCAAATAATTTGGCGCAACAAGCGAACCCTTTTGCTCAACGTGCGTTCCTAATACCGTGCGCAATGCTTGGTGCAATAAATGCGTAGCCGAGTGATTTTTTTGAGAATCAGCTCGCAAAGTTGCATCTACCTTAGCCGTAAAAGTTCCGTCTAAATTCTCAGGAAGTTGTTTAGCAAAGTGCAAAATCAGGTTGCTCTCTTTTTTAGTATCGATGATTGCTATAGTTTCATTCGTAGCAATCAAAGCTCCTCTATCGCCTACTTGCCCTCCACCTTCTGGGTAAAATGGCGTGTTGTCGAGCACTAATTGATAGATAATTCCGTCTTTTTTAGAATCTACCTTTCTATATCGCGTAATTTTGACTTGGTTTTCTAATTGGTCATAACCCACAAATGTCTCAATGTTGCCTGGAGTTAAAACCACCCAATCGTCTTTGGCTACTTCAGAGGCAGCTCTAGAACGGTTCTTTTGAATTTGCATTGACTCGTCAAATTCATTTTCGTCAAACGACAATCCTTTTTCTTTTAGGATAAGTGCTGTGAGGTCTTTCGGGAAACCAAAAGTATCATATAACTCAAAGGCCTTTGTTCCTGAAACCTTATTGCCTTTTGTGTCTTTGACGATGCTTTCAAGCAAATGTAATCCTTGCTCTAAAGTTCTCATAAAAGAGTTTTCTTCTTCTCTGACTACATTCTCAACTAAGTTTTTCTGAGCTCTAATTTCAGGGAAGGCCTCGCCCATTTGGTCTGAAAGCACATCCACCAATTTATACATAAAAGCTTCTTTCAGATTTAAGAACGTAAATCCGTATCTGACTGCTCTTCTGAGGATCCTTCTGATGACATAACCCGCTCCGTTATTTGACGGAAGTTGACCGTCGGCAATGGTGAAAGCGACCGCTCTGATGTGGTCAACAATTACTCTAATCGCGATGTTTATGCGCTCTTCTTCTGGAGTAGCGCCCGTTCCTTGCACATAGGTAAAACCTGAGATTTCTTCTACTTTTTTAATCAGCGGAAGAAAAACATCAGTATCATAATTTGACTTTACGTTTTGAAGTACCATACACAGGCGTTCAAAGCCCATTCCGGTATCTACGTGTTTAGCAGGGAGTTTATCTAGAGAGCCGTCAGCTTTACGGTTGAATTCCATAAATACATTATTCCAGATCTCAACCACTTGAGGGTGGTCAAAGTTGACTAGGTCTTTTCCGTCCACCAGTGCTTTTTCTTCAGGTGTGCGAATATCTACGTGGATTTCAGAACAAGGTCCGCAAGGTCCTTGATCGCCCATCTCCCAGAAGTTATCTTTTTTGTTTCCCAACAGTATTCTGTCTTCAGCGATAAGCGTTTTCCAGATGTCATAGGCCTCTTGATCAAAAGGCACATTCTCTTCTTGGCTTCCTTCAAAAACAGTCACATACAAGATGTCTTTGGGTATTTTATATACTTCGGTCAATAGTTCCCAAGCCCAATTAATGGCTTCTTTTTTAAAATAATCACCAAAAGACCAGTTGCCTAGCATCTCAAACATAGTGTGGTGATAGGTATCAAAACCAACATCCTCTAGGTCATTGTGTTTTCCTGAAACACGAAGGCATTTTTGAGTGTCGGCAATTCTGTTTCGCTTCGGCGTGGCATTTCCCAGAAAATACTCTTTAAACTGTGCCATACCTGAGTTGTTGAACATAAGGCTTGGGTCATCTTTAAGGACAATGGGTGCTGAAGGAACAATAAGGTGCTGTTTCTCTTCAAAAAACTTCAAAAACTGTGTGCGAATGTCTGGTGATTTCATAAGGTGTATATGATTATTCGGCAAATGAGTCAATAGTATAGCATCCTAGCTTTCTAAATTCTCAGTTCCTAAATAAAAAATTATATCTTTGTTTGTTATAAGATGCAAAAGTAGGATATTTTAGGATATTATGGCCAAAGTAAAATATTATTACGACTCAGACAATTTAGCGTACAAGAAAATCGAGCCTAAGAGAGGCAAACAAGTCGGTTATATCAGTCTATGGGTAGTATCTTCTGCCCTATTCGGACTTTTAGGGTTTTGGTTACTAATCAACTCATCACTCTTAGATACGCCAAAAGATAGAATTCAGAAAAGAGAATTTGAGAACCTCAAGTTCAGGTATAGTCTTCTCAACCAAAAGATGTCTCAGATTGACGAGGTCTTGAACGAAATAGCAGAACGAGACAACAACTTATATAGGGTATATTTTAACGCTGACCCCATTCCGCTAGAACAACGAAAAGCGGGTTTTGGAGGGGTTAACCGATACAAAGATTTAGAGGGTTTTGACAACTCAGAACTCCTGATAAATACCTCTAGGCAAATGGATGTCATCACCAAGGAGCTGGTAGTGCAATCAAAATCACTGGACGAAATCTATACATTGGCACAGTCAAAAGAGAAGTTATTGGCGGCGATTCCTGCCATTCAGCCTATCAAGAATGAGGATTTAAAGCGAATGGCATCGGGTTACGGCTATAGAAATGATCCGTTTACAAAAATCAGGAAGTTTCACGCAGGGATGGATTTCTCTGCTAAGCCCGGCACTCCGGTCTATGCCAGCGGTGATGCTACAGTCATAAGAGCTAACAACGCTATGTCAGGCTACGGAAATCTGATCATACTCAGGCACGGTTTTGGCTATGAAACCTACTATGCCCATTTGAGCAAATACAACGTGAAGGTAGGACAAAAAGTAAAGAGAGGTGATATAATTGGGTTTGTGGGCAATACAGGCCGCTCTGAAGGACCTCACTTGCATTATGAAGTGCATATCAACGGAAATGTAGTGAATCCGATAAACTTTTATTACGGAAATATTTCTGCCGAAGAGTTTGAGATTATCTCTAAACAAGCTAACTTAGAAAACCAATCTTTAGACTAATGGATATCGATTTACCAGAAAAATTATATTACAGTATCGGAGAAGTTGCCATAGCTTTTGATGTCAATCAATCGCTGATTCGGTTTTGGAACAAAGAGTTTGATATCTTGAAACCCAAGAAAAACGCCAAAGGCAACCGAATGTTTACACCAGAAGACATCAAAAACCTAAAGTTAATTTATCATTTGGTCAAAGAAAGAGGTTTTACCCTTGACGGCGCCAAAGCACACCTGAAAGACAACAAGAAAAAGGCATTAGACAAATATGATATTATAGCTAAACTAGAAGCCGTAAAAGCTGAACTCGTAGCCATAAAGAACTCAATTTAAAACCAACAAGAACCCAAAATCAAACTTAACCAAAACAATTATTTTATGAAAAAGTATCTTTACATAGGAATTATCGCCTTAGTAGTCGTCTTTGCTTTCACCTCGTATAACGGAATGGTAGGGCTAAGAGCTGACGCAGAAAAATCATGGGCTGATGTGCAAAGCAGCTATCAAAGACGTAGTGACCTTATCGGGAATCTTGTAGAAACCGTAAAAGGAGCGGCATCACACGAGCAAGGCACACTTACAGCGGTAGTTGAAGCGCGTGCCAAAGCTACGCAAACCACTATTGACCCTTCAAATGTTACTCCAGAGCAAATGGCAGAGTACCAAAAAGCACAATCAGGTGTTTCAGGAGCTTTGAGCAGGTTATTGGTGACTGTAGAACAGTATCCAGATTTGAAAGCCAACCAAAACTTCTTAGAACTTCAATCACAGTTAGAAGGTACAGAGAACAGAATCAACGTAACTAGAGATCGATTTAACGAAGCGGCAAATACCTATAACAAGAAAATTAAAACCATGCCAAACGTAATCTATGCCGGTATCTTTGGCTTTAAAGAAATGGCACTCTTTCAAGCAGACCAAGGTGCTGAAAAAGCTCCAGCAGTTAAGTTTTAATATTTTTTATACACAACCATGACAGATCCAAAACCTTTTTTGAGCCCACAAGAAGAACAAGAAATTGTGAATGCCATTGTTGAGGCAGAGAAAAACACTTCGGGTGAAGTCAGAGTGCATATTGAAAAACAAAGTGATAAAACACCTTTTGACAGAGCGCAAGAGGTGTTTTATGCTTTAGAGATGCAGCATACCAAAAACCGAAACGGCGTTCTTTTTTATGTAGGCATCGACAGTCATAGCTTTGTTATCCTTGGCGATCAAGGCATCAACCAGGTGGTTAGCGATGATTTTTGGAATTCTACCAAAGACATCGTCATCGCTCATTTCAAAAACCGCCATTACAAACAAGGACTGATTGAAGGCATACTCAAAGCAGGACAAGAACTCAAAAACTTCTTTCCGTACAAACCCGATTCGGATACTAACGAGCTCCCCAATGAAATTTCAAAAGGATAAATGATACAAATCATCATACGACTGACCAAGTTTTTTCTAGCATTGTTCCTATTGCTATTACAGTTTGTAGGCTTCTCTCAAAACCACAACATTCCTGAGAAACCCTCTAAGCAAACTTCTTATTATGATTTTGGCACCAAGGCTTTGACCGATGCAGAACAAAAACATATTGAGCGAAAACTCATCAATTATGCCGATTCTACTTCAACTCAAATTGTGGTTATCACTGTTCCCACTACTAATGGCGAACAGATTGCGCGTTATGCAACTGATTTAGGGCATAAATGGGGCATTGGGCAAAAGGGAAAAGACAACGGAATTATAGTACTAGTAGCGATAGATGACCGAAAAGTAACCATTCAGAACGGCTACGGAACCGAGCACTTGCTCACCGATGCACTGTCTAGGCGAATTATAGAAACCCAAATAAAACCCGAATTCAAAGCAGGAAATTACTTTGCAGGAATTGACAAAGCCACCACTTCTATTATGGAAATTATGAGTGGCGAGTATAAAGCCAAACCCAAGGGCGATGACTTTTCAGGGATGATTCCGATAGTTATCATTTTTGTGGTTATCTTATTTCTTATTCTATCTTCTAAAAAAAGAAAAGGTGGCGGTGGCAACAGTGGGCAGTCTGGCGGATTTGACCTCACAGATTTCATATTACTAAGTAGCCTTGGACGCAGTGGAGGACTTGGTGGAGGATTTAGCGGAAGCAGCAGAGGTGGTTTCGGTGGAGGAGGATTTGGAGGTGGCTTCGGTGGCGGCGGCTTCGGTGGAGGTGGTGCCTCAGGTAGTTGGTAATCCACACAAAAGAATCTGATATAAAATCAAAAAAGCACTTACATTGCTGTAAGTGCTTTTCTTGTTGTGGTCCAACCTGGGCTCGAACCAGGGACCACCTGATTATGAGTCAGGTGCTCTAACCAACTGAGCTATTGGACCGTTTTAGAGGTTGCAATATTACTACTATTTTTGTTTTGGTGCAACTTTTTTTTGAATATGTTTTCGTTGGTTTTCTGGTTATATATCAATTGAAGTTATAAAGTCGTTAAAATCTGTTTTTTAGTTAAAAAAGTATTTTCTTTGTGAGTTAAAACATTCTAGGTATGCATTCATTCAACTTCAATAAATGGAACACCTTATTGGGGTGGGTTTCTTTTACTGTAGCACTGGTTACTTATACATTAACCGTAGAGCCAACTATAAGTTTCTGGGATTGTCCTGAGTATATTGCCACTTCTGCAATGCTTCAAGTGGGGCACCCTCCAGGCGCACCTTTATTCCAACTTATCGGGGCATTTTTCTCTACTTTCACTACTGATGTTTCTCAGATAGCTTTGATGGTAAATATGGTATCAGCCTTGTCAAGTGCATTTACAATTTTGTTTATGTTTTGGTCACTAACAATGCTACTCAGAAGAGTTACTTCTGGAGCTTCTGCACCAACTACAAACAACCTAAAAGTAATTTTAGGAGCGAGTTTAGTCGCTAGTTTAGCCTTTACCTTTTCAGACACCTTTTGGTATAACGCGGTTGAAGCTGAAGTATATGCCATGTCATCGCTGTTTATAGCGGTGCTGTTTTGGTTAGGACTGCGTTGGGAGCAAGACATGGATAAGCCCGGCGGCAACAAGTGGTTATTGGCAATTTCGATGTTTGTCGGACTTTCTTTTGGCGTTCACTTTATGGCGCTACTTACCATTCCGTCAATCGGGTTGTTGTATTACTTCAAGCACTATAAAACTATTACTATAAAAAACTTTGTCTTAGCCAATGTAGCCGTAGTAGCTGTGCTGTTTTTCGTTTTCGGGTTTTTACTTCCATACACCATGGCATTCTTTGCCAAAACAGAGATATTTATGGTGAACTCTTTAGGTTTACCTTTTAACTCCGGAACGATTTTCGTCGCATTGCTATTTATTGCTTTCTTTGTTTTTGGATTAAAATACACCCAAAAGAAAGACTACCCCAAAGCAAACACCTTCATCTTGTGTATCTTATTTGTTTTTGTAGGCTTCTCTTCTTGGTTGATGCTGCCTATCAGATCTAATGCCAACACACCGATTAACGAAAACGCTCCTACTGATGCCACCGAATTATTGGCCTATTACAACCGTGAGCAATATGGCGAGCAAAAGACGTTCTACGGCGAATTGTATTCTGAGAAATATGCTGGTTTAGACAAAAACGAACCTTACTTAGACGCTAAACCCAACTACGAAAGAGATTATAGAGCCAAGAAATACATCATTACAAATACCTATAAAGGCGCTGTTCAAAACCTTGACAATGCCCATAAAGCTTTCTTGCCAAGAATGCGAAGTACCGATGGAGATCACCCTATCAATTACATGAAATACACGGGTGTCTTAGATTTCAAGCTCAACCCTAGGTATGATTTCTCAGATGACATACACGGGCTAGACTTGGGCATTGATGTGGATTCACTCTCTGACGAAGAGTTTTATGAGATTACGCAGATGTTGAAACAAAACATCCAAGAGAACATCAATCAGTTTAAAGCGGCTTACGAAAAAGGCAAAGTGGACGAAGAGGACTACGATGCATTTTTAAGAAAAATGAGAGATGTCATTATTGTTGAAAAGCCAAGCTTTGTTCAGAATATGCAGTTTATGTTTGAATACCAATTTGGCTATATGTTTGGTAGGTATTTGATGTGGAACTTCTCTGGTCGTCAAAACGATATTCAAGGAAGAGGTGATTTGCAAAACGGAAACTGGATTAGCGGTATAAAGTTTATTGACGAGATGCGCCTTGGCAATCAAGACCAACTCACCACAGATATGAAAGAAAACAAAGGTAGAAATGCTTATTATATGCTGCCGTTTTTGTTTGCTCTGCTAGGGATGATTTACCATGCTAGAAAAGATTGGAAGAGTTTTTATGTGCTTTTAGTCCTATTCTTATTTATGGGATTAGCGCTGAAGGTATTCTTAAACGAAAGGCCTTTTGAGCCAAGAGAGAGAGATTATGCCGTAGTGGGTGCCTTCTTTGTATTTGCGATGTGGATAGCTTTTGGGGTATATGCTATTTATGAGACCCTCAGCCAAAAGCTCAAGTCTAACCTCACTACTTATGCTGTTCCGGCATTGTCACTATTGGCTGTTCCGGTGCTTATGGCTTCGCAAAACTGGAATGACCACGACCGATCAGGCAAAGACACCGCTCTTGTTCAAGCAAAAGCCTATATGGATTCGCTTGATGAGAATGCGATAATTTTCACTATCGGAGACAATGATACTTTCCCGCTTTGGTATTTGCAAGAAGTCGAAGGTTATAGAACGGATGTAAAAATTGTGTGTACTGCCCTACTGGTTACCGATTGGTATATCGACCAAATGAAAATGAAAACACATTTGTCAGAAGGACTTGATATCTCCTTTAGCCACGGACAATATTCTGGAGGTAAGCTCAATGATATTATCTATAGAGGTTTGACCAATGAACGCGTGCCTGTAGAGCAATTTATGGAATACATTCACCTTGATGATCCGCGTACTTTTGAAACGGCGCAAAACGGACAGCGCATACACACCTTCTTTAGCAATAAAATCAGAATCCCTGTCGATAAAGACGCAGTGCTGCACAACGGACTTGTAGCACAAAAAGATGCCGATAAAATCGTGCCTTATGTCGATGTAGACATCAAAACCAGCTATATGCAAATCCATAGGTTAATTATGCTTGATATCGTTGCTCAAAACAAGTGGAAACGCCCAGTTTATTTCTCTGGAGGTGCTTGGGATGACGAAGATTTCTTGTGGATGAAAGACTACTTACAACTTGAGGGGCTTGTATATAAACTCGTGCCAATCTATACGCCATACAAGAAAAGTGGCGGTTCAATAGACATGGGACATATTGATACAGATAAGATGTACAGTATGATTATGGATAAAGAATATGAGAGTGGCAACCGCCAGGGTTGGTTCTGGGGCGCTATGGGTACTGACAACATTTATCACGATGTAGAGACCAGAAGAAATGCATTCAACTACAGATTACAGTTAGCCAGACTCGTTGAAGAACTCTTGAATGAAGGCAAAAATGACAAAGCCAAAAAGCTAATTGACTTAACGATGGAGAAATTCCCGCTAAAGCACTTTGGTCAATACTATATGGTAGAGCCCTTTGTAAAAGCATACTACGAGTTAGGTGAAAAAGAAAAAGGAAGAGATCTAGTAGATCAGCTTATCAAGAAGCACCAAGAAGAAATTGATTATATCGCGAGTTTAGACTTTAATCAACAATTCCCGATGCTCTATGAAGCAGGTAGAAACATCGAGCTTTATAGAAGTCTACTACTGATTATAAAGGACAAAGACGCCGAACTTTATAAACAGTACTTCCCTATTTTTAATACCTATAACGCTAAGTTCAAAACCAGAATTGGCACAGAAGATGAACCTTCAGATTCAGATCAAGAAAGGATGATGAAAGATTCACTGTTGCAATCTATGGAAGGCTATTCTGAATTAGAAGAACTACTGAATCAGGCTGAATAAAACAAAAACGATGACATTGGAGTGGATTAAAATCCCGAAAATAATCAAAAAAATATTCTCGAATTACCACTGGAGCTATAGTCCGGCTGGTAATTCTGTTTATATAAGCTTTGACGACGGACCAATTCCTGAAGTAACACCTTGGGTTTTAGCCCAATTAGAGCACTACGATGCCAAAGCAACTTTTTTTTGTATTGGCGATAATGTTCAAAAATATCCAGAAGTGTTCAAACAAATTGTCACGGGTGGACACAGCATTGGCAATCACACCCATAACCACCGCAACGGATGGAGCACCCCAGTGCAAGAATATGTTGACAACGCTCAATTGTGTCAAGAAACCATAAACACTGCTCTAAAGGGCCTAGAATCTCCAAATAACACAAGCCTTCTGTTTCGTCCGCCTTACGGAAAAATAAAACCTAAACAATCTGCTTTGCTTAGAGCAAAAGGCTACAAAATCATTATGTGGGATGTGTTGAGCGTGGATTATAAAACATCCGTTTCTAAAGAACAGTGTTTAGAAAATGTGTTGAAAAACATCGAGCCTGGAAGTATCATTGTCTTTCACGATAGTCTCAAGGCATTTCCGAGATTAGAATACGCGCTGCCTAAAACCTTAGCCTTCTTAAAAGAAAATAACTACAGTTGTAAAGCGATCATCTAAAGAATTTAATAAGTAGTAGTCATATCCTTGTCAACTACCAATATAAAATCAGCTCTATGCAGGTGCTCTTTGTCTAATTTCTTTAGCTGAGATTGCGATACTGTAGCAATCGTAAGAATTCTCAATGTTGGTTTGTCTTGCTTCAAGTACCAATAAATACCTTCATAAAAATCACTGTGATAAGTGCCGTGATAATGTATAAAAGTAGTTTTGGTAGTAGGCAGATTTGAAAGAATCGAATAGGCCATAGTTGCATCTTTGATGGCTTGGGCTTTGGGCAATTTATCTCCGCCATGTCCTTGCGCCATCTCAAGCATCTTTTCGTATTGTGAAAGGCGTGCATCATACTTTATCGGGAGTGGTGCAATCCATTCTTTCTGATGGGCTGAAAGTGTATCTAAAGCTTCAAATCCTCCTCTAAAAACCATACTCGCATAACGCCTAGGGATATTGGTCGCTATAAACGGAATCTTATGATCTTTGGCATAATCCACTAAAGGCTTATAGTCAGTTTTGTAGTTGTTCCATAACCTTGCAAGGCTATCGAGTCCTTTTTGGTCAATCTCACTAGAGAGGTATTGATTGAGCTCTTGCTGGTTGTCCCTCTCAAGCATTTCTGCACCCATAATAAGTGATTTATGCTTCTTGTGTAGGTCTTTGGTCAAAGACAATTGGAGCCAGTGCGAAATGGGGTTGTCGTGATGTTCTCCGAAAAGCACTACAGATGAATTTAAACTTGCTTTGACAAGTTTTTTATAAGAAGCCCTTTTTCCGTTTTTATCAAACAATTGGTAGGCAGGTTTATCTTGAGAAAAAGAAAAGGCAAAAGTGAGTAAACAGAAAAATGTGATTAGTTTTTGCATAACACAGGTTTATAGCTCAAATATAAACATAAAAAAATCCCGAACAGCAGCTGTATTCGGGATTATGTATTTTAAAAAGTATTTTCTTAGTGGTGAAGTTTCTCTTCTCCTTCTGCCATTGGCACGTCTTGCGGAATAAAGTCTTCTGCTGCACCAGGCTTGCTGTAATCATAAGCCCATCTGTGTACGTGAGGAATTTCTCCTGGCCAGTTTCCGTGAAGGCGCTCAACAGGTGTAGTCCACTCAAGAGTTGTACCTCTCCAAGGGTTTTTCGGAGCAATCTTACCATAGAATATACTGTGGAAGAAGTTCCATAAGAATGCGATTTGGAAGATACCCCCAACGATAGCAAACATAGTAATGATAACGTTAACATCGTGTAAGTCGTCAAATAATGGGAATGCAGTGTTGGTATAATAACGTCTTGGTAGACCTGCAAGTCCTACGAAGTGCATCGGGAAGAAAACTCCATACGCACAAACTGCAGTTACCCAGAAGTGGATATATCCTAAGTTTTTGTTCATCATACGTCCGTACATCTTAGGGAACCAGTGGTAAACCCCTGCAAACATTCCGTAAAGAGCAGATATACCCATCACAAGGTGGAAGTGAGCAATAACGAAATAAGTATCGTGAACGTTAATATCAAGAGCAGAGTCTCCTAAGATGATTCCTGTAAGTCCTCCAGTGATGAAAGTAGAAACCATTCCGATTGAGAATAGCATGGCTGGGTTCATCTGAATATTACCCTTCCAGATAGTCGTAATCCAGTTAAAGGCTTTTACGGCAGATGGAATAGCAATAAGTAATGTTGTAAAGGTAAATACAGAACCTAAGAAAGGGTTCATTCCTGAAACAAACATGTGGTGACCCCAAACAATTGTAGATAAGAAAGCAATAGCAAGTACAGAAGTAATCATCGCTCTATACCCAAAAATTGGCTTACGTGAGTTTGTAGCTAATACTTCAGATACAATACCCATTGCTGGTAGAATAACAATATATACCTCAGGGTGACCTAAGAACCAGAATAAGTGTTCAAATAAAACAGGTGATCCTCCTTGGTAATGTAAAACTTCTCCTGCAATAAAAATATCTGATAAGAAGAATGATGTTCCGAAGCTTCTATCAAATAACAATAATAAAGCAGCTGATAATAATACCGGGAAAGAAACAATACCTACAATAGCTGTAACTAAGAATGTCCAGATAGTAAGCGGTAGTCTTGTCATGGTCATTCCTTTTGTTCTAAGGTTGATAACCGTAACCACATAGTTTAAAGATCCTAGTAGTGATGAAGCAATAAATATTGCCATAGCTACTAACCAAAGTGTCATTCCTGTACCAGAACCTGGTATGGCTTGTGGCAAGGCGCTCAGTGGTGGATATACTGTCCAACCTGCAGAGGCTGGTCCTGACTCTACGAATAGAGAAGAAAGCATAATTACAGCAGAGATAAAAAACAACCAGTATGAAATCATGTTCATAAATCCTGATGCCATATCTCTAGATCCGATTTGTAACGGAATCAATAAGTTACTAAAGGTTCCGCTAAGTCCAGCCGTCAATACGAAGAACACCATGATAGTACCGTGAATGGTCACTAAAGCAAGGTATGCATCGTTTTTCAACACTCCTCCTGGAGCCATATCACCTAAGAAAATTTCGAATATCTTAAACGATTGCTCTGGCCAAGCAATTTGCATTCTGAAAAATATAGACATCATAACTCCGATGACTCCCATAATAATACCCGTAATAAGATATTGTTTTGCGATCATCTTGTGATCCATACTAAAGATATACTTAGTAATGAATGAATCTTTGTGGTGATGTTCTTGTTGTCCTGTTGTTGACATATTTTTTGAAATTATATGTAATACTGTTATTTAACTACTTAATAATGGATACTCCTTATAGAAGGATTATCCTCCGTACATAACTTTTGAATAAAGTCTTTGTTGCGTAGACATCCATTTGTCAAACTCTTCTTGTGTTTCTACCACAATCTTCATTTGCATGTTATAGTGTGAAGCTCCACAAATTTTGTTACACAACAAAAGGAAGTCAAACTCATATGGGTCTAATGCTTCTTCAGCTTGTGCTAGAAGCTCAATGCTTTTGTCTGCTCTTAGTTTGTTGATGTTTTCAACTTTGGCAATTGTCTCTGGCAAGGCTCTAAAGTCAGCCGTTGTGATAGAGGGAGTAAAGGCAAATTGTGTAACCATACCAGGAACACAGTTCATCTGCGCTCTAAAGTGTGGCATATAAGCAGAGTGTAACACATCTTGTGAACGAATCTTGAATACTACTTTCTTACCGATTGGCAAGTGAAGTTCGCTAGTCACGATATCGTCTTTGGCATTCGGGTCAGACAAGTCAAGACCTACGGTGTTGATACCTTCGATAAGACGAACGTTAGCTTTACCTAAAGCATTGTCTTTTCCGGCATAACGGGCCTCCCAGCTAAACTGCTTGGCATAAATCTCAACATACATCACTTCTTCTTCTTCAGGATCAACAAACATAATGTCGTTCCAGGTATAAAGTCCGTATAGAATTAAGATACTCAAAGCAATTACAGGAACAATAGTCCAAGCTGCTTCTAGCTTGTTGTTATCAGCAAAATAAAGTGCTTTTCTACCTTCAATACCTCTGTATTTAAATGCGTAATAGTGAAGTAAGGCTTGAGTGATAAACATTACTACTAATATCATTACAAATGAAATCATCATAAGGTTGTCAATCTCACTTCCGTGAACAGAAGCTGCGTTATCAATAAGAACTAAAGGTCCCCATTCATAAAGTGAGTAGATGCTCAATATGTATATAAACACTAGGAAACCGAACATTAAATAACCGTTAATGTTATTGTCTTTGTGATTTGCAACTTGTGAATCGTTGAGTCTTGCACCTGCTCCTATTTGAGTCAGGCTGTGTATTTTGGAAATTTGCCAAACAGCAACTGCCAATAATATTAAGACGATAACTACTAATAAACTTGTCATGGATTTTTAAAATTTAATATTAGTAATGAAATTGTTTACTTTCTTCAATTAACGGGGTGTTCTTAGCGATAAGAGGGTGTTTAGAAAGTGCGTTAAACACCACATATATAAACAATCCTAAGAAGAACATTACTGAACCTATCTCTGCAATACCGATGAACCATCTGTCACCTACAGTAGCAGGCATAATCATATTGAAGAAGTCTAAGTAGTGTCCGAATAGAATTACAAAACCGATAAACACAACAATCCAATTAATTTTCTTATGGTCAGCACTCATTAGAATTACTAATGGCAAGATTAGATTCAACACAAGCATACCGAAGAATGGCAAGTTATAATCGTTGATTCTCTGAATAAAGTAAGTTACCTCCTCAGGGATATTCGCATACCAGATAAGCATGAACTGAGAGAACCAAAGGTATCCCCAGAAGATACTGATAGCAAACATAAACTTAGCTAAATCTTGCAAGTGGCTCTTGTTTACAAAATCAAGAAGACCTTTAGATTTTAAGTAAATAGTAATTAAAGTAATTACAGTAATTCCGCTTACAAATGAACTTGAGAATACATACCATCCGAATAGTGTACTGTACCAGTGTGGGTCAAGTGACATAATCCAATCCCAAGACGATACTGATTCAGTGATGATATAAAACACTAAGAATGCAGCTGACGCCTTAACGATTTTCTTGTGAAGTAGTATTTGCATGTCATATACAGTCTCAATATCTTGTTGGTAAGAATATTTTCTAGTAAGTGTACTGTAAAGTATCCATCCACCAATAAAGATAAAGGCTCTAATCAAAAAGAAAGGGATATTTAAATAACCCGTTTTATTAGCGACTACCGCATCATAATTGGCATGAGCAGGATCAGCTATTCCGTCTGCCATCCATACAAACATATGGTTGAAATGTGTGGATGAAAGCAATAGCAATACAAATATAATAATACCTCCAGGCAAAACATACGCATTGATACCTTCCATTACTCTAAAGAGAACTGGAGACCAACCTGCTTGTGCAGCGTGTTGTATGGCATAAAACGCCAACACACCAATGGCAATCATAAAGAAAAACATAGCAGCTACATAGATGGCTGACCATGGTTTATTTGTCAACTGATGATACACATGAGCTACGTGTTCTTGGTGATCAGCCGCTGTCATAGCATCGTGTTCTACACTAGAACCACCGTGAGCCAAATGATCTTGGTGCTCTTGTTTTAGAAGTTGTTCTACCTCTTGAGTTGAATTAGGAGCGGATAAAAAACCATATCCGATACCTAACACCCCGACTATCATCAAAGCGATAGAAAATATTTTTAGCCTGCCTGTAAAAGTGTACATATCTTAAAAAATAATGTTCTACAAATTATTATTCTGCCTTTAAGCTCATTACATAACGAGATACTTGCCAGCGTTCTGCTTGTGAAAGCTGATTAGCGTGCGATCCCATTGAGTTCAATCCGTAAGTTACCACGTGATAAATACTCCCTTCTGTAAGGGCTCTGTCATTATAATGTGGTACTCCTAAGAATTTCTCTCTCTTAACTAAAGTACCTTGTCCGTCTCCGGCATCACCGTGACAGATGGCACAATAAATTGTATAAAGCCCTTTGGCGTTATCAGCATTATAATCTGCTTCTGCTAGTGGCGATTGTAAGTTAGCTCTTGCATCTTCAAGTCCTTCTGGCGTATTTGCATACTCATAAGGTGTAAAACCTCTAGGTACTGTTCCTTCAGCAGGTAACTGAGCTGAATTTCCGTTAGCAAATGCATCTGACTCAGAATATGTTTCATAAGCTACTGACTCATACATATTCGGGAAAAACTGATAGTTTGGGCTCTTGTCATTAAAACACGACACTACTGATGCAGAAAGAGCTACCAAAGCCGTTATTTTATATAAATTTTTCATATCTAAAATTAGTGCTTGTCTACGATTTTAATTTCTACAGCTCCTGTACCTTGGAAGAAGTCAACCATTTCTTGCTCATCACCACTTACGGCAACCTCCATCAAGAAGTGATCATCTGTTGTTCTCGGGTCAGGGTTTTCTGCTTTTTTACCAATCCATAACTTACTTCTCATATAAAAGGTATGAACCATAAGGTGAGCTGCAAAGAACACGGTAAGTTCAAACATAATAGGGACGAAAGCAGGCAAGTTTTGAGTAAAGCTAAAACTTGGTTTTCCACCAATATCTTGTGGCCAGTCAACAATCATGATATAGTTGATCAAAATTGTAGCCGTAGCCAGACCTAATACACCATACATAAAAGCAGTAATGGCAATTCTAGTAGGCGCAAGCCCCATAGCATGGTCTAAACCATGTACTGGAAAAGGGGTGTAAATCTCTTCAATATGATGATTTGCAGAACGTGTAGCGTGTACAGCATCTAACAAGACATCGTCATCGTTGTATAGTACGTGAATAACTTTATTGCTCATCTCTGAAATTAATGGTTATGTGATTGATCTCCTTTTAGTTCTCTTTCTCTTTTGTAGTTATCTCCTGAAGCTTTCAATATGGTTTTCACCTCTGCCTGTGAAATTACAGGGAAACTACGAGAATATAACAAAAATAACACAAAAAAGAATCCTATTGTTCCAATAAATGTTCCGATATCAACAAATGTAGGTTGGAACATAGCCCAAGATGATGGTAAATAATCTCTGTGAAGTGAAGTAGCGATAATTACAAAGCGCTCAAACCACATTCCGATGTTTACTACTATAGAAATAATAAACGACACCATGATACTTGTTCTAATTTTCTTGAACCACATAATTTGCGGAGAAAGAACGTTACAAGTCATCATCATCCAATAAGCCCACCAGTAAGGTCCTGTTGCTCTGTTTAAGAAAGCATACGACTCATACTCTACACCTGAATACCAAGCTACGAATAACTCTGTAATATATGCAATACCCACGATAGAACCCGTAATCATAATAATGATATTCATAAGCTCAATGTGCTGTACTGTGATATAGTCTTCGAAGTTACATACTTTTCTCATAATAATAAGAAGCGTGTTTACCATCGCAAATCCTGAGAAAATAGCTCCAGCAACGAAGTATGGAGGTAGAATAGTAGTGTGCCATCCCGGAACGATTGAAGTAGCAAAGTCAAAAGATACAATCGTGTGTACAGAAAGTACAAGTGGCGTAGCTAAACCAGCTAATACCAATGAAACTTCTTCAAAACGTTGCCAGTCTTTTGCTCTTCCGCTCCATCCGAAAGACAGTATCGAATAAATCTTTTTATTAAAAGGCGTAATAGCTCTGTCGCGAATCATTGCAAAGTCAGGCAGAAGTCCTGTCCACCAGAAAACCAGTGATACAGACAAATAGGTTGAAATTGCAAATACGTCCCAAAGTAGTGGTGAGTTAAAGTTCACCCAGAGTGATCCAAACTGGTTCGGAATTGGGAGAACCCAATACGCCAACCACGGACGACCCATGTGAATAATCGGGAAAAGACCTGCCTGAACTACAGAGAAAATAGTCATCGCCTCTGCTGAACGGTTAATGGCAAACCTCCATTTTTGACGGAATAACAAAAGTACAGCTGAGATAAGCGTACCGGCGTGACCAATACCTACCCACCAAACAAAGTTGGTGATATCCCAAGCCCATCCGATGGTTTTATTTAATCCCCAAGTACCGATTCCGGTAGAGATTGTATATACCATACAGCCAACTCCCCACAAAAAGGCAGCTAGAGCTATCAGAAATACAGTCCACCATTGTTTATTTGCTTTGCCTTCTACCGGACGAGCTACATCAACTGTAACGTCATGGTAAGTTTTATTCCCTAAAACTAAAGGCTTTCTTATGGGTGCTTCGTAATGAGACATAATCCTTATTTATATACTTTTAGTTACTTGTTTGAGTTATACGTTTCTTACTTTTACGTGATAAAACACGTTTGGTTGTGTACCAATATGCTCTAATAAATGATATTTTCTGTCGTCTTCGTGCAATTTAGCCACCGGACCTTCTTTGTCATTTACGTCTCCAAATACCATTGCTCCGCTTCCACAAGCAGCAGCACAAGCAGCGGCATTATGGAACTCGCCATTGGCAACTTCTCTACCCTCTCTCTTGGCTTTTAAAATCACAGCTTGCGTGTTTTGGATACAGAACGAACATTTTTCCATAACTCCACGTGAACGAACTACAACATCAGGATTCAGTGCCATACGCCCTAAATCATCATTCATATTGTAATCAAACTCTGGGTTTTGGTTGTATAAGAACCAGTTAAAACGTCTTACTTTATACGGACAGTTGTTAGCACAGTAACGCGTACCTACACAACGGTTGTATGCCATATGGTTTTGACCCTGACGACCGTGTGAAGTTGCCGCAACTGGACAAACTGTTTCACAAGGAGCGTGATTACAGTGCTGACACATCACAGGTTGGAAAGCCACTTGTGGGTTATCTGCAGGGTGCTCTAATTCACCATACTTCTCAACATTATCAAATAGTCCGCTAGCAGATTCTTTCTTGGTAACGTCACCAGAGAAAGTATCTTCTGAAGAATAATATCTATCGATGCGCAACCAGTGCATATCGCGGTAACGTCTAACTTCTGATTTTCCCACTACCGGTACGTTGTTCTCTGAGTGACATGCAATCACACAAGCTCCACAACCTGTACAAGCGTTCAGGTCAATAGACAGCTTAAAGTGGTGACCTATGCTTCTATCAAAAGATTCCCAGATATCAACTTGACTAGCTGGCATTGCTTTGTGGTCTAAAGAAACCATCGGAACAATATTCCAGTCTTTTACGTCTTTCTCGTTGTATTCAGTTAAAGTGGCTTCTTTAATAATATCACCTCTACCCATTAGGGTTCCGTGCAATTGAAGACAAGCAAACTCGTGGTCTACACCACCTTGTTTAGCAACTTTTGCCGATTGAACTCCATTCAAATTATGATAGACTGCATAAGCATTAACACCTACTTGCATCTCTGATTTGAATCCTTCTTTTCTTCCGTAGCCCAGTGAAAGTCCGATAGTACCTCTAGCTTGACCCGGTTGTATAATCACGGGAACATTCTCGATTTTAGTACCATTGACATCAATAGTAATATAACTTCCGTTTAGTCCTCCGTTTGCAACATTATAATTTTTTACTCCAACATCTTCAGCATCTAACCTATGCATAGTAGCATAGTTATCCCAAGACACACGAGTAATCGGGTCAGGGAACTCTTGCAACCAAGGGTTATTTGCCTGTTGGCCGTCACCCATACCTGTTTTGGTATAAAGTACAAGTTCAAAATCAGCTGCAGCTTGTGCTTTTGAAAGTGCGTTAACCGCATCAGACAATCCGTCTAAATTAGCTGTAGCTGTAAAACTTTCTTCAGACACAAACACACCATCGTGAACCGCTTCATTCCAAGTTTTTCCTGAAAGTACTGATGTAGTCCAGAAAGATTTTAGGTAGTCGTAGTATGGCGTTGTATTATCTGTCCAAGAAAGTAAGGCTTCTTGAAATTGTTTAGAATCAAATAACGGGCGGATAGTTGGTTGAACAATTCCGTAATGTCCTTTTTCGATGCTTACATCTCCCCAAGACTCAAGGTAGTGTGGAAGTGCAACAGCCATAGTAGTATGTAAAGCCGTTTCGTCTAATTTCAACGTAAAGGCAATAGATGTTTTCACTTTTTTAAGCGATTCTGCAAATTCTCCTCCGTTTGGAAGCGAATAAACAGGATTCACTCCGTTCATAATTAGGGTATGAACTTTTCCTGCTTTAAGATCAGCTACTAATTGCCCAACAGCCTTGGCATCTCCTTGACGGATATTTCTTGGCTTGTTTGGCTCAAAAGCTTCACTTGACAATGCAGTATTGATAGCGATAGCTAACATTTGTGCATTGATATCGTCTAACCCTGTAGCAAAAACCCCTCTGCTACCAGCACGCTTTAATTCGTTTGCTGCATTCACAACAACCTCTTCGTTGGCGAGACCTGAAACAGAAACAGCATTGCCCGTAACAATTCCGTATATTTTTGCGATAGCTAATTTCTGTTGAGCTACAGTCATTGGGTAACGCTTGTCAGCATTGGCTCCAGCCATACTCATATTAGCCTCAAACTGGATGTGCTTAGACATTTTTCCGTTTTTCGGAATACGGTTTTTAGCATATCCTCCGTCATAACCTCCACCTTGCCAATCACCAAGAATGTCTGCTCCGACAGAAACCACAGTATCTGCTTTAGAGAAATCATATCCTGCCAAAGCTCTCTCACCGTATACTTGTTGGAAAGCATCTAGCGCTTCTGAACTAGAAACCGCGTCATAAGAAACGTGTTTAGCAGTAGGATATGTTGCTATAAATTCTGCAATAAGTTTATCAGTAGATGGGCTCGCCATAGTGTTGGTAAGCAATACGATTTGACCCCCTGAGGCTTGCGCTTCTGCCAAAGACTTTTTCATCTTAGCATCAACATCGCTCCACAATGCGTCTTTGCCGTCAATCATCGGATTCTTAAGACGAGAGCTATCATACATTGACAATACAGAGGCGTGCACACGTGCATTGGCATGTATTTTTGAGTCTGAAAGGTTGTTGTTCTCTATCTTAATTGGACGACCATCTCTTGTTTTTACGAGTATATTAGCAAAGTCATGTCCATCAGCCATAGTTGTAGCATAATAATCTGCTACACCAGGAATGATTTCTTCTGGCTGCACCACATAAGGTATTGATTTCACTACCGGACCTTCACAGGCCACAAGAGTAGCAGCAGCAGTACTAAAACCAACATACTTTAGAAAGTCACGTCTTGTTGTTGAAGAAGCTGAAAGCGTCTTCTCATCCCCTAGAAATTCATCAGTTGGGATTTCTTCAACAAATTCGTTGTTTCTAAGCGTCTCAACAATAGAGCTATTTTGGTCTAGCTCCTCAACACTTTTCCAGTATTTCTTATTTGTTGTTGACATATTTCTTGTATAAAATAATTTAAACCTTGATTAATAATGACATTTACCACATTCTAAACCTCCCATTTGTGCAACTGTAAGTTTTTCAACCCCATATTTGCTAGCGAGTTCTTCATGCATTTTCTTATAGTAATCGTTACCTTCTGTCTTGACATTAGTCGTTCTGTGACAGTCAATACACCATCCCATGGTTAGGGTAGCGTGTTGCTCAAGTATTTCCATTTCCTGAACTTCTCCGTGACAAGTTTGACATTCTAACCCAGCGACAGAAACGTGCTGTGAGTGGTTAAAATAAACAAAGTCTGGCAAATTGTGGATGCGCACCCATTTCACTGGTTTCTGTGGTTTTGAATACTCACGAGTAGATTCATCCCACCCAACTGCTTCATATAATTTCTGAATCTCAGCGGTGTAGAAGTCTTTAGTGTATCCGTTCGGAAGATCCTCTTCTCCGGTGTATTCTGAAATTGTCTCGTGACAGTTCATACACACATTCAAAGATGGAATACCTGAAGTTTTACTTGTTCTAGCTGAAGAGTGACAGTACTTACAATCAATTTGATTGTCTCCAGCGTGTATTTTGTGTGAGTAGTGGATAGGTTGAATTGGCGCATAGCCTCTATCAACACCTATCTGCATTAAATATCCATACCCGAAGTAAGCACTTGCAAGCAATAAGAATATTACCGTTACGAAAACCATAAATTGATTCTTAAGGAATGCTTGCCATAAGCTAAGCTTTTTTCCTTCTTCTAAATCAACCCCCTTTACTTCAGCAATATTTCTAAGTCCTTTTCTGACTACATATAAAGCTAAGACAAGCACTAATAGCACTAAAATCAGCGCCCCTAAAATCAATTGATTTGAAGCGTCAGCATCTGCACTTGCTCCTCCAGCTGCAGCACCTCCTGCCGTATCAGCCTGAGGCACCTCTTTCACCTGTGCTGTATACGCAATGATATCATCGATATCCTGGTCAGACAGTTGCGGGAACGGAGGCATTGGCAAGTTTTTATACTCTGCAAAAATTTTGTTTGCATAGCTATCACCTGATTTTATCACGTCAGAGCTATTCTTAATCCATTTGTGCAACCACGCATTGTCAAGGCGTTCTGACATGCCTCTTAACGGAGGCCCAGTCATTGGTTTATCCAACCCGTGACAAGCCGCACAATTTGCGTTAAACACAGATTTTCCGTTAGAAGGATCTCCCTCTTGAGCAGAAAGGTTTATAGAGACACTAAACACAAAGAATAGGCTCAATAATAAAAATCTAAATACAGAACTATGGCTTCCCATTTTTTTCATATCTAAAAACGATTGTCGCTTAAATTTGGCACACTTTTTTATACTATTGCCAATAATCAATTAACGATTATTAACTAAAAAATCTGTACAAAAATACAATTTAAAGAATATTCTCAAAGCCCAACCACCACTATTCACTACAATTTATAACTGTTCTAAATAGACTTGATCATTTAACATGAATTTTTAAATAGTACATTTGCCTAAAATATAATATGTTATGAAGCTACACGCACTCAAATCACCTTTATTTATACTTTCTCTAACACTGCTGAGCCTTACTAATTTAACAGCTCAAACCAGTATTAATCAGGACCCAAAACTAGAGCATTTGCTTCATGAGAAGCGAAAAACAAACACTTCAATCACTGCTACTGACAAATATAAAATTCAAATTTTCTATGGTGACAGTCAAGGAGCGCGAAAAACTTTAACAGATTTCAAAAGGAGTTTTCCTGATACTGACGCCACAATTGTGTTCAGTTCGCCTAATTACAAGGTGCAAGTGGGCAACTATAAGAGCAAGATTGAGGCTGACAGAAACCGACTTATCATCAGAGAAAAGTTTACTGACGCACTGGTTGTGAAGCCTTCTAGATAGGTCAAAACAACTTATAAATTAACTTTCCCAGCTTGTATAATTTGAGATAATTGCAAGGCATTTCCGTCTGTCAACAAAGACACAAAATGACAGATTTGCAATAGTCTTTCATACAGAGAATCTACCTCTTCTGCCCTGTATTTCTCAGGAAGCAATCGCAATATAAGTTTATCATAATTATTTGCCTTGCCCTGATACTTATTGTTGTAGGCTGTTGTAAATGCATCTAAAAGCACTGTCAGCACTCTATACCCTGTGATTTCTTTCTCTGTAACTTCTTGACTTTGATAGATTTTCTTGACGCATATCTGAATAATATCATCTAGTTGTGCTTTAAATCTACTTTTGTCAGTGAGTGCGTGTGGAAAATTTCCGTTTAAAATAGCCGTTTCATTCTCTTTAAATACGGCCACCACTTCATTTATCATCCTAGAAATAGCCAATGCCCTGAGATAACTAATCCTGTCTTCTTTAGTTCTGAGCTCGTAGTATTTTGGTCTGATATTGTCTTTGACTAATTTGATCAAGTATTCTAAGGCGTATTCTTCATCGATCCAACCTAAGTTGATACCGTCCTCAAAATCGATAATCGTATAGCAAATATCATCAGCAGCCTCGACCAAATAAGCCAAAGGATGTCGTTCAAAACCGATATCATCACCTGATTTGTTTGAGACAAGCCCAAGCTCATCAGCCACTTCTTTGATGAAGTCTTTTTCGGTTTGAAAGAAACCAAACTTTTTATCGGCAATGCTATTGGTTGGTTTTATAGGTAGTGACTCTTTTGGGTATTTCATAAAAGCGCCAAGTGTAGCATACGAAATGCGCAATCCGCCTTCGTTACTAAACATAGAAGAACACAAAACGGTAATTCCGTTGGCATTGCCTTCAAAAGAAGCTAAATCTTGATATTCTTTAGGTGTGAGCTGGTCTTTATACTTCTTGCCATTTCCGTTTAAGAAGTACTCGCCTATGGCTTTCTCACCTGAATGACCAAAAGGTGGATTGCCAATATCATGAGCTAGTGCAGCTGCAGCGACTATAGCTCCAAAATCATTGCTTTCATATCCCATCTCAAGTAGATGTGGATATTTTTCTATGACAAATTTGCCTATACTTCTTCCTAGTGAACGCCCCACAACAGATACTTCAAGGCTATGTGTGAGCCTGGAGTGTACAAAATTGGTTTTTGACAGCGGTATAACTTGTGTTTTATCTTGTAGTGTCCTGAACGGAGCGGAGAAAATAATACGGTCATAATCGACTTCAAACCCCAATCGACTTTGGTCTTGTTCTTTTCTGATTCTAGGCTCTTTATCTCCTTGTTTCTTGAGTGATAACAAGCGTTCCCATTGCATCATAACTGGTGTTTTTTATGTTGTCTTCAAAAATAGAACAATAATATTACTAATGAAAGAAGCACAGCTGATTAAAACTGAAAATAGATAAAGGGCTGTGTACCACTTGAAGCCGTAGCAAAAACGATCCAAAATACAAAGGCAATTAAAAACCCTTTGATGACTAAAGGAGTAGTATTGAAAATGCGATAGAGCTTATCGTTGAGTTTTTGTGGGAAAAAATGCCACACATACCCAATCAACAACAACAGAAACACATTTTTATACACCTGAGAAATAACCATCCATTGATTGAAATCAAAAGTAATCGCGCCAATATTAGCAATAATATCAGTAGCGATAGAGAAGTCTTTTGCCCTGAAAAATATCCAGCAAAAAACCACAAAATGAAAAGTGAGTAGAATCGAAAAAGTAGTAGAAAACCACTTTGCAATCAGATTATTCGCTCCTTTTTTAGTCGGAAACAACTCCATAAAAAACTTGTGAATCGCTAGAGCTATTCCGTGAAGTGCGCCCCAAAGCACAAATCTAAGGCTCGCGCCGTGCCATAGTCCGCCCAGAAGCATAGTGGTCATCAGGTTAAAGTTTGTATACATCGATTTCTTTGGCGTTGCTGACAACACAAAACTCAACACAAATATACCGATGGCAAGCAAAGAGCCGATGAGTGGTAAGACTGACAAGTTAACGATGGTCAATGACCACAACAATATCCCTACAAAAAACAAAGTGGGGAATAAATAACCCAAAAAGCTTCCTTTGCGATTGCCACCTACAGAGATATACAGGTAATCTTTTAGCCAAGACGAAAGTGAAATATGCCATCTCCTCCAGAATTCAGTGATGTTTTTAGATTGATAAGGCCTTCTGAAATTCGCTGGAAGCGTAAAACCCATCAGCAAAGCCAACCCGATTGCCATATCAGAATAGCCTGAAAAGTCACAATAAATCTGTAAGGCATACCCATACACAGCCATTAGGTTCTCAAACGAAGTATAACTATTGGGCGCATCAAAAACCCTATCTACAAAGTTGAGCGAAATATAATCAGAGATGACTGCCTTCTTGAGCAAACCGCCGATAATCAGAAAAAGCGCCATACTCGCCTCTTCTTTGGTGAGTTTTACTTTTTGATATATCTGTGGGATAAAGTCTTTGGCACGTACGATAGGTCCTGCCACTAATTGAGGAAAAAAGCTGACAAAAAAAGCAAAATCTAATAAGCTTTTAGCGGGTTGAATTTCTCTTCTATAAATATCGATGGTATAGCTCATCGTCTGGAAGGTATAAAACGAAATTCCGACCGGTAAAATAATATCCTGAAGTGCGAAGTTTGACGTAAAGAGATTGTTAAAGCTATCAATCAGAAAATTGGTGTATTTAAAATAACCAAGTAGGCCTAAGCTGAGCCCTACACTAATGGTCAAATAGAGCTTTCTGATGTTTGCTTTGTGACTTTTATAAATCAGATTAGCCAATATATAATCAGCGATGGTAGATATTATTAAGAGAATAAAATAATAACCACCTGCTTTGTAGTAAAAGAAAAGTGAGAAGAGAACCACGAAAACTGTGCGGAAGTTATTGTGCTTTTTAGTAGTGATATACACCAGATAAAACACCAAAAACATGCCTAAAAACAAAGTGCTACTAAAGAGCATAGGGGCTTTTGGGTCATACACAAACCAGCTGGTTACCTGTGCTGAGGTAACGCCAAAAGTATCAATAAACCAGTTTTGCAAAGACGAGAGTAGCAATGAAAAGATATGTGTTTAAAGTCCTGCAAATGTATAGCAAAAGTACTTATGGTTTTACAGGTGTTATAAAATAAATAAAACTTCTAAAGCGACGAAGAAAAAAGCTAATCCTGACTTTGTTTTTCTCTCCAAATGTGGGCTAATTTGACATAGTCTATAGGCTTCTTAGGTTTTTGTTCAATCAGTTTTCGGGTTTCAAACGCCTCTATCAAAATATCTTCTATCCAGAAATCTTCTCGAACGCTATAGGGATTATAGGTAGATTTTAAATCTATCGTAAATATTTTTGCAGTTTTTCCGTACCAATACGCACTCCAACCACTTTTTAATTCTTTGACCAGCTCATGAGTGGTTTGTCCAGTTTGCCTATGGATGAGTTTCATCAAGATTTGCCCATCTTTTTTAGAGAGTTTCTTGAGTCGGGCTTCAAACTCATTTTCCATATAACTCTCAGTGATTTTCAAGTATTTTTTGCGATCTCTTTTTTTAGTGAGTTTTGCAAGATTCTGGTTGAGGAGTTCTAATCGCTCAGAAGCTGTTTTGGCAAACGGATAAGTTCTAAACACGCGGTTTCTGAGAATCAAAAATTGTTTTCTGGACTCAACTTCCTCTAATGAGAGTTTTTCGTTAGTGATATAGACCTCTTCAATAGTCGAGTCTTTTGTAATCACCTCAAGTGAATCAACATCCACTTGAGCGCTCATCAAAGCACAAAACATACAGAAAAAAAATGTGACTAAACCCCGATTCATAGCTAGAAACCTTACATTCATTGTCAAAATTATGAATTATATAACTATAATTATGCTAAACAATTTATATTTTAGTGCAAATTTAAAAATCTATAGCTATGCCTAAATCTATTTTCAAAAAATCATCCTTAGACTTCTTAGAAAAATATTTAAACAACGCCTCTCCTACTGGCTACGAATCTGAAGGTCAAAAGCTGTGGATGGACTACCTAAAACCTTATGTCGACACCTTTATTACCGATACTTACGGAACCGCTGTTGGGGTTATAAATCCAGATGCTCCATACAAAGTAGTCATCGAAGGACACTCTGACGAAATTTCTTGGTACGTAAATTATATCACTAACGAAGGGCATATATATGTGATTAGAAACGGAGGATCAGACCACCAAATTGCACCTTCAAAACGCGTGAATATACACACCAAAAAAGGTGTCGTAAAAGGAGTTTTCGGTTGGCCCGCTATTCATACCAGAAATAGAGGAAAAGAAGAAACGCCAAAACTAGACAACATCTTTATCGATGTGGGCTGTTCTACTAAAGAAGAGGTAGAAAAATTAGGCGTTCACGTGGGCTGTGTGATTACCTACCCAGATGACTTTATGATTTTGAACGAAAATAAGTTTGTTTGTCGTGCTTTAGACAACCGCATGGGAGGTTTTATGATTGCCGAAGTGGCACGACTGCTCAAAGAAAATAAAAAGACACTTCCGTTTGGGCTGTATATTACCAATTCGGTTCAAGAAGAAGTGGGGCTACGCGGAGCTGAGATGATTACCAAAACCATTCGCCCGAATCTTGCAATCGTCACTGATGTGTGCCACGACTCGACTACTCCGATGATTGAAAAGAAAGTTGAAGGCGACACTCAGATTGGCAAAGGACCTGTGATTACTTATGCTCCAGCGGTACAGAACAACCTGAGAGAACTAATTATAAAAACAGCTGAAGACAACAAAATTCCGTTCCAACGCTTGGCATCCTCTAGAGTTACCGGCACTGACACCGATGCGTTTGCTTACAGCAATGGCGGTGTGGCATCTGCACTGATTTCGTTGCCTCTGCGCTATATGCACACCACCGTTGAGATGGTGCATAAAGATGACGTTGAAAACGTAGTGAAACTGATATATGAAACACTGCTAAAAATCGAAGAAAACCACGAATTGTCTTATTTTAAATAGGCTGCTAGAATATATTTGGGGCTGCCCCTTCGGGTCGGGCTATTCGCTGCAATCTGTCATAAAAATGACAGGATTTTCACTGCTATCCCTCAGCCAAGACTATTAGAAAACTACTTCACAACCAGTGAAGTAGTTTTCTTTTTTTAGATGCTATTGGCATTGTCAGTACTTAAAGTTATCTTTGTGTACTATTGTAAATTTCTATACAAACCACAGCCCATGGATAAAATATTCTTCTACTTTTTCAGCATTACCCTGCTCATTACTATTTCACAATTGGTTGCATTAGCCAAAAAGAAAGAATTCAAATCAGCCAAATTCATTTTGCTATCCATAGCCTCTATAATATTCATCATCAATATTTATATCAGGATTGACACTGTTTTTCCGAGTCAGGAAAACACACCTACCACTGAAGTTGAGGCATAAAATCACAAAGCATTACAACCAAAAACAACCTCTTGTATACCACAGGAGTTAGAACAAAACAATTAAACTATACAAAACATGTCAGACGATAAAAAAGTAATTTTCTCGATGTCAAAAGTGAGTAAGACCTACTCATCGACTAACAAACAAGTGCTTAAGGATATTTACTTGAGCTTTTTTTACGGAGCCAAGATTGGAATTCTAGGTCTCAACGGTTCAGGAAAATCTTCACTACTTAAGATCATTGCCGGTGTAGACAAAAACTACCAAGGTGATGTGGTTTTCGCACCCGGATATACCGTGGGTTATTTAGAGCAAGAGCCACAGTTAGACGAAGACAAAACCGTGATTGAAGTAGTGCGTGAAGGCGTAGCAGAGACGATGGCGGTCTTAGATGAGTTCAACAAAATCAACGATATGTTTGGTCTTCCAGAAGTCTATGAAGATGCTGACAAGATGGAGAAGCTGATGAACAGACAAGCAGAGCTTCAAGACAAAATTGACGCACTTGGTGCTTGGGAAATCGATACCAAACTAGAGATTGCTATGGATGCACTCCGCACGCCAGATCCAGACACGCCTATCAAAGTATTATCAGGTGGAGAAAGACGTAGAGTAGCGCTATGTCGATTGTTATTGCAACAACCAGACGTGCTGTTACTCGATGAGCCCACTAACCACTTAGATGCTGAATCAGTACATTGGTTAGAGCAACACTTACAGCAATACCAAGGAACCATCATCGCTGTAACCCACGACAGGTATTTCTTAGACAACATTGCAGGTTGGATTCTCGAGCTCGATAGAGGTGAGGGAATTCCGTGGAAAGGGAATTACTCTTCATGGCTAGATCAGAAATCAACGCGTATGGCACAAGAAGAAAAGACAGCCTCTAAGCGCAGAAAAACATTAGAACGAGAGTTAGACTGGGTGCGACAAGGAGCCAAAGGAAGGCAGACCAAACAAAAAGCGCGTTTGCAGAACTATGATAGACTACTCAACGAAGACCAAAAACAATTAGAAGAAAAACTAGAAATATATATCCCGAACGGACCTCGTTTAGGAACCAATGTTATTGAAGCCAAAAACGTGGCTAAATCATTTGGCGACAAGTTGTTGTATGACAACCTCAACTTTGTTTTACCTCAAGCGGGAATTGTAGGAATTATCGGTCCGAATGGTGCGGGTAAATCGACCATTTTCAGGATGATTATGAATGAAGAACAACCCGATAGCGGGAGTTTTGAAATCGGAGATACCGTGAAGATCGCTTATGTTGACCAAGCTCACTCCAACATCGATGCAGAGAAAACCATTTGGGAGAACTTCTGTGACAGTCAAGAGATGATTATGATGGGCGGCAGACAAGTCAACTCAAGAGCGTATTTGAGCAAATTCAATTTTAGCGGAAGCGAACAAAACAAAAAAGTAGCTACGCTTTCTGGAGGTGAGCGCAACAGACTTCACTTGGCTATGACCCTAAAAGAAGAAGGAAACGTACTGCTGTTGGATGAGCCTACAAACGACTTAGACATCAATACGCTCAGAGCACTAGAAGAAGGTTTAGAGAACTTCGCAGGATGCGCTGTAGTGATCTCTCACGACAGGTGGTTCTTAGATAGAGTATGTACCCACATTTTGGCTTTTGAAGGAAACTCAGAGGTCTATGTGTTTGAAGGAGGCTTCTCTGAATACGAAGAAAACCGCAAGAAACGCTTAGGTGATTTGATGCCAACGCGAATCAAATATAAAAAGCTGATCAGATAAACTATCACTAAATAACAAGTGCTATCTCTTGGGATAGCACTAAAAAACAAAAAACTGCTCTTTTTAAAAAGAGCAGTTTTTTTATAGGTATATTCAAAAGGTTTTTGAATAGGATAATTATCCTAAAGAAACTCTTGCGAATCCAGTTACAGTCAAATCTTTGTTTACTGACTGAACATATTTAGCAACACTCATCGTGTTATCTTTAATGTAGTCTTGGTTAACCAAAGTGTTGTCTTTGTAGAAACGTTGGATTTTTCCTTTTGCGATATTGTCAAGCATAGCCTCTGGTTTCCCTTCAGTTCTTAGTTGTTCTTTAGCAATTTCGATTTCTTTATCGATAATTGATTGATCAACTCCTGACTCGTTAAGTGCAATTGGGTTCATCGCTGCAGCTTGCATAGATACGTTCTTAGCCACCTCTTCAGCTCCGTCTACATTTGCAGAAAGTGCAGTTAATGTAGCGATTTTGTTTCCGGCGTGGATGTAAAATCCAACAAATGCACCTTCTAATCTCTCAAAAGAAGCGATTTCAATTTTCTCTCCAATAACTCCTGTTTGTTCGATTAGTTTCTCAGCTACAGTAATTCCACCAAAGTCAGAAGCTAAAAAGCCTTCTTTAGTAGTATAGTTGATGGCTTGTTCAGCAAATTGGTGAGCCAATGCAACAAAAGCATCGTTTTTACCCACAAAGTCAGTCTCACAGTTTAATGTGATTGCTACTCCTAAGGTCTTGTCTTCATTTACAAAAGCAATAGCAGCACCTTCAGTAGATTCTCTATCTGAACGGTTTGCAGCTACTTTTTGTCCTTTTTTGCGAAGCACCTCAATAGCTTTGTCAAAATCTCCTTCTGCTTCAACAAGCGCCTTTTTACAGTCCATCATTCCGGCACCTGTAATTTGTCTTAATTTGTTTACGTCTGCAGCACTAATAGTTGCCATAGTATTTTGTTTTAAATGATTCGAAAATTAAAAGATTGAAAGATTCTTGATTTGGGCTCGGTTATAATTTAAATCTAAATCAACGTTTACCTAATCTTCAGAAGCTTTCAATCTTTCGTTTTTATTTATTTTGTTTCTTCTGCTGATGTAGTGTCTGCTTCAGTCTCAGGAGTAGTTGCCTCTGAAGCGGCTACTTCTTCAACCTTTGGAGCCTCAGCTTTTGGAGCTGCTGCTTTAGCTTTTGGAGCTACTTTAGCCTCTGTTCCTTCTTCTGTTTCTGTTGCATCAGATGAACTACCTTTTTCAGCATGTCCTTCGATTATTGCATCAGTAACTAGAGTTAAAACTTTATCGATAGATTTTGAAGCGTCATCATTTGATGGTATTACATACGCAACCTGACGTGGGTCAGAGTTAGTATCTACCATTGCAAAAACTGGAATGTTTAATTTTTGAGCTTCTTTTACTGCGATATTTTCAGCGATGATATCAACTACAAAAAGTGCAGCTGGTAGTCTTGTCATATCAGAGATAGAACCTAAGTTCTTTTCTAATTTTGCGCGAAGACGATCAACTTGAAGTTTTTCTTTCTTTGAAAGTGTGTCAAAAGTACCGTCTTTCTTCATTCTATCAATAGTAGCCATTTTCTTAACAGCTTTGCGGATAGTTACAAAGTTAGTAAGCATACCACCTGGCCATCTCTCAGTGATGTAAGGCATGTTAGCTGCTTTTGCTTTCTCAGCAACGATATCTTTTGCTTGTTTTTTTGTAGCTACGAAAAGTACTTTTCTGCCAGATGCAGCGATTTTTCTTAGGGCCTCGTTAGCCTCTTCGATCTTAGCTGCTGTTTTGTATAAATTAATGATGTGAATTCCGTTGCGCTCCATATAAATATAGGGTGCCATATTCGGATTCCATTTTCTAGTCATGTGGCCAAAATGCACACCTGCTTCTAGTAATTCTTTAACTTCAACTTTTTTTGCCATTTGTCTAAATAGTTTACGTTCTGTTGTAGTAAGCAATGATTAAGTAGCTTCTCTCTGAAAAAACTTCGAGAAAATGGTCTTAACCATTTAGATGCTAAACTAAAGTCCTGATGCTCTCAGGAAGCAACAAAAACCTGATTTGATTTTAAATAATAAATTAATCTTGTTTTGTAAAAGAGTGGTATTAACGTTTCGAGAATTGGAATCTCTTACGAGCTTTCTTCTGACCGAATTTCTTGCGCTCTACCATTCTTGGATCTCTTGTCAATAAACCTTCTGGCTTAACAATTGTTCTGTTCTCGACATCTACCTCGCAAATTGCACGAGCGATAGCCATACGTACAGCCTCAGCTTGTCCTGTAATACCCCCTCCATACACGTTTACTTTTACGTCAAAGTTCTCAGCATTACCTGTAAGCGTAAGTGCTTGTTTAACTTTGTACTGTAAAGTAGCTGTTGGGAAGTAGTCATTAAGAGCTTTTTTGTTTACTGTAATTACTCCTGATCCTTCAGAAAGATAAATACGAGCAACTGCGGTTTTTCTTCTACCGATTTTGTGGATAACTGCCATTACTTCAGGTCGTTTAGGTTAATCGTTTTAGGTTGTTGAGCCTCATGTTTGTGCTCTGTACCTACATTTACATTCAAATTACGGAAAAGTTGTGCTCCTAATTTGTTTTTAGGCAACATCCCCTTTACAGCTTTTTCAACAAGAATTGCAGGATTTTTGTCCTGAATTTGTTGTGCTGTTAAACTTCTTTGTCCTCCTGGGTAGCCTGTGTGACGAATATACGTCTTATCAGCAAGCTTGTTCCCTGTAAGGTTGATCTTTTCTGCATTGATAACAATTACGTTATCTCCACAGTCAACGTGAGGTGTGTAACTTGGTTTGTATTTACCTCTCAAAAGCATTGCAACTTTTGAAGCTAAACGACCTAAGTTATGACCCTCAGCATCAACTACAACCCACTCTTTTTGTACAGTGGCCTTGTTAGCTGAAACTGTTTTGTAGCTTAATGTGTTCACAATAAAAATTTTAAATTAAACATTCCATTCCCAATTAAGGGAGTGCAAAAGTACAATTAATTATTTGAATTGCAAATGCATGTAAAATAAAAAAGAAATTTTTTAGATTTTTTTTAGGACTACTTTATTTTCTGTTTATGAGTTTATATTCCTCATAACATTCGCTTATAGCATCCATGATTTGAAGATCGTTGGCAGTCTTGATAAAAGTCTCTGAGTAATTACAGTTCATCAGTATGTCTTCAATGTCTTTTTTAGTCACGCCCAAAAGTGCCGCTAGGGTTTCCCTATCAAATTTAGAGGCTAAGACTTCTTTTACCGTAGCGTCTTTTTTCATCTCTCGAAGTTTCTTGAGTTCGTTGGGTCTTTTGCCAAACAACCCATAGAGTGCATCGGCTGGATTAAAGATAGAACTCATCGCCCTAGAGAAAGCACCCGGCTTCTGGCGACCACCTTCATAACCGTGAGGCAATCCTGATATGCTGTATCTATAATCACTTCTGAGCGGTATAAGCTTGGCATCTACCTCTAAGAAACCCGTGAGCACAACGCCTGTAATTTCAATCTCCTCAATCACCATAGCTCTCTCGATAAGCTCTATAACTGTGGTTTTTGACCTTGCCCATTCACCTGTTACTCTTATTTTGAGTGGTTCGTGACCTATATAAGAAAGGTGTAGGGTGTCGTTGACCCCAGCTTTAATCTGAAAAGAACCCATTACATTTGATGTGGTTCCTTTTACTTTATTTAGATTGATGATCGTTACGCCCTGCATCGGAAGCTTGGTCTTCTGACTGATGACCGTACCACCCACATTGACCTCTGTAGTATTGGTCTCTTGAGCAGACACCCATACAAAGGCAAAAAACGATAAAAGCGCAGTAATATACCTCATTAAGCTGGTGTGTTTCAGGATATAAAAATACTGAAACTATTTTTATTTATAGGTTAGTTTATAAGAGAATTAACTTTTAGTCTTGATCGATTTGATAATCATTCAAGAAAGCAATACTTTTCTCAATGTCATAATACATAATGCGATCGTCTTCAACAAAATCTACTTTTGATTTAAACGAAGCTACAAATGACTCTACAAATTCACTTGACTTCAAAGGCCTTCTGAACTCAATTGCCTGAGCGGCATTATACAACTCAATAGCCAATACACGTTGAATATTCTCAAGTATCTTCAGGCACTTGGTCGCAGCATTTGCCCCCATACTCACGTGGTCTTCTTGCCCATTTGACGACACGATGCTATCTACACTTGCCGGTGTTGCCAATTGTTTGTTCTGACTCACGATACTCGCCGCCGTGTATTGCGGAATCATAAAACCTGAGTTCAAGCCCGGGTTGTTCACAAGAAACGCAGGCAAACCTCTCAATCCTGAAATAAGCTGATAGGTTCTGCGCTCAGAGATACTGCCTAGTTCTGCTAGTGCTATCCCCAAGAAATCTAAGGCCAAAGCCAAGGGCTGTCCGTGAAAGTTTCCTCCTGAGATAATCAAATCGTCGTTTATAAATATATTCGGGTTATCTGTAACCGAATTAATTTCGGTTTTAAACACATTGCTCACATAATTTATAGTGTCTTTAGTGGCTCCGTGAACCTGCGGCATACACCTAAAAGAATATGGATCTTGCACATGTTGTTTTGCCTGGGCAATAATTTGACTCCCTTCTAAGAAACTCGAAACGCGCTTTGCCGTATCTATTTGTCCTTTATGCGGACGGGCAAAGTGAATCAATTTATTAAACGGCTCTATCCTACCGTCAAAAGCCTCTAGAGAAACCGTACCGATCAAATCAGCTAAATAGGAATATTTATGTGCTTGGATAATGGTATAACACCCATAAGCACTCATAAACTGGGTGCCGTTCAAAAGTGCTAATCCCTCTTTTGATTTTAGGACAATAGCATCCCAGCCAAATTGAGCCAATATCTCTTTTGAACTTCTTTGCTTACCCTCATACCATACTTCACCTAAGCCCAGAAGCGGCAATGAGAGATGTGCAAGAGGCGCTAAGTCTCCAGAAGCCCCTAAAGAGCCCTGTGTATAAATTACTGGAAGTATATCGTTGTTATAAAAATCAATAAGGCGCTCAACAGTGATGAGTTGCACACCTGAATTGCCGTAGCTCAACGACTGAATCTTTAATAACAACATCAGTTTTATGATGTGTTGCGGAACTAAATCTCCAGTGCCACAGGCGTGAGACTTGACTAAGTTTTCTTGAAGTTGCGAAAGGTTTTCGTTAGATATCTTTATGTTGTACAGAGAACCAAAACCTGTATTGATGCCATAAATGGGCTCACTATGCGTCAGCATCTTATTGTCGAGATACATCCTGCATTTTTCAATATTGGTTATCGCCTCTTCAGACAAGGCAATTTTTTGATTATCAGAAAGAATGCTGGCTAACTTACGAAGCGACAACACTTCTGATGATATATAGTGGAAATTGTCCATTTATGAGCGTATTTGTAAATTCCCCAAAATTCCGTAAACCTTTTAAGAAAAGCAAGATATATCACAAGATTTTCGTGGATTCAAAATAAAGATTTATTGTATTAAAAATCAGAAAAACACTATGACTTCAAAAACGCTCAACACCTATATAGTTTACAACTGAAGTATCCACCATTGATTATAGCATCTGAAAACCGAAAAGACATAGCCAACAAAACTCAAATTGGGTATTTCGTGATTAGGTTTAATGTCATATCTTTGCCAACTAAACAAAAAGACACATAAATACTTATGTTCAACAATTTAACTGAAAAATTAGACAAGGCTTTTCACGTATTGAAAGGTCACGGAAAGATAACTGAGGTAAACGTTGCTGAGACACTTAAAGAAGTGCGTAGAGCTTTGCTCGATGCTGACGTTAACTTTAAGATTGCCAAAGACTTCACCAATAGAGTAAAAGAAAAAGCACTAGGACAAGACGTACTTACTACGCTGCAGCCAGGACAATTGATGGTCAAAATTGTCAAAGATGAACTGACTGAACTCATGGGTGGAGATGTCTCTGGAGTGAACCTCTCAGGAAATCCTACTATTATTTTAATGTCAGGATTGCAAGGTTCAGGAAAGACAACTTTCTCGGGTAAACTGGCTAATTTCCTGAAGACAAAAAAACAGCGCAAACCACTTTTAGTTGCCTGTGATATCTACCGCCCTGCTGCTATCAATCAATTGCAAGTAGTGGGTGAACAAATTGGGGTAGAGGTCTATGCTGAGCCGGACAATAAAAATGCCGTTGAGATTGCACAGAACGCCATCAAACACGCAAAGGCAAACGGATACAACACCGTAATTGTCGATACCGCAGGTCGTCTAGCCATTGACGAACAGATGATGAACGAGATTGCCAACATTCACAAGGCAATCCAACCGCAAGAAACACTATTTGTGGTAGATGCCATGACTGGGCAAGATGCCGTAAATACAGCCAAAGCATTTAACGATATACTTGACTTTGACGGTGTAATCTTAACCAAACTTGATGGAGACACCAGAGGTGGAGCGGCTATCTCAATTAAATCTGTCGTAAATAAACCCATCAAATTTATTGGTACTGGAGAGAAAATGGAAGCCATTGACATCTTCTATCCTACGCGTATGGCAGACAGGATTTTGGGAATGGGTGACGTAGTTTCTCTAGTAGAGCGCGCTCAAGAGCAGTACGACGAAGATGAAGCGCGAAAACTCCAAAAGAAAATCGCCAAAAACGAGTTCGGTTTTGACGACTTCTTAACACAGATTCAGCAGATCAAGAAAATGGGGAACATGAAAGACTTAGTCGGTATGATTCCTGGCGCTGGAAAAGCACTAAAAGACGTAGAGATAGAAGACGATGCTTTCAAGCATATCGAGGCGATCATTCACTCGATGACTCCATTAGAACGCACCAAACCATCAGTGATTGATCTGAAAAGAAAAAACAGAATCGCTAAGGGTTCTGGCACAAAGATAGAGCAGGTAAACCAACTCATGAAACAATTTGATCAGATGAGCAAAATGATGAAGATGATGCAAGGTGGTGGCGCAAAAAACATGATGCGAATGATGGGCGGCATGCCAAAAGGAATGCGATAAGCCTCAATTCATACCCCAAAAGTTTCAATACAAAACAACGATACAACTAACTACACAACCATCCATGAAACTATTAGACGGAAAAAAAACGGCTGAAGACATCAAAATCGAAATTGCCACTGAAGTCGCTAAAATCAAAGAAAGAGGAGAGAAAATTCCTCACTTAGCTGCTATTATCGTAGGTAATGACGGCGCTAGCCTGACCTATGTTTCTAGCAAGGTCAAAGCTTGTGAGCGCGTAGGCTTCAAGTCTACTTTAGTAAGACTGCCAAGTACAATTTCTGAGATTGAACTGATCAGAAGAATCGAAGAATTAAATCAAGATGACGACATCGACGGTTTTATTGTACAACTTCCGCTACCCAAACAAATCGATGAGCAGAAAGTAATTATGGCTATTGACCCCAGCAAAGATGTGGATGGCTTTCACCCTGAAAACTTCGGGAAAATGGCACTGGATATGAGTACTTTCATACCCGCTACACCTTTTGGGATTTTAGAATTACTAGAGCGATACAACGTAGATACGCAAGGCAAGCACACCGTAGTTATCGGAAGAAGTCATATTGTGGGCAGGCCGATGAGCATCCTTATGGGGCGCAAGGGCTTCCCCGGAAACTCAACGGTGACACTCACACACAGCCACACTAAAAATATTACGCAAATCACCTCTCAAGCTGATATTATCATCACTGCGCTTGGCGTCCCGAACTACCTGAAAGCAGAAATGATCAAGGATGACGCGGTGGTTATCGATGTAGGGATCACCCGTGTACCTGATGAAAATTCGCCGAAAGGCTATGTCATTAGAGGCGATGTCGATTTTGAAAACGTGAGTAAAAAAGCGTCCTATATCACCCCTGTACCCGGTGGTGTGGGTCCGATGACCATTGCCATGCTTATGAAAAACACCTTATTAGCAAGGGAAAGAAGAAATAACTTTAGAGCATAATGAACCCAAAAACACCCTCAGCATCACTCACCATACTCACCGATATGGTGCTCCCAGGAGAGACTAATCCGTTAAACAATCTCTTTGGTGGTGAACTCTTAGCCAGAATGGATAGAGCCGCAAGTATTACTGCGCGAAGACACTCTAGAAGAGTTTGCGTAACAGCCTCAGTCAACCACGTCTCTTTTACACGCGCTATCCCCCTTGGAAGCGTTGTTACGGTAGAGTCAAAGGTGTCTAGAGCCTTCTCCTCATCGATGGAAATATACATTGACGTCTGGATTGAAGACAGAGAATCAGGAGATAAAACCAAAGCTAGCGAGGCAATTTACACCTTCGTAGCTGTAGATGAAACAGGCAGACCTGTGCAGATTCCGGAGATTATTCCAGAGACAGAATTAGAGAAATCTCGATTTGAAGCGGCACTCAGAAGAAAGCAGCTAAGCCTTATATTGGCAGGAAAACTCAAACCATCCGAGGCAAAAGAACTCAAAGCATTATTTGAATAACAACTTGGCAAGCTATTTGAAATACAAATGCAACTATAGTAAAAACCAATCAGGCTACTGAAATTGGTTTGAAAATAAAATCGTAAATTTGCAATTAAGAATATTCAACCCACTATAATAAAAAATAAAAGATTATGGCTTTAGAAATAACAGACGCTACTTTTGAAGAAGTAGTTTTGAAATCAGACAAACCAGTATTAGTAGATTTTTGGGCAGCTTGGTGTGGACCTTGTAGAATGGTAGGACCAGTGATTGACGAAATCAGCAACGATTATGACGGAAAAGCAGTTGTAGGAAAAGTTGACGTTGATGCTAACCAAGAATTCGCCGCTAAATACGGCGTGAGAAACATCCCAACCGTACTTGTATTTAAAGGCGGTGAAGTTGTAGGAAGACACGTAGGTGTATCACCTAAGAAAAACTATACAGACTCAATTGACTCGTTGCTTTAATAGCAACAAGTTTTATTAAACTTTAAAAAAGGCTCAAGCTAGATTAGTTTGAGCCTTTTTTAAAGAAAATCACAAGCCTAGTCTAAACTTAAAGATAAGTAATCTTTACAGGCTATAATCAAAATAAACGCTTAGAGTATCTCAACATAAGCGCCCTTAGCTTGACACGAGACGCACTTTGTCTTTGTATGCCCCAAGTAAGTTTCTATATTTTACATTACCCAGCTGACGCTTAGTAAACGCCCTGATACCTCTTGCTTTTTAGCTACTTATTTCGTAGCTTTAAGTAGGTGAAATACTATAAAGAAAGATATGAAGACCAACTCTTTGTGCAACTAATATTAAGAGTAAAATCATGTTGTATAGCCAATGCTTTAGGACAGATTTAGACTACACAACAGTTGCTTTCATCGCAATTATAACTCACCTAAACAGAAAGAAATTGCATATATTATATAATCATTTAAATAAAATAATGATGACTACTTATTTAACAAAACAAAACACAAGACTTCCGATGAAAATGATGTTTGCATTACTGCTATTTGCTTTTTCATTTATGGCAAATGCACAATGTCCATCAGGAAACATTACCTTCAACACTAACCAAGAGATAACTTTCTTTCTTTTGGAATACCCTAACTGTACAGAGATTAACGGAAACTTGAGGTTTGCTTATTCTGGTACCGATACCATTACAGAGATAGGAGACTTGCCTTTTACGTCAATTGCTGGTGACCTTGAGGTATACAGCACACGATTAGTAAACCTCAAGGGGCTAGAGGATTTAACTCATATAGGCGGAACCATTTTTATTTATAATAACACAGAGTTAGTTTCGTTAAAAGGACTTGAGAACATCACAACTGTCGAGGGAGATTTAAAAATACAAGGTAACTCGGTCTTGAAATCTGTACTTGGTCTTAATTCTATAAACTCAGTAAACGGAGCGGTACGTATTTTTGAAAACCCCCTACTTTTACATCTTAATGACTTAAATAGTTTAACCAATATCGGGAGCGTAGGAGGACAAACTAACAATCAAGATGGTGAACTATTCCTTTTGGAGAACCCTGCATTACTTTCTATTGCAGGGCTTTCTTCATTGAATAACATCAAGGGAAATCTTTTTATTCAAAAAAATGGTCTACAGAACTTAAGTGGTCTGGATAATCTCACAATTATTACTGGTGATGTTAGAATTCTTCAAAACAACAATCTTGGCTCTATTTCTAGTTTAAACACAATTACAGATATTGGTGGTGAACTGTTAATAAATAACAACGCTATATCAGAACTAAATGGTTTTCAGAATTTGGCTTCCATCGGTGGACCATTAACGATAGGTGCAAATGGGAGTGGTTTAAACAAAGTAGATAAACTCGCTAACTTATCTTCAATAAATGGTGCGCTCACTATCTCGTATGGCTGGTTGACAGACCTCTCAGGGCTTGTAAACATTGACCCTACAACCATATCAAATCTGGTTATTGTATTCAACCAAAATCTATCGGTATGTAACATACAGAACTTCTGTGCTTATTTGAGCATTCCTACTAATCCTAGAACTATCGAAGGAAATACAGGCGATTGTGTGAGTGACACCGCTGTTACAGAAATCTGTAGTTTATACGGTAATTGTGATGATTACACCATTTGGAATGGAACTTCGTGGAGCAACGGACTTCCAGATGCTACCAAGCGTTTAATTCTCAACGGAAATCTAGATGTAAATACTAATACCACTGTGTGTGAGGTGTTGATTAAGTCTGGCGTATTAACGGTTGCCTCAGGAACTTCTTTAATAGTTGAGAAACAAATTATCAACACTTTAGCCGCAGAGAATTTCATCCTAGAGAACAACTCTAACTTAGTACAAATTGAGAACTTTGAAAACCAAGGTGCGATAACCTATAACCGTCTCACAGCACCGATGAACAAGAAAGACTACACCTATTGGGGTTCGCCTGTAAAAGGGCAAATCAGCTCACAGTTATTCGCCAACCCGAATAATATCTTTAAATGGAATGTAGGCAGTCAATCATGGCTGAATGCCTCTGGTCAAGTGATGGACGTGGGGTACGGTTATATTATGCGAGCGCCGACCAACTTTCCTGGCACAGGACAAGCCAAACAAACCTTAGCCGCTTCTTTTAAAGGAGTTCCTAACAACAATGATATATCGGTAGAAGTAACTGCTGACCCAGACGCACTGACCTCTGATCCGTATAGCAATGCGGTGATGAGTTTCTTGAGCAATCCATATCCGAGCGCAATTAATATAGATAAGTTTTTTACAGATCCTGACAATGCACCGAAAATTACTCCCACTATTTATTTGTGGACACACTCGACCAACCCTACCCCAAATACAGAGGGGACACTCTTACACTATGCAGCTGATGATTTTGCTGTGTATAACTCATTAGGCGGAATCGGTACTGAAGCATTTGCAAATGACACTGCCAGTAGGATTCCTACAGGAGAAATTGCTTCAGGACAAGGTTTTTTCATCAAAGGCTCAGTAACGGGTGGAACGGTCACTTTTAAGAATACTTATAGAATTAACGAAGGTCAAGCCTATGACAATTCGCATTTTTATAGAATGGCCCAAACAAACCTGAACAAACACCGCGTTTGGCTGAGTATTCAAGGAAACAACACTTACAAACAAACATTAGTGGGGTATATTGATGGCGCTTCAGATGAATTAGATGTATATGATAGCGAAGTATACGAAGGAGGAAATCCTGTTTCGATTTATAGCTTGCTAGATACGGGCAAACAACTTGCAATTCAAGGTAGAGCGATGCCCTTTGACGATATAGACGAAGTTCAATTGGGTTATAAAACTACTGCCGCTGGAGACTATGCTATACATTTAGATCGTTTTGACGGATTGTTTAGCACAGAAGGACAAGATATTTTCTTGAAAGACGAGCTTATGGGAAGTTATCACAACCTGAAAGACGATGCCTATACTTTTTATACCGATGCAGGGAGTTTTGAAGACCGCTTCAGTTTGGTTTATAAAGACGCGCTCAGCATCAGTAACCCAATTGAAAATGGCAACTGGAAGGTATTCTCAAAAGACGGAAGCATAGAGGTAGTCGCACATGGCTTTGAGATAAAGGATATCAGCGTATATGATATGTTGGGCAGGAAAGTTAGCCATGCTAAAAATATTTTTGCCAACAGCCATAGCCTTGAAGCCATACAAGCCAATCAGCTGTTAATCGTTAAAGTCACGACAGTTGACAACCAGCAATTGACCAAAAAAATTAGCAACTAATACTTTCAAAGAGATTCTTAGAGGTTTTGAGGTTGTTTTTTAATAGACAATCTCAAAGCCTTTTTTAAAATACCCCCCTTTCGCTTTCAACTTAATTATCACTACTTTAGCTATTTCTTCAAAAGCTAAAGCAATGAAAAACAATCAAAATCCAGCTTCTTTGAGCAAGCGCGCCATAGCACTACTGCGACGAAAACCAATTATCCTTTATTTTATAGGCGCTTTTATTGCCTCTTTATCTAGCGCCACAGTATTTAAAGATAGTGTTCTTCAGTATATTTTGTTGGCGATAGCTCTTTTATCGGTAGTCTTGGCAACTGTGTTTTATTTTAGGGATTAGATTTTTGCTACATCCTTTTAAAACTATAGCCTGATCCCCTGACAAACCCATCTCTAAAGTTTATTTGGCTATCTCATCGGATAGTTATAATAAAAAATGTAATTTTGTAGCTTCATAAATCCAATAGAAATGTTACAAATAGCACAGCTTAGAGAAAACAAAGAAGCGGTTATCAAAGCCCTTAGCAAACGAAATATTGACGCTACGACACTCGTAGAAAAAGCAATCGACTTAGACGAAAAAAGACGTTCGACTCAAGTGGAGCTAGACGATATCTTGGCAGCATCAAACAAGTTCTCTAAAGATATTGGTGCACTTATGAAAGCGGGAGAAAAGGCAAAAGCTGAAATCCTAAAAACCAAAACATCTTCGCTCAAAGAAAAAGAAGCAAGCTTGAAAGCACTTCTAAACCAATATATTGAAGAACTGCAAGAAGAATTATACAAAATACCCAACACGCCGAACGATCTCGTTCCTGCAGGCAAAGATGCAGAAGACAACCTCAACATATTTGAAGAGGGAAAAGTGCCCAATTTACACGAGGGAGCTTTACCACATTGGGAACTCGCCAAAAAATACGACATCATTGACTTTGAATTAGGCGTAAAAATCACCGGTGCTGGTTTTCCTGTTTATAAAGGAAAAGGTGCCAAACTACAACGCGCATTAATTTCATATTTCTTAGACAAAAATACCGATGCTGGCTACCAAGAGGTGCAAGTACCGCACTTAGTCAACGAAGCTTCAGGTATTGGCACAGGACAGCTTCCAGACAAAGAGGGTCAGATGTACCACTGTGGGATAGACAATTTATACCTGATCCCAACAGCAGAAGTTCCCGTTACAAATCTTTATAGAGATGTGATTATCGATGAAAAAGACCTGCCAGTTCTAAACACTGCCTATACGCCTTGTTTCCGTAGAGAAGCGGGTAGCTATGGCGCTCACGTGAGAGGACTCAACCGTTTGCACCAATTTGACAAAGTAGAAATCGTGCGTATCGAACACCCTGATCACTCCTATCAAGCGCTTGAGGGAATGGTTGAACACGTCAAAGGCATTCTTAAAGAACTAGAATTACCTTATAGAATATTGCGTCTTTGTGGGGGTGATACGGGCTTTGCCTCAGCATTGACCTATGATTTTGAAGTATTCTCAACGGCTCAGGACAGATGGTTAGAAATCTCATCAGTGTCAAACTTTGAGACCTTTCAGGCCAATCGCTTGAAATTGCGTTTTAGAGACAAGGATGGCAAAAACAAATTAGCACATACACTCAACGGAAGTTCACTAGCTCTGCCAAGGGTTCTCGCAGGGATATTAGAAAATTATCAGACTCCTGAAGGAATTGTAATTCCAGCAGTGCTCAGAAAATATACTGGTTTTGACATCATTGACTAAAAACAGCTAAAAAACTGTTTTTTATTGGATAAACATACTGAACGAAACTCTTTGATTAAGACTTTTACTGACGGTCTAAGCCTTTTGTAAAAAAGAATAAACAAGGCAAAATACTAACCAAAACATCTTATAAAGATGAGTGCGAAGCCAAACCCCAGTCATTTAAGCAAAGTATCAGCAGGAACATTGCTCGTGACCTTGGGTATTATATACGGAGATATCGGTACCTCACCGCTGTATGTGATGAAAGCCATTATGGGCAGAGGAATCATACAAGAAGACATCATCTTGGGCGCTATATCTTGTGTGTTCTGGACGTTGACCCTGCAGACTACAATCAAATATGTAATCCTCACCCTACAAGCAGACAACAATGGCGAAGGGGGAATTTTCTCTTTATACACCTTAGTCAAAAAGCTCAAAAAGCCCTGGCTGATTATCCCTGCCATCATCGGTGGTAGTGCTTTGTTAGCTGACGGAATCATCACACCACCTATCTCCATTTCCTCTGCTATCGAAGGGCTTAAGATCTACCAATCCAACTTGCAGACCGTCCCGATTGTAATTGCTATTCTAGTGATTTTATTCACAATTCAGCAATTTGGATCCAAAATCTTAGGCAAGTTTTTTGGCCCCATGATGTTACTTTGGTTTCTGATGTTAGGGATTTTAGGTGCACTTCAACTCATAAGCAACCCTAGCGTCTTGCACGCTTTGAATCCGTATTATGCCATTCATTTGTTGTCTATTCACTCAGAGGGCTACTTTGTATTGGGCTTTGTATTTTTGTGTACTACAGGAGCAGAGGCACTCTATAGTGATTTAGGACACTGTGGTATTCGAAACATCCGTATCAGCTGGGCTTTTGTAAAACTGATGTTAGTCTTGAGCTATTTTGGACAAGGCGCATTTCTTATTCAACACATCGGAGAAACACTCGTGAGTTTATCACCACATCCTGACAACTTAGCCAATCCGTTTTATCTAGTAATGCCTGAATGGTTTTTGCCAATCGGAATTGGGATTGCTACTTTGGCAGCTGTTATCGCATCACAAGCGCTCATTAGCGGTTCATTTACGCTTATTAACGAAGCCATTCGGTTAAATTTTTGGCCAAAGGTACGGGTAAAATTCCCCACGAATGTCAAGGGTCAGCTCTATATCCCCTCAATCAATTGGTTGCTATTTGCAGGCTGTACATTTGTAATTTTGCACTTCAAAGAGTCTGGAAATATGGAGGCAGCATACGGACTTGCCATTACCCTATGCATGATTATGACCACTATATTATTGGGCTATTATATGGTGATCAAAAGAATTCACAGGTTTTATATTATCTTGGTCGTAGTAGTGTATTTGAGTATTGAGATTTCATTTTTCATCTCTAATATCCAAAAGTTCTCTCACGGTGGTTATGTCAGTGTCATCATAGCCGGTCTGATTGCCAGCGTGATGATTGTGAATTATATGTCAAAGAAAATCAGACACACCTATGCCAATTTTGTCAATGTAGAAGACTTTTTGAGTGTACTCCAAGATTTAAGCAAAGATCATTCTATCCCGAAATATGCTACGAATTTGGTATATTTGACCAATAGCTATACCACTTCAAAAATAGAATACAAAGCCATGCATTCTATTATCTACAGAAGACCAAAGAGAGCTGACAATTATTGGTTTGTGCACGTAAACGTGATTGACCAACCCTATAAATTGGAGTACAAAGTGCATAAATTTGGCGATGAAAATAATGTTATTCGAGTTGACTTTTACCTCGGATTCAGAAACGAACCGCGTATCAATGTGTTGATGCGAAAAGTAGTAACCGAACTAGTGTTGTCTGGCGAAGTTGATGTTACCAGCAGGTATGAATCCTTGAGCAAGAACAATATTATTGGCGATTTTGAATATGTGTTGATAGAAAAAGAACTGTCGTATGACAGCGATCTTCCGGCAAGTGAGAGAATCATCCTGAATCTCTATGAGGTGCTCAAGAAAATCTCACTGACTAAAGATAAAGCCTTCGGTCTAGACAGCAGTGCAGTGACTGTCGAGCGTTTTCCGATGATACTCAACCCCATTGAAGATTTGCACCTCACCAGAATAAAACAGCGAGAATAAAGACAATGCGACTTGTGTAACTAAAGTAACTGTACAACTAGTTTTGAAAGACTAATTTTGTATCATATCCTTTTAAAACACACATTATGTCAGAAAATCATTTCTATCAAGTAGACCTTAGCTGGAAAAACGGAAGAGTGGGTGAGCTGTCTTCTCCGGTATTAGACACCACAATTCAATGTGCTACACCACCTGAATTTGCAAACGGCGTGCCGAATATCTGGTCTCCAGAACACTTCTATGCTGCCGCTATCAATAGTTGTTTTATGACGACTTTCTTGGCTATTGCCGAAAACTTTAAAGTGCCGTTTGAGAGTTTTGACTGTAAAACCATTATCAAATTAGAAGTCATCGACAGGAAGTACATGATTTCTGAGGCAGAAATACATCCGATAGTAAAACTAGCTAACCCAGAGAAAGATGCTGACAAAGCTATGCGCGTTATCCAAAAAACAAAAGAAAACTGTTTGGTTACCAACTCAATGAAAACTGAGATCAGCCTACATCCCAGTATTAAATAACATTCAAGATACCTAAAAAACACCTATACTTATGTTCGGAATATTCAAAAATATATTTTCAAATTCAGGCAACGAAGAACTTATACAAGCCCTAAAAGAAGGTGCTTGCTTAGTCGATGTGCGATCACCAGGAGAGTACAGCTCAGGCTCAGTAAAAGGAGCGATAAACATTCCGCTAGATAAAATCTCTAGTCAGGCTGGAAAATTAAAGGGCAAAACTTGTGTAGTCGTATTTTGTCAAAGCGGCTTGCGAAGTGCTCAAGCAAAATCAATATTAGAACGCAACGGTATCGCCAAGGTTATCAACGGAAGAAACTGTAGCACAATCAATCAGTGTGTGGAGTAATACCGATATACACTTTGAACACACCTAGTTAAAGAAAAAAAAATGTCAAATTTATATTGGAATCAACGCTATGCCCAAAAAGAGTACGTCTATGGAGAAACGCCTAATGAGTATCTCAAACAAAAACTCAAAGACATACCCGCAGGAAGTATTCTCTTTCCTTGTGAAGGAGAAGGCAGAAATGCCGTTTATGCTTCTAAAATAGGCTGGAAATCTACTGCTTTTGACCAAAGTATTCAAGGTAAAAACAAAGCTGAAATATTGGCCAAAAGAAAAGATGTATCTATCAATTACAGTATCTTTACTACTGAAGAAGTTGATTATGAACTAGAGTCTTTTGATGCTTTAGCACTTATTTTTGCGCATTTCTCAGCTGAGGAACGAAGAGCTTATCATCAAAAAATTAGTTCCTATCTAAAGAGAGACGGCGTACTTATTTTAGAGGGTTTTAGCAAAGCGCACACTGAATTTCAGAAAACAAATCTGAATGCTGGCGGCCCCAAAGAGGTTTCGATGTTGTTTGATCTGGAGGAGCTAAAAGCTGACTTTGAAGGCTTTGAGTTTATTGAAGCCACACAATCAGAAGAAAAACTAAATGAAGGAAACGGACATATAGGCATTGCCTCTGTTGTCAGAATCTATGCCGTCAAAAAATAAACTATGATGAATTATCTAAAAAACTGGAATTTTACCAGAGTATTGCGCCTTGTAATGGGTATATTTATTGTTGTCCAAGGATTCATCAACCAAGAGTGGTTTTTTGTAATCTTAGGAGCGCTATTCACGCTGATGCCATTGTTGAATATAGGCTGTGGTAGTGCGGGTTGCGCCGTACCGAAACAAACGACAGCCAATAAAAAACCAGAAACAATTACTTACGAAGAAATACAAAAATGAAAATACTACTTATACTAAACCAAATTCCATACAACGGTACTGATGTTACCTGGAACAGCCTAAGACTTGCTGAAACCCTGCGAAAAAAAGACAAAGAAGTCAGAATTTTCTTGATGAATGACGCTGTAGACTTGGCGCGCGACTCCAACAAACCAACGCCAGAATACGACCAAGATTTATCTGAGATGCTCAGAGAGTTAATTAAAAAAGGCGTGGTCGTAAAAGTATGTGGCACCTGTATGACTCGATGTGGTATTCACAAAAACGAAGCTTATTTTGAAGGTGCACATCACTCTACCATGGCAGAGCTAGCAGACTGGATTATCGATAGCGACAAAGTCTTGACTTTCTAAACAAAAAAATGTAAGTGTGTTAGTTAAGGTAAATACCGTCTTCTTTGATGGTAATTACCTTTTCTTTGTATAGCGTACCTATAGCTTTTTTGAAGGCTTTTTTACTCATCTTCAGCACTGTTTTTATCTCCTCTGGATGTGAATTATCGGTCAAGCGCAAAAACCCGTTTGAGGATTTGAGCTCGTCTAATACTATTTCAGCATTGTCTTGAATTCCCTCAACGCCTGATTGCGTAGCAGACACATCAATCTTGTGGTCTTCTCTAATATTTTTGACATAACCCACAAGTTTCTTTCCTGGAGTCAGGTTGGCAAAAACCTGGTCTTTGTAGAGCAAGCCTTTGTATTTTGAATTGATAATCACGTTGATTCCCAAATCAGTAATATGAGAAACGATCAAATCTACTTTTTCGTTGACCTCTAACTCGATGTTTTTTAGCTCTAAGAATTGGTTTGTTCTACTTGAAGCTACTAGTCTATTTGTTTTTTCATCCAGATAAGCATAGACCAAATAGCGCTTGCCATCTTCCATTTTACGGGCTTGCTCCTTAAACGGACAGAACAAATCTTTTTCTAATCCCCAATCCAGAAAAGCTCCGAATTCATTCATATAATTTACTTTTAGGTAAGCAAATTCACCGCGTTTGACATACGGATTTAGAGTCGTAGCCGTGATGCGTTCTTCGTGATCTAGATAGACAAAAACCTTCATTTCATCATCGATCTCAAACTTTTTCGGCACGTATTTATTGGGCAACAAAACATCGTTTTCGCCATCAGTCAAAAACAATCCTACCGAAGTATCTCGGGCAATTTTCAATATATTATATGTACCTAGTTCTATCATGATTTGGTCTTAGAAAAAGCAAAGATACAAAGCTTATTTTTAAGTAGTCATAAAAAAAGGCTTCCGTATCCGAAAGCCTTTTTAGTATGAAAATATTTTTTATCCTAAAAACGGATATTTATAATCTGTTGGCGGAACAAGTGTTTCTTTGATGGTTCTTACCGATACCCAACGCATAAGATTCAGTGCAGAACCCGCTTTGTCGTTAGTACCTGATCCTCTAGCTCCTCCGAAAGGCTGATTTCCTACAACGGCACCTGTTGGTTTATCGTTGATATAGAAGTTTCCAGCACAGTTTTGAAGTTTTCTAGACGCAACGTCAATCGCATATCTATCTTGAGAGAAAACAGCACCTGTAAGCGCGTATTCTGAAGTAGAATCAACTAATTCTAAAGTTTCTTCCCACTTGCTATCTTCATATACATAAATCGTAAGTACAGGACCGAAAAGTTCAGTCTCCATAGTTACGTATTTAGGGTTTGTAGTCAAGATAACGGTAGGCTCAATAAAATATCCTTTTGATTTGTCGTAGTTCCCACCAGCAATCACTTCTGCATCTGCATCTTGTTTTGCTCTATCGATGAATCCTGCTAATTTATCAAATGACTCTTCTGAGATAACCGCGGTAACGAAGTTACTGAAGTCTTCGGGTGAACCCATAGTGATGGTTTTTAGGTCGGCTAACATACCCTCTTTAACTGCTGGCCATAAGCTTTGCGGAATATATGCTCTAGAAGCGGCAGAACATTTTTGTCCTTGAAACTCAAAAGCTCCTCTGACAAGACCTGTAACAACTTGACTTGCATTGGCTGAAGGATGGGCGATAACGAAATCCTTCCCCCCTGTTTCTCCAACGATTCTTGGGTATGATTTATAGTTTGCAATATTGGTTCCGATGGTTTTCCAGATGCTGTTAAATACACCTGTCGATCCTGTGAAGTGTACTCCTGCAAGCTCTCTGTGGTTTAATAAAACATCGCTAATCATCGATGAGTTTCCGTAAACCATATTGATTACACCCGCAGGAACTCCCGCTTCTTGGAAAACTTCCATCACTACATTAGCAGAGAAAATCTGTGTTGCAGCTGGTTTCCAGACCACCACGTTACCCATAAGGGCAGGGGCTGCAGGCAAGTTACCTGAAATTGCCGTAAAGTTAAACGGCGTAATGGCGTATACAAATCCTTCAAGCGGGCGGTATTCTACTCTGTTCCATGTCGATGAATCAGAAAGAGGTTGGTCTTTATAGATTTGGGTCATGTACTCTACGTTGAAACGCAAAAAGTCAATCAGTTCACACGAAGCATCAATTTCTGCCTGGTGAATTGTCTTTGATTGCGCAACCATTGTAGCTGCATTGATTTTAGCTCTATAAGGTCCAGCCAAAAGTTCCGCAGCCTTTAAGAATATAGATGCACGGTGTTCCCAAGGCATATTTGCCCATTTCTCACGAGCTTCTAAAGCAGTTGTAATCGCTTCTTCGATATGTAATTTTTCAGCTAAGTGATATTTACCTACGATATGTTGGTGATCATGAGGAGCAGAAAGGTTTTTAGTATTTCCTGTTCTAATTTCTTTTCCTCCTATATATAGAGGAACGTCAACTTGAGCATTCCACATTTCTTTATACGCTTTAAGTACAGCTTCCTTTTCTGGAGTCCCAGGAGCAAACGATTGTATAGGTTCGTTTACGGCTTTAGGAACATTAAAAAATCCTTTTGGCATAACTTTAATTTTAAGGGGATTATAAGATGCAAATATACGAATATAATAGCGTAAAAAAGTTGTGGAAATGTCAAATAAACTGATTTTCAAAAAATCTATAGCTAGATATTTGGTTCAGCCAGAAAGACAAGAGCTTATAGACACTTTGCCTATAAGCTCTTGTTAAGGCTAATAATCTGTAGTTGAAGTGATTTCTTAGTGAAAAGTAAAGTTCACAAAAATAGCTCTTGTGCGCATAGCTTCTACATTTCCTGTCCAAGGACTATTGACATTGTTGTCTGGAATGAGCTCATTTTGTAGTCCAAAAACACCGCGAATAGAAGGCGAGAAAATAAACCACTCCATAAATATATCTACACCAAAGCCAAGCTCATAGTTATAGGTCATCTGATCCATTCTAAAGCGCTGTTCGTAGTTGTCTTCTTGCGAGTTGAAATTACTCGACAAGTTATACGAAGCCGAGAAACCTCCGGTCAGATATGGGCGTAAATTACCAACTCTAAGCGATGAGAATTTTAGCAATAGCGGAATGTGAATATAGGTAGACTTTACTTCTCTTAATCGATCTCTAGGGTTTTCTAATCCTGGGAAAGTCAGATTTCTTTGGGTATAATATAAGCCTGGCTCTAATCTCAAGTCAAAATATTCGTGCAAACGCAAGTTCCCTACTAAGCCCACATTGAAACTCAACGGGCTTTCGATTTGAATTTCAGGTGCGTCTTCTTTGTAGTCAATTTTAAAGTCATACATATTAAACCCCAAGAAATAACCCCAATGCAAGCGCTGTTTCTGGAAGGTTTCCATATTGACAATAGGATCTCTACTAAAGACATGAAACTGTGCCTGAAGCTGAAATCCGACACTAAGGAGCAATAAAAGACTAAATTTTTTCATTTTATTTTTTCGATGCAACATAAATGGTGGCAGCACCAAACATCTGAGGCTTGTTTTCCACTTCTATAAACCCAATTTTTCGCAAAATATTGTTCAACTCCTCGCCAAAAGGAAAATTTGAGGCAGATTCTGACAAATAACTGTAAGCGGTCTTATCTTTAGAGAAGATTTTACCGATGAGTGGCAATATGAATTTGGTGTATATTTTATAACCCAGATTAAACGGAAATCGGGTAGGTACTGATGTTTCTAAAATCACGAATAGACCTCCAGGTCTGAGCACTCTAAGCATTTCTGAAAGTCCTTTTTCGAGCACTTCAAAATTTCTGATGCCATAAGCAACTGTTATCACATCAAAGTGATTGTCTTCAAACGGAAGCTTCTCAGAATCTGCCTGCACAAGTGCAATGCGCTGAGAGAGATTTTTTGCCAACACCTTTTTTCTACCCACGCTCAACATCCCTTCTGAGATATCCACACCTATGATTTCAGTCGCTTTTGTATGCGCTAACATAATGGCCAAATCTCCTGTTCCGGTCGCTACGTCTAATATTCTAGACGGGTTGCTGCGCTCAACCATCTGAACGATTTTCTTCTTCCACTTCATATCTGAACCCAAAGAAATCACTCTATTTAAGTTGTCATAACCTTCAGAGATATTGTCAAACATTTGTTCTACTTGCTGTTTTTTACCTAGCTCAGAACCTTTATATGGCGTAATATTTTTAGACATAATTTTGTGCGAATAACAGGCAAAGATAACGCAAAAAAGTGTATTCATAGAATGGAGTTGCTGCGTATTTTTAATTTTTAAGCCACAAACCAAGACAGATGAAATATGTTTGCAAATCAGCATTTGGTTTTTTGTACCTTTGCCAAATGCAAACTGATAAAAAAGACATCCGGAGTTTAACCAAACAGCAACTAGAAGACTTCTTCGTCTCTAATGGCGATCAAGCCTTTAGAGGAAGACAGGTGTATGAATGGCTGTGGAACAAGAGCGCGCACGATTTTAGCGAAATGACAAGTCTGTCAAAGGAAACTCGCGATATGCTTGAGAAAAACTTCTCAATCAACCATACTGAGATCCAGCAGATGCAGAAAAGTGAAGACGGAACCATCAAGAATGCAGTGCGGTTATTTGACCAGCTAATTGTGGAGTCTGTTTTAATTCCTACTGAAAACAGAACCACAGCTTGTGTATCCTCTCAAGTAGGTTGTAGTTTGGATTGTAATTTCTGTGCTACGGCTACACTCAAAAGAATGCGAAATCTGAATCCCGATGAGATTTACGATCAGGTAGTCACTATCGACAAACAAAGTCGAGAAAACCACAACAAACCACTTTCAAACATCGTATTTATGGGTATGGGCGAGCCGCTTATGAACTATACCAACGTGATGAAAGCTATCGATAAAATAACTTCTGACGAAGGATTAGGCATGTCAGCCAAGCGAATTACAGTTTCTACCTCAGGTATATCGAGGTTGATAAAGAAAATGGCGGATGACAACGTGAAGTTCAAACTAGCAGTCTCTTTACACTCGGCTATAGAAGAAATCAGAAATGAGATTATGCCTTTCACCAAAGACTTTCCGTTAACTGAATTAAAAGAGGCGCTTCAATATTGGTATGCAAAGACTAAAAGTAGGATTACTTTTGAATACGTAGTTTGGAAGGGCATAAATGACGACCAAAAATCAATTGATGCCTTAGTCAAATTCTGTAAGTATGTGCCGTGCAAGATAAACCTGATCGAATATAACTCGATTGGAGACGATAGGTTTCAGCAAGCTTCACCTGAGGCAATTGACAATTATATCACTGCACTAGAAAGAGCGGGTATCGTTATTAAAGTACGCAGAAGCAGAGGAAAAGACATCGATGCGGCTTGTGGTCAATTGGCAAACAAGAGCTAAGTAAACCAAACCTATATAAAAATCCCTCTTATACTATTGGCATAAGAGGGATTTTTTATTGGTTATTCTAAAAAGAAGTCTGATCAGCTTATTTCTTGATGAATTGCAATGTTTTAGTCTGACTACCTTTGTTGATTTTCACAAAATAAACTCCTTGAGTATATCCTGAAACATCAATACTAAATAAACTGGTCTCAGCCGTTTTACCTGTATATACTTGTTGTCCTACTGTGTTATAAATTGTTATATCTCCTGAGAAATCATAGTTGTCAGGCACAAAAATATTCAGCACATCATGGGTTGGGTTAGGGTATAGAGAAACCATCCCTAAATCATAGCTCTCTGTACTTGCAGGAGGTGAACACACGCCTGAGGTAAGTAGCGTCGCTCTTCTGGTTCCGTTCTGAAGCGCTTGTCTAATTCTTGATTTTTGGTTCTCAGTAAAGATATTCATACAGGTATCTGGGGTATAATCCATATAATTTCTGAACATATCTTGGGTACCACAACTCACGTTTGCACTACAATAATAATTCTCTTCATATTGCATCGGTGTATCTGGACAATAATCATCAGTCGTACAGTTATATGCATCTCCCCAAATATGAATTAAGCCTAAAGCATGTCCCATTTCGTGCGTAGATGTACGTCCTCTGTCATAGCCAGACTCATAGGTTCCTGACGGATATAGAGCTCTTGACCCAAAATATTTATATCCCACTACAAATCCGTCATCGATTGGAGAACCCGGTCCTGGATAAAGTCCTGGCAATCCTGTTTGAAAAGGATAAGTGGCATAACCTAGAGTACCGTTCATACTCCCTCCAAAGTTCACTACATAAATATTGTAATATCTCGTAGGATCCCATTGTACCACAGCTTGAATTTGATTTCTAATTTGGGTTTCTGTATTCCATGAAGTTGCACCTAGATTAACTCTATTGATACCGTTGGTTAGGTTCCCGTTGGGGTCAGTCTGCGCCAAACAAAACTGAACTTCAGTATTTGCACCCACAGGATCAGTGTTATATCCAGGAGTTCCAGCCATTTTACTGAAATCTTGATTCAACACAGTAATCTGAGAAAAAACTTGGCCGTCAGCAATATTCGGACCTACTCCTACAGATTGGCCGTTATGAATCACGTGAACAACCACAGGCATTGTCAGTACTTGGTTAGTGTTGGCGACATTTCTGTATTGGGTTGGCGACTCCTCTTGAATTGCATCAGCTGCGAAGTTCTCGAATACGTATTTATTGTATTCTGTTGCAGCACATCTTATTTTTCCCTCTGGAGTTACAGAATGAACTTCTTGTCCGAAGATTATAGGTTTCTGTTGTGCATTCACAGAAAAAGCTGCCATTGCAAAAAGCCCACCACCTATAAGAGATTTGAATATTTTTGTATTCATTATCAGTTTTTGTTAGTTTGTTTATATAAAATAACGGCTAATATATACAAAAACAGAATACTACAATAATTTAAATGAGTAAAATCACTTCTTTAACACAACTGATTCTGGCACTAATTGTTTATAATCACCTCCGTTTCTAATCACATCTCTTACGATACTTGAGCTTATAAAAGAAGTACTTGCAGCGGTGAGCAAGAAAACCGTTTCTATTTTAGACAAAGTTCTGTTAGTATGTGCAATTGCTTTTTCAAATTCAAAGTCGGCCGGATTTCTGAGTCCTCTCAGAATAAAATCACTGTCTAATCTCTTGCATAGATCAATGGTAAGTCCTTCATATGTCACTACTCTTATCTTTGGATCGCCTTTGAAAGCCTCTTTGATGAAATGCTCTCGCTCTTCTAAAGTAAACATATAATTTTTTGAGGCGTTGACTCCAATAGCAACAATTACTTCGTCAAACAAAGAAACACCTCTTTTGATAATATCATAGTGTCCGAGGGTAATTGGGTCAAAAGAACCAGGGAAAACTGCTCTTCTCATATCTTTATCATTATTAGTTATAGCATCACAAAGCTAAGCTCTTATTTTTGATTTCTATGCAGCGCCAAGTTGATTTCAGAATCTAACAGATCTGTAAAGTCAAGTCCTTTGTGCGTTACTTGTTGCGGAAAAATACTCTGTAAAGACAAACCTGGATTGGTATTGATCTCTATAAAATACGGAATCGAATCCTTGACCATGTAGTCAATTCGCGAGAAACCTGTCATATCTAAGGTGTCATAGATTTTAGTGGATATTCGATCTATGTTTTTCTGTGTCTGATTATCGATATCTGCGGGTGTAATCTCTTCTGATTTACCTGAATATTTTGATTGATAATCAAAGAATTCATTTTGAGGAATAATCTCAGTATAGCCCAAAACAGTCGTCTTCCCGTTGAGTTTGAGCACGCCTACAGATATTTCTCTTCCCTCTAAGAAGGACTCAATCAACACTTGGTCATCTACCCCAAAAGCAGCTATAAGCGCTTGGTCAAATTCTGCTGCTGATTTTACTTTAGACACGCCTAGGCTACTTCCGGAGCGGTTGGCTTTGACAAATAAAGGGAGTCCGAGTTGTTGAATGATTGTATGTTTGTCGAGTTTCTCTCCTTTGGTCACATAAACCGAATCAGCTTTAGGGATTTCGAATTTAGCTAAAACAGACAAGGTGTCTCTTTTGTTAAAAGTCAAGGCAGATTGATAGAAGTCACAACCTGTAAACGGAATTCCGATGAGTTTCCAATAGGCTTGTAGCAATCCATCTTCTCCAGGTGTTCCGTGAATGGTATTGACAATTACATCAAATAAAATATGTCTATCTTGGGTTTTCGCAGAAAAACTACCGCGGTCAAGTGGATGTTTTTTATCCTTGTCTATTAAAAACCAACCCTCATTCAGGATGTGCACCTCAAAAACCTCATACTTATTCCTATCTAACTTATCGAGGATAAGCTGACCGCTTTTAAGAGAAATCACACATTCTCCAGAATAGCCTCCCATGACCACCGCTACCTTCATCACTTATTAGTTTTATTCGGTTTACAGATTTTAGTAACTTACGTATTCTATTATTTCTAATCCGTAACCCACCATACCTACTCTTTTGGTTTGTTCAGAATTTGACAACAATTTTATTTTTGAAATATTCAAATCGTGAAGAATTTGCGCTCCAATACCAAAGTCTTTAGAATCCATCGGCACTTTTGGCGCTCTCATCTTTCCTTGTTCTTGCAATTCTCTGAACTCTACTAAACGCGTCAATAAATTGAGTGATTGCAACTCTTGGTTGATAAAAATCACTGCAGCCTTTTCTTCTCTGCCAATTACCTCAAACATCTTGGCTAATTTCTCATCCGGGTTATTGGTAAGCGTACCCAAAATATCATTGTTCACAAGTGTCGAATTGATTCTGGTGAGTATCGGCTGGTCATTATTCCAATTGCCTTTAGTCAAAGCAATATGCACTTGTTTGTTTGTTTTTTGCAAATAAGACCTCAGTCTGAAATCTCCGAATCTTGTCGTTATCATAAAGTCTTCTTTTTTAGAAATAAGACTGTCATGTTTCATTCTATAAGCCACTAGATCCTCTATAGAAATAATTTTCAAATCAAACTTTTCTGCAACCTTCATCAGCTGTGGCAACCTTGCCATCGATCCATCTTCATTTAAGATCTCGACAAGAATCCCCATGGGTTTTAGTCCAGCCAAACGCGATAAGTCAATAGAAGCTTCTGTGTGTCCGGTACGTCTTAGCACGCCACCTTTTTTGGCAACTAACGGAAAAATATGTCCTGGTCTTCCTAGGTCTTCTGGTTTTGTGTTTTCGTCGGTAATAGCTTTGATAGTCTTTGAGCGGTCATGAACGGATATACCCGTAGTACATCCCTGTCCGATAAGGTCTACTGATACTGTAAAAGCAGTTTGGTGCAATACGGTATTGTTGTCAACCATTAGTTTTAGATCAAGCTCTTTTGCTCTGTTTTCAGTAATGGGCACACATACGAGGCCCCTGCCGTGCGTAACCATAAAGTTAATCATCTCTGGTGTTACTAATTCTGCAGCGGCAATAAAATCACCTTCGTTTTCTCTGTCTTCGTCATCAACCACAACAATGACCTTTCCTTTGCGGATGTCTTCAATAGCTTCTTCTATAGTGTTGAGTTGTGTTTTGGTATTAGACATGTTCTGTTTTATTTTTTGTTTTGAATATTTTTTTGAAAAAATCTTGAATAGGCACCGTCAGTTTATCGACACTCATTCCCTTGTCATTGGTTGCCCTATAGGTAAGTAAAACGGCCAAAGGCGTGAGTACAATAGCCGAGCCCCAAGCTCCTAAAAAAGCATCTAAGGTTCCGTCTTGCGCTATTTTTCTTCCAAACGTTGAAGTAAAGTGAAAAGCCACATAAATAATCATGGCAAAGACAATCGGCATACCGAAGCCTCCTTTGCGGATGATAGCCCCTAATGGCGCTCCGATAAAGAACATCAATAAACACGAATACGCAATTGCAAATTTTTCGTGTAACGCAAATTGATGTGATTTTAGGTTTTTATCTTGGTATTCTAAGTTATATCTACTTTCAGACACGTTATATTTTGAGCCCAAAAGATTGTTATAAGCGGCTTCAAATATCAATGCTTTTTGTTCAGAGGGCACTATATCTATTATATTCTCTGCTTCAAAAGCGATAGCGCTAACCTTCTGATCTGAGGGGTTTTTGATCAGTCTAGTTTCTTTGTTAGCCTGAAAAGCTGATGAGGTTCTGTAGTGGGTGTTATCTATATAGGATTTTTGTTCTTTCTTCAAAGCAACTTTCAGTGAATCAATAGTATAGACTAGTTCTGAAGCATTCAACAAATCATTAGATTCGTTTTCGTTGCTTGAGTCTAAGTCAATATTGAGCAAGCCCGATAGATCCATGTTGATAATATACTTCTCAAAATCTGCTTTAGCAAATTGCTTTTTGTTTCTATCTTCTATTTTGGTTGAGATAATATCTTCATAGTGGTGTCCGTCATACAAGACAAGTTGCAGTATATTAGAGTTTTCTTTACTGATAAGCTCGCCACTTTTGGCTTTGGTAACGGTAGTATTCTTGCCGTATTTTGTTCTTTTATGGATGATAACACCTTCTAGCTGTCTATCGTCTTTGCCGCTTTTCTTATCAACTTTGATGTTATAAATACCCACTTCGCTAAATTGACCCGCTATAATGGCCATCGAAGGCTTTTCTTTTAGGTTGGCCCTAAAGTTACTCACCTTGTATTTAGAGTACGGAATCACATCATTGGCAATAAAAAAGGTGAACCCTGAGAGCAGTACGATAAAAAAGAGTAGACTTTTAGAAATTCTTCTAAGTGATAATCCAGCTGATTTCATGGCTGCAAACTCATAATTCTCACCAAAAGCACCAAAAGTCATAATCGCTGCTAACAAAATAGTGAGTGGCATAATCACCGGAATAAGTGTAGGCATCACATAAGACAGGAATTTGACCACAAGCCAAATCTCTAGACCTTTACCCGCTAAGTCAGGGATAAAGAGCCATAAGGCATATAAAATAAAGATAAAGAATAGGATTACAAATACGGTTGTAAATGTACTCAGAAAGCTTGTTAGAATATATCTGTCAATTATTTTCACTTACAAAAAATCAGTCCAGTCTATTGATGTAATAATTTGGATATTTATTCTCAACAAAGATAAAGTGATTTTCTGACAAAGCTTGGTTTGTCTTGAAAGAAATAATACTTAACTCTGAACGCGTACCGTCTTTGCTCACTTGTATAATTTGATAGATATTTTTGGTCAAGCTATCAATACCCAGAAGTATTTCTTTGGTTTCGCTTTTATGATCTGTCGGTACGAGTTTTACAAATTGTACTCTCTTGCCTGAGATCAACAGCAATTTATCCCAACTATAAGTATATCCTTTGGTATAGAAAGTCAATACTTTTGAAGGAGAAAATACATTGTCTTTTTTTGGGTTATACCGCTCAATGGTTATCTCTTCGTCTTCAGGAATGATGGTGTATTTTTTTGCTCCATCAAACATTTCAGTAGTTCCCAAGAAGTTTGACACATATTTATCACCCTTGATTATCACCTCGCCTCTACTGTCTTGCGAGATGTTTTCTTTAATGTTTTTAATGGTATATCTATATTCGATTGAAATGTTGTTATACGAACCCACTTTAGTAGAAACTTCATCCAAAAGCTTTTTTGCTTTTTGAGCTTCTTGTGCGTAAGTAAGAGTTGAAATTAGAATAAGTAGAAAAGTGCTTATGAGTCGCATTTTAGTGGGAGTTTTGCTCGTTGTTTAAAAATATTTCTAGAGCGGCCAAATCAGGTATAAGTACAGCTCTTGCTTTACTTCCTTCAAACTGACCTACAATCCCTGCTGCTTCTAGCTGATCGATCAGTCTTCCTGCTCGGTTGTATCCTAATTTTAATTTTCTTTGAATCAAAGAAGTAGAACCCTGCTGAGCCGTAATCACAACCTCTGCAGCGTCTTTAAACAAAGGATCTCTATCTGAAATATTATTATCAAGACTTATGCCACTTTCCTCACCTACGTATTCAGGCAATAGATAGGCATCTGAATAACCTTTTTGATTGCCGATAAACTCACAAATCTTCTCAACCTCTGGCGTATCCACAAAAGCACATTGCACTCTGGTCAGGTCATTTCCTTGAGTATATAGCATATCTCCTCTTCCGATAAGCTGGTCTGCACCTTGACTATCTAGGATGGTTCTTGAGTCAATCTTTGAAGTCACCCTAAAGGCGATTCTTGCCGGGAAGTTAGCTTTGATAATACCTGTAATAACGTTGACCGATGGTCGTTGCGTGGCGATAATTAGGTGAATGCCAATGGCGCGCGCAAGCTGTGCCAATCGGGCAATAGGCGTTTCCACCTCTTTTCCGGCAGTCATAATCAAATCTGCAAACTCATCCACCACAAGCACTATGTAAGGCAAGAAGCGATGTCCGAGCTCAGGATTTAAAGAGCGGTTTTTGAACTTTACGTTGTATTCTTTGATGTTTCGTACCGATGCGTCTTTGAGCAATTCATAACGGTTATCCATCTCAATACAAAGTGAATTTAGCGTGTGAATTACCTTGGTGTTGTCTGTTATAATCGCCTCTCCAGAATCAGGGAGTTTGGCGAGATAATGTCTTTCGATTTTATTAAAAAGTGTCAACTCTACTTTTTTCGGATCGACTAAAACAAACTTCACTTCAGCGGGGTGTTTTTTGTATAACAAAGAAGTTAACACCGCGTTTAGTCCCACTGATTTACCTTGTCCTGTAGCTCCTGCCATAAGCATATGCGGCATCTTGGCCAAGTCAACCACAAAGGTTTCATTAGAAATGGTTTTTCCTAAAGCTATCGGGAGTTCCATCTCTGCATTTTGAAATTTAGCTGAGCTAATCACTGAGCGCATCGGCACAATTGCCGGGTTCTGGTTTGGCACCTCAATACCAATGGTGCCTTTTCCGGGAATTGGTGCAATAATACGAATGCCCAGTGCCGAAAGAGATAGGGCGATATCGTCTTCTAAGTTTTTGATTTTTGAAATACGCACCCCTGCTTCTGGAACAATTTCATACAGCGTCACCGTAGGTCCTACAGTTGCTTTGATCTGTGCAATCTCAATCTTGTAGTTCTTAAGTGTATCTACAATTCTATTTTTATTGGCTTCTAACTCTTCTTGATTGATAGTAATACCGCTTGTCTTGTAGTCTTTCAACAAGTCAATAGTAGGAAACTGGTATTTAGAAAGATCTAAAGTTGGGTCAAATTCACCAAAGTCTTCCACGAGTTTTCTTGCAGCATTTACCTCAATGGTATCTTCCTCAAACATCTCAACCACAAAGTCATCGGTGCTTTCTATGGTTGACACAGGCTTTTCAACTTCTTTTACTTTTGGGGGAATTTCAGTAGACAACTGAATGGTTGATGGGTTAGAAATGGTAGGTGCATCTTCATCAATCTTCTGCTGCTTGGGTTCAGCTACGGTTTTAAGCGTGAGTTCGCCGAAGTCTTCATCTTCGCGCTCAATAGGCTTAGGATTAAGGTCAGAAACTTCTGAAGAATGTATAGCTTGCGCCTTTAATTCAGCTTCCTTTTGTTGATCTACGGCTTGTTGCATATCTTCAGAAACCTCCTTTTTATGTTTTTTGACAAAGGCTCTTATGGCGTCTGGAGAAATTCTTATTTTGAAAATAAGATAAATGACAATACCCAACACCAATACAAGTATAGTACCCGCTTTACCGATAAAGTCTTGTAAGTATGCATTGATTTCAAACCCGACAACACCTCCTAGCTCAGGTAGTTGCTCATGAAAAAATCCGAGTAAAACAGAAAGCACTACAATAGCAAACAAATCCCAAAACCAAGTCTTCTTGAGCTTTGAAATGCTTAAATCTAAAATTAAATAAGTACCTGTGATAAAAAACAAGCGCACAAACAAGAAAGAAGCAGCTCCAAAACCTTGGTAAAGAAATAAATTCCCTAAAAAGGCACCAAATTTACCCAACCAATTATTGGCTTTTTCGCTTCTATCTACAAAATCTGAAAGTGTACTTTGATCTGCCGCTCCGTATATATAATAAGACGCGAAGCTCAGAAGCAGCGCGACTGAAAACAACACGAAGATAGCGCCCACAAACATCTTGTTTCTAGGATTCCAAAACGGCTTCTTTTCTATCTGATTTCCAGGTGATTTAGTTTCTTTTTTGACTTTTTTTGCCATCTAAATTTAATTTAAGCAAAAATAGGAATTTTATTCAGGATTTCAGAGATAGGTTTGTTAAGACCTCGCTTCTAGCAATAATATTACAGTATTGCCTTGAAATAAGGCACATAAATAATTGCTCCAACAGTAAAAGCCGTTAGTGCTGCAAAAGTTACGGCACCAGCTGCAATATCTTTAATAAAGCCTATTCTAGTGTGAAATTCTGGATGGATGAAATCGGCAATTTTTTCAACAGCTGTATTGATTCCTTCTGTTGACAGAACCATACCGATAGCCATCGTCTGGAACATCCACTCTGTTTTAGTGATATCAAAAACGAAACCTAGAATGGTGATAAGTATCCCTACTGAGAACTGAACCATGACGCTGTGTTCAGTGGTAATTAGTTTATAAGCACCTACTACGGCATATTTTACACTTTTAATTCTGCCCGTAACAAACGAATTGTCTTTTTTCATTATTTTTAAATTGTATATTATTTTTTATAAAACTGCTAATGCTTTTTCGTAGTTGGGTTCGTCTGCAATTTCACCAATTTGTTCAGTATAAATCACTTTTCCGTTCTCATCAATCACAACTATAGCTCTTGAGTGCAATCCTTTGAGCGGTCCGTCAGCAATTGTCAATCCGTAATCACGACCGAAGTTTCCGCTGTCAAAATCTGATAAAGTGATCACATTATCTAAGTTTTCAGCTCCACAAAAACGAGCTTGCGCAAAGGGCAAATCTCTAGAAATACACAAGACTTTTGTATTGTCTAAAGCAGCTGCTTTCTGGTTAAAAGCTCTAACTGACGCAGCACAAGTGGGCGTATCTATACTCGGGAATATATTCAAAACCAACCTGTTGCCTTTAAAATCGGCACTACTTGCCGGTGATAAATCAGTTTTTATCAATGAAAAATCAGGTGCTTGAGTTCCGGTTTTGGGCAGGTTGCCTATTGTATGAAAAGGATTGCCTTTAAGGGTTATTGATGCCATAAGCTAATAAAATAATATTCTAATATTTAAAGGTCTAAAATTACACTTTATTTTGAATTAGCGGTTAAATATTAGCCAAATAAATTTTAAAATCAGCACAAATTTTTACCTTTACCTTTTAAATTTTCACATATGACACAGGCTTTGACTATGATTTGGAATCCCTCAGAAGGAATCGATTTAGGTTTTTTTATGATTAGGTATTATAGCCTAATGTGGGTAGTTGCCTTTGCTTTAGGTTTTTATGTGATGAAAAAAATATTTATCCGCGAGGGAGAATCGCTTGATAAATTAGACTCACTCTTCTTTTATACCATAATCGCCACCATGTTTGGCGCAAGATTAGGGCACGTAATTTTCTATCAATCAGAGTTATTTAGAGAAGACTTCTTGAGTGTCTTCTTGCCTATACGCACTAATCCGGAGTTTGAGTTTACTGGTTTCTCAGGGCTCGCTAGCCACGGAGCGGCAATAGGAATTATCATTGCCATGTTTTATTACAGCAGAAATATCATTAAGAAACCTATACTTTGGGTGCTGGATCGAGTAGTGCTTTCAGTGAGTTTAGGCGCGATTTTTATCCGAATCGGAAACTTTATAAATTCCGAGATTTTAGGTAGAGCAACAACATCTCCGCTCGGAATAAAATTCATCCAAGATGAATACAGTCATTATCAAATCACGCAAGAGACAGGAATAGCAAACTATAAACAAGCCTATAGCGCTGCGATTAACAATCCTGAATTTGCCCCACTAATAGATAGCATTAGCCCAAAACACCCCGTGCAACTCTATGAAGCATTGGGCTATGTAATGGTATTCGCCATACTTTTTTATCTATACTGGAAAACCAATGCAAGACTCAAACAAGGCTATCTCTTTGGGGTATTTATGATTTTACTGTGGTCAATACGATTCTTTGCAGAATTCATCAAAGAAAGTCAAGGCGGATTTGAAGGTGCTGACCCGCTGCTATCAACAGGTCAATGGCTTAGTATTCCGTTTATTATTCTAGGATTCTATTTGATCAAGAGAAGTAAGGAAGTAAAATCAGCTTCTTAAGAAACTGATTTTAACCCAATAATAGAAGCGATAAGCGTTGAGATAAAAAACACTCTCCAGAAAGTTATGGGTTCTTTAAATATAAATATCCCCACCAATACTGTCCCCACAGCTCCGATGCCTGTCCATACTGCATAAGCCGTCCCGATAGGCAGAACCTGTGTCGCTTTGTATAACAGAAACATACTCACGGTCAAAAAACCTAAGAAGCCGCCCAACCAATAGGTAGCCTCTGCTCCAGAACTCTCGTTTGCCTTGCCCAAACAAGCTGCAAATGCCACTTCACATAAACCGGCAATAACCAAATAAATCCAAGCCATTATTTTGTAGTTTTCTTTTTAGAATCCAAACTCATCGGTATTGGTATCAATGCTCAGAGAATCTCTTGAAGACCTATAGCAATCTACCCAGTCACTGAGGTTCTCTGGTTTTTCAAACTCCTTTTTAGAGACATCTAGCGTCTGGTCAGCATAACATTTCTTCATGTAAATCGCCCAAATAGGTAGTGCCATCGTAGCTCCTTGTCCGTAAGTTATCCCTCTGAAATGGGCTGCTCTGTCTTCGTTACCTACCCAAACCCCCGTTACTAAGTTAGGTACCATACCCATAAACCAACCGTCTGATTGATTTTGAGTCGTTCCGGTTTTACCTGCAATTGCATTGGTGAAAGCCCATGGGTGTCCGGTTACTCTTTTATAGGCAGGTCCCCCTGAACCGGTGGTTTTGAGTCGGGCACCACTACCTCCACTCGTAACGCCTTCAAGCAGTTTTATAGCGGCATAAGACACATCTTTGCTGAGTACGTCTTTGGGTTCTGGTCTGTTCTCAAAAAGAACTTTCCCGTTCTTGTCTTCTATTCTCAGAATAGCTTGCGGTTTTATATATACCCCTTGATTGGCAAACGTACTATAGGCCGCAACCATATCGTGAACGGTGATTTCAACTGCTCCTAAAGAGATAGAAACCTGTTCAGGAATTTCTGCGCTCACACCCAGCTTATGCGTCATATCAATCACAGCTCTAGGCCCTACCATATCCATAAGTTTGGCAGAAACGGTATTTATCGAATTCGCCAATGCTCTTTCTAGCGTGGTCATCCCGATGTGTTTGTTAGAGGCGTTTTTTGGCGACCAATCTGCAGAGACGCCCCATTTTCCTCTTGGTATAGTAAAAGGTGCATCGAGTATGCTATCGCAGGGTGATTTATGAAGTTGTTCCATCGCCGTTACATAAACAAAGGGTTTAAAGGTAGAACCCACTTGTCTAGCTCCTTGCTTGGCATGGTCGTATTTGAAGTATTTGTGATTGATTCCTCCTACCCAAGTTTTGATATGTCCTGTTTGCGGCTCTACAGAAATCATTCCTGTGCGCAAGAAATGCTTGTAGTACCTGATTGAATCAATAGGTGTCATCAGTGTATCTTTGTCTCCCTTCCAAGTAAATAAGGTCATTTCTGTTTTGACGTTAAATGACTTTTTGATGTCTTCTTCTGATTTCCCTTGGGCTTTCATTAGCCTCCAACGCTCGGAGTCTTTCATAGCTCTGAGTAATATCCTATCGGTCTGTTCGTCAGATAGGTCTACAAAAGGAGCATTTTTACGGTCTTTGAATTGATTGAAAAACTCTTCCTGCAAGTTTGACAAATGCGCCTCTACCGCCTCTTCTGCATAAAACTGCATTCTGGAGTCTATAGTGGTATAAATCTTCAGTCCATCTCTATACATGTTGTGATGGCTGCCGTCTGGTTTTGGGTTGTCTTTGATCCAACCGCGCATATACTCTCTAAGGTACTCTCTAAAATAAGTAGCGATACCTTCGTTATGTGATTCAGGTGAATATCTTAGTGTTAGAGGTAATTCTTGAAGTGAATCTCTTTCCGCTTTAGACACAAAGTCATTCTTCTGCATTTGACTCAGCACCGTGTTTCTGCGATTAGTGACTAGCTCTAGTCTTCTTCTGGGGTTGAATAGCGAAGGGTTTTTAAGCATCCCCACAAGTACGGCACATTCTTCTTTAGCTAATTCTTTAGGTTCTTTTGAGAAATAGATTCGCGAAGCAGAACGGATACCCGCAGCATTATTGACAAAATCAACTTTATTGAAATACATGGCAATAATCTCTTCTTTAGTGTATTGTTTTTCTAGGCGTACGGCTATAATCCACTCTTTGAATTTCTGGAGCATACGCTCAGAAATATTTTTAGAACCCTCTTCGTGAAAAAGCAACTTTGCCAATTGCTGGCTAATGGTACTTGCTCCTCCTTTGCCTCCTAGAAACACTGCGGCTCTGATGGTTCCTCTTGCATCAATACCTGAGTGGTTATAAAAACGCTCGTCTTCAGTGGCGACAAGTGCATTCACAAGATCCTGCGGCAAGTCTTCATAGCGAATAGGCGATCTGTTTTCGTCTAGGTATAATTTACCTATGGTCTTGCCATCGGCAGAGATGATCTCTGACGCTAAGTTAGACGAGGGATTCTCTAACTCTTCAAACGAAGGCATCTCACCAAAAGCACCCACAGATGCCAGCAAGAAAATCAACACAATAGTGGTGAGCACTCCCGCAAAGGAAAGCCAAAACCACTTTAAGTATTTTGAGAAATTAGGGGCAGTTTTTTGTTTTTTAGCCATGTCTTAGTTTGCCTTTTCAATTCTAAATCCAACATCCAAAACACCTTCAAGCTCCTCTACACCTTCAATCTTACCTCTTGCTCGTTGGGCTTGTTCTATTTTTATGTTATGCGTGCCAAGCTGCGTAAAACGATAGTTTTCCTTATACCACAACTTGCTTTCTTTGATGTCTGAAAAGCCGTTCCCGAGCATTCTTCCGTCAGGAGCAGCCATACTATATTCTAACGTATCGACTTTAATCGTATTGTCTGGACTCTCGATAGAGGCGATCAAGAAGATATTGCTAAACGGATAATCGTTATTGGCTCTTAAGTTCAAAAACATATTGTAGTTCGCAAGCGTATCCTTGGCTTCAAACTCAAAACTGACCACATTGTCTTTGTGCCAAGACTTGCCAACTGAAGTATAGGAATCAAAAACCTGCTTGCTGTCACAAGATGTAAAAACAAACAAAAGTACTGAAAAAAAGGAAAATTTAAGACTAGTCTTCATTCTTTCTGGGTTGGTTTTTACGTGGCCTATTCTTGTTGGTATTAGCAGTGTTAGTAGGCTTAACAGGGTTATTAGGTTTAGCGCTGGTCTTAACACTCGTCTTGTTTCTATTTGGTTTTTTCCTGTTATTTCTATTGTTTTTCGGAGTGTCAAACCTAGTAAGACTCTCTTTGCCGACCATGTCTTTGAGTTCTTTTTCGCTATGGTCTACGATCTCTTCTGCGTAGTCTTCTAACGAAGCAGCCTTGCTCCCCTTTTTATTCATCTCAACGATCTCTCTCACCTTTTGGGTTGAAAGCACGTGCCAATGCGCAACATTCTCTTTATAGGCAAACCACATTACTTCCTTAAATATATCTATTTTCTGACAAAGCGCATCGCCTTTTTCAGTCTTCAGCAACGTGTCTGTATTGGGAAAATTCTTCAGTGCATCGATATAGGTATCGAGCTCATAGTTGAGACAACACTTCAATTTTCCGCACTGTCCTGCTAGTTTTTGAGGATTTAAACTCAGTTGCTGGTACCTAGCAGCCGATGTGTTTACACTTCTAAAATCAGTGAGCCATGTAGAACAACAGAGTTCTCTGCCGCAAGAGCCGATCCCTCCTAAACGAGAAGCTTCTTGACGGAAACCGATTTGCTTCATCTCAATTTTAGTTCTAAACTCCTGCGCAAAATCTTTGATCAGCTGACGGAAATCGACTCTTTCGCTAGCGGTATAATAGAAGATTACCTTAGAACCATCGCCTTGAAACTCAACGTCAGAGATCTTCATCTCTAACTTCAAATACATCGCCATTTCTCTGGCTCTTACTTGAATTCTATCTTCTTTCAGACGGTATTCTGTCCAGACATCGATATCTTTTTGGTTGGCTTTGCGATAGACTTTAGGCAGCTGGTCTTTGGGGCCGGCACCTTTTTTCTTCATTTGTGTTTTCACCAATTCACCCGTAAGGGTAATCACTCCTATATCATGACCTGAAGATGCCTCTGTTGCGATGACATCACCTATGTTTAGCGAAATATTATCCGCATTTCTGAAAAATTCTTTGCGTGAATTCTTAAACCTAACTTCAACTACATCAAACTTAGGTTCAGTTACTATTGACATATTTGACAACCAGTCAAATACCGTCAGTTTATTACAAGAGTCTGTCCCGCAGCTCCCGTGGCTCTGACATCCCTTTGGAGGATTAGTGCCGTTATCGGTTGAACAACCTGTACATGCCATATCTTAGCTTTCTTTTTATATATAATCTGGAAGTGAATCCAGATGTAGAAATTCATAATTGATTAACACACAAAGATAGTATTTTTTGACAAACGCTTGGTTTATGCAATGCGTTAAATTTAAAGCCTAAAATATTTTTTGAAAACCCCTTGGAAGTTCTGAGAAATATATTACATTTGCAGACCGAAAACATAATCAAAGTCTCTTTGTGTTGTTTATGGAAATGCGAAAATAGCTCAGCTGGTAGAGCGCAACCTTGCCAAGGTTGAGGTCGCGGGTTCGAGCCCCGTTTTTCGCTCTGAAATTTTGGGAAGTCTTTCCAAGCTCGAGTGGTGGAATTGGTAGACACGCAGGACTTAAAATCCTGTAAGCAGTAATGCTTGTGCGGGTTCAATTCCCGCCTCGAGTACAAAACGGAAGTAGAATGTAACAATTCTTCTTCCGTTTTTGCGTTTTATACCCCAGCTGATTACCTCCGCAACAAAAATATCAGTGCTAAGAGGCAGTTGCATCACTACATTTTTCGTAAATTTGTTCTTATGACAACTACTGATACCTATATCAACACGCAACTGCATCCTTTAAGGATAGACGAAAGCATTTTGTCAGTCCAAGGATTTTTTGACCGCAATGGCTTCTCGCATTTTCCGGTTACTGAAGACGGTGTGTATCTCGGCTGCCTCTCTGCTGATGACGCATATACCTTAGAGGCTGACAAAAGCATCAATGCCTACAGGTATGTTTTAGAATCTTTTTTTGTCAGAGAGAAAGCAAACTGGCTTGAGGTCATTGAGAAATTCGCACAGAATGAAACAGATATCATGCCTGTGTTGAGCCAAGACAATGCCTATATAGGTTACTACAGACTGTTTGATGTGGTTCAGATTCTAAATCAAACCTCATTCTTAAGAGAGCCAGGCGGAATTATCGTACTCGAGAAAAACACTTCACAATACTCCGCTAGTGAGATTGCTCAGATCGTAGAGAACAGCAGTTATAAACTCTTGGGGATGTTTGTCACCACTATTGACGACATGATTCAGGTGTATATAAAGGTAAATGCAGACAACCTAAACGAACTCCTACAAAGCTTTAGACGCTACGGTTATGAGATTATATCTGAGCACGCTGAAGACACCTACATCCAAAGTCTTAAAGAAAGACTCAACTATATCGAGAAATACCTCAACATTTAGCAACTTATGAAAATAGCCGTTTACGGACAATATTACGAATCCAACTACGACAGTATCTTGTCTGAGATACGCTCATTCGCTAAAGAAAAGAGCATTGAAGTCATCTTTGAGAAAAACTTTTACCAACTTATCTGTGCGCAAAAGCCTTTTGAGACGGCTACCTTTTCGACATACGAAGACCTAGACGCTTCGTATGATGCTTTTATTAGCATCGGTGGGGATGGGACGATACTTAGAGCTGCTACTTTTGTCCGCGATTCTGGCATTCCGATATTGGGAATTAATGCCGGGCGATTGGGTTTCTTGGCGAGCATCCCCAAGGAAAGTGTGCTGCACTACCTTGAGTTGGTATTCAAAAAAGAATACACACTCTCTAACCGTACGGTTTTGGGTCTAGAAACATCCATCAACATTCCCGAGTTAGAAGACATCAGCTTTGCGCTGAATGAAGTGAGCATCAACAGAAAAGACACCACTTCGATGATTGTGATTGAGACCTATTTAGACGGCGAATACCTGAATTCATACTGGGCTGACGGCTTGATTATCTCAACACCTACGGGCTCTACGGGTTACTCCTTGAGTTGTGGGGGTCCGGTATTGCTGCCTGAGTCTAAAAGCCTAATCATCACGCCTATTGCGCCTCACAACCTAAACTCTAGACCTATCGTTATTCCGCAGGGGACGGAGATTAAACTCAAGGTATCGGGTAGAGAGGAGCAGTATCTGATTTCGTTAGATTCTCGGATTTTCACCATATCTAATGAGAACGAACTCACCATCAAGAAGAAGCCTTTTGACATCAATATGATTTCGTTTAAAGACAATACCTTCTTGAATACCCTGCGCAAGAAACTGCTTTGGGGCGAAGATACCCGCAACTAATCGGGGTTATTTGTTGGCAAACTTCTTTACGTCGTCTTCAGATATCACTTGATCTCCTAAGATAATCAACCTTTCTACTACATTTCTGAGCTCTCTGATGTTTCCGGTCCAGTCGAGGTCTTTGAGCAGTGCTACGGCATTGGGCGAAAACTCTTTCTTAGCATTGCCCTGTTCAGAGGCAATCTTTGCTGCAAAATGTTCTATCAATAACGGAATGTCATCGCGTCTGTCGTTGAGCGCCGGCACGTGAATTAGGATCACCGCAAGCCTGTGGTAGAGGTCTTCTCTGAAGCGTCCTTGCTCGATTTCCTTTTTGAGGTCTTTGTTGGTTGCGGCAAGAACTCTTACGTTCACCTTAATGTCTTTGTCAGCACCCACTCTTGAGATGGTGTTTTCTTGCAAAGCCCTGAGCACTTTTGCCTGTGCCGATAGGGTCATATCTCCTATTTCGTCTAAGAACAAGGTGCCGTTGTGCGCGGCTTCAAACTTGCCCGCTCTGTCTTTTACTGCCGAGGTAAAGGCTCCTTTGACGTGTCCGAAGAGTTCGCTCTCGATGAGTTCTGAAGGGATTGCTGCGCAGTTTACTTCGACAAATGGCGCTGCAAGGCGTTCGCTCTTCTCGTGCAACCAATGCGCGACGAGCTCCTTTCCGGTTCCGTTGGCGCCTGTGATGAGTACGCGGGCATCGGTGGGGGCTACTTTTTCTATCACTTCTCTGATGTGATGTATGGGTTGGCTTTCGCCAATCATCTCGTAGTTTTTGCTCACTTTTCGCTTTAGGATCTTGTTCTCAGTAATGAGTTGTTTCTTGTCTAATGCGTTTCTGACCGCCGTAAGCAAGCGATTCAGATCAGGTGGTTTAGAGATGTAATCAAAGGCTCCTAAGCGCATAGACTGTACCGCTGTCTCAAGATCACCGTGACCGGAAATCATAATCATCGGGGTTTCTGGCTTGGTTTTCTTTACGGCTTCGAGAAGTTCTATACCGTCAAGCTTAGGCATTTTGATATCGCAAAGCACCAGGTCATAGTCTTCTTTCTTGATCTTGTCTAAAGCTTCGAGTCCGTCGACGGCTTCGTCGATTTGGTAGGCTTCGTTTTCTTCTAATAGTATTTTGACAAGTACTCTACGAATCGTTGCTTCGTCTTCTACGATAAGGATCTTTGACATAGTATATGTAGGTTATGTATTGGTAAAACAGCTTTTAAAACAAAGCCTAAAGTTACTGAAATTAGGTGACAATCTAATAAAGCACAGGCGTAGTTTGCTGCGAATGCCCACTAAGAATCCGTAGCAAGAGGCTTTATAAAGTGTTTATTCTAACTCTAAATGTATCGCTTCCCAGTCTTGGAGGAGCTGTTCTAGTTCCTTCTTTTTGTTCTCATAAGCGGTAAAGAACGACGAGTCATTCATTAACTTCTCATAGTTTTGTGCCAATTTGAGGTCGTCTTGTACGATTTGTTTTTCGAGTTGTTGGATGTTGCTCTCTACTTTGCTCAACTTGTTTTGGAGGGCTTTCTTTTGTTTTTGCTCTTCAAACGAAAGGTTCTTTTCTTGTTTGGGTTGCACTTTCTGTACTACTTCTTTCTTTTCAATCTCTCGCATGTTGTCGAGTTTTCGTTGTTCTAGATAGTAGTTGATGTCTCCTAAGTACTCATTGATCTTCTGGTCTTTGAACTCATACACCACGCTAGATAAGCCTTGGAGGAAGTCCCTATCGTGAGAAACGACTAATAACGTCCCTTCAAAGTTACGCAAAGCTGCCTTGAGCACATTCTTGGACTTGATGTCTAGGTGGTTGGTCGGTTCGTCCATTACTAGTACGTTTATGGGTTGAAGGAGCATTTTGCAAAGCGCCAATCTATTGCGTTCTCCTCCTGAGAGGACCTTAACCTTCTTGTGTACATCGTCACCTCTGAAGAGAAAAGCACCCAACATATCGCGTACTTTAGAGCGGTTGCTGTCTGTTGCTGCATTCTCCATCGTCTCTAATAGTGTGATTTCTCCGTTGAGGTAGTCGGCTTGGTTTTGAGCAAAGTAACCGAGCTGCACGTTGTGTCCTAACTTTATTGTGCCTTCGTAGTCAAATTCGTTGACAATAGCCTTTATTAAGGTGGACTTCCCTTGTCCGTTTTGTCCCACGAAAGCGATCTTGCTTCCGCGTTCAATTAATAAAGAGATGTCTTTCAGTACGTGTTTGCTTCCGTAGCTTTTAGAAACATTCTCCGCTTCTATGACTACTCTCCCTGGGGTAACCGATGTTGGGAATGACACACTCATCACTGAATTATCGTCTTCATCGACCTCAATCCTAACGGTCTTATCGAGTTTCTTGATGAGCGATTGTGCCATTGATGCCTTAGATGCTTTGGCACGAAACTTCTCTATCAGCTTCTCGGTGTGTTCTATCTTCTTCTCTTGATTCTTTTGGGTAGCCAACTGTTTCTCTCTAATCTCCTGACGCAACTCTAGGTATTCAGAGTAAGGTTTCGGGAAGTCATAGGCTTTACCCAAAGAAATCTCAATGGTTCTATTGGTCACATTATCTAAGAACATCCTGTCGTGAGACACAATTACGACAACTCCGGCGTAACCTCTAAGGAAGTTTTCCAGCCAAATAATGCTTTCGATATCCAAGTGGTTGGTAGGCTCATCCAGCAATAGCACGTCATTGTTCTGCAAAAGTAGCTTGGCTAACTCAATACGCATACGCCATCCGCCCGAAAAAGTATCGGTGAGTTTATCAAAATCTTCTCTTTTGAACCCCAATCCCAAGAGGATTTTCTCTGTTTCACCCACGTAGTTATACCCGCCTATTATCTCAAAGTGATGCGAAACATCGCTTAGTTCTTCGATAATATCCATATAGGCTTGGCTCTCGTAGTCCGTTCTTGTGGTGAGTTGTTCGTTAAGACTTTTGATTTTCTTCTCTGCGGTGATGATGTCCACAAAGGCTTCGTAGGCTTCTTCTAGCACGGTTCTTCCTTTGACAAAGTCAATATCTTGTTTCAAGAAACCGATGCTTATCTCTTTTTCTGCCGCAATAGCACCTGTATCGGGCTGCATTTCTTTGGATAAGATCTTCAACATTGTGGACTTCCCCGCGCCATTCTTCCCTACGAGTCCGACTCTATCTCCTGCTCCGAGCCTGAAGGTTATTTCTTCAAATAAGTACTCTCCACCGAAAGCGATTGATAAATTGTGTATGTTCAGCATTATTAATGTTATATATATTACAGAAAGGGCAAAGATAATATTTTACATTTGCATTAAATTCATTTAGTACTAATACCATGTTTAAAAAAGGAACTAAGCTCAATAGTATCGTGCACGGCACCTGCCCACGCTGTCAAGAAGAGAGCATGTACGTTGGCAAAAACATATTTAATATCTTTACTGTAACCAAGATGAAACCGCACTGCGAGAGCTGTGGGCTGAGGTATATGGTAGAACCTGGCTTTTTTTACGGCGCGATGTACGTGAGTTATGGCGTAGGGATTGGTTTTGGCGTAGCCGCTTTTATCGTCTCTAAATTAATCTTAGACGCTACAGTAACCACGACGGTACTGGCAATTACCGGGACACTTCTGGTGTTTTATGGCTTTATTATGCGTGTTTCTAGAAATATCTGGATTAACATGTTCGTCAATTATGACCCAAAAGCCAAGGGTAGGAACGCTAAAGAATAGCTTATTGCCTCAGCAATCTCTTCTCTAAATAGAGTTCTACTTCTGGATTGATCAGCAGGAATTTTTGTTTTTCTTGCGCTAAGAGTCTATCGGTAAAGAGTATTCCGTTGAGGTGATCGACTTCGTGTTGAAAGATTACTGCGGTGAATCCCTCTACTTTCTCGCTGCGCTTCTCGCCTCTTCTGGTGAGGTATTCTATTTCGATGACGTAATTTCTATACACATCTTCTCTGATTTCAGGGATAGAGAGGCAGCCTTCCATTCCTTTTCTGATGAGTTTCGATCGCCAAACTATCTTCGGGTTGAGGTACACCTCAAAGGGTTCGTCTTTTTTGTCGAAGCGTTGCACCCATATTATATTCCTGTTGATACCCACTTGTGGCGCTGCAATACCTACGCCGCCATCGGTGAGGTCTGTTACGGTTAAGTACATTCTATCGATCAGTAGCTCTAGTTCTTTTGCTTTGTGGCTAATGTCTTTAGAAACACTTGTCAATGTTATGAGCTCATCCTCGACATCGCTCTGAATCACGCGCATCTTCTCTTTTGGGCTTCCACTCAGGATTCGTTTCTTCTCTGACTTGTCAAAGTGTTGGGCGAACGCCATAAATGGGAGCAATGTTAGTAACATAAGGCTTTTGTTTCTGCTTTTGTTAGATGTGAGTAAGTGTATCATTTTCTGTATTAGTGTTCTTTCTGAGGTCATATATAAAGTCTGCATACCTAATTCCTTTTGATTTGTAAAAAGCTTGATTGAAGCTTTTGGTTGAACCAAAACCTAACTCATTGGCTAAAGCCGTAATGGTATAGTTCCGATATTTATTGGTGTCTAGCATAGTTATCAGGTAGCTAATGCGAAGATCATTGATGTATTGGTTAAACTCTTTGCCTTTGTGTTGCTTAATTATCCTAGCCAAATAGTTGGGGTTTGTCTTCATCTTTTTAGCAAGTCTAGCCAACGTAAGCTTGTGCATAAGGAATCCGTTTTTGCTTTCAAATTGATCCAACCGCTTAAGTATCAGAAGCACGACATGCTCTTTGATGGCGAAGGCTTTGGGCACTGGCTTGGTGTGTTGTACTTCTAAAGCACCCTTTGGATTTTGTGTTGGGTTTTGCCCAGCTGCAAACTGTTTGTTTCTCTTCTTCTTTCGATGCGTATGGTATAAAAAACCAACTAACAAAACTAACATAATGCTCAATAGGCTCAAAAGAATTAAGGTGTTTTTTGTAGTATTTATTTCTGATGACAGTAGGATTGCTGGGTTATAGTGCCAAGAGGACAGCTGAGCAGAAAGCCCAGAACTTGCATATAAATGTACCACGAAAAGCAAAATATATCTCAATACAGTAGCATTGGTTTATTGGAACAAGGCACAAAGTGTTAAAAAACAAGCTAAAGGTATTAAAAAAAACTAAAAAACAAGCAACCAATCTCTTTTTAAGAGTCAATACTAGCACGCCTAAAAAATAGTGTAAAAATGGCTGAACAACCTATAAACTAACGCCTTAGCGCCAATAATTAGATGGGAAAATTAACGAATCGGCTTATGTAGTTTTTGCATATATCTAGCAAGCTTTTTACTTTCACATCGTCTTAGTGCTGTATACGATTCATTATCAGTGTAGTTAGCACAGGCAAAGTCCAATAGGTTTTAATACTAACTTTAAATTTTTACATTATGCCAATCAAGTACAGATTAACCCAGAAAGGCGAGCCAGGTGTGACTGGTGGCGGCGAAAAGAAGTGGTATGCTTCTATGGCTACAGACGGTGAGTTAACCATTGATGACCTCACAAAGTCTATCGAAAGGTTTAGTGCGCTGAGTGAAGCAGACATCAGGGGAGTGATTATTGCCCTTGAGAATGTGATTCAAGACGCATTGGCAAACAGCAAGATTGTGCGTTTAGAGAAACTCGGAAGCTTGTATCCGGGAATTAGTAGTTCTGGTACGGTCAAAAAAGAAGACTTCAATGCCAAGGCGAATATCCGTAGAACCAAGGTAAATTACCGACCAGGAAAGCGCATCTCCGATGCAATAAAAAACGCTGGTTTCCATCGTGTAGAATAAACCTTGCGTGAAGTCACTAAAAACTACGCGTGAAGTTCACCAACTTCACACGTGAAGTTGACCCAAACCACGCGTGAAGTTACCCAACTTCACGCGTGGTTTTTTAAGCCCAGTAATTACAGGGGGTACAGAAGGTAATTTGGTTAGCGAATAGCGTCTGCGATGACTTGCTGAATTCTACTTCTGATGTTCTCTTTTGACAGCTGATTAGGTGCGTTAGCGTCAGGGAAAGTTCGGTTAGATAAGAACACAAAAATGGTCTCGGTCTTGGGGTCTGCCCACGCCATTGTGCCGGTAAAACCGGTATGACCAAAGCTCTCCATAGACACACAATTGCAGGTAGGACCCTTGCTGTCGCCTGTGGGTTTGTCAAAGCCTAAGCCTCTTCTATTCTTCTTCAAGTCATAATACAAGTGGTTGAACATCTCAAAGGTCTGCTCCGAGAAGTAGCGCTCATCTCCGTATGCGCCTTTTTGCAAATACAACTGCATCATCTTGGCAACGTCTAGTGCGTTAGAGAACAAGCCCGCTTGCCCACCCACGCCGCCTTGCATCGCTGCCGCCATATCGTGAACATAGCCTTGCAAGAGTTGGTGTCTATAATAGGTGTCGTCCTCAGTAGGCACAACTTCACTCACGTCAAACTTGCGCAGCGGGTTAAAGCTGGTTCTATTCATCCCGAGCGAGCGGTAGAATTGCTTGTCTACAAGCTCATCTAGGCTGTTATTCGCCTCTCTTTCGAGGTATTCTTTAAGGATAATAAACGGAAAATCAGAGTATTTGTATGCCTTCGTACCGAGTTTAGAGTCGGCAATTTGCTTGAGCATCACCTCTGAATATCCCTTTTTGAGGTATAAGTTATCGGCTACTTGGTCTGGAAAGTCTTCGCTATACGTAGTGCTATAAAACTTAGCGCTAGGCAACTTCGTGAGACTATCCAAGGTCGATTTATAAAACGGAATCCACGGAACAAAGCCTGAGTTGTGCGTAAGTATCTCTTTCAGCGTAATGTCTTTCTTGTCTGATTGGGCGAATACAGGCAGCATTTTGCCCAGTTTTGTGTTGAGATTGAGGTTGCCACTTTCGATGTCTTTGACCACCATTGGCAGCGTAGCCAATATCTTAGTGAGTGAAGCCAAGTCATACAAGTCGCTGTTTTGTACTTCTACTTGGTTGTCATAGGTATGAAAACCAAATGATTTTTGGTAAATCACCTTGCCTTTTCGGGCGACGAGCACTTGCATCCCAGGGGCAATCTTCTTGGCAATCACCTCTTGGGCAATCATATCTATATTGGTAAGCACCGCAGAGCTCATCCCGACATTCTCAGGAATATCAAAGCCCAGCCTATGTATCGGTTTGACTTTCAAGCCATCGCCTACGGCAAAGTCCTGATTGATGGATACAGGCAACTTGCCATTCGCAGCATTACTTCCGAAGATAAGTTGTGCCGCAACCTCTTGTCCGACCTTAGAGTTTTGGTAAGCCAACACAAGTCCTTCTATATTGGTATATGACTGCACAGAAAGCAAGGCATACGGCTTCGCAAACACAGACAGAATCACATTGTTGGTGCGAGAGATTTCGTACAGCCAAGTGAGTTCTTTGGTCGTAAAGTTATGGTTCTTCCAAGCCGATGCGTTAGATTTATGGTAGCCAATAATCGTAGTGGTGTAGCCTCTGAGTTGGGTAATTAAATCGTCTAAGTTCTCACTTTCAACGACCGTAACCTCCGCGTAGTTGCGCAGTGACGCCAGAAAAGCAGTGTTGTCATCATCGCCAAGTTTGACATAAGCGATTTTCTCTTTGTCGAGTTCTTGCAAGGGCAATAGCTTGTTTTTGTTTTTGAGTACGGTCATCGCCGCCTCCATCAACCTGTAGTGCAACGCCTCATCAGCGGGTTTGTTCAGGTCATTATGCAGATTCTCAAGGTCAATAGGCGTATAGTTTGCCAACCCCGCTTTGTACTTATACTTCAAGATCTTCTTAACCGAATGTTCTAAACGCGCCTCAGTCAAGCTGCCGTTAGCCAAGGCTTCTTTGAATTTCTCGATAGCCACCGGTACATTCTCGGGGAAGAGCAAGATGTCATTGCCCGCTAAGAACGCCGCCAAGTCGATTTCGCCGGGGTTCTTAAAGCTGCTGGCGCCCTTCATATTTAGGGCATCGGTGAAGATAAGCCCCTTGAAGTTCATCTTCTTTTGCAGCAAATCAGTCACTATGTTATGGGATATAGACGACGGATAGCCCTGTCTTTCTTCTAGGGCAGGCACGTTTAAGTGTGCCACCATTACGCTGACGATGCCTTCTTTAAAGAGTTTTTTATACGGATACAACTCCACCTTACTCATCCTTTCTAGGCTGTGGTTGATAGATGGTAACGTATGGTGTGAGTCTTTATCAGTGTCTCCGTGTCCGGGGAAGTGCTTCGCTGTAGCGAATACGCCGTTTAGCTGTAGTCCTCTAGTGAGTGCCATTGCCTTTTGTGCAACGTTCTCTGGGTCTTCTCCAAACGAGCGATTGCCTATAATCGGGTTCAACGGATTGGTATTCACATCGACCACCGGGGCAAAATTAAAGTGAATGCCCATGCGTTTGCTGTGTTTCGCCATACGTGCGCCCACTTCTTCTATCAGTGCTAAGTCCTGTATAGCACCCAAAGTCATATTCCACGGAAAGGCATAGGTAGAGTCCAATCGCATAGACAAGCCCCATTCGGCATCAATCCCTACGAACAAAGGCACATTAGCTTTCGCCTGAAAACGGTTAGTCAACAGCGCTTGACGGACAGGTCCGCCCTGAAAAAAGATAACTCCGCCAATGTGTTGGTTGATGATTAATGAGTCAATGCTACGTGCATGTACCTCATTTTTGTTAGAATACGCCGCTACCATAAACAACTGACCTATCTTCTCTTCGAGTGACATTTGGTTGTATAGGCTATCTACCCAAAGGCTTTGTCCCTCAGTTTTAGGGAAGTATTTATGTGGCGCTTGCGCTGCATGCGCGATGGAATCTGTTGGGGGGTATGTGGCAAGAGGCCTTACTTTGTTTGTTTTATCGGTAGTGTTGATCACACCAAAGCCAAAAAGCAAAAACAATCCTACCGCACCTATGATCCCTAAAAAGTATCGCATTTCTTTCCTCTTAATTTAAACGAGGCTAAATGTAAGTAAACTATTATAAAAATGAAAGCTACAACAAAATAGTTTACGCCAAATGTTTACTCCAGAACCACTCAGGGCTTCACTTTGAGTGAAGCCATGAGTAAACAATAATAACGCAAGAATCCACCCAAAACTACTGATGGCTTCACTTAGAGTGAAGCCATCAGTAAACAAAGCAAAGCCTTGAGTTGTATTAAAAGAAGCGGTTGTGCCAGCTTTCGTGTGCGGGAACTTCCCAGAAATCTTGAAACTCTCCGAGTGTATTCACGAGGTTATTAAACACGATTGTATCTTTGGTTACGGCTTTTTCTTTCGCCATTTTCTTGAAGTCAAGCAGTGATTTATAGGCAACGAACTCTCCTGTTTTGTAGGTTACATTCATCTTGTCTAATAAATCAACGCCATATTTTTGTTCTAAACTCTGTATAAACCGCACCGAACCATCAATAGAACAACCCGAAACCTCGAATATCTGTTGGTTGACCGCCAAGACAATAAAACGATTGTACCTAATGGTATAGGAGCCTTGTAGCTCATCGCCGTGTGCAGTCCACTCTTCGACGAAGGCTTTGACGGCTGCATCTATTTCGGTTACTTCTTGGTCTGTAAACTTTCTGTTGGATTGATAGATCCAAACGCGGGTGTCTTCTGGTAATGTATCAAAGGGAACTAACATCTTTATATCGTATTTGAAGGCTGTTAAACAATAAATGTCTGACAAAGATACAAACGAAAAAAGAGTTTTAGGTCTTTGTTGGGCTACTAATCAGAAAACTTAAGTATTATCTCAACCAGAGTTGTTTTGCACATTAAAACAATAAAAGTATATTTGCTACATCATACAAAAAGCTTTATTATGAAATTATTAGAAGGCAAGACAGTCATTATCACTGGAGCAACTAGAGGAATTGGTAGAGGAATCGCTTTATCTTTTGCACAACACGGAGCCCAAGTGGCTTTCACTTATAGTTCGTCAGTGCAAGCTGCAGAAGAACTAGAAAAAGAACTTACAGCGCTTGGCGTCAAAGCAAAAGGATACCAATCAAATGCAGGAGACTTTGATGAAGCTCAGAAATTAGTCGATGAAGTTGTGGCTAGCTTTGGTACTGTAGATGTGCTTATCAACAATGCGGGCATCACAAAAGACAACTTGCTTATGCGCATTTCAGAAGACGATTTTGACAAAGTTATCGAAACCAACCTGAAATCTGTGTTTAATATGACCAAAGCCGTGCAGAGAACCATGCTCAAGAATAGAGCTGGATCTATCATTAATATGAGTTCAGTAGTCGGAGTAAAAGGAAACGCAGGGCAGACCAACTACGCTGCTTCAAAGGCAGGAGTGATTGGTTTTAGCAAATCAGTAGCCTTGGAGCTGGGTTCTAGAAACATCAGATGTAATGTCATCGCACCAGGTTTTATAGAAACTGAAATGACTGAAAAGCTCAGTCCAGAGGTAGTTGAGGGTTGGAGAAACGCTATTCCACTAAAAAGAGGCGGTACGCCAGAGGATGTGGCCAACCTATGCGTGTTCTTAGCATCAGATATGTCAGCCTATATCACCGGACAAACCATCAATGTCGATGGCGGGATGTTGACCTAAAAAACCTTTACTTTATACCATCTACAAACAACAAGGGCGTTACCATCTGAGTAACGCCCTTGTATTATTTTGGGTTAAACCATCTGAGGAGCTTCCAGCAAAGTTACGCTGACCAGCCCGTCTTCATCGATCTTTTCGAGCTTGATAGGTTGAAGTGTATTCGCTAAATATGGATTCCAAGGTGCTTTGACTTTGACGTAATTCTCTGTAAACCCGTGAATATAACCTTGGTGATTTTCGTTTTCAAACAACACTGTCTTGGTCTTTCCGATTTGACTCTCATAGAAAGCTCTTCGTTTCTTTACGGACAATCCTCTGAGCATTTTGCTTCGCTTGTTTCTGACATTCATCGGTACAATGCCTTCCATATCTGCTGCAACCGTATTGTCTCTTTCAGAATAAGTAAACACGTGTAGATACGAAATATCCATGGCATTTAAGAAATTGTAGGTATCTAAGAAATGTTCGTCTGTTTCTCCAGGGAAACCAACAATCACATCTACTCCTATGCACGCATCAGGCATAACTTCTTTGATCTTATTGACGCGCTCAGTGTATAAGGCTGTCAAATATCGTCGTCTCATTTTCTTGAGAATAGCATCACTCCCCGACTGCAACGGGATATGGAAATGCGGCACAAAGGTTCTACTCTGGGCTACAAACTCGATTGTTTTGTCTTGAAGTAAATTGGGTTCTATTGACGAAATCCTGAGTCGCTCGATGCCTTCTACCTTATCTAAGGCTACGACTAAGTCATAAAAGGTGTGTTCGTGCTTTTTGTCGCCCAACTCTCCTTTGCCATAATCACCTATATTTACGCCGGTAAGCACGATTTCTTTGATGTCTTGAGCGGAGATTTCTTTGGCATTATGAAGTACGTTGGCTAAGGTGTCACTACGCGAAATCCCCCTAGCCAGCGGAATCGTACAGTAAGTACACTTATAATCACAGCCGTCTTGCACCTTCAAGAAAGCACGGGTTCTATCGCCTACGGCATAGCTGCCTACATAAAAGTTAGCTTCTTCTATCTCACACGAATGCACCTCTCCGAAATCATTCTTTGACAAATCATTGAGGTAATCAGTAATCTTGAATTTCTCAGTAGCGCCTAAAACCAAATCAACACCGTCTACGGCAACTAATTCTTCTGGTTTGAGCTGTGCATAACAACCGATAGCGGCAACAAAAGCCTTGTCGTTTTTCTTGAGCGCCTTCTTGACAATTTGTTTGAATTGCTTGTCTGCATTCTCAGTTACTGAACAGGTGTTGATGACATATATATCTGCTTTTTCTTCAAACTCAACTCTGTCAAAGCCTTCGCTTTCAAACTTTCTAGCGATGGTAGAGGTTTCTGAGTAATTCAACTTGCAACCAAGGGTATAAAAAGCAACTTTTTTGGGTGTATCTATCATGGGTATTTACATAAAAAAACGGGTTGCAAATTTACGCACAATAAATTAGATACACAATCATTCGCCGTGCCTGAAAAGACTCATATCCAAAAGATTAAATTTGAATTATTGGTAAAGCTACCACTCTTAGCGACTTCCGTTTTAACGCATACGGAGCTATGCAATCCAAAAATCATGTTAAATCACCTTGAAAAACAACTGAAAGTAAGTACTTTTATACCTCTTTTTAAAACACCTCAATGGACACGAAAATTCTAATCATTGGCGCCTGTGGGCAAATTGGCACCGAGCTTACCTATCATCTAAGAAAAACATACGGCGTAGAAAACGTAGTTGCCTCTGATGTCAGAAAGCTAGACAATTCTGTAGTAAATGACGGTATCTTTGAGGTAGTCAACGCTTTAGACTTCAACCAAATTCAAGAACTAGTAGAGCGTTATCAAATCACAGACGTTTATTTGATGGCGGCTTTGTTATCGGCTACTGCTGAGAAAAACCCTGCTTTTGCTTGGGATTTGAATATGAATTCGCTCTTTCACGTCTTGAATTTAGCCAAAGAGAAGAAAATTAAAAAGATTTTCTGGCCCTCGAGCATTGCTGTTTTCGGACCGACCACACCCAAGATAGACACACCTCAATACACCATTATGGAGCCTTCTACGGTTTACGGCATCAGCAAACAAGCCGGTGAACGTTGGGCTGAATACTACCATAATATCTATGGCGTTGATATCAGAAGCATCCGTTATCCTGGGCTTATCAGCTGGACATCGCCTCCTGGAGGCGGAACCACAGATTATGCCGTTGAGATTTATCACAAAGCACTAGAAGAAGGTAGCTATGACTGTTTCTTATCAGAAAACACAGGACTCCCAATGATGTATATGGATGATGCGATTAAAGCGACTATCCAAATTATGCAAGCACCTGCTGAGCAAATTAAAATCAGATCATCTTATAACTTATCTGGTGTATCTTTTACACCCAAAGAGATTGCCGCTGAAATCAAGAAGCATATTCCCGAGTTTACTATTTCTTATACGCCTGATTTCAGACAGAAAATTGCCGATAGCTGGCCTGCGAGTATTGATGACAGCAACGCTAGAGAAGATTGGGGCTGGAAGCACGAATTTGACCTGAGCAAAATGACTGAGGTGATGTTAGAAAACCTAAAGGATAAATAAACCTTTGTCGCTTTTAGAATAAAATATATTCATACAAAATCAAAGAGAAGTACCCTTCAAAGTACTTCTCTTTTATAATTTTATAGTTTCATTAGCACCCGTTTGGGTCAAAAAACTTATTTTTGTTTGCTTAACTATCTTTTGAATGGCCAGAAAAGTTGTCATAATTCCCACTTATAACGAAATCGAAAACATCGAAAACATCATCAGGAATGTTTTGGGTCTGGATACTCTTTTTGATATTTTAGTAGTCGATGACAGCTCTCCTGACGGTACTTACCAAAAAGTGCAACAGCTTCAAGAGGAGTTTCCCAGCAGATTGTTTTTAGAGATTCAAACCAAGAAATCAGGATTAGGAAAGGCTTATGTACACGGATTCAAGTGGGCTTTAGCCAAAGACTATGACTATATTATCGAGATGGATGCTGATTTCTCACACAACCCGAATGATTTAGACAAACTCTACCGCGCTTGTGCAGAACAAAATGCAGCAATGTCTATAGGTTCGAGATACCTCACTGGGGTTAATGTCGTGAATTGGCCGCTCTCAAGAGTGTTGTTGTCTTACTTTGCTTCGGTTTATGTGCGAATTATAACGGGGATGAAAATACACGACACCACCGCTGGTTTTGTATGCTACAAAAGAGAAGTCTTAGAAAGTATTGATCTAAACAAAATAAAATTCGTGGGTTATGCCTTTCAGATTGAAATGAAATATAGGGCTTTCGCCAAAGGTTTTTCATTAGTTGAAGTGCCGATTATATTCACAGACCGTACGCACGGCACTTCTAAGATGAGTAGCAATATTATAACCGAAGCTGTGTTTGGTGTGATTCTCTTGCGAATCAGAAAGCTTTTTGGGGTGTTGTAGCAGCTGAGAAAAACTCTAGAACAAGCCTATTTATTAAAAACATATTCAAAACTAAGCGTACCTTTGTTAAAAATACAACTTAAAAAATGTCTACCCTACTCATTAAGAATGCGAAGATTGTCAACGAAGGAGAAATTTTTGAAGGAGATGTTCTTATTCAAGGAGAATTCATTTCAGAAATTGCCAATCAAATAAGTGTTAAATCCTCAGAATGGAAAATCGTTGATGCAGAAGGGAATTATCTCATCCCAGGGATGATTGATGACCAAGTGCACTTCAGAGAACCTGGACTTACGCACAAAGGAGATATTGCTTCAGAGAGCAAGGCTGCCATCGCCGGAGGAATCACCTCATTTATCGAGCAACCCAATACGGTTCCGAATGCAGTAACCCAGGAATTACTCGAACAAAAATACCAGCTTGCCGCTCAAAAGTCATACGCAAATTATTCGTTTATGATGGGTGCAACCAATGACAACTTAGAAGAAGTACTCAAGACAAACCCAAAGAATGTAGCAGGAATAAAAATGTTTTTAGGCTCTTCTACCGGAAATATGTTAGTGGATAATCCTGAGATTATTGAAAACATCTTTTCAAAAACAAAAATGCTGATTGCTGTGCATTGTGAAGATGAAACGACTATCAAAAACAATTTAGCCCACTACAAAGAAACCTATGGCGAGGATATTCCGGTGTCTTGTCATCCGAAGATACGAAGTGAAGAAGCTTGTTATCTATCGTCATCCAAAGCTATCGAACTAGCCAAAAAAACAGGTGCTCGACTGCATGTCTTTCATGTATCGACAGCCAAAGAAACGGAGTTGTTCACTAATAAAATTCCGTTAGATAAAAAACAAATTACAGCTGAGGTCTGCGTACATCACCTCTGGTTTTCAGATAAAGACTACGCCGAGAAAGGAAACTTCATCAAATGGAATCCTGCCGTAAAATCAGAAAAAGATAGAGACGAACTCTGGAAAGCCGTACTAGACGGACGTATTGATGTGATTGCTACAGATCACGCTCCACATACCTTAGAAGAAAAATCAAAGAAATATACGCACGCTCCATCCGGAGGTCCTTTGGTACAACACGCTTTGGTGGCGCTGTTTGAGGCTTTCTTGCAAGAGAAAATATCGGTTGAGAAAATCGTTGAAAAGACTGCACATAATCCTGCCAAAATCTTTAAAATACACAAAAGAGGATTCGTCAAAGAAGGATATTATGCCGATCTCACAATTGTAAACACACACCAACCTTGGAATGTAACGAAAGACAATATTTTATATAAATGCGGATGGTCGCCGTTTGAAGGAACCAACTTCAAATCAAAAATTATGCATACTTTCGTAAACGGATCTCACGTGTATCAAAACGGAAAATTTAAAGAAGAATTGGTCGGCAAGCGACTGATGTTTGATAGAGAATAGATGAAAAAAACACTTGCCTTTTTGCTGCTTATATTTTTCTTTCTTAGCTGTGCTAAAGAGAAAATACAAAAACCCGCCAACCTTATCCCCGAAGAGAAGATGGTAGAAATTCTCTATGACATCAATTTGCTGCAAGCGCTGAGAAATACGAATTATACTGTATTTACTCAGAAAAACATCAATCCAGAAGAATATATTTATAAGAAATACAGCATTGACAGCCTGCAATTTGCAGAGAGCAACCAGTATTATATCACTGATATTGACAACTACGAGAAACTGTTAGACAAGGTTATTGCAAAGATAAACGACGCTAAAACAAAATACAACTCAGATAGTCTGCAGGTCAAAGGCTCAAAACCTACGATTATGGTTGATTCATTGGCAAAAAAGTCTTTGCTCAAATCTCGTAAATAATTTCTCGCTCTTTCAATCGAGAAAGCACTACTACTTTTTGGCAATACTATTCATAATCAGTACTTTTACTACTTATTATCCGACGAATTATGTTCCGAAAATCACTTTTTACGGCTGTTGTAGTACTCCTACTGACTTCGTGCATCAGTACTAAACTCAGCATCAAAAATATCGACGACAGCGCCACTCGACCAGAAATGCTCGACAGCACTACCTATAAACTCACCAAATACGCAAAAGACAAAAACTACGGCTTTGATCAGGATTATCCTGTCAACCTTGGTTTTGGGTTATTGCACTTACGCGAAGCCAATATAGAGAAATACCTCAACGCACTTCAAGGACCTGAAGGACAGAAAATAACTTATACCCCGCAAGGCAATTGTTGCCCTTTCCCGACAGACAAAAGTCAGCTCGGCAGTGGGATGTTAGAGGTATATCAGATTACATGGGAGGGAAATTCAAAACCCAAGGAGCTTTACTTGAACACTTACGAAAAAGGAGAAGTACTTATCCCAATTGGGCTGACGGCAAAAAAATAATTACACAAAAGCAATTGTCAGAAAGTAGGTGATTTGATTATAATCCGTATTTTTACATTTATTTCAAACACAGACCATGTTTTCGACCAATCAGATCACTTTCGGATTAATATTCCTAGTTGTTTTTATAGGCATAATGATTTACTCCTACATCAAAGACAGGAAAATGCACGACCAACTCTATAAAGGTAGAATATGGGTCTTAGTAGCTTTTTTAGGTTTTATAGCACTGCTATTCGCAATCAAGAAATTTTTATTATAAGATGAACAACAAGAAGGCAATACGTTTTATCGTTGGTTTTTTAGTCTATTCAATGCTGTATTTCGCAGTCAGCTATTTGTTTAAAATCTCTAGTATGTGCTTCGAAAACCTCAAAGACTGGGATTGTCTAAAAGTAACCTTAGCTCAAACAGCATTCTTTGGTTTTTTTATGATGGTATTTGACTATTTTGTTCTGAAGAAGTTTGTAGGCAAAAAAAACGCTGACAAACAATAAGTATCACGATAATACATACAACACAATGAAACTATATTCGATAGAGAGCGGGAATTTCAAATTAGACGGCGGCGCTATGTTTGGCGTTGTACCCAAAACGATTTGGAGCAGAACCAATCCTGCTGACCACAACAACTTAATTGACTTGGCTACGCGTTGCTTGCTAATCGAAGACGGCAACAGACTCATACTCATTGATACCGGTATGGGCGACAAGCAGTCAGACAAGTTCTTTGGCTATTATTCTCTTTTTGGAGATTATTCACTAGAGAGCTCGCTCAAGAAGCACGGCTTTTCTAAAGATGATATTACCGATGTCTTTATGACGCACCTGCACTTTGACCATTGCGGCGGAAGTGTAGATTGGAACAAAGACAAAACAGGTTATGTGCCCGCTTTCAAAAACGCTAAATACTGGACCAACCAAGAGCATTGGCAATGGGCAACCCTACCCAATGCCAGAGAAAAAGCCTCTTTCTTGTCAGAAAATATTTTGCCTATCCAAGAAGCAGGACAGCTGCACTTTATCCAAAAGACAAATTCGACCAACACACAAGCTGACTCAGAGTTGGGCTTTGGTCTTTTTTATGCGGACGGGCATACTGAAAAACAAATGATTCCGCTGGTCAAATACCAAGACAAAACCATCGCTTTTATGGCTGATTTATTGCCCACCGTTGGTCATTTGCCTTTGCCTTATGTAATGGGTTATGACACTAGGCCGTTATTGACATTGGCAGAAAAAGAGAACTTCTTGAACAAAGCAGCTGATGAGCACCTCTATTTATTCTTAGAGCACGATGCACACAACCAAATCATCACTGTGCAGCACACTGATAAAGGCGTGCGACTCAAAGACAACTTCAGGTGTGAAGATTTGTTTTAAAGTTTTCTAAAAATGCTTGATATTGCCTTTATTCTGAAAAATTATACACATATTTGTACCAACTTATTCTAAAAACAAACAACATGAAATTTACAAAACCTGTTTTTATATCCGCTTTATTGGCATTGGCCCTTGCTGGATGTAGTACAACAAAAGACAAAGTAGCTTTCTTAGACCTTACGCATCACCAACCTATCACTGTTCAAGGTGCTGTTAAGAAAAGTGCTAAAATAGAAGAAACTGATCTACAGCGCTGGAGTCATCTAGATATCGTTAGAGACAGTATTCCTGGAATGAGTGTGGACAGAGCCTATACAGAGCTAATCAAAGATCATAAAGGAACAAAAGTTATTGTCGGAATTGTTGATTCAGGAGTGGACATCAATCATCCAGACCTTAAGCCAGTAGTGTGGACAAACCCTAAAGAAATTGCTAACAACGGCAAAGACGATGACAAAAACGGATTTATAGATGACGTTCACGGATGGAACTTTTTAGGAGATGCCGTTCACGACAACTATGAGTTTATTCGTTTGCTAAAAAAACCAAACGACGGCTCTGCTGACTACAAAAGAGCAGAAAAAGAGTTTGAAGCAAAAATGATGGAGGCCAATGCTGGCAAACAACAGCTCGACTTCTTTATGAGCTTAGAGCCTACTATCCAAGCACACCTTAAGAAAGACAGCTTCACACTTGAAGACGTAAAAGCCATCGACTCAAAAGACGAAAAAGTTATAGAGGCCAAAGAAACTCTTGAGCGAATTTTAGCGATGAGCAGCCTTGAGGACTTTAAAAAGAGATTAGAGCCATTCAAGAATCAGGTTGATTCTCAGATGAACTACCACTTCAACAAAAACTTCAACGGAAGAAAAATCATCGGTGACAATGCAGATGACATTACAGATACTAACTACGGAAACAACAATGTAACTGGACCTGTATTAGACGAGGCGCTTCACGGAACGCACGTAGCGGGTATTGTAGCTCAGGTGCGTCACAATGGCATTGGTGGAGACGGAGTTGCCAACAACGCCCTAATTATGACTTTACGCGCTGTTCCTGACGGAGATGAGTATGACAAAGACATCGCACTATCAATCAGATATGCGGTAGACAACGGAGCCAAAGTAATCAACGGAAGTTTTGGTAAATACTATTCTCCACACAGAGAGTGGGTCATCGATGCTATGAAATATGCCGCTGAAAAAGACGTATTGGTGGTAATCGCCGCCGGAAACGACGCTAAGAATCTAGACGAAATCAATAAATTTCCTAACGATTCATATGATGGTGATGCTGAGTATTCTGACAACGTAGTGATTGTAGGCGCTTTGAACTACAGCTATGACAACAAAATGCTAGCTACTTTTACTAACTACGGAAAAAGAAATGTAGATGTATTTGCTCCTGGAGTAAAAATCTATGCAACTACGCCTGACAATTCATACAGATACCTACAAGGCACGTCAATGGCTTCGCCAAACGTAGCTGGTGTTGCAGCTCTAATTCGCTCATACTACCCGAGTCTTTCGGCAGCGCAAGTAAAACAAATACTTATTGATTCATCAATCAAACCTACACACGAAGTAATGCTAACCGATGGTGTTTCTGGAGCAAAATTAAACAAATCATTCTCAGAGTTCTCTGTTTCTGGTGGAGTAGTAAACGCCTACAACGCGCTTATTATGGCATCAAAAATGGTTAAGAAATAACATCTATTTTTAATGGTATAGAAAAAGGCTGCTTGATTTCTCAAGCAGCCTTTTTTGTTAGATAGAATCACTGATACTTGTTATTTACTCTTCTTGTATAGATTGGGCAAAAAATAAGCGATCAGTCCGATAAGAGGCAAGAACGAGCAGACTTTATAGACGTATTCAATACTGGTAAGGTCTGCGACATAACCCAATACAGCCGAACCTAGCCCTCCCATCCCAAAGGCAAAACCGTAGAAAAGCCCTGATACCATCCCGATCTTTTTTGGCAACAACTCTTGTGCATAGACCAATATAGCTGGAAAAGCAGACGAGATGACGAGCCCAATCACAACGATAAAAAGAGCGGTGAGCTCTAAACCAACATAGGGCAACGCCAACGTAAAGGGAGCCACGCCTATAATCGAAAACCAAATCACATACTTGCGCCCAAACTTATCACCAAAATAACCTCCGAGCAAAGTACCCACAGCAGCGGCACCCAAGAAATAGAACAGGTATATCTGTGCTTGGACTTCGGTCAAACTGAATTTATCAATGGTATAAAACTGAAAATAACTAGTAATCCCCGATACATAAAAATACTTTGAGAAGATAAGTACTAACAAAATAACAACCGAATTCTTAATCTGGCGTTTAGACAAATCAGGCAATACAATTGGCTTTTTCTCCGCATTCAAAGAGCGTTTTAATTCGTTATTCCTCCACTTCCCTACACCAAAAAGTATAATTTTAGCCGCAATGGCGAATACCAAAAACCATAGCATATGTCTCTGTCCGTTTGGGATAACAATCCAGGCCACGAGTAAAGGTGCTAGTGCAGTTCCGGTGTTACCGCCCAACTGAAAGATAGATTGTGCAATGCTGCGCTTGCCTCCTGAAGCCAAAAAGGCAACTCTGGAAGACTCGGGGTGGAAAATAGACGAGCCTATCCCAACTAGGGTTACGGCAACTAATACCCAATGATAACTAGGCGCATAAGCCAATACCACTATCCCGATAGAAGTAAACAGCATACCGAAAACCTGAGAATAGGGCTTTGGATATTTATCGGTATAATTACCCACTAAGGGTTGGAATATCGATGAAGACAACTGAAAACAAAGTGTGATGATTCCGATTTGTGCCATCGAAAGATCAAATTCTCGTTCTAGACGAGGATAGATTGACGGAATTACAGCCTGCAGTAAGTCGTTGAATAAATGCGCTATAGCAATAGCAAACAGTATAGAATAACTGGTTTTGGATTTATTTTGTTGCAAAGTGAGCGGCGTTTTTAGTTTCTGAAATCAGTAAGAGGTAGGGCTATACTTAGTAAAGTAGGGCTACTTGAGCACAAACCCACTCTAAGAAACGCTCGTCTTTTGAGGTAAACGGATCTAAGGTTTCTGAGTCGATATCAATTTGACCAATATTTTCTGCGTTGACAAATATCGGTACTACAATTTCAGATTTCACCGTCAGACTGCAAGCGATATAATTGTCTTGCGCTTTGACATCAGGAACGACAAAGTTTTGGTTTGAGAGTGCCACCTGCCCACAAATCCCCTTGCCGAAAGGGATAATAGTGTGATCAGTAGGTGTTCCTGCGTATTGAGCCAGCTCTAAAACTTGTGCGTCTTTTTTGTGAAAATAAAATCCAACCCAGTCATAATGCGCTACTTCTTGGCGAAGTAAATTACAGAGTTCTTGCAGTTTATTTTCTATTGAAAGTTTTGGGTTTGAGAATATATCCGTTACTTTTGGTTTTAAATTTTCCATGATGGCATTTATTTATTTTGGTGCAAAGTTATCTCAAAAATCAATCCGATGCTAAAAAGACTAACTATAAGCCTCTTGTTTTTTTGTGGTTTTTGGGCGCTGGCTCAAAACAATCCAGTTTTATTGGATTCAAAGCCCATAGAGGCTGATGTATATTTTGGCACTGATGTTTTGGGCTTTGATTATTTTGCTAAAAACAATGTGCTTTATAAACAAAAAGAGACTACAAAATGGGAATATAAAAACCTTAGTTTAGGACAAATTCACACAGTTGATTTTATAAATCCGTTAAAGGTATTGGTCTTCTATAAAGATTTTAACACCGCTGTTCTGCTGGATAATAAACTATCAGAGATTTCTAAGATTGCACTTAATGATTTTGGCATTATTGCCCAAAGCTGTAGCATGGCTGCACAAAATCAATTTTGGATTTATGACAGTTTAACCAGCAAATTATTGCTCCTTAATTATGTCAACAGAAAAACGCATACGATCAACCAATCTTTTGCTGGAGATTTTATGTATGTACTATCTAACTACAATTATTGGTATCGCATTACTTCAAAAAACGAGATCTATGCCTATGACACCTATGGCAAAGTTTTGCTAAAGGGTATTTTGCCTGAATTTGACAAAATAATAATGACTGATTCAGGGCAAATTATTTTTAGCTTAGGTGATAATTTATATCTTTACAAAAACAACCTTACTGAACCTTTGCTGCTTTTTTCGCATACACAGAAAATCAAAAGCTTTGATTTCAAGAATGGTGTTTTAAGCCTGAGTACACAAAACAATATAGAGAACTACAACCTAAAATTACCATAATGCACATAGCTGTTGCCGGAAACATAGGAGCTGGAAAAACTACCCTTACGCGTCTTTTAGCCAAACATTTTAAATGGGAACCCCACTATGAAGATGTGGTTGACAATCCGTATTTAGACGATTTTTATCACCAAATGGACCGATGGAGCTTTAACCTTCAAATCTATTTCTTAAACAGTAGATTTAGACAAGTACTTCAGATTAGAGAAAGCGGCAAGAAAATCATTCAAGACAGGACCATCTATGAAGACGCACATATCTTTGCACCGAACTTACACGATATGGGATTGATGAGCAAACGTGATTTTGATAATTATGCCTCTCTTTTTGAACTGATGGAAAACACAGTTCAAGCGCCTGACTTGCTGATTTACCTCAGAAGCTCTATCCCTAATCTGGTGGGACAAATCCATAAAAGAGGTAGAGAGTATGAAAATTCTATCTCTATTGACTATTTATCGCGACTCAACGATAGGTATGAGAATTGGATAAAGGGGTATGACAAGGGCAAACTGCTTATTATAGATGTTGACAACATCAACTTTGTAGACAACCAAGAGGATTTAGGAAATATCATCAATAAAATAGACGCTGAAATCAACGGTCTTTTTTAGCAGTAAAGAAAATAGCAGCCCTTTTGTTGCTATTTTTTTGATTTAAAAGCAGCTTGAATCTTTGCTTTTTTTATGTTAGCAAAACGTTAAATATACAAATTGGCCAAAAATAATGTATTTTTGCTGTAACAAATTTGAATTTCATTACACTTATTTATAGAAACCAAATTCAATTAACCCACTCATTATGAAAAAAACAATAATGGCTTTAAGTGCATTTGCGCTTATCGGAAGTGTTTCTGCTCAGAATGTTAAGTTTGAGGAGTACACTTTAGACAACGGTCTGCATGTTATTCTACACCAGGATAAATCTGCTCCGGTGGTTATTACTTCGGTAATGTATCACGTAGGAGCTAAAGACGAAAATCCTGAAAGAACAGGATTCGCCCACTTTTTTGAGCACCTTTTGTTTGAAGGAACAAAAAACATCGAAAGAGGAGAATGGTTCAAGATAGTTACTGCAAACGGAGGAACTAACAACGCCAACACCACAGATGACAGAACCTATTACTACGAAGTCTTCCCTTCAAACAACCTACAACTAGGTCTTTGGATGGAAGCAGAGCGTTTATTGCACCCTGTGATCAACCAAGTTGGGGTAAATACTCAAAACGAAGTTGTTAAAGAAGAAAAACGTCTTCGTATTGACAACCAACCTTATGGGAATCTTATCAAAGCAATCAAAGAGAAATTATTTATAAAACACCCATACCGCTGGACTACCATCGGAGAGATGGAGCACCTTGATGCTGCTACACTTGATGAGTTTTTAGATTTCAACAAGAGATTCTACTCGCCTAACAACGCTGTTTTAGTTGTAGCTGGAGATTTTGAATTTACTGATGCTAACAAATGGATCAAAGATTATTTCGGAACTATCCCTAGAGGACCTGAGGTAAAGCGTCAAGTATTTGTTGAAGACCCTATTACGGAGCAAATCAACTCAACTTGGGAAGACCCTAACGTAACGCTTCCGATGATGGTTACTGCTTACAGAACACCATCTATGAAAACACGTGAAGCTAGAGTATTGGATATGATTTCTACGTATTTGACTGGAGGAAAAACTTCTGTATTATACAAAAAACTAGTTGACCAACAGAAGAAAGCAATGCAAATCGGAGCTTTTGCGTACAGCCAAGAAGACTACGGATCGTATATCGTATATGGAATTCCGATGGCAGGTACTACACTAAAAAACCTACTTGATGAAGTGGATGTAGAAATTGCTAAAGTTCAGAAAGACCTTATTTCAGAAAGAGATTTCCAGAAGCTTAAAAACATCTATGAAAACCAATACGTAAGTTCGAACTCAAGCATCGAAGGAATTGCAGATAGTTTGGCTGAATATTACCTTCTTTATGGAGACGTGAACCTTATCAATACAGAAATTGATATCTACCGTTCTATTACTCGTGAAGAAATCAGAGACGTAGCTAAGAAATACCTTAACCCGAACCAAAGGGTAGTGATTGATTATGTTGGTCCTAAAGAGGATAATAAATAATTTTAAAAGACTTTAAAAAGATGAAAAAAATATTAATCATATTCGGTTTGTTTTTGACTGTTTCGATGCAGGCACAAGTTGATCGTAGCCAACCAAAACCCGGACCAGCTCCGAAAATAAACATAGGGAAACCACAAAAGTTTACCCTCCCGAACGGTCTTACGGTATTAGTGGTAGAAAACCACAAACTACCAAGAGTTTCTGTTTCTCTAACCATTGACAACGCTCCGTATGCTGAAGGTAGCAAAGCAGGTCTTTCTGACCTTACGGGTAGCTTGATGGGTAACGGAACAAGTAAGATATCAAAAGATGCTTATAACGAAGAAATTGAATTCCTTGGAGCAAACGTAAGTTTGTATGCAAGCGGAGGATACGCAAGTTCACTTACGAAATATTTCCCTAGAATTGTAGAACTAATGGCTCAAGGAGCTATTGACCCTCTATTTTCTTTAGAAGAATTCGAAAAAGAAAAAAACAAATATATCGAAGGCCTTAAGGCTGACGAGAAGAGTGTAACAAGTACGGCTTCTAGAGTGAAAAATGTTCTTTCTTACGGAAAAAGCCATCCATTTGGTGAGTTTGTTACAGAAGAAACACTAAAGAATGTTTCTCTTGCAGACGTAAAACAGCACTATGCTAACTTCTTTTCTCCTAACAACGCTTATATGATTGTTATGGGAGACATCACCTTTAAAGACGCTAAAAAGCTTATCGAGAAAAACTTTGGCGCTTGGAAAAAAGGGAACTCTCCTAAGATTGACTATACTGACCCAAAAGATGTGCAGTACACTCAAATCAACTTTGTTGATATGCCAAACGCAGTTCAGTCTGAGATTTCTCTTATGAACTTGAACAAAATGAGAATGGTCGATAAAGATTATTTTGCTGTTTTATTGGCAAACCAAATCTTAGGAGGTGACTTCAACTCATATCTTAACATGAACCTACGTGAGGCTCACGGTTGGACTTATGGTGCTCGTTCTGGAATCGGAGCAACGCGTTTTATCTCTACTTTCTCAGCTTCATCATCTGTACGTAACTCAGTTACGGATAGTGCAGTAGTTGAATTCATGAAAGAAATCAAAAGAATCCGTACAGAAAAAGTTGACCCAGAAATGTTGAAAAACACTAAAGCGGGATACATCGGAAACTTTGTAATGAGTATCGAGAAACCACAGACTGTTGCACGTTTAGCTCTAAATGCTTTGCTACACAACCTACCTGAAAATTTCTACGAAAACTATATCGCAAACATCAATGCAGTAACAGTTGAAGATATTCAAAGAGTAGCTAACAAGTATTTCTCTTATGATAACTCACGAATTGTGATTGTAGGAAAAGGAAGCGAAGTTATTGAACCACTTGAGAAACTAGGCATCCCAGTTTTCTATTTTGACAAATTCGGTAACCCAACTGATAAGCCACAAGCAAAAGCTGTTGACCCAAGCATTACTCCAAAAGTAGTTATTGATGCTTACATAAAAGCTATTGGTGGTGAAGCTGCAGTAGCTAAAGTGAAAACACTCTCTATGGTAGGAAGTGCAACTATCCCTGGTGCACCTGCTCCTATTATTGTTACTATCAAAAGAGCTGAAGGTAAATTCTTGCAAGAAATTACTATGGAAGGAATGGGTTCTTTACAGAAGCAAGTAATCACTTCAAGCAAAGGATATTCTACTCAACAAGGTGCTCCAAAACATGACTTTACAGCTGAAGAGCTGGAAGATGCTAAAATGGAGTTGGCTCCGTTTGCTGAAACACTTTTACTGAAAGAAGCTGATGTAGTTGTTGAAGCTATCGAAGCAGTTGACGGAAAAGATGCTTATGTTGTGAAAAATGGCAATTCTAAATTCTACTATGACGTAGCTTCAGGACTGAAAGTTGCTTCATCTGAAACTTCAGAAATGATGGGACAGAAAGTAACTAGTATGACGTACTACAAAGACTACAAAGATGTCAAAGGAGTGAAAATTCCGCACACTATCGTTCAGAATATTGGGTTTGATTTAGACCTGAAAATGAGTGCAGTTAAAATCAATGAAGATGTAACTGACGCTGACTTCAAATAATAAATTGATTTTATAATCCTACTAAAAAACCCGTTCAATTAGCTTTGAACGGGTTTTTTTATGGGCTAATCAATTATCCAAAACAAGCCTAATTCACTAGGATTAGAAGTCATAAAAAAGCCTGAAACTAGTTAGTTTCAGGCTTTTTAATATATAGAGAAATAATCTATTATTCTGATTTCTTATCTTCTCTTGGAGGTCTAGGCATCAATGCTCTTCTAGACACTTTTGGTTTTTTGGTCTTAGGGTCAATTCCTAAATACTTCACATCGAGTATGTCGCCCATATTTACTACGTCAGTTACATTCTCAATGCGTTTCCAGTCTAGCTCAGATACGTGTAATAAGGTTTCTTTTCCTGGCACAAATTCTACTACCGCACCAAAGTCAAGCATTTTCACCACTTTTACAGTATAGGTCTCTCCCTCAATTGGAGCGAAGATAGCATTCTGAATAGAAGCAATCGCTTTTTCCATTCCTTCTGGAGAAACCCCAAGGATTTCGATGATACCTAAATCATCTTCTTCGTTGATTACTACAGTAGTTCCGGTTTCAGCTTGAAGTGCCTGAATATTTTTACCTCCAGGTCCTATAATTGCTCCGATGAAATCTTTAGGGATAGTCATCTTGATAATCTTAGGCGAGTGTTTCTTAACTGTTTCTTTTGGCTGAGCCAATGTATCTATAATTCTGTCTAGAATATGTAAACGACCTATACGAGCTTGCTCTAGGGCCTGCTCCATAATGTCATAACGAAGTCCGTCAATTTTAATATCCATCTGACAAGCTGTGATACCGTCTTTAGTACCTGTTACTTTAAAGTCCATATCACCTAGGTGATCTTCATCTCCTAAGATATCTGAAAGAACTGCAAAGCGCTCTCCGTCAGTGATAAGCCCCATTGCGATTCCAGATACTGGTTTTTTGATTTTCACTCCTGCATCCATAAGCGCAAGTGTACCTGCACAAACCGTAGCCATTGATGACGATCCGTTTGATTCTAATACTTCAGAAACAATTCTAATGGTATACGGATTCTCAGCAGGAATCATGTTTTTTAGCGCTCTTTGCGCTAGGTTTCCGTGCCCTACTTCTCTTCTTGAAGTTCCTCTTAAAGGTCTAGCTTCACCCGTTGAGAACGGAGGGAAGTTATAGTGCAAGTAGAATTTCTCTTCTCCTTGTTGAGAAGGTGAGTCAATTTGGTTTGCTTCGCGAGAAGTACCAAGGGTTACAGTAGCTAAAGCTTGTGTTTCTCCTCTAGTAAAAAGTGCAGATCCGTGCGTAGAAGGCAAATAGTCAACCTCACACCAGATAGGTCTGATTTCGTCTGTCCTTCTTCCGTCAAGACGCATACCTTTTTCTAGCACTACGTTTCTAACAGCTTCTTTTTGTACTTCGTTCCAGTACATATGTACTAAGTCAGCATTCTCTTCCAATTCTTCTTCAGAGAAAAGTGCTTTTACTTCTTCTTCTAAAGCGATGAATTTATCTGTTCTTTCGTGTTTTGCACTTGGTTCAGAAGCGATGGCAAAAGCTTTGTCATAAGCAGCAGTAAATACAGCTGACTTAATGTTTTCATCTACCTTATCACCTTCGTATTCTCTATATGAAGTAGCATTTATATTTGCTCTTAAGCGCTCTTGTGCCTCCACTTGAACTTTAATAGCTTCGTGAGCAAATTTAATTGCCTCGATCATTTCTTGTTCTGAGATTTCTAACATCTCACCTTCTACCATCGCAACAGAATCTTTAGTCGCACCGATCATCATATCTAGATCAGATTCTTCTAATTGCTCTCTTGTGGGGTTAATGATAAGCTGCCCGTTTACTCTACCTACTCTTACCTCTGAGATGTAGTTATAAAACGGAACGTCTGAAACAGCTAGGGCTGCAGAAGCAGCTAATCCGGCTAGTGCATCAGGCATCACTTGATCGTCAAAAGACATCAACTGAATCATTACCTGAACCTCACAGTGGTAGTCAGACGGGAATAGCGGACGTAGAACTCTATCTACTAATCGCATAGTTAATACTTCTTGATCACTCGGACGCGCTTCACGTTTGAAGAAACCTCCAGGAAAACGACCTGCAGCAGCAAACTTCTCACGATAATCTATCGTAAGTGGTAAGAAATCAATACCTGGCTTTGCAGTCTTTGTAGCTACAACTGTTGCAAGTAGCATACAATCTCCCATACGAACAACCACCGAACCGTCAGCTTGCTTCGCAAGCTTTCCAGTTTCGATAGTTATGGTACGACCGTCCTCTAATTTGATAATTTCTTGGGTTACTTGTGGAACCATAAACTTGTTTTTAAAATAAAAGTTAAACTTAGGGTTGTGTTGTTGTAGTTGTAATAGTAGTTGTTGTGTTGCCCCAATGAAAAACCAAACTTTTTAATCAAATATATATAAACAAAAAGGGGCACAAAGCCCCCAAATGATTATTTTCTAATTTTCAATTCTTTAATGATTTCACGATATCTGTTGATATCTTTATCGATTAGATAGTCAAGAAGGCTTCTTCTTTTTCCTACCAATTTCACTAGCGAACGCTCAGTATTGAAATCTTTACGATTGTTTTTTAAGTGCTCAGTAAGGTGATTAATTCTGTAAGTGAACAATGCAATTTGTCCTTCTGCTGAACCTGTGTTTGTTGCAGACCCACCGTGTTTAGTGAAAATCTCTGCTTTTGACTCTTTTGTAAGATACATGCCAATATTATTTTTAATGATTTTTATGTAGTATTTAGGTGTTTCCTAAATATGAGTGCAAATTTACTCTTATTTTTCTATCCCACAACACTATACTTAAAATTATTTTAGATGGTATGGCTGTTTAGCTGAATTTATCTTACTTTTATCCATTCCAATTATTCTCCTATACTTATGAACGCATCCACAAAAACCAATTACCCTGCTTTATACACCTTAGTTATCGTCTTCTTTTTCTGGGGATTTATCGCTGCAGGTAATAGTATTTTCATTCCGTTTTGCAAAAGTTATTTCGGGTTAGACCAATTTCAATCTCAGCTGATCGACTTTGCTTTTTATACCGCTTATTACCTCGGAGCCTTGATGTTGTTTGCCTTAGGCACACTTCGCGGGAAAGATGTGGTTGGGCAATGGGGATACAAAAAAAGTATTATTTACGGATTGTTATTCTCTGCAGTAGGAGCAGTAGCCATGATTATTGCGGTTGGGGTAAACCTATATGCAGCTATGCTAGTCGGGTTGTTTGTCGTTGCATTAGGTTTTTCGCTTCAACAAACTGCTGCCAATCCATTTGCAATCTCGCTTGGAAATCCCAAGACAGGAGCAAGTCGTGTAAATCTCGGCGGTGGAATCAATTCATTCGGAACTACTATCGGTCCAATTATCGTCGGTTTGGCGCTTTTCGGGACGGCAGCTTCAGTATCTGACGAACAGATTGCAAGTTTAGGATTAGATAAAGTGGTTTGGTTATACATCTGTGTTGGCATTTTATTTGTTACTGCAGCTGGAATTTTTGCTTTTTCAAAAAAATTACCCAGTGGTATTTCTGATGAGAAAGTAGAAACTTCAAAAAAAGCATTGACCATGTTAGTAGTGATGACTGTTCTTTTGGCAGTGATGTTTACACCTATATTTAGCAGTTATAAAAGTGAGGTTGCTCAGAAAATTGAAGATTATCAAACGGAGATAACTAGCATAAAAACAAATACAACTACAAACACTATTTCAGAAATAACAATCTTAGAGAATAACATACACGAACTTAAGCATCCCTTAGAGCAAAAACGAATGCTTTGGATTTTCGGAGCGTTGATTGTTGTAGTGGGCGGACTTGTCTATGCTTATATCAGCTCTAAAAAGAGTAAAGAAGGTTGGGGAGCGATGCAATATCCACAATTGGTTTTGGGGATGTTGGCCATATTTGTCTATGTTGGCGTTGAGGTAGCCATCGGGAGTAACTTGGGGGAGCTGCTGCAAGAACAAGCCTTTGGCGGCATGGCAGTTTCTGAAACTGCTAAATATATTTCGATGTACTGGGGGAGCTTGATGATTGGTCGTTGGGCAGGAGCCATATCCGTTTTTAATTTGAGCAAGCAAAAAAAGATGCTTGCCATGGTTGTAGTTCCGCTGATTGCATTCTCAGTCATACTTTCTATAAACGTCATCTCAGGTCATGATATGACACCGCTTTACTATTATGTATTGTGTGTAGTTGTTCAGATTATCGCATTTTTTATCTCAAAAGACAAACCCGCTCGCACCTTATTCATATTTGCATGCTTAGGGATTACAGCTATGCTCATCGGGCTTTTCACAACCGGAACCTTAGCTATTTATGCCTTCTTGTCAGGCGGATTGGCTTGTAGCATTATGTGGCCAGCCATCTTTAATCTATCGCTTTTAGGATTAGGCAAATATACTTCTCAGGGCTCTGCCTTCTTGGTGATGATGATTTTAGGCGGAGGAATCATCCCTCCTTTTCAAGGTAAGTTAGCTGATATCATTGGCATCCATCATTCGTATATTATAGCGGTTATCTGTTTTCTGTATTTAGCAGTGTTTTCTATATTGGTAAAAACCATTCTTAAGAAACAAGGTATAGATGTTGATGTCATAGAAACCGAATCAAACCATTAGATTATGAGATATTTTATCGCAGTACTTAGTTTTATCCTGGTGTCATGCGCTTCTCAGAAAAGCACTTCTCTTGTTCCTCCATGTCCAGAAGATGTAGACTGCCCTTCAGAGATTCACCAAGGCAAAAAACTTGTGATTAAGAAAGACGGCACAGGACAGAGGTATTATAACTTAGAGGATGACAAAGACAAAACGGTTTTCATCTATCACTACAAACAGAATATGGATGAGAGTTATATGGACGGACATTATAACGAGGAAATCGTTTTTGAACTCGACAACACAATGTTAAAGAAGAGCTTTAAAAATATAAAACCCACACAATCACTCTTTGGTGTATTTTGTTATTGCAAAGGCAAAGCGGGATATTATCCACTAGAAAACCCGAGGGTTTCTTATGATGCGAAAACAAAAAACCTGATTTTCGTACTTGAGAATGTAGTCGAAAATCAGGTTGTTACTATTTTTGAAATTAAGTTTGAAAACTAAAAAAAACGCTTATCTCTTTTCGAGCAAAACCACGTTTTCTACGTGATGCGTTTGCGGAAACATATCTACCGGTCTTACGCGGGTCACTTTATACACTTCGTCTAACAAGTTGAGGTCTCTGGCTTGAGTAGCTGAGTTACAACTCACATACACTATTTTCTGAGCACCGATATTCAACAATTGCTGCACCACATCTTTGTGCATTCCATCTCGTGGTGGATCAGTAATAATGACATCTGGAATGCCGTGTGCAGCAATAAACGCATCGTTAAACACGTCTTTCATATCTCCTACATAAAACTCACAATTGGTGATATTATTTCTTTCTGCATTGATTTTGGCATCTTTGATAGCATCTGGCACAGATTCTACTCCGATTACTTTTTTAGCTTGTTTTGATACAAACTGAGCGATAGTCCCTGTTCCGGTGTATAAATCAAAAACCAATTCGTTACCCGTAAGTCCAGCAAAATCACGAGTGATTTTATACAGCTCATACGCCTGATCAGAATTGGTCTGATAAAAGGACTTTGCATTGATAGAGAAGCTTAGCCCTTCCATTTCTTCTAAGATATAGTTTCTTCCTTTATGGAGAATGACATCTTGATCATAAATGGTATCGTTGGCTTTATTATTTACGACATATAACAACGAGGTGATTTCAGGGAAACGCTCGGCTAAGAAATCTAAAAGTAATTTCTGCCCTGCTTTGTCATCCTCAAAAAACTGTACAAGAACCATGATTTCTCCGATAGAAGTAGTTCTGATCATCATTGTTCTAAGAAGACCGTGCATGTTTCTTGCGTTAAAGAAGGTCAAGCCGTTTTTAGTAGCAAAATCACGTACTTCATTTCTAATCTCATTCGATGGGTCTTGTTGTAAGTGACATTTTTCTATATTCAATATTTTGTCCCACATCTTTGGGATATGAAAACCAAGGGCATTGCCTCTATCTATATGCTCGACTTCTGCAATTTCTTTTTCGGTAATCCATCGGGCATCGGAAAAAGAAAATTCCATTTTATTGCGATAAAAGAATTGTTTTGCACTTCCTAGGATAGGTTCAAACTCAGGCAATTCTACTTTACCAATGCGTTTTAAGTGATCATAGACTTCATTGTTTTTGTAGAAAAGCTGTTTTTCGTAAGCCATATTCTGCCATTTACAACCCCCGCAATCACCAAAGTGTTCACATACGGGCTCAATCCTATCGGCTGAATATTCGTGAAAACGAATGGCTTTGCCTTCAAAATAAGCTTTGCGCTTTTTGGTTGTTCTGACATCGACCACATCTCCCGGAACCACATTTGGAATAAAAATAACTTGTCCTTCGGGAGATTTAGCAACGGAAACTCCTTTGGAACCTGCATCCAAAACCTTTACCTTCTCGAAAACAATGTTTTCTTTTTTATTTTTTCTTGACATTTTATATAAATAAACAAGCTACAAAAGTACACAAAAGAGTTGTGGATTCTAAGTTATATATTAATGCTACAGGAAACTCTAAACCAAAATTACCCTGAAAGACAAAACACAGTCATTTTTAACTATTTATTAAGAAGGTTTTGTATATTTGATTTCTCATAAATATTTAAATTATTTATTAAATTTCAAAATAGAACTCTTACATATCACATATTATCTGAGAATTTAAAGTATATTAACTAAAACAACTATACTATGAAATCAAAATTACTTTGCTCGGTACTGGTCTTTATGAGTACATTTATTTTATTGGCACAGCAGGATGATTTTGTTGGAAATACTTGGTATTTGGAAAAATTGGTTATTAATGGAGAGTCCCATTTTTTACCTCAAAATGAAGAGATTAATGAATCAACATTAGTAATTGACAGTATTAATTCTGTTTTTCATATAGACTTTTGCTATGGAGGAACGGCAGACGGACTTTCTTTTCCCGATGACAACAATTTCACAATAGATAATTTTTATGCTCCCGCTATGGCTTGTGAAATAACAGAAAACAATTATTATCAAGGACTTTACTTTAATTTTATTTGGGATAATTCAGCATATTCGTTTCATTATTCAATTACGGGAGAAGGTAACAACCTTAAAAAGTTAGTGATAACGGGAAATAATAACAATCAGGTAGTTTATTATAATACTTCACTGTCTGTCCAAGATATAGAGGAGTTACATTTTAGAATTTATCCCAATCCGACAAAAGATTTTATCTACATTGAAAGCAAAACAACTCCTTTAAAAATAGAAATTTATGATATTTCGGGGAAGATTTTTCTTGTTCAGGAATTAAACAAATCCTCTGACAACATAAACACGACAAGGTTATCATCAGGTGTTTACTTTTTAAAAGTAACAAACAACAACACAGTTAAGATAACACGAATAATTAAAAACTAAACACAATGAAAAAGAATATTATACGACAACAACTCTAATCAAACAATAAACATTTTAATTATGAAAAATATACTATACTTTTTGTTTTTTATAACGGTTAGTTATAAAGTAACAGCACAAATAACCTATATTCCTGACCCTCTTTTCGAGCAAGAACTCATTACCCAAGATATAGATAGCGATGGAATTGTAAATGGACAGATATTGACAAGTGATGCTCTCGCCATTACTTCATTGACCCTGTATTATGTTAATGCTCCGAATGAATATATTGAAGATTTAACAGGATTGGAGGATTTTGTAAATTTAGAATCACTTACTGTTAATGGCACTATGGTAGAGGAACTTGATATAAGCACTTTAGTAAATTTAAAATATTTGAATTGTGTAGATAATATGCTTACCTCTATTGATGTTTCCAATAATACTTTATTGGAGTATCTTGAGATTAAAAGCGGAGGAGATGTTTATCCTATAAATAATATTACTGAAATAGACCTGAGCAATAACCCAAATATACACACTGTAAGAACTACTGGGTATATGAACAAAATTATTTTAAGTAATGGGAATAACAACCCAAATATGTATATAAAAATATCTGCTCCCGTTCTAGGTTCTACACCTGAAACAGGATACGTTTGTATAGAAGTTGATGATGTTGAGCTTGCTCAAAACAATCAATATCCTTATTCGGATTGGACAGTTGTTCTTTGGTATATGACATACAACTATACTGATGACGCTGAAAACTGTGCTTTAAATATTATTTCTTTTGAAGAAAATAAAATAAGCATTTACCCTAATCCTGTTTCTGATATGCTGTATTTTGAAGCAACAGATACTATAATAGAAAAAATTATGGTATTTGACCTTTCGGGCAGGAAAATTTTAGAGCAAAATCAAGTAAATAATCTCTCTGTTTCAGACTTGCAAAAAGGAAATTATATCCTAAAAATAGTCTCTGATAAAGGAATACAAACTGAAAAGATAATTGTAAAATAAAGAACCTCCTGTAGCAAGGGTTTTGCAAGAGAGCGTGTTAAATACCTCATTTGAAACTTTTTTGCAAATTTGAACATTCATGCTTCGATTCAGATGTGATGTTAAAAATCCGCTTGTTTATCAATAGGAAGAAAACAAAGAGAACCTGAAATCTGCTTATTCACCGCAGAAGAGAAACAAAAACCATCAGAATAAAAAAAGCCTTAAAACATTAACTTAGAATGTTTTAAGGCTTTTATGTTGTGCGGGTGAAAGGACTCGAACCTTCACACCGTGAGGCACCAGATCCTAAGTCTGGCGTGTCTACCAATTTCACCACACCCGCTGAAATTTGTTTCTCTGTTTATGAGAGTGCAAATATACATATATATTGGTTATTTCAAATAATTATTTAAAAAAAATGATGTTTTTTTTCACATACGCATTAGTTATTATTCATTATCTTTGCACACATATTACTAATGAATTGAAAACAAACATTTTAATGAATACACCAACCTTCTCAAGACAAGATTCGCTCAAATTCTTTAGGACACTTAATACTCGCGTAAACAACTACTTCAAAGATAATAACATCAAGAAATCAGGTAACTGGAAGCTATACGTCAAAACAATAATCATGTTTGCTATTTTCCTGACTCCTTACTTCTTAATACTCACTCTTGATATTTCTGATTGGTGGAAATTATTATTTACCGTAATTATAGGTGTCGGAATGGCTGGCGTGGGAATGAATGTGATGCATGACGGAAATCACGGCGCATATTCTACCAAACCATGGATCAACAAAATCATGGGTTCTAGCATTTATATTCTAGCAGGAAACGTATATAACTGGCAAGTACAACACAACGTATTGCACCATACCTATACCAATATTCACGGTCACGACGAAGATCTTGACGCGGGTAGAATCATACGATTTACAAAAGAAGCAGAATGGCTTCGCATTCATAAATTCCAGCATTATTACTCGATTTTCTTATATGGATTATTGACATTCAATTGGGCAATTACCACTGACTTCAAACAGATGAGAAGCTATCTAAAGAGAAAACTATCTTACGGAGAACCTAAAAGCCCTAGAAAAGAATGGACCGTATTGGTTATTACCAAAATACTTTATTTCTCTATATGGCTTGTCATTCCGATGCTATTGGGTATAACTTGGTGGAAGGTGCTTCTCGGCTTTTTTGTAATGCACTATGTTGCAGGACTGATCTTAAGCGTGGTTTTCCAACTTGCACACGTCGTTGAAGAAACACACAACCCAACGCCAAACGAAAATGGAGAGCTTGAGAATACTTGGGCTATACACCAATTGTATACCACAGCTAACTTTGCCCCTACAAACTGGGTTGTCAACTGGTATACCGGCGGATTAAACCATCAAATCGAACACCATATCTTTCCGAATATCAGTCACGTACACTACGGAAAAATAGCCGAAATAGTAAAAGAAACGACCAAAGAGTTCAACCTTCCTTACTATGAATTCAAAACTACTCGTGAGGCAATAGCCTCTCACTTCAGACACTTAAAAGAATTAGGAGTAGAACCTCAAACAGCATAATTTTTATGAATCACTTATTATCTGACAGAATAAACAGCCTTGCTGTATCTCAGACCCTTGAGATGGCGGCAAAAGTAAGAGAGCTTAAAGCAGAAGGCAAAGATATCATTAGCCTAAGCTTAGGAGAACCGGATTTCAACACCCCGGATTTCATCAAAGAAGCAGCTATCAAAGCCATCCACGAAAACTACAGCAGTTATACTCCGGTTGACGGCTATTTAGAATTGCGTCAAGCCATCAGTGAGAAATTCAAAAGAGATAATGGACTGAGTTATAAAACATCACAGATTGTAGTTTCTACCGGAGCAAAACAATCTTTGTTTAATGTTGCTCAAGTACTTCTAAACCCTGGTGATGAATGTATTTTGCCCGCACCCTATTGGGTGAGTTATTTTGAGATCATCAAGATGTCAGACGGAGTGCCAGTAGTGGTGCCCACATCAGTAGATTCTAACTTTAAGATTACTGCCCAACAACTCGAGCAAGCCATTACGCCAAAGACCAAGATGGTAATGTTTAGCTCTCCGTGCAACCCTAGCGGATCAGTTTACAGCAAAGAAGAACTTACAGCACTTGCTGAGGTACTCAAAAAACATCCTAATATCTTTGTCGTATCTGACGAAATCTATGAGCACATCAATTTTACAGGCAATTTCTGTTCGATAGCCTCTATTGAGGGTATGTATGACAGAACAATTACAGTCAACGGCGTATCAAAAGCATTTGCCATGACTGGCTGGAGAATCGGCTATATAGGAGCACCAGAATTTATTGCCAAAGCATGCACTAAAATGCAAGGGCAAATCACTAGTGGTGCCAATTCAATTGCGCAACGCGCAACCATAGCAGCGCTTTTGGCTGATCCAAAAGAAATCGATTATATGGTTCAGAAGTTCCATACACGAAGAGATTTAGTAACCGAATTGTTGCAGGATATACCCAACCTGAAAACAACTATTCCTGAAGGAGCCTTTTATGCCTTCCCTGATGTTTCTTGGTATTTTGGCAAGACACTCAGAGGAAAACTAATCAAAGACAGTGAGGACTTGGCCATGTACTTACTAGAAGAAGCTTTTGTAGCCACGGTGACAGGCTCAGCATTTGGAAATCCAAACTGCATCCGATTGTCATACGCCACAAGCGAAAAAGAACTTACAGAGGCCTTAAGCAGAATGAAAAGAGCATTGACAGAATAATTTTTTAAGCTTACACTTTACTATATACTACTACATCAACCCGAAGAATTTATCTTCGGGTTTTTTGTTTTTATAGCCTTCTTCCCTGCTACATAAATAGTAGCTTAGTAGCTATCCTATATAATCTAAACCAACAATTTTTAAGTCTTTTTAAACTCTAATAGCTTATTTATCTATCTTTGCTCCAAACTAGAACAATCTGTGAGTAATACCAACAAGCTAAAAATATTTAATGACCCTATTTATGGGTTTATTTCTATTCCGAGCGAGTTGATATACGATTTGATTGAACACCGCTATTTTCAGAGGCTAAGACGCATCTCACAATTGGGATTGTCTTATTTGGTTTATCCGGGTGCTACCCACACTAGATTCCACCATGCCTTGGGCTGTATGTATTTGATGCAGAAAGCTGTTGAGGTACTTAGACAGAAAAACGTTGCGATTTCTAAAGATGAAGAACAAGCGCTGTATATTGCCATTTTACTGCACGATATTGGTCACGGGCCTTTCTCACATGCAATGGAACACAGTATCGTAAACATACATCACGAAGATATCTCGCTTATGTTTATGGAAAAACTCAACACTGAGTTTGACGGAGCACTGTCTCTAGCGATTGATGTCTTTAGAGGAGAATACAAACGCAAATTCTTACTCCAGCTCATCTCAGGTCAGTTTGATATGGACCGGATGGATTATCTGAAAAGGGATAGTTTTTATTCTGGCGTTGCAGAAGGGAATATCAACTCTGAACGGCTAATTCAGATGATAAATGTGGTGGATGACGAGCTAGTTATTGACGAAAAAGGCATTTATTCTGTTGAGAAGTTTTTGGTCTCTAGACGATTGATGTATTGGCAGGCATACCTTCATAAGACAAGCATTGTAGCTGAACAAATTCTTATGAACACCTTAAAAAGAGCCAAAGAGCTGACCGAAAAAGGGCGAGACCTACATAGCGGCAAAGGACTTAGTTTCTTTTTAGAGAATAAAATTGATGCACATAATTTTGACGATGCAATTTTAGAGAAATTTGCGCTGTTAGATGATGTGGATATACTTTTTGCACTGAAGCAATGGCAGAAATCTAACGATTATGTGCTGAGTAGTTTAAGCACTATGATAATCAATCGGGATTTGCTCAAAATTGAAATCAGTCCTGAGAAGTTTACAAAAGAGAGACTGAACCAATTGCAAAAAGCTTATGCAGACTTAGAAAACATCTCAATCAAAGAGAGTGAGTTCTTTGTCTTTAAAGGTAAAATAAGCAATAAGGCTTATGACAAATCATCTGAGCCCATTTTGATTTTACACAAAAACGGAAAAGTTGAAGATATGATTTCTGCTACAGATAAATCATACCTAAAAAGCCTTTCTGAAGAGGTAACAAAATATTTTTTATGTTATCCGAAGGTCATAAGACGAAAGTCTTAATGTTTTTTTGAATTTTTTTATATTTTTGTCTGAATGAAATTTACTGTACAACAAATAGCAGATATTCTTGAAGGAGAGATTATCGGAAACCCAGAAGCAGAAGTCAACCAACTCTCTAAGATAGAAGAAGGTGCCAACGGCTCGCTTACTTTTTTGGCAAACCCGAAGTATCAACACCATATATATACTACCCAAGCTACTGCTACGATAGTCAGCAAAACCTTTGTGGCAGAAAATCCTATAACCACCATCCTCATAAAAGTGGAAGATGCTTACAAAGCTTTTTCTACGCTTTTAGAATACTACAACCAAGTCAAGCTTATAAAATCAGGTATCGAGCAACCCAGCTTTATCTCTGAAGATGCAACTTACGGCGAGAACGTGTATATAGGTGCTTTTTCGTATATCGGAAAAAATGTAGTTATCGGAGACAACGTAAAGATTTATCCGAACTCTTATATAGGCGACAACTCTAGCATAGGTGACAATACACTTTTGTTTGCGGGTGTTAAGATTTATTCTGAAACCATTATCGGAAAAAACTGTATTCTGCACTCAGGTGTGATCATTGGTTCTGACGGCTTTGGTTTTAGCCCTAACGAAGACGGAAGTTATAACAAAGTACCTCAGACAGGAAACGTGATTATAGAAGACAACGTCGAGGTGGGTGCTGCCACCACTATTGATAGAGCAACACTTGGGAGTACGGTTATCAGAAAAGGAGTGAAATTAGACAACCAAATTCAGATTGCACACAATGTTGAAGTAGGTGAAAACACGGTAATTGCATCTCAAACCGGAGTTGCGGGTTCTACCAAAATCGGAAAGAATTGCATCATCGGAGGACAAGTCGGTATTGTAGGACACGTCACTATCGGCAACGGAGTGAAGGTTCAGGCACAGTCGGGAATCGGCAAAAGCTTGGCTGATGGAGATGTAGTGCAAGGAAGTCCAGCTTTCGGATACGGTGACTTTGCAAAATCTTTCGTACATTTCAAAAATTTCCCCAAAATAGTAGCTGATTTAGAGGAAATAAAAAAGAAAAATATCTAATTCTCAATTACAGGAAAAGAAATTATAATGGCTAAACAAAAAACCATCGAAGAAGCTATTACGCTTACAGGTGTCGGATTACATACCGGAAAAGAAGTAACCATGGTGCTCAAACCAGCTCCTATTGACAACGGCTTTACTTTTGTCAGAGTTGATTTAGAAGGTAGTCCTGTGATAGAAGCAGACGCTACTTATGTTGTAAACACGCAGAGAGGCACAAACTTAGAGAAAAGAGGCGTCAAGATTCAAACCTCAGAACACGTCTTGGCTGCTTGTGTGGGCTGCGATTTAGACAATATCATTATTGAGCTAAACGCTTCTGAACCTCCTATTATGGATGGCTCTTCAAAATATTTTGTAGAAGCTATAGAGAAAGCGGGAATTGTTGAGCAAGATGCTGAGCAAAAAATATATATCGTCAAAGAAGTGATCTCTTATACAGACGAAGAAACCGGAAGTGAATTGCTTATTATGCCGTGTGATGATTACCAAATCACCACTATGGTTGATTTTGGCACCAAGGTATTAGGCACTCAAAACGCCTCTATCAAATCTATATCTGAATTCAAAACAGAGATTGCCAACGCAAGAACTTTCAGTTTTCTGCACGAATTAGAAGCACTTTTACAAAACGGACTTATTAGAGGAGGCGATCTAAACAATGCGATTGTGTATGTAGACAAAGAAATTTCTACAGAAACGATGGAAAGCCTAAAGACAGCTTTCGGCAAAGAGCATATTGCAGTAAAGCCAAACGGCATCTTAGACAACCTGACACTACACTTCCCCAACGAGGCAGCTAGGCACAAACTGCTAGATGTCATCGGAGATTTAGCACTTGTAGGCACGCGTATCAGAGGAAAAGTGATCGCTAACAAGCCCGGGCATTTTGTGAATACACAATTCGCCAAAAAATTATCAAAAATCATCAAAATAGAAGAGCGCAATAAAGTTCCTAATTTTGACCCAAACCAACCGCCGCTGATGAATACAGTTCAGATAATGAACATTCTTCCGCATAGACCGCCATTTTTATTGATCGATAAAATTTTAGAGCTATCAGACAAACATGTGGTTGGGCTGAAAAACGTAACTATGAACGAGCCGTTTTTCGTAGGTCACTTTCCGGGAGCACCGGTGATGCCAGGCGTACTTCAGATTGAAGCTATGGCTCAGGCCGGAGGTATTTTAGCACTAAGTACAGTGCCAGACCCAGAGAATTACTTGACTTATTTCATGAAGATTGACAACGTAAAGTTTAAACAACCCGTAGTGCCCGGCGATACACTTATATTCAAACTAGAATTGCTAAGCCCAATAAGAAGAGGTATTTGCCATATGCAAGCCTACGCTTATGTAAACGGAAAATTAGCCACTGAAGCAGAGCTTATGGCTCAGATTGTAAAATCAAAAGAATAATTATGAATCAACCTTTAGCATACGTTCATCCCGGAGCAAAAATCGCCAAAAATGTGGTCATCGATCCTTTTACGACCATTCACAATAATGTAGAAATTGGCGAGGGAACTTGGATAGGCTCTAACGTTACCATCATGGAAGGAGCGAGAATTGGCAAGAATTGCAATATCTTTCCTGGTGCTGTAATCTCAGCTATTCCTCAAGACATGAAGTTTCAAGATGAAGACACCGTTACGATTATCGGTGATGGCACGACCATCAGAGAATGCGTAACGATCAATCGCGGAACCACAGATAGAATGAAAACCGTCATCGGCAAAAACTGTTGGATAATGGCTTATTGCCATATCGCACATGATTGTGTGGTGGGCGACAACTGTATTTTCTCAAACGGAACGACCTTGGCAGGACACACCACCGTAGGTGACTATGTGGTTTTGGCAGGTATGGTAGCTGTACAACAGTTTGGGAATATCGGCAATCACGCTTTTGTAACGGGTGGGTCACTCGTGAGAAAAGACGTTCCTCCATACGTTAAAGCCGCAAGAGAGCCACTTTCATACGTCGGAATCAACTCGGTTGGACTCAGAAGAAGAGGTTTTTCATCTGACAAAATAAAAGAAATCCAGAATATTTACAGAACCTTGTTCCAAAAGAACTATAACACCACCCAAGCACTGTCTATTGTGGAGGGAGAGATGGAAGCAAGCCCTGAGCGCGATGAGATCTTAGATTTCATCAGAAACTCTTCTCGCGGTGTGATGAAGGGATATGCAGGAGGTTCTACCACACTTTAGACCAAAAAAGGACAACATAAAAAAATAGATTAACCCGATTAAATAAAAATAATGGCAACTACATCAGATATCAGAAACGGATTGTGTATTAAGTTTAACAACGACATATATAAAATAGTCGAATTCTTACACGTGAAACCAGGTAAAGGTCCTGCTTTTGTAAGGACCAAACTCAGAAGTCTATCTACTGGTAAAGTTTTAGAGAACACTTTTTCAGCGGGACATAAAATTGATGACGTGCGTGTGGAGACACATACTTTTCAGTTCTTGTATGCAGAAGGTGAAGATTTTCACTTTATGAACACGGAGACTTTTGACCAAATCACCTTAGACAAAAAAACGCTAGACGCACCAGAATTATTGAAAGAAGGCACTAACGTCATCATTCAAATCAATACTGAGACAGACATGCCACTGGCTGTGGATATGCCGGCTTCTATTACTTTAGAGGTGACTTATGCAGAACCAGGAGTGAAAGGAAATACAGCGACTAACGCCACTAAACCTGCCACCGTTGAAACTGGAGCCGTGATCAACGTACCGCTATTTATCAACGAAGGAGATAAAATCAGAATTGATACCTCTAACGGAAACTATTTAGAGCGTATTAAAGAGTAATATATTTTATTTAAAAGCCCACTTCTAATAGCGGGCTTTTTTAGCTAAAAAATCTAATATGAAATTCAGCAGAACCCATTCGTTAGAAGAAATTTCAAAAATAATCAACTGCAAGTTTGTTGGCGATAAAGACTTCCCTGTTTTAGGGATGAACGAAATACACGTGGTTGAACAAGGTGACATCGTATTTGTCGATCACCCGAAATACTACGACAAAGCACTGCAATCAAAGGCAACTATTGTGCTTATCAACAAAGAGGTCGAATGTCCTCAGGGCAAAGCACTGCTGATTTCTGATGATCCGTTTAGAGATTTCAATACGCTTACTAAACACTTCAGACCTTTTGTAGCAGCTACTGCAGCTGTTGCTACTTCGGCAATAATCGGCAAAGGAACAGTGATTCAGCCCAACTGCTTTATAGGAAACAACGTGGTTATCGGCGAGAATTGCCTGATTCATGCCAACGTAATTATATATGACCACACCCAAATCGGGAATAACGTTATTATACATTCAGGAACTATTCTAGGTGCTGATGCTTTCTATTATAAAAAACGCCCTGAAGGTTTTGACCAATTGCTCTCTGGAGGACGCGTAGTGATTCAAGACAATGTGGGCATCGGAGCCAATTGTACCATAGACAGAGGTGTGACTGGAGATACGACCATTGGCGAAGGCAGCAAGCTAGACAACCTGATTCAAATTGGTCATGATACAGTTATCGGCAAGAAATGCTTGATTGCATCTCAAACAGGTATTGCAGGATGTGTGGTGATTGAAGATGAGGTTACGCTTTGGGGTCAAGTTGGGATTACCAGTGGCATTACCATCAAAGAAAAGGCCGTTGTCTTAGGGCAAACGGGTGTTACCAAATCTCTCGAGGGCGGAAAAACCTACTTTGGTTATCCGGTAGATGAAGCAAGAGAAAAACTCAAGGAATTAGCGGGCATCAAAAAAATACCAGCGATTTTAAGAGAATTAAAGAATATGAAAAAAGAGGAGTAATACTCCTCTTTTTTTGTTTTATTGATTGATAGATTCTACCTGAATAGCTTCGTCGCCCAACATACTTCTGAGCATGTTTTCGATGCCATTTTTGAGTGTCATAGTTGATGAAGGACATCCGCTACATGCACCTTGAAGGATTACTTTTACGAGTTTTGTATCGTGATCAAAGGAATCAAAAGCAATGTTTCCGCCATCTGACTGAACCGCAGGCTTCACATATTCTTCTAATATATCTACTATTTTCTGTGAGGTTTCATCATAAATTTTAGGCTCACCTGAAGTAATAGTAGTTTGATTCTTTATTTTTGCTGTTTCATCCGCAGAAATAATCGGACTTCCTTTTTCAATATACTCTAGTATAAAATCACAAAGTCCTGAGGTGATATCTGCCCAATCTGTCGTATCATTTTTAGTAATCGAGACATAATTCTCGTCTAAGAAAACTTCTTTTACAAAAGGAAAGTTAAAAAGCGCTTGTGCTAAACTAGGCGCAGTAGCTTGATCAGCATGGGTATACTCAATGAGTTGAGCAACTAATTTTCTGCTGGTCACAAATTTCATCACTGACGGATTAGGGCTGCTCTCTGCATTGACCGTGAGTTTAAACATATCTGACGGCGCTGGTTCTACGATGATTTTTAGGCCAGAATTGACATAATCAGTCATTTGATCAACTACCAGTTCACTCACATCCTCCCATTCTACAATATTGTATTTTTCGATAGCAATAAAATTACCCGAAATATAAACGGTCTTTACGAAAGGCAAATAAAATAATTTTTGTGCCAACAAAGAAGGCTTAGCTTGGTCAATATTGCTGAACTCATAGCTTTGTTCTACAATAAATTGATCAAATTCAAACTTTAAAATTGCTGGATTAGAAGTAGATACGGTCTTTATCATTTGGATTGTCATAATTTCCAACAAAACTACTGAAGATTTTATCGTTTTCTGTATATTTGGAACTTATTATACTTTTTATAACTTTTGAGTATAGTAAACAACACACACAAAATAAACTATATTATTGATTTTCAATAGCACATACATGAAAAAAATTACTCTTTTATTCTGTCTATTTTTCTCTTTGGTAGGACTCGCTCAAACTGCAAATCTTGTGGTATCTAAGACTAGTTCGGAACCTATTTATTATCCAGGTATTGATACTGCGATTACGTATTTTGTACAGATAGGAAATAGCGCAACTACTGATGCAGAAGATGTACTAATCGAGATTCCATTCGATGCAAGTGTTGATTTAACCTCTGTAGGTTGGATAGCTCCAGATGGCACTACAGGCACAGGAGCAATTGCTCAAACTATTGATATCAATGCTGGAGAAACAGGAGTATACCAAATCACTATTGATCTTCCACTGGGCTACATTCAAGGCACTAACTTGATCGCATCGGTCGATATGACGCACCCGACACTTTCAGCTAACTTGTTACATCACATCACCAATTACACCTATGTTGCTGGAGCAGATATGGTTTATACTATAACAATAGAAAACCAAGGACCAGACGATGCGATAAACCTAGAGATAGAAGATATTATCCCGACTATTGCAGGTATGGACTTGAGCTCTGTGGTATGGACAGGAAGCAACGGAACAACAGGCACAGGTAACCTAGAAGATACTATTGCTGTATTACTAGCAAACCAAACAGTTACCTATACCCTAACGCTACCCATTCCTGATGGCTATAGCCAAATCATCAACAACATTGTAAATGTCACTGCTGACAATGCAACTGTTGCTAATAGTATTTGTTTTACGTGTTCACATTATGCAAATCCGCAAGAACCCTTAGCTGCACTCGTAGTTACAAAAACAAGCCCTGAAGCAGTCTATCCGCAAGGCATCACTAAGATTACTTATTTTGTTCAGATAGGCAACAGCGATACCGAAGATGCCAACGGAGTTGTAGTAAGCATCCCCTACCACGCAAGTGTCAACACCGCAACAGTGCAATGGACAGCACCTGACGGCACAACGGGAACAGGAGCTATTGCTCAGACAATTGATATTCCTTCAGGGCAAGTGGCTGTGTATGAAATAACCATTGATATTCCGGCGGGATATGTACAAGGCACTAGTTTAATTGCGGGCGTCACTACAATACACCCTACTATCACCACTAACTTATCCCACCAAGTTACCGACTACATCTATATAGCGGGAACTAACTTAGTATATACTGTAACCGTTGACAATCAAGGACCTGTAGATGCTATCAATGTGCAGGTTGAAGACATTATACCTTCTGTAGCTGGTATGGACTTGGTCACTGTTGTTTGGACAGGAAGCAACGGAGCAGCAGGAACAGGAAACTTACAAGATACTATTGCTTTATTACAAATTGGCGAGACGGTCACCTATACCATTACCTTGCCAATTCCACTGGGGCACAACCAGACGATTGTCAATAACATCAACGTTACTGCTGATAACATAGACAATCAAGGGGTTTGTTTAGGATGTACACACTATGCAAAACCACAACCACCACGCGCACATATCGTAACGACCAAGACAAATGATATCACTACTTATGTCAGAGGTACTTATGTTGATTATGTAATTACGGTAACTAATCAAGGACCCAATGCAGCACAGAATGTACTAGTATATGACCCGCTGCCCTATGGTATTACGCAAATGACTTGGACAGGTAACGGCACAGCAGGTATAGGCCAGCTGAATCAAACTATTCCATTGTTAGAAAACGGACAAACAGTAATATTTAATGTACAGGTATTTATTCCTGAAAATTTTGACATAGAAGTCAATCTTGTGAATAATGTTTGGGTAACCACGCCTACCTTAGACCCAAACCCCCATGCGCAACCTGTGTCTCATATAGACTATCCAGCCGTAAACTATGTAACTGTAAACAACTCTCTGTACTCAGTTAGCGAGCTTGTCAATGATGTTCTTATCGACATGGACTGTGCTCTTGTAGAAAACATCTCTTCTCAAGGATTTATTAACGGTACTAATAATACAATGGGTTACTTTCATTCTAATAACTCAAGTTTCCCTATAAAAGAAGGGGTTGTAATTAAGACAGGACCTGTTAGCACAGTTCAAGGACCCTACAATGATGGAGGCGGAGCAACTAACGGCTCTGGAACAACTGATGCACAGCTTAATGCAATTGGCGGGGGTACTCTGCGTGACGTAAGCTTTATAGAATTTGATTTTACGCCAATTACTGATGAGCTAAAATTTAATTTCTTGTTTGCTTCTAATGAGTACGGAACTTATCAATGTAGTTTTGGAGATGTCTTTGCCTTTATATTGACTGACCTTACTACAGGCGTATCCACTAACTTAGCCGTAATCCCTGGAACTAACCCTCCTGTACGTGTGGCAGTAACGACCATCAGAGATGGTGCTTATAACTCTGGTTGTGGTTCAGAAAATATTGAGTTTTTTGATCAGATGAATACTACTGGAGATGCGATTAATATGAAGGGAAATACAGTGAAAATGACCGCCTCAGGTCCTGTAATACCTTGTCGTAAATATCGAATCAAACTAGCTATTGGTGACTGGTCAGATACCGCTTTTGACTCTGCAGTATTCTTAGAAGCGGGAAGTTTTGATATCGGAGCGCTTGATCTAGGAGAAAATTATTTAGAAACGCAAGGAACGGCACTATGTCCAGAAGAAGAAATTATATTAAACTCAGGTCTAACTGAAATTGAAGGAAGCTGTGATATAGAATATGAATACAGTTGGTTTAAAGATGGTGTACTTATTCCTGGTGCAACTAACCCAACTTATGAAGTAACTACAGGAGGTGTTTATACTCTTGAAACCACTATCATTGTAAACGGAACGGTAACTTCTGTAGAGTGTGCTCTGAAACCTTCTAGCGCTGTGGTAGAATTCTTTGAAGACATTTTAGCAGGACAACCTGATGATTTGACCAACTGTATCGGAAATAACATCTTTGACCTTACACAAAGATATGCCCAGATCTACGGAGATGATCTAGACCCTAACGATGCTAATGTTAGCTTCCACTTGGATATGGATTACCTCGAATGGGAATTTCCTATTGAGTGGGGAACCACTGACGGCAATATGGATAATACTGACATTACTGCTTTTGAGGGAACTAACGGACAGGTTATCTATGTGAGAATTCAACTCTTAAACGGAAGTCCTTGTTATGTGGTTAGAGAAATCACACTAAATATCATCGATTGTTCAGTGAATGCGCCAGACGACATAGAGCTGTGTGACAACGATGCCGATGGATCTGAATCAGTCGATTTAGCCCTACTTATAGATGACATAATCTTAGGCTTAGATGACCAAACGGTTACTTTCCACACTTCACAAAGTGGTGCTGATAACGGTACTACAGATCTAATAGACCACACAGTACCTTATGCTGTAAACGCCGGAACTACTGTTACTGTTTTTGCAAGAGCAGAAGATGACAGTTCAGGTCTTTATTCAACGACTAGCTTTACTATTACTGTTTTTGAAGGACCTCAAGTAGAACAAAACATAGATGACTACGAATTATGTAGTTCAAACACAGATAATACAGCCGAGTTTGACCTTACGTCTAAAACAGACGAAATTCTTGCTGGAACGACAGCTATACTATCATTCTATAACAACTTCGCTGATGCAGACGCGGGAGCTTCATCAATCACCACCCCTGAAGCTTATACTTCAGCAGGAGAAACCATTTACGTAAAAGCCACAGATACTAACGGATGTTATTCAATTACATCTTTTGAACTGGTGATCAATGACGACTTCGAAATCGAGCAAAACCTAACTGATTATGAGCTTTGTGACGAAAACGGCGATGGCGAAGAGGAGTTTGATTTGACGACTAAAACCACAGAGATTTTAGGTACTCAAACCGCAACACTCAGCTTCTATACCACTGAGGCCGATGCGCAAGCAGGT
>DATJBW010000014.1:0-116262 GCA_035515135.1 Flavobacterium sp.
AATCCAGAACGTTTCAGAAAAAAATGTTTATCATTTTTAAATTCTTATACAAATATCAAACAAAATAATTTTGATTTAGATCAAATATTAAAACTTGATGGAGATGCTAATTTAATTCATTCAAGAATTAGAATTCATTTAAATAAAGATGTAAAATCAGTTTACGAATATAGTAGATTTATTTTTGAACATTTGATCAGATGCTCAGGCTTACTAATTGGTGAAGATATTTTGTCAGCTAGATTAGGAATAAGTAAGGATTCTTCAGATTGGGGAAAACTAAAAGAACAGCTTGCTGATTGTAAATATGCTGGAATTTTTTCAGATGTATATAATAGATGGTGGATGTCAAAAATTGATTTGTGGTGGAAAGACAATATTAAAGAAAAATATTCAATTAGACATTTTGATTCTGAAGAGAAAACTAAAATACTATCGAGCGAACTAAAATTAAACTTAAAAACTGTTTCGAAAGCCAAATATAATTCAAGTAGTAATTATTGGACTATTTGTAAAGAAACGAAACTTCCACTAGACCCTTTTGATGGTTTGGAACTTTTGGATGAAGAATTCAAAGTATGGCAAGACAAAGAGTACGTTTCAATTGGGGGCTATCTATCTAATATCTCTAAATATAGTAAAATTGTAAGTGAACTAGATAGAAAAGAAATGAGAAATTTTAATAATGATTAAGCGTTTTTATACTTTTTTAAAAAATCATTTCAGAAGTAAAGATATGGATATTTGGAAAAATCAATTTTATATTAAGGATTTAGAAATATTGCAAGCACTAATCACTAAATATGAAATTGAAGGAAATTTTAGAGCTATTGATGATGTTATAGAAGATTTAAGAACAAAGACTTTTGTTGATTATGAATTTTCAAATCTGGAATTTGCTGTCAATGGAATGATAGCAGGCACACTCCCCAAAAGTGAAACATTTAGCTACTGTATTGTAAAACTTGATAATAAAGTTGCTATTACTGATCCTATAACACCTAATATTGATAACATACATATTTATACACTGGATTTTAAGATTGAGTTATATAAATCTAAATTCAATAAAAAAGAGCCTCGTTATTCATCTTGGCATTTAGATAAAGAAAGGAATCCGGAGAATTGTAGATACACTCACCCATATTACCACTTTCAATTTGGAGGAAAAAAATTAGAATATATAGAAGAAGGTTTAGGTATATTGAGTTCACCAAGAATTCCTCATCCACCAATGGATATTATTTTAGCTTTTCATTTTGTAATTAATAATTTTTACAACAATAGACAATTCCAATTTGTTAAAAATATTCTAAGTGATCCAGATTATGTAAGGATATTGAAAAATTCTCAGAATCGAATTTGGGTAGATTATTTTAAAGCCTTTCAGCCTGAAAATTCTCATCTAAACTATAATTTAGAAAAAGTATTTCCATTATATTTAAAATAGATGAATCAAAATATCTTAAAATACCTTAAGCAATATTCATATAAAGAAAAGGATGTCAATAGGTTATTAGTTTCTTCATTTATACATATCAATAATATTAAAGAGGTAAATAACGAATTTATAAAGAGCTTTATTATTGATGATCAAGATGAGGTAGAAAAAGAACAATTAGAAGAATTTATAGCCTTTTTTGATTCAAATTTCGATATTGAGTTCTTACTTGAGCTTTTTGAGTTTGTTATCTCTCCTGAAGATAAAGAGGTAAATGGGGCTGTTTTTACGCCTGAATTTATTAGAGAGTATATTGTCAAACAAATTTTGAAAGAATTTGAAGAGCAAGGCAGAGATATCGATAATTTGAAATTCGGAGATATAGCTTGTGGATGTGGGGGATTTTTCAAAACTATTGCAGAAGAATATCGAGTTAAACTAGGTAAAAGTTATTTTGACATTTATAATGAAAATATTTTTGGTTTAGATATTCAAAACTATAGTATTGTTAGAACCAAAATATTACTAACGTTACACGCTATCATAAATGGTGAGGATAGAAAAGAATTCAATTTTAATTTGTTTAAAGGAGATGCATTAGAATTCGATTGGAATCGTATTTCAGCTATACAAAATAGCAATGGACTTGATGCAGTCGTTGGTAATCCTCCTTATGTTGGTTCATCAAATTTAGATGAACAAACAAAAAAACTTATGAAAAACTGGTCGGTTTCTTCAACTGGAAAATTGGATTTGTATATTCCATTTTTTCAAATTGGATTAGGATGGTTAAATGATAATGGAATATTAGGATATATAACAGTAAACAATTTTTATCGTAGTTTAAACGGAAGAGCATTAAGAAATTTCTTTTCAGAAAATAGTTATTCATTTAAACTGATTGATTTTGGAAGTGAGCAGGTTTTTAAATCAAGATTGACATACACTTGTATTTGTCAAATAGGTAAGTCTCAGGGGAATTTACTTTATACAAACACTACGCCCCAAAGAATAAATTCATTAGAAAAAAAAGATTTTATTGAATTTGATTATGAACAATTGAATAATATTGATGGTTGGCAATTAGAAGATGCGAAGACACAGCTTAATTTACAAAAATTAGAGAATGCAGGAGAAAAGCTTGGTGATTTGTTCAATATCAGGAATGGCTTTGCGACTTTAAGGAATAATATTTATTTGTTTACGCCTGTAGATGAAGATGAAAATTATTTCTATTTTGAAAAAGAAGATCAGCGATTCCAGATAGAGAGAAATATTTGTCGAGATGCAATAAAACCGAATATTCTTAAAGAAGAGTCAGATTTAGTAAGGCTAATGGAGAAAATTATTTTTCCATATAATATTGTTGTGCACAACAACAATGATTTATTTCAAAACCAAGCTAATCGCTTAGTAAGAATTATTGATGAAGAAATTTTTAAAAGAGATTTCCCGAATGCGTATAGTTATCTTAATTCTCAAAAAAATGAGTTAGCCAAAAGAGATAAGGGACAAAGAGAATATGAAACCTGGTATGCGTATGGGAGAAGCCAAGCTCTAAATATTATAGGACTAAAATTGCTTTTCCCTTACATTTCCGACACACCTTATTTCGTATATACAAATGATAACGAATTACTATTCTATAATGGATATGCATTGGTTTCAGACTCTGAAGAAGATTTGAAGCTTATTCAAAAAGTTCTAAAAACAGATGTTTTTTGGTATTACATTAAACGAACAAGCAAGCCTTATGCTAATGATTATTTTGCCTTAGCAAAAAATTATATAAAAAACTTTAGTGTACCATTTTTTACAGTAAAGGAGAAAAAGACATTTATGAAATTGAAAAGCAAGGGAGCTATTAATAGATTTTTGCTTAATAAATATAATATTACAGATATAGAACTTTAAAAAAGTGTATAAGTTTAAGAACATTCAAATTATTACACGTCACTTTTTATCCAAATCAATTTTAAATCCATATGCTCCTTAATAATATGTAGTGTGGTTTATTATTCAGGAATATTTACACCATATTTTTTTTCAAATTCTGTAAAGAAATTTTTAAGAGAGTATCGCTCATGCCTGCAAATGTTATAAATCGTTGATATGGGTACGTCATAACCATCTGAAGTTTTTAGTTTACTTATTGTGGAAGAAGATAATCCACACAAATCTGCATATTGATTTTGAGAAATTTGTGAACCTTTTTGGTCGTGAAATGTTCTTAAAAACTTATCGGCAATGAAATTACATAAATACTTATTTACTAAAGCATTTTTAGCATTAAGTTGTTCTTTATTAATTTTATGTGCCATTGAATTTGGTTATTGTAAAATCAAAAGAAGTAAATAATTAAAAATTAACTGTTCGCTATAGCGAATGATTAGAAATTTTTATATATTTGTTCTAAGATTACATTCATAAAAATGTAATTTTGCGATTCTTCTTAGTAAAACATTAGAAGCATTCGCTTAGAATCTCGTTTTCAAAAACTGGTAATTTTTAAAATGCACGAGATTATAAGTAAGATGCTCACGACCTAGGCGTGAGCTCACTTATTCGTGCAACGGTATACCAGTACCTTGAAAACGTTTAAGTTGAGTTCCACGCCTTATTTTTTGGACAAAACCCAAGGCAGGACTCTCCTTACTATTCTTAGCATACTTCATTATTTATCAGGGTTTCGCAGTATTGTTTAACTTATAAAACTATTGTGCCTATGGTAAAACCTTGTCATTCTTATTTAATGCCTGCTCTGTCTCATTAATATTTGAGTTAGTCAGCACAGAAGGCAGTTCCTCACCCAAAACACTTTTGGTGTTTTCGACCTCTCCTCCTTCGACAAGCTCAGGATGACGGGAGAGGTGAAAGAGGAGTCTGGAGGCAAAGCCTCCAGGCATTAATAAAAAAAGCCCTCTATCTCGTCGGCAAACCAGTATAGAGGACCAGAATCAATAAAACAAATGTTTCATTTAAACTATTCAAAATTATGAAGAATATTCTACTCTTCAAAAGGAATAGCAGGCTTTGCTGTATTTTAATCCTACAGCTCTTGTGTCTGCCTGCTTTTGCCTTATCAACTGTTGCTAGCCAAGTGCAGCAACAAACCATCCACGGAACTATCCGTGACGCCTCTGGCAGTCTGCCTGGCGTAAGTATCAGCATCAAAGGTACAACCAAAGGAACGCTCTCTGACCAAAATGGTCATTATTCTATCAATGCTAATCAGACTGATGTTTTAGTATTTTCATTTGTGGGTTACAAAAGCCTTGAGATACCCGTGTCAGACAACTTGCAGATTGATGTTGTACTAGAACAAGACAGCTTGCAGATTGATGAAGTAGTCATCAATGCAGGATACTATTCCGTAAAAGACCGTGAAAGGACGGGTAGTATCGCTAGAGTTACAGCTAAGGATATAGAAGGGCAACCCGTAACAAACGTATTGGCTGCATTGCAAGGAAGAATGCCAGGGGTAAATATTACTCAAACTACAGGTGTGCCAGGTGGGGGATTTGAAATTGAAATTCGCGGTAGGAACAGTTTGCGAACCAACGGCAACAATCCGCTGTATATAATAGATGGAGTCCCTTACTCAGCAGATCCAATCGGCACGGGGATGACTTCTCCTATTATACCCACACAACCCAGTCCATTAAACAGTATTAACCCCGAACAGATAGAGAGTATAGAAGTTCTGAAAGATGCTGATGCGACTGCTATATATGGTTCACGCGGTGCTAATGGAGTTGTGCTGATTACTACAAAAAAAGGAAAGCAAGGCCAAATGCAATTCACCGCCTCATTATCACAAGCTGTAGGTACGGCCACAGGCTTTATTAAGATGTTAAATACTGAACAATACCTAAGTATGCGGAATGAAGCATTTACAAATGACGGTTTTAGTGTTATTCCAGAATATGCTTATGATATAAACGGAACTTGGGATTCTAACCGTTACACAGATTGGCAGAAAGAATTGTTGGGCAAAAGTGCAATAATCACTAATGTTCAAACTACACTATCTGGCGGTAGTGCTCAGACAAGATATTTGTTAAGCGGAAATTACAATAAACAAAACACCACTTATCCAGGTGATTTTGGCTATAAGAAAGCCAATTTTTTATTGAATGTCAATCATACTTCTATATCAAACAAATTTAACACCAATTTCTCAGTGGGTTATACGGCTCAGGATAACCATCAGCCTTCTTCTGACCTGACTGCAGAAGCTTTTAACCTGGCACCTAATGCACCTGCACTTTATGATGAATCAGGAAGCTTGAATTGGGAAAATAGCACGTTTAATAATCCGTTGCGCAACCTAGAGGGTACATATAAAGATATGACATATGATTTAATTGCCAATGGGCAATTGTCTTATGAATTATCAGATCAATTCACAATTAGAACCAGTCTTGGTATGACCAGCATTAATCGTAACGACAGCAATACATCTCCCTCTACTCAATATGATCCCGCCTACGGTGCAGACAGTTCATACTCAGCAATTTTTGTTAGCAATGCGCAGCGTAAGTCATGGATTTTTGAGCCTCAACTAGATTGGAAAAAGAATTACGGAAAAAACGAATGGTCAGTTCTTGGTGGAGCTACTTTTCAATCTCAAACGGGAAGTCAAATGGTTCAGTATGGAATGGGTTTTCCAAGCAACAGTCTGATTTATAACTTGGGGGCTGCTGCAACCCTTATGATTCTGAATGATCAGGAGACAAACTATAAGTATCAGGCATTTTATGGTAGGGTTAATTATAAATACAATTCAAGGTATATACTAAACTTGACAGGTAGACGTGATGGATCAAGCCGTTTTGGTCCAGGCAATCAATTTGCCAATTTTGGTGCCATTGGTGGAGCTTGGTTGTTTAGTGAAGAAGAGTTTTTAAGTGATAGCCAACTGCTAAGTTTTGGGAAATTGCGTACTAGTTATGGTATTACTGGAAGTGACCAGATAGGAGACTATCAATATTTAGACACTTATGCCACTACAGGTCAAAATTATCAGGGAGTTATCGGAATGCAACCTACCCGACTCTTTAACCCGCAATTTGCTTGGGAAACCAATAAGAAGTTAGAAATTGCTTTGGAGATGGGTCTTCTTAATGACCGTGTTTTTTTAACAACAGGATGGTATTCAAATCGTTCATCCAATCAGTTAATAGGTGTTCCATTGCCAGGCACTACTGGGTTTTCTTCTATTCAAGCTAATCTAGATGCAACCATTGAGAATACAGGAACTGAAATTAGTTTACGAACTATTAACCTTAGCCGAAAAGATTTTTCGTGGATAAGCTCATTCAACATAAGTTTTGCCAAAAATAAGCTACTATCATTCCCAGACTTAGAAGGTTCTACTTATCGTAATCAGTTTGTTATTGGCGAATCAATCGGCATCAAACATCTGTATCAATTAGAAGGAGTAAATTCAGAGACAGGTGTTTATGAGTTTGCAGATTTGAATGGTGACGGGGTTATTACTGCTTCGGGTGACAAAAAAGTCCTGCGTGACTTTTCTCCAGAATATTTCGGAGGATTTCATAATGAGTTTCGATACAAAAACTGGAAACTAGACTTCCTGCTACAGTTTGTGAAGCAGCTAAATTGGAACCAATATGCTGCTGTGGGTGCACCAGGTACATTTGGCAATCAACCCATAGATGTACTCGATCGTTGGCAACAGCCCGGTGACATTGCTACACATCAGCTGTTTACCGATGGCAGTAATAGTGAGGCTTTTGATGCCTATTATCGCTTCTTAGAAAGTACAGGAGCGGTAAGTGATGCTTCATATATTCGACTAAAAAACATATCGTTATCCTGGACAATTCCTTCACGGTACACCAAGTTTTTTGAATGCCGATTAAACCTACAGGCCCAAAACCTTTTGACTTTCACAAATTATAAAGGAGCAGATCCTGAATTTAAATCAGCTGGCTATTTACCTCCTTTACGGGTAATTAGTGCCGGTTTACAGTTTACTTTTTAATTTTTAATAAACTAAAGATCATGAAAAATATAATTATAGGTTTATTCCATTTTAACACAAGCCCTAGGTTGGTAGTTTTAAAAAGATTCACCGTTTTAGTAGCAATCCTCTGTATGATGTCTTGTGATGATTTTGTTGAGGTTGACTTACCTCATTCGCAATTGACAGCCACAGCCGTTTTTGAAGATGAATTTACAGCTACGGCAGCACTTGTTGATATCTATTCTAAAATGAGAAACGAAGGTGTTTTGTCTGGCTCCACAGCTGGCGTTAGCTTGTTAATGGGCAATTATGCAGATGAATTGGATTTCTATGGAAATCCACAAGCCGCTGCCGTCCCGTTTTATAACAATAGTTTGACGGCAACTAACAGAGATGTCAAGAATTTCTGGGACAATAGCTACAAGCAAATCTATGCTGCCAATGCTATAATTGAAGGTGTTGAGCATTCAAGTACCTTACCTCAGACAACTCGAGATTTACTGAAAGGCGAAGCCCTTTTTATTAGAAGCTTATTGCACTTTTATCTTGCCAATTTATATGGGGATCTACCTTATGTTAAAACGACTGATTATTTACAAAATAAAGAGATAAGTCGACTCCCTGTGACAATGGTGTATTTAAATATTAAAAATGATTTAGACACAGCAATTAGTTTATTGCCCGAAGCATATGTAACTCCTGACCGCGTACGTCCGAATAAATTTGCTGCTATGGCATTGTTAGCTCGCGTCAATTTATATGCAGGATTATGGGAGGAAGCTTCAGCTGTGGCTACTGAGGTTATAAACCAAACCCATCTCTATGCATTAGAAACTATTGAAAATAGTTTCTTTATAAACAGTACAAGCACAATATGGCAATTTATGTCATCTGTCCCGGGAAACAATACTACTGAAGCCTCTACTTTCATTTTCAATACTGGACCTCCACCCGCTAGTGCCCTCCGTGCGGATTTGATTAATACCTTTGAGTCAGGAGATTTGCGAAAAGAACACTGGACTAGAGCTGTGTCAAATGCTTCGGGTACTTGGTATCACTCATTCAAATATAAATCAAATTCTAATACAGGTTCCTCTCAGGAATATTCAAAAGTATTCCGACTGGCAGAAATTTACTTAATACGTGCAGAAGCAAGAGCACGACAGGCTGATCTAATATCTGCAAAACAAGACTTAAATCTAATTCGCAGTCGCTCAGGATTAGAAGCAACAACGGCCAACTCTCAAGAAGAAGTTATTAAAGCACTAGTGCTAGAACGTAGAGTAGAGTTGTTTACTGAGTTCGGACATCGATTTTTTGACCTGAAACGACTTAATCTTTTAGACGAAACTTTGCAGCCAATAAAAATGGGTTGGAATTCGACTGATGCATTTTTTCCAATTCCAGAGTCAGAGATTCTATTAAATGAAAATTTAGCTCCACAAAACCCAGGTTATTAAAAAGATGAAGTCAATTCTAAAACTTAACAGCTTATATCTTATTTCAACGCTATTGTTGATGACTTTTACTATGTCAGGGCAACAAAACCAATCACTGAAGCTTACCCCAGAAACATATGATTTATGGGGTAATTTATCTATGGGACAGTTATCTAACTCCGGTAAGTGGGTCTTTTATGAAATGACCTACGATACCGGTTTAGATACGCTTTATATACAGCAAACATATGATAGAGTAACGTATAAAGTACCTAAAGGATATGGAGGTGCGTTTTTAAAGGATGAGTGGTTTGTATGTCTTCTTCCAGAAGCTAAACTCTTGTTAATAGATTTAAACACGGGTGTTGAACAGAGTTTTGAAAGAATTTCTAAATACGAGTTAATTGAAAATCAAAAGCTACTTTTATTATTTACTCAAGAAGTAACAGGTACTTCAAGTTTGCATATCAAACGGTTGAAATCAACCAAAGCAACAGATATAATTTCAGGAGTTACAGCTTATTCGAAGAGCCAAGACGGAAATAAAATGGCTTATAGCACACATAATAATAATCAAAGCAATTTACACGTATTAGACTTCGAAACAGGCATTATAACAGAACTCTACTGTGAAGATACTTCAGATTATTTCTTAAATCTGATTTGGCATAAGGACGACCTGTCACTTGTGTTCAGCAAACAAGAAAAGCTATTGGAGCCCAAGCCTTCTAAGGCTGTTTATTATTATCATTTTGAGCACAACGAGATCTCTTCGTTAAATTTGGATACTAATTCCAGTTTAGCTGAGGATTATTATATAGACGGTTTCTATCCTACTTCTTTAGTCATAGGAGACTCTAATAAACAAGTATTTGTAATGCTAAAGAACAAACCTAAACAAATACCCCAAACACCTGTAGAGGTTTGGCATACTGCTGATCCTGAATTAGGAGTCAGAAAGCATTTAGCAAATAAACTAGTAGGAAAATGGCAACCCAAATCAGGGCAAGTTAGTTTTTATGGAAGTGATGATGAAAATGTACTTGTATTAAGCGGGAATCAAGATTATTTGATAACTTTTAAAGACCAACACTATAAACCATCATATACTAGTGACAGTGATGTAGATGTTTATCTTACTGATTTAAACACACAGGAAAAACAATTACTAATAAAGCAATATCCAAGAAACTTCACAACATTGACTTTATCTCCTGACGGAAGGTTTATCTCATATTTCCTGCAAGGACAATGGTGGGTATATTCAATTTATGAGAAGAAACATAGGATTTTAACCTCTAATATAAGGCAAGCTTTATATGAGCAAACCGATAAGAACTCCACTTTTCACACACCTTATGGTGTTGCTGGTTGGACACCTGATTCATCTAGTATCCTAATTTATGACCAATTTGATATTTGGCAAGTTCCTATCAATCTTCAGAATGCCAAAAAATTAACCCAAGGTAGAGAGTATTCAATCCGATACAGACTAGTCAATTCTCTTAGTGGTAGTGAAGCTAGTAGTCCTTTTTTAATTAAAAAAGTGAAAAACATTGATCTTTCTCAAAGCAATGTTCTGTATGGAGTTACCTCAAATCATAGTAAGGAAGGATATTTTCTTTTTAAAAACGGCAAAATAGTTGAGCCTATTTTTTTTGATTCATATCATCTGAGTAATATAAGGAAATCAAAACAGGCTAATAGTTTTGTGTACTTAAGAGAGCAGTACGATAAGCCACCTGCACTTGTTTATGTTAATGAAAAGAACAAACAAAGTACTTTGTTTCAAAGCAATCCACACTACAAAAATTATGCTTGGGGGCATTCTGAACTGATTGATTATACCAATTCTAAAGGGCAGCAGCTGCAAGGAGTGTTATTTTATCCTTTTGATTTTAACCCACAGCAAACATATCCAGTTGTAGTAAGAATTTATGAGCGTCTCACTTTTACTCAACATTTATTTACTAATCCTAGCTTATTTAATTCCGATGGTTTTAATAAAACCAATTATACAAGTAAGGGATATTTTGTATTCTATCCAGACATTGCTTTTGAAATAGGCAATCCAGGATATTCTGCAGCAGACTGTGTAATCTCAGCTACAAAAACCTTATTGAAAAACAAGGCTATTAACTCTAGCCGCATTGGATTAATTGGACATTCATTTGGTGGATATGAAAGTTTATTTCTAAGTACACAAACCAATCTTTTTACTACTATAGTTGCGGGTGCAGGAGTAGCTGATCTATCCAGTTGTTATTTTACTTTTGGCAGAAGTTATAGCAAGCCAGAAACGTGGAGGTTTGAGCATGGACAAATGCGAATGGGGCAAACATTTTTTGATGCTAAAGAAGCTTATTATTCAAATTCCCCCATTACACATGCTTTAAACATAAATACACCAGTGTTGTCATGGCTAGGTTCAGAAGATTTACAAGTAGATCCTAATCAGAGTATGTATTTTTATATGGCTATGCGCAGACTACAAAAGCCCCATATAATGTTACGTTATAAAAATGAAGGTCATGTGTTATTGGCCAAAGACAACCAAGTGGATTTAAGCAAAAGAATGATGGACTGGTTGGACTATTATTTGAAGGACGAAATACGACCAGACTGGATAAATATCCATAAATAACAGATGTAAAATACAAATCAGCTCTAAGTCATTAGAGCTGATTTGAGTTTACACAGAATCCCTTTTAATTATTAATTTTGTATAAAGGGACATTACAAGGTGCTGTGTCGGTAGTTTTACCCCAAAGAGTAGTACTACCTAACTTACAGATGTCTCCGAAATCTGTTGTACACATAATCTCAGCCCGACAAGGTTCAAGTACAGAAACATATCTGTAACCTTGCTCATGTGTTGATGATTTAGCGCTTTTGTTCATTGCATGAGTAGATAATGCACCCATGATTCCAATTAAAATGATGGCTAATGGCATCATTATTTTTTTTACTTGAATTGTTTTCATGATTATAAAATTTAATTGTGATCTACTCTATTTCAGGTTTTCGATCTAATCCCTGCTACCGGCCGGTAAATCTTTGTTGTTTTAAAACCAACTATTGATATTTTTTGAGGATGTCATTCCTTAATTTATAGGAAACAAGATGATCTCCAATAAGTGCATATACAATTCCGTCCTTTATTATGAAACTCCTCATCTTGTCTTTATGTAAATGATAGATATAAAAACTTGCTACATAGCGGTTATTTACCAAGTCATAAACATCTATTACACTCGCTGTTTTCCAGTTTATTGCAGATTCATATTGTCCTCTTAGTGTTGAATTGATATAAAGAAAGTTACCATCAGTCTCACTCATTTTGTTTACAATAAGAGGGGGTTCAGCAAATGTTTTAATCTGTTGACTTTTCACGTCTATCAATTTTATTACAGCCTGGTTGATAGTGTCAATTGTTTTGCCTCTGTATAAAAGTCTAAAATCGGGTTTGAAAACGGTAAATTCATTTCGGTATCTGTGAACATAACACAAGAGATTAAGCTTTTGATTATAATGCAAACTACCATCAGTATCAAATATGCCGTCTATTTGTTTTTGAAGTATATGATACCCTACTTTAATGTCTAACGTATCCTTCAGGTTACTAATGCCAATTAAGTTTTCTCCACTTATAGGGGCTATATATCGCAAAGCTGTATTTGTAGAATCTATCGGTACTAATTGAGAGAAATAATATCCAGAATTAATTTTTAGAGCAGCTGACCAATTTTGTAGTTTTCCTTGAAAAACATAAGGTATACTGCCTTCAAAAACATAAAAGTAATTCCCTTCCACCTTAGTTCTCGGATTGCGAAAAGCTAAATTCTTGTTGTCAAATTCTAAGTGAATTACCTCACTTTTATGAAGTGCTGTATCTACTTTTCTAATCTGAAAAGGGGCAGTAGCATTGCCTAAATAAATTATATCGCCTTCAAGCCCTGCGAAATAATAAGAATTATATTTTAGATCTATACGCTTCTTTTCCACGGCAAAATGTTGAGGAAACCTCCTGATAAACTTATTGGTATATTGTATGCTTTTTTCAGATAACCTATAAAGAAGTGTGATTGAAACACCACCAATAGCAAGACAAAAAACTATCAAGGTAAATGTTTTAATACAAGTGTTTTTAGTTTGATATATTGAAGATTCACATGATTTAAGATAAATGGATATACCACAAAGAAGAATAAAAATGAAATTAAAAATCATATGTTGGGTCCAACTCATTTCCTCTAGAACGCCACCACATGAACAAGGAATGAAAGCACTATAATTGAGAATTATATAGATATAGGTCGTAAACATTACCATTATGGTAAAAGAGAGATAAAGCCCCAAAAGACGTGTTTTGTTTAACACCAATAGCAATGATATGACTAGTTCAGTAATTATAACACCCCAAGATACCCAGCCTGCATAAGCGCTTAAGAGCGGGGATTGCCCTAACTGCACCTGAAAGTTTTCAAAATCTAGGAGTTTGCTTACAGCGGCATATACAAACAGCAACACGTAGAGGTAGCATATTACCGTTATTATAAGGTTCTTTATTGAGATACTGAGTTTCATTGTTTTTTGTTTTAGATAATCATCATAGGGCATTGAACCTAAGGTAATTATCTTTTTATAAAACAAAATTAACTGGTTTCTCTCTAATACTACTTACTCAAAACGTGACAAAACTTTATCAAATCGTGCATATTGTGTTAAATTTAATTAACTATAGACTTTGTCTGGTCATTTTTAGTTAGAATTGTATCGTTTTTAAATATACTTCTCAAAACCTCCATATCATTACTCACTTTGCTATCCAGTATTTTTGCATAGTGCTGCGTGGTCTTAATGTTTTTATGTCCTAACATTTTGCTTACTGATTCGATTGGAACCCCATTTGATAAAGTGATAGAAGTGGCAAAAGTATGACGCGCTAAATGGAAAGTCAGGTTTTTATTGATACCACATACATCAGCTATTTCTTTTAAATATGCATTCATTTTTTGATTGCTCAGAACTGGTAACAACCTTTGCTCATTGATACATTGTGGATGATTTTTATATTTCTGAATAATTTCTTGAGAAATAGGGAGGAGGGGAATTCGAGATGCAGTTTCGGTTTTCTGGCGGTGGGTGAAAATCCATTTTTCACCATCAATACCAATGTTGATACTTGACTCAGTTAGGTTTTTAACATCGATATAAGCCAACCCAGTAAAGCAACTGAATACAAATATATCTTTAACCAAATTAAGTCTTTCAGTTTTGAATTCTTTGCTATAAATGTTCAGGACCTCTTCTTGTGAAAGATATTCTCTTTCTACTTCACGAACTTTTGGTTTATAATTTACAAAGGGGTCTTTATCCAGCCATCCATTATCAATACAAAGCTTGATTATCTTCTTGAAGTTTTTGATATACTTTACAGCAGTGTTATTGCTACACTTTCTCACGCTTCTCAAATAGAACTCATAGTCCATAATAAATGCGTGGTTGACTTCTTTGATGTCAATATCAGCTATTGAGTACTTTGTCTTCATAAAGTCCATAGTGTGCTTTAAAGAGGTTCTGTAGCGTTCTAATGTTCCTGGAGCATACTCTTTGCCAAGTAGCTCTTCAATCTTTTTATTGTGGTCTTGAAAGATTGGGATTAGCATTCTTTGGCGTTTGTCTGAACCAACTAGTTTAGATTTTAAACTAGCAGAGGTTGTAGTTGTGTGGTCTTTAAGCAATATATGATGTGCATCATATACTTGTTGCTCTAAAGTTTTGAGATAACTATTTAATGATCTTATCTCTTCGGAGGTCCCAACTGCTTTCTGCATTTTTGAGTTCCATTTGTCTGGTTCAATATACCTTTTTGATGCAATCTCTTTGACTTTGCCATCTATTGTTATTCTAAGATATATAGGGGCGGTTCCATTAGCTCTGATTTTACTCTTCTTAACGTAGAATAATAAGTTGAATGTCTTATTCATAATGTGGTGACTTTAAGTGTTAGTAAATATACTAATCATCACCACCTCTCACAAGATGTACAAATTCTGAACTGCTTGTTGTTCAGGTTTTTATATAGCTTTCAGTGACCTGTTATTGTGTTTTAAAATAGGTCACTAAATAGGTCACTATAATAACAGGATTTAATGAATATTTTGAATATTACAGAAAACAAAAAACGCTGTAAACATTAAGTTTTACAGCGTTTTAGTTCATTTTGCTTTTCAGCTAGCGGAGAAGGAGGGATTCGAACCCCCGGACCTGTTACAGTCAATAGTTTTCAAGACTACCGCAATCGACCACTCTGCCACTTCTCCAATTAGTCGTGCAATCATTTCCGTATTGCGAGTGCAAATATAGGACGTTTTTTTATCTTTGCAAATATTTTTTTAAATCTTTTTCTTCTCTTATTTTTTTCGGATATTTGGCTCGCCCAAAAAAACACATACTTATGGATACTTTAATGATTTTTCAGATTCTAGCTTACTGTCTACCAGCACTTATCACGGGTGGGGTGGCATATTATTTTTTTAATCTACATATTCAGAACGAGGATAATCGCAGAAACTTTATGATTCGCAAAGAAAATCAAAAGCAAGCCCTGCCTTTGCGCATTCAAGCTTATGAACGTATGGCACTCTATTTAGAGCGTATAGAGCCCTCTAAGCTACTTATCAGGATTGCACCTGACTCTTCTGACAAAAACGAATATGAGCAGCTGATTATCGCTCATATTGAGCAGGAGTTTGAACACAACCTCACCCAACAGATTTATATGTCAGATAAATGTTGGATGGTGATCAATACGGCCAAAAGTACGCTGGTACAAACCATTCGCAAAGCCAATATGAGCGAAAAGATCGATTCTGCCAATAAGCTAAGAGAAGTAATTCTGATGGACTTGCTAGATAAACCCTCGCCAACGAGTGTTGCCTTAGCTTTCTTGAAAAACGAAGTATCTGAGCTGTTATCGGTATAAAGTGTTTTCTATAACTTAGATTTTCTTCCACATTACATAATGAGTCCCTACATCCGGAATGTCAAATGCATGGCCGATGATGTGATAACCCAGTTTTTTGTAGAAATCTACAGCCGATGCTCTGGCGTTAAACCAAAGTAGCTCAGTGCCTTTTGATTTTAGAAAAGCCTCTGAGTGTGTTACTAACTCACGTCCGAAATTCATTTTTTGAAAATGCTCTAAAACCGCCATACCTCTAATTTGGTATTGGTTTTCATGCTCAAAACTAGCAGAGTTGTTTTTGAATAAGGAGATTATTCCAGCTTGTTCTCCATCGGCATACAGGCCAAAGTGGATAGTGCTCTGAACTTCATCTCCGTCAAAAAAACAGGTTTCTATAGCCCGATTGGGCCTTAATACAATTTGTCTGATGGCATAAGTCTCTTTAGGCTCGATGGGGCGTATCGTTATCTGAAGCATAGTGGGAGTGGGGTTAGTCAGTGATGATTTTTATTCAAGCAAATGTAATTCATAGAGCTATTTGATAAAGAAAAACCTTTAGAAATAAAAAAGGCTACTCATTTGAAGAGCAGCCTTTTTTGTAGGGATTTAGAAAACGTCGCTTTCTTTTAGTTTTTCAGTATTGTCAACTAATCTGAGTTCTTCGATTACTTTGTCGATATTTCCGTTCATCACGCCATCAAGGTCATAAATCGTAAGCCCGATTCTGTGATCTGTAACGCGTCCTTGCGGATAATTATAGGTTCTAATCTTAGCAGAACGGTCACCACTACTCACTTGTGAGTTGCGCTTTTTGGCATCTTGTTCTTGTTTCTTTGCCAATTCCATTTCGTATAACCTCGAGCGCAAAACCGTCAATGCTTTGTCTTTGTTCTTGTGTTGTGATTTCTCATCCTGACATTGCGCCACAAGCCCAGTCGGAACGTGAGTCATACGCACCGCTGATTTGGTCGTGTTTACAGACTGTCCACCAGGACCAGACGAACAGAAGAAATCAATACGCACATCATTCATATCGATATGCACGTCAAATTCTTCAGCCTCAGGAAGCACCATTACCGTAGCGGCTGAGGTGTGTACCCTTCCTTGAGTTTCTGTCTGCGGAACGCGTTGCACGCGATGCACGCCAGCTTCATACTTGAGTGTGCCGTAAACATCCTCGCCGTTTACTGCAAAAATCACCTCTTTAAATCCGCCTGAAGTACCTTCGTTTACGTCTACCGTAGATGTTTTCCAACCTCTGTTCTCACAGTATTTGGTATACATTCTATATAAGTCTCCCGCAAAAATACTCGCTTCGTCTCCACCCGCACCAGCTCTAATCTCTACCATCACGTTTTTAGCGTCTTCTGGGTCTTTCGGGATAAGCATAAATTTGATTTCCTCTTCAAGCTCCGGAAGTCTATCTTTTGCCTCGTCGAGTTGTAGCTTTGCCATTTCAGTCATTTCGGCATCGCTGTTGTCTTTTATGATTTCGTTGGCCTCAGCGATATTGTCGTTTAAGCTCATATATTCCTCTCTTTTCTCGACAAGTGCTTTGAGGTCTTTGTATTCTTTGTTGAGTTGAACATAGCGTTTTTGGTCCATAATGACATCGGGCTGGATAATTAAATCCGATACCTCGTCAAAGCGCTGTTTCACATATTGTAATCTATCTAACATTTGGTGTTTTTTAGGAGTGCAAATTTACGATTTTTTTCATTCTTGCTCAAATGAGTTTCGTTTTTTTGAAATAAGTCTTTATTTACGGCTCTTTAGGATTATATTTTCTAAGACTTCTGCTATTTTTCTGTCATTTGACAATCTCGGAATTTTATTCTGCCCCCCTAATTTCCCGATAGATTTCATGTATTCTTGAAATCCGTGCACCGGTACTTTTGAGATGACAATTGGTCTGAGAATACTTCCTGAGATCAAATCTTCGTAGTATAGGTTTTGCTTACGCATTTCAGTATCGATGCTTAAAGCAAATTCTTCTAAGTTTTCTGGCTCGCGTTCAAATTCGATAAACCACTGGTGATAAGGCAATCCGCTTTCAGGGCTCACTTGTGGTGCTACGGTAAATTCATTGACAAGTACTGAAGTTCCCAAAACTGCTTTTTGCAACGCATGTTCTACTTCTTTGCCGATGACGTGTTCGCCAAAGGCAGAGATATAGTGTTTGATTCTGCCTGAGACAATAATTCTGTATGGTTTTGTGGATACAAACTCGACGGTATCACCGATGTTATACGCCCAAAGTCCAGCATTAGTAGAGATAATTAGGGCATAATTCACCCCTAGCTCAACTTCCCCTATGGTATAGCGCCTTGGCTTAGCTGTAAAAAACTCATCGGTTTTGATGAATTCGTAGAAGATGCCGTTGTTTAAAAGCAGCAACATTCCCTTTTCAGATTGAGAATCTTGGTAGGCAAAAAATCCTTCAGAAGCAGGAAATAGCTCAATGCTGTCTACTTTGCGCCCAATCAAATTTTCAAATTTTGCGCGATAGGGTTCATAATTCACCCCGCCATAAATAAATAAACTGAAATCTTTAAATACTTCTGATATGGGTTTGCCAGTTTTTTTATGGATGCGTTCAAAATACATCTGTACCCATGACGGAATACCTGAGATCAACGTCATTTTCTCTGGCAAAGTCTCTTTGATAATGGCATCAACCTTTGTTTCCCAATCTTCAATACAATTGGTTTCATAAGAGGGCATGCGGTTTTTTTGTAAATACTTAGGCACATAATGTGCGACGATACCTGATAATCGGCCAAACTTAATATTGTTTTTTTCTTCTAAAACCGGACTTCCTTGCAAGAAAATCATCTTGCCGTCTACAAAATCTGTTTTCTGGGTTTGATGGATATAATGCAAAATCGCATTTCTAGCTGATTGTATATGCGTAGGCATGGACTCTTTAGTAAGCGGAATATATTTTGCACCTGAGGTGGTGCCTGATGTTTTGGCAAAATAAAGCGGTTTTCCTTTCCAGAGCACATCTTTTTCGCCTTTGACCACTCGGTCTATATAGGCTTTCAAATCCTCATAATCTCTAACTGGCACTTGTGCAGCGAAATCTTCATAAGTGTTGATTTGGTCAAAATGATGGTCTTCACCAAAGCCAGTATGTTTTGCCTCTAGGATGAGTTCTTGAAACACTTTTTTTTGGGTTGCTTCAGGATGTGAGGCCCATTTTTGTGTTTTCAGATAAATCTGACGCGCAAATATTTTGGAGAAATAGCTTTTTATAGACATTATTCAAAATCAATAAAGTTAGTCGGATCAATCGGACGTCCGTTTTTCCAGAGTTCAAAGTGCAAGTGCACACCTGTAGAGTGTTTGCCACTATTGCCGGCCGTTGCAATCACTTCGCCCGTTTTTACTATATCTCCTTCAGATTTTGTAATGGTTTCGCAGTGTTTATACACTGACATCATTGCCTCTGGATGACTGATGATAATTACATTTCCGTTGTCTGGTGTCCAATCTGAGAATAGAACGGTTCCGTTTGCCACTGATTTCACAGGAGTGCCCATAGGCAAGGCTACATCCACCGCATAGTGTTTTTCTTTTGGGTTAAAGCCGTTAGTGATATGTCCTTTGGCTGGAGCAAATAATACTAAGCTTACTTTCTGCTCTGCTTTTTCGAATAAGTTGTATTTGTCTTCAGTAGCTACTTGTTCTCTTAAGAGTGAATCTGCTCTAGAGGGAATAAAATCCTTTTCAGATATTTTTGCTATTTCTGCGGCAATGATAGAGTCTTTGTTTACCACTTCAGCTTTTACCTCACCCAGCAATACTTGTCTGATAGAGTTGATATAAGCTTGGTTATAATTTAAAGCATTTTGTAAAGAGTCTGATTTCAGGGTCAAATCCACTACTTGTTGGTTGAGTTTTGGAGATGAATATCCAGGAATGTATTCTCTAAGTGAGGTAAAGGCAATGATATATGTAGTGAGTGTCAACATGAATATAGACACCAGTGTTATGATGACAAAAACATTCATCAAGTTTAACCTCAACGAGAAAGTTTCTTCAAAGGTGCTCTCGTTGAGTAGCACGATTCTGTTTTTGTTGAACAGGTGTTTTTTTAAGGATTTTTTTTTCTTGGCCATTTCTCCTTTTAGATGGTTTTGCTTACAAATATATAGATTCCGTGAGTTATATTTTTATAAATTCAAAAAGAATCAATATTTGAGTACGCCCATAAAACGCATTTGTCGCATGATATTGGTTTTCCTGTTTTCTATATAATTTGACGAGTTGCTGGCTTTAAATTTTCTAGGGTTGGGCAATATAGCCGCTATGCCTGCTGCTTCTCTCATGTTGAGTTTTTTAGCTGATTTTCTGTACCAATGTTGCGAGGCGGCTTCTGCTCCGTAAACGCCATCGCCCATTTCGATGCTGTTTAAATAAACTTCCATAATGCGGTGTTTGCTCCAGAAGACTTCAATTAGCGCAGTAAAATAGACTTCAAATCCTTTTCTGACCCAACTTCTGCCTTGCCATAAAAACACATTTTTGGCCACTTGTTGCGATATGGTGCTAGCACCTCTGATGCGCTTGCCTTTTTTGTTGTGCTCCGTAGCTTTTTTGATGGCTTCAAAATCAAAACCGTTGTGCTTCAAGAAATTCTGATCCTCACTTGCCACCACGGCAACTTGCAAGTTAGCAGAAATCTCTTCTATCGGAACCCAAGTGTGCTTCCATTTCTGGAAACCATTCTCTACAGAACGCGATAGCATTAGCGGTGTTACAGGAATCGGAACAAATCGATAGGCTATAACTGAGAGCACTGATAGTATAAAGAAAGCAAGCACTATTTTAGTGATGATTTTTATTATTTTCTTGAGCATTTAGGCTGTTTTTGATGTGAGTTTTAAAAAGCAAAAATATTCTTTTTGCCTTTCCGTTTTTCAATTTGAGCAACTATTTCTTGAGCTTTGTTGAACTCTGTTGTTTTCTGGTACCAATATACTGATTTAATGTAAATTAAAACTGTTCACGGCGTTGTGGTTTTCAACTGTAGACACTAGGCTAAAAAGTTGTGAAAATAAATTGATCTATAAAATGAGTTGAATTTTGTAAATGCTTTTTGTTTCAATAAAGACGGTTTTGTGCAAAAAATATATATTTTTGTGGGGATTCAAAAAACAACAATCTAAAAAATAACAGGATGAGAACGGTAAATGACATTAATTTTTCTGGTAAAAAAGCTATAATAAGAGTTGATTTTAATGTTCCTTTAGACAAGGATTTCAAAGTGACAGATGCCAATAGAATCGAAGCTGCAAAACCTACAATTGACAAAATCATCAATGACGGAGGTAGTGTGATTCTGATGTCTCATTTAGGTCGACCAAAAAACAAAGAACAAGAGTTTTCTCTGAAACATATTGTAGACAAGGTCAGTGAAGTCCTGGGTCGGCCTGTTTTGTTTGCCGATGATTGCATAGGCACACAAGCTATTGAAAAATCAAAAAACCTGAAAAGTGGTGAGGTTCTACTTTTAGAAAACTTGCGTTATTATAAAGAAGAAGAGGCTGGTGATGTAGCATTTGCAGAGAAGTTAGCCAAGCTAGGCGATATCTATGTCAACGATGCTTTTGGTACGGCACATAGAGCACATGCTTCAACAACTATTATCGCTCAGTTTTTTCCTAAAGAAAAATACTTTGGGTTGTTATTGGCCAAAGAGATTGAGAGTTTAGATAGAGTACTTAAAAACAGTGAAAAACCAGTAACGGCAATTTTGGGCGGGTCTAAAGTTTCTTCTAAGATTACGGTTATCGAAAATATATTAGACAAAATTGATCATTTGATTATCGGTGGCGGAATGACCTTTACGTTTATTAAGGCACTTGGCGGAAACATCGGCGATTCAATTTGTGAAGAAGACAAACTAGATCTCGCACTAAAAATATTGGCTTTGGCCAAAGAGAAAAACGTATTGGTGCACTTGCCTGTTGACATGGTTATTGCAGATTCTTTCTCAAACGATGCCAAAACAAAAACTACTGACGTGAGTCTGATTCCTGATGGATGGCAAGGTCTTGATGTGGGCGAAAAAACATTGGCTGGTTTTAAGAAGATTATTCTAGCTTCAAAAACCATACTCTGGAACGGCCCGGTAGGGGTTTTTGAAATGTCTAACTTCGCTAACGGAACCATTCAGCTAGGAGAGTTTATCGCTGAAGCAACCCGTAACGGAGCCTTCTCATTAGTGGGTGGTGGAGATTCAGTTGCAGCCGTAAAACAGTTTGGCTTAGAGCCAAAAATGAGTTATGTATCTACTGGTGGCGGAGCGATGTTAGAGATGTTAGAAGGTAGAGTATTGCCAGGAATTGAGGCGATTTTGAAATAAATTAAAACTATTTTACAATAAATATATTGGTTTTAAGTTATCCTTTTTATAAGTTTGCGACGCACAAAAAATCAAGAACTTTCTGAAATTCAAAGAATTATAACAATGAGGTTTTCAAAAAGAATATTTTCAACAGCTGTCTTAAGCCTGTGTTTAAGTGGCGTATTTGCTCAAAAAAACGCTGAGCAAAAAACCGAAACCAACCCAGAGAAAGCAGAACTAACACTGTTGGATTCTATCAAAGCTAGTTTTGTCAAAAACGAAAAATTGGCTAAAATAGACAAACTCTGGATTCAAGAACTGACTAACGAAGAGTTGTCAGAAGATATGTTTGCAGATATCCAAAGCTTGGGTGAAGTTCAAGAAATTGAATTTGAACTCTCTACTGAACTACTCAAAGAACGACTGAGGCTATTAGATGAGAAATCACCTTTTCATATTGAATACAATCCTGCTTTAGAGAACACCATCAAGCTGATGCTCAAGAACAGAAGAAAGTCAATAGGTAGGCTTATGGCACTTTCAGAATATTACTTTCCTTTATTTGAAGAGAAATTAGCCAAATACAACATTCCGCTGGAATTGAAATATTTAGCCATAGTAGAGTCAGCCCTAAACCCTAGAGCAGTATCTAGAATGGGCGCTTCAGGATTATGGCAGTTTATGTTGCCTACCGGAAGAATGTATAACTTAAATGTCGATTCTTATGTCGATGAGCGTTATGATCCGATCAAATCAACAGAGGCAGCTTGTCAGTATTTGGCAATGTTACACGGCATGTATGACGATTGGGATTTAGCACTTGCAGCCTATAACGCAGGTCCTGGAAACGTTAATAAAGCTATTCGACGCTCAAAAGGATATAAGAATTATTGGAATATTAGAAATTTCTTACCTAGAGAAACCCAAGGTTACGTACCGGCATTCGTGGCGACTATGTATCTTTTTGAATTCTATAAAGAACACAATATTGCCGCTAAAAGAGCGCCAGTAAAACGCCTAGAAACAGATACGATTTACCTAAAGAGAAAGATGAGCTTTGAGCAAATTGCTAGTTTGGTCGATGTGAGTGTGGATGAGGTTCGCTTTATGAACCCATCGTATAAGCTAGATGTGATTCCGTATTCTTCAGAAAAACCAAATTACGTAAGGCTTCCCTTTGATAGAATAGGACTTTTTGTAGCTAATGAAGATAAGATCTATGCTTATATAGATATTGAAAACAGCAAAAAAGAACAACCACTTCCGTTTAGAGAAGAGGCTGTAGCAACCTCTAAAGGGGGTAAAGCAAAATTCCACCTCATCAGAAGCGGTGAAAACCTCGGGAGCATTGCCAAGAAATATGGCGTGTCTATCACCAACCTCAGAAAATGGAATAATATTGCGGGATCAAACATTCAAGCTGGTAAGAAACTGAAAATAATGTAATCATAGCACACTTTTTGATAAACTCCGTTTGTTATTGAATGTTTATGAAAAAGCTTGTCTTTTTGTTTTTTGCCTTGCTGACTTTCTGCGCTTGTAAAGACAAAGACTTTGTCTTAGAGCCCGCTGTAGGCAGTACAAACCAACTTACCGTAATTATTGAAGATGCACTCTGGAACGGAGAGGTAGGCGATACGCTGCGCAAAAAATTAGCCAAATCAATCAAAGGCCTTCCGCAAGAAGAACCTCTTTTTAGCCTGATTCAACATCGGGATAGAACAGGAGAGGACCACTTCTGTAAAAATCGGAATATTCTAATTGTCGAGAAATCAACTGAAGATATTTTTGAAATACGCCATAATGATTTTGCACTAAATCAAAGTGTCATCTATCTTTCAGGCAGAAATATTCCTGAGATTATTGCCTTGGTCGAGAGTAAATCTGACTCGATTATCAAGACAATCAAGAGCTTTGAGATATATCAAACTCAAAAAAGCATCCGGCTTGCAGCATTAGACAACCAGAAGATCAACCAAAAATTTAATATCAGTCTGAACATACCTAACAAGTATCACTACATGTCTGAAAGCCAAGATTTCTTATGGCTTAAAAAAGAAAACCAAAACGGCAGTTGTAATCTCTTGATTTATAAAGTTCCGTATTTTGATTCGGCTATTCAAACTGAAAACATCCATAATATAATCAGCGTCAGAGATTCTATCGGTGAGAAGTTTATACATTCGCGAGAGAGTAAAAATCAATCTTATATGGCAACAGAAGAGTCTTATGCGCCTTATTTCTCTATTACAAAAATCGGAGGTGTCAAAGCTTATCAAACCAAGGGTACTTGGGAACTCAAAGATGTTTTTATGTCAGGCCCTTTTGTAAATTATACTTTATTGGACAAAAAAAACAACAGGAATATTGTTATCGAAGGCTTTATCTATGCGCCTTCTTCATCCAAAAGAGATATGATGCACGAGCTCGAAGCAATTATTCAATCTGTAGAATTCAACTAATGGAAGTTATCTGGAAAACAAAAGGCTTTGATGCACTAAGCCTAAACGAACTCTACGAAATCTTAAGACTCAGAGAACAAGTTTTTATATTAGAACAACAGTGTGCCTATGATGACCTGGACTACAAAGACCAAAAAGCACTGCACGTAATGGGAATTGTAAAGGGTGCAATAGTGGCTTATTCGCGTATTTTCAAAGCTGGTGATTGTCTTGAGAATGCTTCGATAGGTAGGGTTTTAGTCAGTAAAGACCATAGGGGTCATGAGTTTGGACAAGAGCTAATGCGCAGAAGTATAGCGGAGGTTCACAAGAATTTTGAAGATAAACTAATCACTATTTCAGCGCAGTGTTATTTGATTCGGTTTTATGAAAACCTAGGTTTTGTCGTCTCAGGAGCACAGTATCTCGAAGATGATATTCCGCACATACCTATGACTAGAGATGACAGGTTTCTCTAAAAAACACAGCACAGAGAATCCGCATAAATTCAGCCTGTTAAATTTAGTTTATTGTTAGCAGTTTTATTTTTGCCAATCGGTTTTTTACATTTACTTTTGCCGAATTAATAAGTAATCTTTTTCAGGTTGAATCTAAGCATCTATTTCAAAGAATTTTCTAGAAACATTCAGCTTGCCTATCCTATTATTCTAGGAATGGTAGGGCATACGCTTATTGCGATTGTCGATAACGTGATGGTCGGCAAGTTAGGTGCTGCAGAGTTGGCTGCTGTTTCTCTCGGAAATAGCTTTGTGTTTGTGGCTATGTCTGTCGGTATTGGTTTCTCAACCGCTATTACCTCTATCGTAGCACAAAATGATGCCAGAAAAGATGTAGAAGGTGTGCGCAGTGCTTTTCACCACGGACTTATTTTGTGTTCCGCCATTGGTATTTCGCTTTTTGCAGCGCTGTATTTGTTCAAGCCCGTGATGAGTTATATGGGACAACCCGAAGAGGTGGTCCAACTCGCGGCTCCTTTTGTTGATATTGTCGCTTTCTCACTTATCGGTGTGATGATTTTTCAAGGATATAAACAGTTTGCCGACGGTATGTCGAAAACTAAATATTCTATGTATGCCATTATCGTAGCCAATATCGTTCACTTTTTTGTCAACTTTTGTCTTATTTATGGTTTCTGGATTTTCCCTAAAATGGGAATCTTAGGTGCTGCTGTCGGTACTTTGGTTTCTAGAGTGATTATGGTGGTGATGATGCATTATATGATGCGAAAGGATAAAGACCTCAGACAATATTTTGACAGATTTAGCTTTAAGAATTTACAGCGTTCACTCATCAATAAGATTGTCGCTATTGGGCTTCCATCAGCTATGATTATGTTTTTTGAGGTAGTGCTTTTCACCTCAGCAGTTTGGCTGACGGGTTCAATCGGCAAAACCTCACAAGCGGCTAATCAGATTGCTTTGAGTCTAGCCTCACTGACCTTTATGTTTGCCTCCGGATTATCAGTCACGGCAATGATCAGGGTGGGGAATCAGAAGGGTTTAGAGCGTTATAAATATCTGAAAACAGTAGCGCGTTCAATTCTTTTGTTGGGCTTTTTCTTAGAAGTTGGGTTTGCCTTAATATTTATTATCTTGCATAAGATTTTGCCGCTGATATTCTTAGAGATGAATAATCCGGAGAAGTTTATTGAGAATTCAGAAGTGATCATTATTGCTTCTAGACTCTTGATTATAGCTGCATTATTTCAGATTTCTGACGGAATTCAAGCGATTATTTTAGGCGCACTCAGAGGATTACAAGACGTAAAGATACCAGCTATAATCACTTTTTTCTCCTATTGGATGATAGGTTTCCCGATCTGTGTTTATTTGGGCTTATATACTGATTTAGGCGCAGTAGGCGTGTGGATAGGACTTCTTGTAGGGCTTACGGTTGCGGGAATTCTACTCTATATGAGATTTGAAAAACTGACCAATAAACTGATACATAAAAAACCGTTGGTGCGTACAACACCGCCACCAACACTCAAACAAATACCGGAATTATGACATTACCCAAATTTGTACTAGCTGATAACACTGATTATCCTGAAGATATTTTTGTCGTACATCTAGATTTTCCTAGGTTTATTATCAACCTTAAAGATGATGAAGTTGAGTTTTTAGAAGAATTAGATCCGTCAGAAGAAGAGGAAATTACTAATGAAATGGAAGCTCTAATCGAAGAAGCTGGGTTTTTCTATGACAGAGAAGTCAAACGCTATGAAGAATAAGCTATAGATTGATGATTTTTTGAGTTTTAATTAAGTTACTTCTTCGTAGCTTTAGCTTTTTGATTTCAGATGAAAATAATAGATTGGTACATACTTAAGCGTTATCTCGTTACTTTTGTAATGATGCTTATACTATTTGCGCCCATCGGAATCATCATTGATATCTCTGAGAAAATCGGCAAAATACTCGACAGTAAGGCACCACTTGACGAGACAGTCTATTTTTATTTTAATTTCACTATTTATTTCGCCAATTTCCTCTTTCCGATATTCCTGTTTTTATCCATTATTTGGTTTACCTCTAAACTGGCAAATAACTCTGAGATTATAGCTATTTTGAGCTCTGGCGTTTCGTTTACGCGGTTCTTGAGACCCTATCTTATCGGCGCCGGTATCGTGACTGTTTTTGCTTTTGCCATGAGTTTTTATATCGTGCCAAAAGCCAGTAAAGACTTCAACGAATACCATTATAAATACCTGAGTAGATATACCGAGACTAGAGAGAGCAACAACATCTACAAACAACTCAACGACACCCAATACATTCACGTCAATAGCTTTAACCCATCTACTAAAATGGGATTTGAATTCACTTTAGAAACCTTTGACAAAGACAATAGGCTCAAAGAAAAAATCCAGGCCTCGACTATTAAATGGAATGATAAAGACAGCATCTTCACGCTCAACGGTTTTAATAAGAGAAAAGTGGGTAAACTAGATGATATTTTAGTCTATGAACAGACAAAAGATACACTTTTGAACTTCGATTTAGAAGACCTCTCACCACTTATTTATATAGCAGAAACCTTATCTATAGGTGAACTCAGCAGGTTTATTGAAAAAGAAAAAATGCGTGGTTCCTCTAGTATCAACACTTATATGGTGGTAAAATACAAACGATTTAGCACGCCAGTCTCCGCACTTATTCTCACGATTATTGCAGTCTCTGTTTCAGCGATTAAACGTAGGGGAGGAATGGGAATGAACCTGGCTTTAGGTATTTTTATTGCCTTCTCGTATGTGTTTTTTGATAAAATGTTTGGTACACTCGCAGAAAAATCGAGCCTTTCGCCGCTAGTTGCCGTATGGACACCCAATGTTATTTTCGGATTATTAGCTATATACCTGCTCAGAAATGCCAAACGTTAAGACTAAAAGCTACTTACATCTACACTTAATTGTGTTTGTATGGGGGTTTACAGGAGTTTTGGGCGAGCTCATCTCGACTACTTCTGTCGCAAAAGTCTGGTATAGAATGTCTATTGCGCTAGTATTTGTCTTCATTTATATCAAAATAAAGAAAATTCCGATTAAAATATCGAGAAATGTATTGCTTATTTTCTTGGGATCTGGTTTTATAATAGCCCTACATTGGTTTGCTTTTTTTGAAGCTATCGAAGTGTCAAACGTATCGGTTACGCTGGCAACCTTATCTACTGGGGCTTTCTTTGCCTCGATTTTAGAACCACTTTTTTATAGACGAAGAGTCATCGGATACGAAGTGGTCTTCGGACTTCTTGTAATGTGTGGTTTGTATATAATCTATGACGTGAATGGCAATTTTTTATACGGAATTACGCTTGCGCTGATAGCTGCTTTCCTCTCTGCATTGTTTTCAGTGATCAACTCTAAGTTTGCCAAACAATATGACGCTTCATTTATTTCACTTTATCAGATTTTAGGAGGAGTTTTATTCTTGACTATCTATATGTTTTTTACAGGAGAACTCAACGCAGATTTTTTTGTCTTAAGTTTTAACGACTGGATTTATTTGTTTATTCTTGGTTCTATCTGTACTGCTTATACTTTTGTCGCTTCTATCGATGTGATGAAATACCTCAGCCCATATACGGTTATGCTGACCATAAACCTAGAACCGGTTTACGGAATCATATTAGCTATATTGATTTTTCCAGAAACTGAGAAGATGAGCAAGGAGTTTTATATCGGTGCTACAATTATACTGCTCACTATTCTAGCCAATGGCTATTTTAAATTAAGAAGAAAATAAGTTTTTCTCAATTTATAAACACCTCTGCAAATGAGGAGTTAAGTTTATCAGTTCTCTAAATTTATGGCATAAAAAAAGGCAACTGTATCAGTTGCCTTTTTTCGTTTTGTGTGTAAAGTACTAGATTACTTCTTAGCTTCTTCGTTTTCTTCGGCTTTTGCTCCTATTCTATTGATTTTATACATAGTTGCAAATCTTACTTTTAATCCTGCAATTTTTAAGTTATCTGCAGAGGTAAGTCCTTCGTTTTCAACAGTGTTTTTTCTAGTATCAAGCGCTTCATAAAGTTGTTTGATATCATCCCACTGTTCTCTAGTGTATTCATCTTTGTGTTCTGAAACTGTGTTTACAAAGTTGTCATATACATCTAAGACGTTATCTTTGTTAACCCATCCAAAACTCATGTCGTTTTCTACGAGTTGACCTTTGAATAGTTTACTTCTCACTTCTTTTCTTGCATTCTCAGCTTGAATTTCAGTTTTGTAATGCACTACATTTTGTTTGAACTCTTCGTATTTTCTAGACGATTCATTCATACGCTCTTCTAATGCTACTCTATCTTCAAGATCTTTGATTTCTCTTTGTGCATCTTCTCTCTTTTCTGTAGCATATCTTTCGATTTCATCCCATCTCTGCTCAGCATCTGCTGCCGCAACTTGACTTACTGAGTCAATATAGGTGGTATAATCATCTACTGTGGTTTGTGCTTGTTCTCTATCAGAATTCTTACAAGACACCATTGCGATAGCAAGTCCTACTATAACAACTATTCGGTTTAAATTTTTCATGGTATTAGTTTTTAGAAGGTTGGTTTAAATTTTCAGGTTACATCTTTTTGGCTTTAACCTCAGCCTTTACTTCATCGATAGTTTTATCAAATTTTGAAGCTACTTCGTCATATTTGCTTTGAATGGTATCAGCAAGGTTACTCATATTGCTTTCGAATGAATCTTTAAGATCAGATCCTTTGTCTGCAATTTTTTTTCTTGTTTTTGTACCTTTATCTGGTGCAAATAATACTCCTAATAATGTTCCGACTGCTAGGCCACTAAGTACGCCTATTGCTATGTTTTTAGATTTCATAATAAATTGTTTTTAAGGGTTAAATTTTATTGTTTGTTTTTCTGTGGTTTAGACTCTCTTTCCTCTGATGAGTCTTAGAATAATTGCGATAATGGCTATAACTAAAAGGAGGTGAATGATTGCCCCAAGATTCAAGGCAAAGTATCCTAAGATCCATAGTATTATCAATATTACTGCTACGAGGTATAATAAATCTGACATAATGTTTTGGTTTTAAGGGTTAGAATTTAAATACAACATATACGCTAAATGTGCTGTTTTTGGCATCGGGAAAAGTATAGGTGCTTCCTCCGATTGTTCTCTCTTTACCGATGTTTGCCAAACCGTAGTTATAACGAGCACCGATTCCTATTGGGTTAAGGTCAAATTCAACTCCACCTGCTAATCCGTAATCAAATTTGTTAAAATCATTCGTATCAAGTTCTACCTGAGAGTTAAAGATATCATTGTCTGATTCACTTTTAATATCAGCGTTCACTAGATAAGATAAATAAGGACCAGCCTGAAGACTGAAGTTTTCTGTTAGATTGAATCGAAGTAATACCGGAAGTTCGATATAGCTCAATCTGAATTTGGCATTTCCTGTGGCAAATGCATTGTCGTATTTTAGTTCAGCACCTTTACCTGAATATATTACTTCGGGTTGAAGGGCAATCATATCTGTTATAGGTAAGATGGCTACAAGACCTGCATTAAAACTGATCAGCATGTTATTGTCGTCAACATCTTTTGTATAAAGATTTGTAAAGTTCACCCCACCTTTTACTCCGAAACTTTTTTCTGTTTGTGCACTCGATATCGCAAAAGCAGATATACATAATGCAGATAATAATAGCTTTTTCATAATAGTGGTTTTTAAAGTTAATTTTTAGTTTACTTCTAAATTTTAAATCTTCTTTATCGTTAGCCAATCTCGGTGTAAAAGCTATAACATTTTGTTCTTTGTCTTCTTCCTGATCGAAGTTGAACAGCCTGTTATATTTAAGTGTATAGTAGTAAGTGTTAGTTTAAAATTGTTACACTTTGATTGACTTGTTTGATTGATATAAAGCAATACTTATACCGATAAAAAAGAAATAAGCTTTATTTATATGTTGTTTATTATTAATAACGCATAAAAATAAGATAAGTTTAAGGCTATTTGGTTTTTGTGTTCGATTGTTTTTAAGGTGTTTAAACTTGGTTTTATAAGGTTTAATCAGGTTCTGAAAAACAGTGGTATAGCTTGCTGTGCTTGCCTTATAGCTCACTTGTTAAAATTGATTAACCACCTAAGTTTGTTTGAAAATAATTAGTGTTAATACACTTATAAAGACTTGAATACTTCTGTCTTTAAAGCAATAAAATGTATTGATTTAAATTTTTTTGATTTTTTTTGATTGTGGATGAGAAAGTTAATTTCTACACAAAAAAGTGAGTATTGAGTGTGGAATTGTGGAGTTTAAGTTGATTTCGATCTCGTTTTTAGTTTTTTCAGAGTTGATGCTGACATGGTTTTTGCCCCTAAGTTATCAGTTCTATAAGATATAATGATTTCTTGTGCTTTAAAAAGCCATGTGAGAATTATGTAATTTATTTTTAAAGAGATATAAGGTTTATAGTTTTATTTTCTCCATCTTTACGTGTATATTTTTAATGGTATAAAATTTATCAAAATGGCAAAAGAAAGAAATTTAAAACAGAAGTCAGATAAGAAGGCGCCTGCCAAAACAGTAAAAGAAAAGAAGGCTGATAAAATAGCTAAAAAGAATGATAAGGGTAGAGGAGAATAATTGACAATAAATGTTGGTTAATTTGTATTTGTTGAGGTTTTTAAAAAGTGTTTGAATCAAAAAAAGGCATCCAATTTGGATGCCTTTTGGGGTTGTGCAAAGTTTTGAACTTATTCTTTAGCTTCTTGATTTTCTTCTGCTTTTGCACCAATTCTATTGATTTTGTACATAGTGGCAAACTGAATTTTTAATCCTGCAATTTTTAAATTGTCTGCAGAGGTTAGGCCTTCTTTTTCTACTGTGTTTTTTCTGGTGTCTAAACCTTCATACATCATTTTTATATCATCCCACTGTTCTCTTGTATAAGAATCTTTGTTTTTAGTGGCTGTAGTTACAAAATGATCATACACACTCAAGATGTTATCCTTGTTTACCCAATCAAAACTCATGTCTTCTTTGATTACGACACCTTTGAAAAGCGAACTTCTCATGGCTATTTTAGCATTTTCTGCTTCCTTTCTTTGTCTGTAATCAACTACACTTTGTCTGAACTCATCAAACTTTTTAGAGCTTGCTTCCATTTTTGTATCAAGATCAGCTTTGTCTTCTAGTGTTCTTAATTCATTTTGGGCTTGTTCTCTTTTTTTGTCAGCATACTTTTCTATCTCGTCCCATCTCTGTTCAGCATCATTTGCCATTGTATTGCTGACAGAATCAATGTACATAGCATAGTCATCTACGCTTGTTTGTGCTTTTTCTTTATCAGAATTTTTGCACGATATCATTGCAATAGTCATTATGGCTACGACAAAGATTGAAGATATTTTTCTCATAATATTTTTAGTTTAAAGTTTAGAAGATTTAACTTCATCTAATTTTCCTTCAATTTTAGAAGCGATCTCATTATATTTATTATGGACTGAGTCAGCCATGTTGTGCATGCCACTCTCAATTGAGTCTTTAAGGTCATGACCTTTGTCTGCAATTTTCTGTCTTGTTTTTGAGCCTTTGTGCGGAGCAAATAATACTCCTAAAATTGCTCCTAAGGCTAAACCGCCTATTACTCCTACGATTACATTGTTTGGTTTCATAATTTTTGTTTTTAAATGTTTAAATTCTTTTTCCTCTGATTACTCTTAATAAGATTACGACAACCGCTATTACTAATAGGATGTGTATTATTGAACCTATGTGAAAAGCAAAATAGCCTAAGGCCCATAGTATTACTAATACTACTGCAACTAAGTATAATAAATCTGACATAATTTTTTTGTGTTTATTGGTTAGAATCTCAGTACTGCATAAATACTAAAAGTACTGTTTTTTGCATCGGGGAAGGTGAATGAATTTCCACCCACAGTTCTCTCTTTACCTATGTTTGCCATTCCGTAGCTATAACGTGCACCAACAGCAATCGGTCTAAAGTCGAATTCAAGTCCTCCAGCTAATCCGTAATCGAATTTTGTGAAGTCACTAGTATCCAGTTCGGTCTCAGAATCAAACAACTCATTGTTTGTTTCGTTTTGAATATTTGCATTGATTAAATAGGCAATATAAGGTCCTGCTTGCACGCTGAAATTTTCTGATAAATTCATTCTAAGCAATAACGGGACTTCAATATAAGCCAAGTTGAATTTTGCTTTTCCTTCAACTAGTATATTGCTGTATTTTAATTCTGCTCCTTTTCCTGAATAGAGTATTTCAGGTTGAAAGCCAAGAAAATCAGTCAGCGGTATTACGGCTACTATACCTACGTTTATATTCACCAGCATGTTTTTGTCATCGACATCTTCTGCATAAAGAGTAGAGAAATTAACACCGGCTTTGACACCAAAACTGCTCTTTATCTGTGCACTTGATAGCGCGAAAACAGATAGGAATAGAGCAGATAGTAATAGTTTTTTCATAATAATTGTTTGTTTGTACTATTTTGACAAGTGATTAGAATATCGAATATTAATTCTGTGTCTAATTTTTCCTTGTTAATGGCTAATCTGTAGTCTACTCTAATATTAACGTGTCGTCTAGTTTTACCTTCTTCGGATTCTAAGGTCAGCATTCGTCGTTATAGGGTATATAGATTTTAGCTTTCTTGTTTTTTTGCTGCAGTTCTTTGCAACGTCGGGTGTTTTGTTTTTCTTTTGAACAGTCTTTGTTTTTATTGTAATAGCTTAATTACTATATAAATATGATGATGATTATAGGTGGTTGGGTTACATAATTAGTAGTAATTGTTACATCATTCACACATGCGTTTTACTCATAACCGCTTTTGATTAGGGTCAAAATCATTTTAAAACGACCGTCGGGCTTTATATAATTGCTTTTGTGTGCTGGGATAATTATCGATTGACCTGTTTCAAGTAAAAATGACTTGCCTTCAATGACTAGTTCAGCTTTTCCGTCTATGATTTGTGCATAGGTATCAAATGGAGAAATTTTCTCGGTCAATCCTTCTCCTGTATCAAAAGAAGCCACGCTGATATTTCCGGTTGATTTTTTTAGAATAGTCTTAATAAGCACTGCGTTGGCGATATATTCTATGATTTCTACCGTGATATGTGCTCTTTCTTTTTCGAGTTCTAAGTTTTTCATTAGTTTTTTTACTAGTTGATTCAGATAAAAAACCGTTTAATAATATGAATTATTAAACGGTGTGTAGAAAATATAGTTATCAGCGTATTACAAAATCTGATATCAATTGTTATCATATCAATTGTCAGAATTCTGAGCCCGATGATATTTTCTTACTACATCAAAGGTTGGTCTTATTGTGGTTTATAACCTTATACAATTAACATTAAGAGTTACATCATTCACACATTATGTGTTTTTATGCTATAAAAAAAGCGTCAAACTAACTAGTTTGACGCTTTTGATTGTGTACTTAGCTGTTAGAGACTTTTATGATCTTTTGAAGCTTCTTTTTGGCAATTGTTTGCTAACCTGATTTCGTTTTCAGACTCATTACTGCTTTCTAAAGCCTTATCAGGATAGCCTCCTTCATAGTATTTGGCTGCACTTAGCTGGTGTTTTGCCGCTAGTTTAAGGTGTTTAGCTGCTTCTATATGAAACTTTATTTTAGCTGTATCAGAAGTGTTTGCTGATTTCTCTGTGTTGTTTTGATTTTTCGTAGCCATCTTCATCTGTATTAGAACTATAGCTTCATTGCTACAATAAAAGTGTATTCTTATCTAACGTAGAGGTGCTATCTGATAGTATATGTTTTTAGATATCTTCTAAGTTAATGCGTTTTTTGTTTTTCAGATTCTTAAAAAAAGTGGGTGTAAGACCTGTAATGCGTTTGAATTGTGCTGAAAGATGCGCTACACTGCTATAGTGAAGTTTGTATGAAATCTCAGTGATGTTCAACTCATCATAGACCAATAACTCTTTTATACGCTCTACTTTGTGTATGATAATATAGTGTTCAATTGTGATTCCGGTTGCTTCAGAGAAGATATTTGCCAGATAGGTATAGTCGTAATTTAGTTTCTGACTGATGTATACTGAGTTTTTCATTTTGAGAGATTCATCTTGGTAGTGCACCATCTCTACCACAAGGTTTTTAATCTTTTGAATCAAGATAGCTTTTTTGTTATCCATCAGTTCTAATCCAGATTTCGCCAATGCTAGCTTTAGTTTCTCTAGTGTTACTGGTGTAATCTCACTTATAATATCTACCTCACCCAAGTCTACAGCGCCATAGGTAATCCCGAGTGTGTCTAATTCAGATTTGACAATCATCTTGCATCGAATACTAACCATGTATTTAATAAATATTTTCATTAGTATAATTTTATTACACAATAAAGATACAATTTAATTAACGAATTATATGCGTAAAACTCAAGGATTAGTTATTTTTGTAAAATAAAATTCAACTTCAGGCCTTTTGTTTTTTTGGAAGTTGAAGAAAAATGCTATGGGTTCAGGGCTCTTCTTGCAGAAATACAAGGCATAAAAAAAACTCACAACCAGAGTCGTGAGTTTTTTAAACAAAACAAAACACTAAACACTATCAGACTGAAAAACTGTAAGGGCTTTATCAAAGATGCATCTCAATGTTTTTTTACCGCCTTTAGAATGTGGTCAAAAAATTAAAACCTGACACAAATTTCTCAGTTTTTGATTAGGCTAAAATCCCACTAATAACTACGTCAGAGTATAAGGCATGTGCCTTATTTAGTTTTGTGAGTCATTTTCAGTGACTTAAAACACACTATTAATTTTCGGTTCTTTCGATAGTTTGATGTGCTAGAGTCATTTATTCTGATTAAATTTGCAGCTCACTATTTATTAGATTATGGTTTATAAATTCCGAGTAATACTCGATACAGAAGAAGATATCTTTAGAGATATCGCCATCTTAGACACGGATACTCTCGAAGATTTACACAATGCTATCTTCAATGCTTTTGGTTTTGACGGAAACGAAATGGCATCCTTTTATACGTGTGACAACAATTGGGAACAAGAAGATGAAATTCCGCTTTTTGATACCGGAGAAGTGCCAGGAGAGGTGAGTACTATGCAGAGCTTTATGCTGAATAGCTTGCTTCACCAGGAGCAAACCAAGATTATCTATGTGTATGACTTCTTGAATATGTTTACGTTCTTAGTAGAGTTGGCTGCTATTAGTGAGATAGAACCTACGGCAACCTATCCTGAATTGTTATTCGTTCACGGAACAATTACGGATATAGACACAAAGACATTCGAAGCTGATTTTGATCAAGAGAACATCTATGACGATTTTGAAGATGATTTTGACGACGACGATCTAGATATGTTCTCAGATGAAGAATTTGGAGATTATAACGACTTCGGATCTGATGATTACTAAAAATAAAACCTGATATTTACATTTATAAAACAGACCTCACAGAAAGTAGAATTTTGTGAGGTCTGTTAGTCTAACAAAAAAAACACTACCCATAATGATCAATCTTTTTAACCTCAACATTGACAGCCTATCCATTCACAGAGTAGGGAATAAGAACAAAGGAGAAGATATCTTCTTTTCTGAAAATCCACATAGACTGACTGATGAAGTGAGCCCGTTACTCAGAGAGTTTTTCTTCAAACCCTTCAGAGAAAAAGAAGAAAACTATTTTCTGTTTGCACACGAGGTAGATTTAGAATACAATGAGCTTTACAACCTGGCGACTGAAATGTTTAATAATCCAGGCAATGCACACGCCATTTCTAAGAAAATAGCCCAGCACCTGTTCGAGCAATCAAACCATCCGCATATCAAAAGCGGTGAGGTATATGTCGCGCATTTGACGAATGTATCTATTGACAACAACATCGTCGATGCTATCGGCATCTTTAAGAGTGAGTTAAAACACGACTTTTTGCAGTTTGAAGAAAAGGGAACAAACCTAGATTTGCTCTTACAACAAGGAATCAGCCTAAGCAAGTTAGACAAGGGCTGTTTGATTTTCAACTACAAAAAAGAAGAGGGCTATAAAATCTTGAGTGTAGACAGCAACCGTTATGATGCAAAATATTGGTTAGAACACTTCTTAAACGTAGATGCGTTTCAGGATGAGAATTTTATGACTAAAAAATACCTGAAATTTGTTCAGGATTTTGCCAAAGACGTAGTGCTGCCAGCAGAAGACAAGAAAGAGGAAGTGATGTTTATGAACCGCTCAGTAAATTATTTTGCCAAGAACGACGAATTTGAAGAAAGCAATTTCTTGAATGAAGTATTGCCAAATCCTGATTTGATTCCTGAGTTCAAAAACTATAAAGTAGACAAAGGAGAGAAATATTCTATTGAAGACGTCACTAACTTCGCTATTGCTAACAACGCAGTGACTGATGTGCGCAAGAAGATGAAAAACACTATTATTCTTGATACGAATATCCAAATTAAATTAGATTTCATCAATCCTGAAAGTGCTGAGAAATTTGTAGAAAAAGGTTGGGATGAAGAAAAGCAAATGTATTACTACTTGGTGTATTTCAACAAAGAACAAAAATCATAACAGGATACGACTATGGTAGAAATTGAACGAAAGTTTTTAGTTGAATCTCAGGCTTATAAAAAGCTCGCTTCAAAACAATATCGGATTGTGCAGGGTTTTTTGAGCACACATCCAGAACGAGTAGTTAGAGTTCGCATCAAAGCAGACCAAGGCTATTTGACTATTAAAGGTAAAAGTGATGCCTCTGGACTCTCTCGCTTTGAGTGGGAGAATGAAATTCCGTTAATAGAAGCAGAAGAATTACTGAAAATCTGCGAAGAAAACACCATTGATAAAATCAGGTATGAAGTGATTGTTGGTAAACACACTTTTGAGGTTGATGAGTTTTTTGGCGATAACAAAGGGCTTGTCGTGGCAGAAGTAGAGCTTAAAGATCAGCTCGAAACTTTCTCAAGACCTGATTGGCTTGGCAGAGAAGTAACCGGAGAAATTCATTACTACAACTCCAACCTGATAAAAAAACCCTATAAAAACTGGAAAGTTTAAACCAAAAAAAAGCAAGATGTACATCTTGCTTTTTTTTGATTTAATTGTAATGGCTAATATCTAAGCCATTTATAAAGCTCACCCCAAGTAGGTTTCTTTCCGTACATCAAGATCCCGACTCTATATATCTTAGCCGCACTCCATACGATAAACAAGAAGGTAGCAAATAACAAGGTCAAGCTCAATAGCAATTGCCATAGTGGCACGCCAAAAGGCACGCGCATCAGCATCACGATAGGTGAGGTAAACGGAATGATAGAGAAAATCACTGCTACTGAGCCGTGTGGGTCATCCATTACTGTAAAAAACCCGATGTACACCGCTAACATTAGTGGCATCAAGATGGGCATCATGAACTGTTGCGAATCTGTTTCGTTGTCCACCGCTGCTCCGATAGCTGCATAAATTGAGCTATATAAAAAATAACCGCCTATAAAATACAAGATAAATGAGATAAGTATTGAGGCCAGTGGCAGGTTCCATAACTCATTTATATATATCTGTGCTGTTTGTGCAAAACCTGCCTTGGCAGAATTCATCATTTCAGGATTCATTTCTGCAAGCGCATCAGTGCCTCCACTCATTTGTATTCCCAAGAAATTAGACAAGACCACAAACAATATAACTCCTACACCTGTCCAAATCATAAATTGTAGCAATCCGGCCAATGAGTTGCCGATGATTTTACCCATCATCAGCTGAAAGGGCTTGACAGATGAAATGATGATTTCGATGATTCTATTGGTTTTTTCTTCAATCACACTGCGCATCACAAAGTTTCCGTAGATGATAATAAACATCATAATCAGATAACCAAGCCCTGCGCCAATGCCTACTTTTATTTCGTTAAGACCCTTGACAGAGTCTTCTCCTGAAACTTTAGCTAGGTGCAAACTCGCCTCTACCTTAGCCTTTTCGATAATGGCATAGTCGATTCCGGAGTCTTCAACATTAAATTTGGTTATTTTATCTCCAATTATAGTCTCTAGTCTATAGACAAAATCCATACTCGGGCTGTTGTCAGAGATGTATTCGATTTTGTTGGCCAATTCTTTTTGGTCAATAGTTTCAGGTACATAGATGAGCGCTTCGTAGCTATCTGATGCGATTTTTTTTGCCGCTTCGAGATCCATGTCTGAAAGTTGCTGATAGGCATACTTCTTAGTGTCTTTCAAATCGTCTTTCTCAAAGAAATGCCCAGTGTCATAAACGGCAATTTTCTTGATGTCTCCTTGGTTGACATTTGCCAAATAGCCAATTAAGACAGCCATACCCACAAACAACAACGGACTCAGAAAAGTCATTACGATAAATGACTTGTTTCTGACCTTGGTGATAAATTCTCTTTTTATTATAAGTGATAAAACTCCCATGTTTTTAGTATTAAAGTCAAATGCTGCGCTTGTCTTAAGATCTATTTTTCAGCATCTGAAAAGTCTTTGTCTAGTTTATTTTGTCTTTTCTCCTTGTACAGATCTGATGAAAATCTCGTTTACAGACGGAATTTTCTCGATGAAGTGCGTTACGTTTCCTCTTGAGGACAATAGGTGTAACAGTTCGTTAGAAGAATGATCGCCCAAGGATACGTCGAGTTTTAATTCGTCGTTCAAAGATTTGAAGTCAGTTTGGTCAATTTTGAATTTCTGAGTCAACTCATACATAAGTCCCTCTATGTTGTCAGTCAATACGCCTACTTCATAGGTGTTAGTTCTGTATCGTTTTTTAACCTCAATTAGATTGCCTTCAATCAGCATCTCGGCTTTATTGATCAGCGCAATTTCATCACACAACTCCTCTACGCTCTCCATCCTATGGGTAGAGAAGATAATTGTTGCACCTTGTTTTCTTAGTTCTAGAATTTCATCTTTAATAAGGTTGGCATTCACTGGGTCAAATCCTGAGAAGGGTTCGTCAAAAATAAGTAGCTTGGGTTTGTGCAATACCGTAACGATAAACTGAACCTTTTGAGCCATTCCCTTTGACAATTCCTGAATCTTCTTATTCCACCATTCTTGAATACCGAATCTCTCAAACCAATAGTCGAGTTGAATCTTGGCTTCTTTTTTTGACAGTCCTTTGAGTTGCGCGAGATATAGTGCTTGTTCGCCCACCTTCATGGTTTTGTATAGCCCGCGTTCTTCAGGCATATACCCGATGTGCTGAATGTGATGGGGTGCTAGTTTTTCTCCGTCCAATAGTATTTCGCCAGAATCGGGTAAGGTGATTTGGTTGATGATTCTGATGAGTGAAGTTTTTCCTGCACCATTGGGGCCTAGTAATCCGAAGATAGAGCCTTTAGGTACGCTTAGAGAAACACGGTTTAGGGCAGTATAGTCTCCGTATGTTTTGGATACGTTTTTTACTTCGAGTAAGTTATTCATATTTGCTATAAACTATTTTTGAAGCATCAAATGTATCAATTTTCTAGGATTATTATGCAAGAAATTAAACTAAAAGTGTAACTTTGCAGGCTGATTGCCTTTATGGGTATTGTGGAGCTGTGTTTTTTCTAATTATGACTAAATTTCGAGCTTAATAATAACACAAAATAGCAAGTCAGTGCATCAGGAAAAAACTTGCAAAAAGAAGTAAAATAAATTTGCGATATATAAATATATTTCATTTCTTTGCACCCTGATTTTAGAATTATAACGAATAAACACTAAAACGATGTCAAGAGTTTGTGAGCTTACAGGTAAAAAAGCAATGGTAGGGAATAATGTTTCTCACGCTATGAATAAAACCAAAAGAAAGTTTTCTGTTAACTTGGTGAAAAAGCGTTTCTTCCTTCCAGAAGAAGATAGATGGATTACTTTAAAGGTATCTACTGCAGCTATTAAGAATATTAACAAAAAAGGAATTTCAGCCGTATTGAAAGAAGCAAGAGCTAAAGGAGCTACTGTCTAATTTTAACGGTAATAAAATTATATAAAAATGGCAAAAAAAGGCAATAGAATTCAGGTAATTTTAGAATGCACCGAGCACAAAGAATCAGGACAACCTGGAACTTCTCGTTACATTACGACTAAGAACAAAAAAAATACTCCAGATAGATTAGAGATTAAAAAGTTTAATCCTATCTTGAAGAAAGTAACTGTACATAAAGAAATTAAATAATAGAGTCATGGCAAAGAAAACCGTAGCAACACTTAGATTAGAGTCTAAAAGATTAACCAAAGCAATCAAAATGGTTAGATCTCCTAAAACTGGTGCATATGTATTTGTTGAAAACATGATGGCTCCAGAGATGGTTGATGCTTTCTTGAAAAAGTAAACATCACTTTATCGATACGATACTACAAAAGTCCTTTGTTTATACAAAGGACTTTTTGTTGTTTGTATAGGTCTTGTGCGCATAAAACTATACTTTTTTTAGGCTAGTTTCACAAGATAATTAAAATGTCTTCTTTATATTTGAGCCTATACTTATAGGGCTATACATATCGTTTATTAAAATTATACACATGACAAAGCAAGAAATCATAGATCACTTTAACCCCAATGACCCTGGATTATCAGACGCCTCTTTATTTGGTTTGCCTTTTGGTGCTGAGCATAGTGATATTGTTGTAATACCTGTGCCTTGGGAAGTAACTGTAAGTTACGGAGCCGGAGCTTCTGAAGGGGTAGACGCTGTTTTTGATGCCTCTTTTCAGGTAGATTTAGCACATCAAGAATTCCCGGAATTGTGGAAGCTTGGTATCTTTATGGATCAAGATATCCCAAACTGGAAAGAGCGTAGCGATGCTTTTAAAGCCATGGCACAACCTATTATTGAAGCCTTAGAGAATGGGGAAGAAGTAGCTGATTCTGTTGAACTGCAATCCAGCCTTGACCAAATCAATGCTGCCAGCAAAGTACTCAACCAAGAATTAAAACAACGCGTGTTGTACTGGAAAAGCAAGGGTAAGAAGGTGGTGCTTCTGGGCGGAGACCACTCAACACCACTGGGTTATTATGAAGCATTGGCTACTGAACATGACGATTTTGGGATATTGCATCTCGATGCACATATGGATTTGAGAATTGCCTATGAGGGTTTCGAGTGTTCTCATGCCTCAATTATGTATAACGCACTGAAATTACCTCAAGTATCAAAGATTGTCCAAGTGGGAATCCGCGATTTTGGCGAACAAGAAGTAGAGGTGGTTAATGCTGAAAACGGTAGGGTAAAAGTTTTTACAGATATCGATATGAAAATCAAAGCTTTTGAGGGGCTGAGTTGGGCAGCACAATGTGACCAAATCATTGCAACCTTGCCTGAAAAAGTACATATCAGTTTTGATATTGACGGACTCTTCCCTTGGTATTGCCCCAATACAGGAACACCCGTTCCAGGTGGTTTTTCATTTGAACAAGCCACTTATCTATTATCAAAACTAGCCGCATCGGGTAAAGAAATCATCGGATTTGACTTGGTAGAAGTAGCACCAGGAGAGTCAGACGATTGGGATGGTAACGTAGGGGCAAGAATGCTTTTTTTTATGTGTGGCGTATTGGCAAAATCACAAGGATTACACACAGGAAAGCGAATTGCGTTTTAGTTGCTAGTGAATATCTAGCAATTTAGTTTATAAAAAAAGCTCTGAATAGTCATATTCAGAGCTTTTTTATTTTATAGTTCTTTATTTTCTAGTGATCATAATAAAAACCTTTCTGTTGCTCGCTTTATTGCCGCGTGACTGGTTCCCCTTGAATAGTGGAGACGTAGGCTTTTTTATGTATGTCCGAACGGGTGGAAAGGACATACACCGTTACAGTTACTTCGACAACCTGACTACCCGTGTTCTTCGTTGCTACAAGTCTCAGAAAGGTTTATGACTATAAAGATACAAAATTATTTTATTTCTCAAACTCTTGCAGCGTTTTAGTAATAATCGCCACACAGTCTAGTAGTTGTTCTTCATTCATTACTAACGGGGGTGCAAAACGAATGATATTTCCGTGTGTTGGTTTTGCAAGTAGTCCGTTTTCTTTTAGACGCATACAGATATTCCAAGCGGTTTCACTCTCATCGGTATCGTTGATCACAATTGCGTTGAGTAGCCCTTTCCCTCTAACTAGGTTTACGATGTTGCTTTTGGCGATATATTCGTTCATCTTAGCTCTGAAAAGATCACCTAGTTGGGCTGCATTTTCGGCTAATTTCTCCTCTTTGATCACTTCTAAAGCCGCTACTGCAACTGCTGCTGCAATCGGGTTTCCACCAAAGGTGCTTCCGTGTTGTCCCGGCTGGATTACCTCCATTACAGCATCGTTCGCGAGCACTGCAGATACTGGATATACTCCGCCTGAAAGTGCTTTTCCTAGAACCAATAAATCGGGTTGTACGTTTTCGTGGTGCACGGCCAACAGTTTTCCTGTTCTACCGATACCTGTTTGTACTTCATCGGCAATGAAGAGTACGTTGTGCTTTTCGCAAAGTGCTTTTGCTTTTGCCAAATAGCCTTCGCTCGGCACATAGACTCCTGCTTCACCTTGAATGGGTTCTACTAAGAAGCCTGCTATATTGGGTTGTTTGTCAAGTACAGCTTCTAATGCTTCAAGATTATCATATTCAATTGAGATAAATCCTGCGGTATAAGGACCGAAGTTATCTCTTGCATTCTGGTCGTTAGAGAACGAAATAATAGTGGTGGTTCTTCCGTGGAAGTTGCCGTCACACACGATGATGCTGGCTTGTTTCTCTGGAATTCCCTTTTTCTCATAAGCCCATTTTCTACAGATTTTAATTGCCGTTTCAACCGCTTCTGCGCCTGTGTTCATCGGTAGGATTTTGTCATAACCAAAAAGTTCAGTTAAGTATTTCTCATAAGAACCCAATTTGTCGTTATAAAAAGCTCTTGAGGTAAGCGCCAAGGTTTGTGCTTGGTCAATAAGAGCTTGGGTGATTTTTGGGTGACAGTGACCTTGGTTTACAGCCGAATAAGCAGACAGAAAATCGTAGTATTTCTTTCCTTCTACATCCCATAAATAAACTCCTTCTCCTTTGTTTAATACAACTGGAAGGGGGTGGTAGTTATGTGCTCCGTATTTGTTTTCTAATGCGATGATCTCTACTGAACTTAATTTTGCTGTAATTGGCATAATATCTGAATCTTAAAAAGTTGAAAAAATGTATGAATAAGGTAAAACTACCTTGAGTTTTTTTGATACTTACAAAATTAACCAAAAAATCCGAAACTCTCTTTCTAAATGAGGGTTTCGGATTTATGTTTTTATTGTTGCATAGTATAATTAGTTGGCAAGAAGCTCTGCAACTTTTGCTCTAAGCTCTGCACCTCTGAGGTTTTTAGCTACGATTCTCCCTTCTGCATCGAGTAAGAAGGTTGCAGGTATTCCCTGTACATTATATTGTTTAGCGATAGGGTCTTGCCAGAATTTTAGGTTAGAGATTTGAGTCCATGTAAGTTTGTCAACCTCGATGGCTTTGATCCACTCGTGTTTCTTGTCTTCTTTGTCAAGCGATACGCCTATGATGTTGAAGCCTTTGTCGTGAAACTCGTTGTAAAGCGCTACCACATTTGGGTTTTCTTTTCTACAAGGACCACACCAAGAGGCCCAGAAATCAATTAAGGTTACTTTACCTAATGATTCTTTTAGCGATACTATTTTTCCTTCAGGGTTTGGCGCTGAAAAATCAGGTGCCATTTGTCCTACAGATGTAGGGGAAAGTGATTTAAGCTTTTCTTGAATCTCAAGACCTATTTTAGTTGATTTCAGCTCTGGAGCTAAGGCTTCAGCGTCTGCTTTTACTTTCGTAAAGTCTGCGTCAGGATTGTCAGCCATTTGTGCCAATAGCATTAGCGTTACAAATGAGTTGGGGTTTTTTGAAACATATTCATTGGTGAAAACAGTAAATTCTTTTTCTAATACCATATAGTCTTCACTAATTTTGGTCATGGTATCAGTGTCATTTGCCTGTTGTGCCGCCATAAAAGCATCAGAATTCTCTGCTTGGAACTTAGCGACCTTTTTCTGAAAGTTTTCAAACTCTTTGTTGAATTTTGTCAACTCATCATTGTTGTAAGAACCTCCAATTTTGCTGGCTTGTAAGCTGTCTTTGTATGCCTTAATCGTAATTTTCTGGTTTTCTAATACAAACGGAATCTTTCCTTGTAAATCTTGGATCTGCAAGTAAGCAATTTCGATTTCTTTGGCTTTTCCTTTGAATTCAAACTTCCCGTTTTTCACAAAAGCAGTGTCTAGGCTTATCACTCCTCCTTGATTATCTGGAGTTTCTATAAAGACTTTGGCTCCGTCTTCAACCGAGTCAATAGTTCCAGATACTTGATATCCATCGGTGTTAGTTTCTTTGTTACAAGAAAATAAAAATGCAGTAGAGATTGCTACTAATAATAGTTTTTTCATTGATAAAAATTTAAGCTACAAATATATTTAATTTTATGGTTATGACACTATAAGTCATAGACCTATTCTTTTGACAACAATGCTATGTCTTCTACTAACTTCTTAAGGTCTTCGCGCTGGGTGCCGTCATAAAAACCTCTGATGCGTTTCTTTTTGTCTACCAATATGAAGTTCTCAGTATGCACCATGTCATATAATTCATCTTCGCTACCCGTCTTCACTGCCAAATAAGAACTTCGAGCCATATAATAAATGTCTCTTTTGTCACCAGTGACCAAATTCCATTTTGAGTCATCCACCCCTTTCTCAAGGGCATATTGCTTTAATACTTCTGGTGTATCCACATCGGGCATTACCGTATGAGAAAGCAACATCACATCTGGATATTCTTTCATTTGTTCTTGCAACCAAACCATATTTTCAGCCATTTCAATACAAATAGTAGGGCAGGTGGTGAAGAAAAAATCAGCAACATAGATTTTGTTGTCATAGTCTTCTTGGCTAATGATTTTGTTGTTCTGATTGGTGAAAGCCCAATCCTGGATTTTGTGATTAATTTTGATATGCTCTACTAAACTATCTACAAGTTCTGGATTTACATCAGCTGGAGAAAATATAGGAAGTACTTTTTTGGGTTGTAAGGCATTATAAAATAAATAAAGTATAACTGCCGAAACGATAAAAAAAACAAAGAAAAACTTTTTGTAGGCTTTCCAGATGTCTAGCATAATATCAAAATATTAATTTACACAAAGTTACAACCACTTGTACTGATAACCGAAAACCCATTGTTAAATATAATCTAAAACATTTGGTTCAGAGGCAATAATTGGATTTAAAATGTATTTTTGTGAGAGGTATAACTTTAAAATATATACAATATATGCAAGTTTATTATAAATTAGGACTAATTACTTTAGGTATGGCAACACTATCATCTTGTGGAGTAAAAGAGCTTTCGAAACCAAAAGGCCACGGAATTGACACTTCTCATATGGATCAGAGCGTAAAACCAAGCAACGATTTTTTTAGATTCGTAAACGGAAATTGGCTAGACCATGCAGAAATTCCGTCAGACAGAACCCGTTGGGGGAGTTTTGATGAATTGCGCAAAAACACAGATGCTGACGTGAAAATTATTCTTGACCAAGCCATCGCAAGCGGAAAATACGCTTCTGATTCTGATCAAGGAAAAGCGATCAACCTATACAAAACAATCTTAGATACGTCTACTAGAAACAAAAACGGTATTGCGCCACTAGAGACCTATTTAAAACAAATTGATGCTGTAAACAGCGCAGCAGATCTTCAAGCCTTATTAACCCAAATGCACAAAAGCGGAAGAGGCTTAGGCTTTTTTGGTGTTTATGTAAGTACTGATGCCAAAGACTCAAATAGAAATGTGGTCTATTTAGGCACTGGTTCTGTAGGGCTTCCGGACAGAGAATATTATGTTTCTGACACGCCAGACAACGTAGAGAAAAGACAGAAATATGTAGAGCACGTCACGCGTATGTTACAATTCTTAGGAGAAAAACCTGAAGAAGCAAAAATGCATGCCGATGGAATCTTAGCTTTTGAAACTTCTATCATCACACCCACGCTCGATAGAATTGAAAGACGCGATAGACGCAAGACCTATAACCCCATGTCAGTGGCTGATTTGCAAAAACTAGCGCCAAGTGTCAAGTGGGACAGTTATCTGAATGAGGTTGGATTCAAAAACCTAGATAGTATTATCGTTTCGCAACCCGCTTATGTTACTGCTCTTGACGCTATCCTTAAACAAGGGAATTTAAAAGACTGGAAAAACTATATGAGATGGACGCTTCTAAACGGACACACCGGAGTGCTAACCACTGAAATTGAAACAGCCAATTGGGACTTTTATAGTAAAACCATGCAAGGTGCACTTCAAGAGAGACCAAGAGAAGAAAATGCTCTAGAAACGGTTAACGGATCTTTAGGTGAAGCGCTAGGTAAATTATACGTTGAGAAAAAGTTCCCTGCTGAAGCCAAAGCCAAAGCGGAGGCAATGGTAAAAAATGTATTTACTGCTTTTGAAAATAGAATCAGTAAATTGCCTTGGATGACCAAAGCAACCAAAGACAATGCGATTGCTAAAATTCATAAAACACGAGTGAAAATTGGTTATCCTGACACTTGGAAGGATTATTCAGAATTAGTTATCAAAGGTCCTGAAGAAGGAGGAACGTATTTTGAAAACAGAATTAGTATGGCCAAGTGGAGGTTTGAAGAAAATCTTGCTAAACTAGGTAAACCTGTTGACAAAGAAGAATGGTTTATGTCACCTCAAACCGTAAACGCTTATTTTAACCCTTCGTATAACGAAATCGTTTTTCCAGCTGCAATTCTACAACCGCCATTTTATGACTACAAAGCTGATGAAGCGGTAAACTACGGCGGAATTGGTGCGGTTATCGGACACGAAATCTCACATAGTTTTGACGATTCAGGTTCGAGATATGACGCTGACGGAAACTTGATAGACTGGTGGACAGAACAAGACCTAGAACAATTTACAAAACTAGGTGGCGCACTAGCTGACCAATACAGCCAGTTGCAACCTCTACCTGGAGTTTTTGTTGACGGAAAATTCACTTTAGGTGAGAACATCGGAGATCTAGGTGGTGTAAATGCTGCTTATGACGCATTGCAGATTTTTTATAAAAACAACCCAAAACCAGCACCGATTGACGGGTTTACTGCTGAGCAACGATTCTTTATCTCTTGGGCTACGATTTGGAGAACTAAATCTAGAGAAGAGTACATCAAAAATCAAGTGAAGACTGATCCGCACTCTCCAGCTATGTATAGAGCTTTTGTACCCTTACAAAACGTAGAGGCTTTCTATCAAGCTTTTGATATCAAACAAGGCGATGGTATGTATATCGCTCCAGAGGATAGAGTGAAAATCTGGTAAGTAGTTCTTGATACTTTAGAAATACTAAAAAAGCCCGCAAAGTTTAACTTTGCGGGCTTTTTGGGTAGTATATATTTTGCTTAATAAATCATGCGAATCTCCTTGAGTTCAAATGTCAGCTTAGTTTGGTCTTCTAGTAAAATCTGCAGTTTTCCGTTTTTGAGTACTTTGAGAATCTGACCGCTAAATTGCAAGCCGTCAGGATATTCAAAAGTGGCAGTTTTGTTTCTCATAAAAAGATAGTTGTGGTACGCTTGCCAAAGCAGTTCAGATTTCCCGTTTTTGAGCCATTCATAGTTTATCATGACTTGATTGCGCAATTCTTGTAGCAAGCTTTCTTTGTCATAAGTCAGACCTGTGATGTTTTGTAACGAAGATGCGCTAGTGAGGTCCTTGAAGTCGGTTTGATTGACATTGATGCCGATACCTATGATTGAGGAGACATTTTCTCTAGAAGAAAAAATATTTTCTATAAGTATGCCTGCTATTTTCTTGCCTTCTGCCAAAATGTCGTTTGGCCATTTAATGCTGAGTTGCGGAATACTATACTTTTCTAATGCTTGAATTATACTCAGACTAATGGCTATGTTTAAATCAAAAATTGAAGTGCCAGGAAGGATTGTGTCTTTTATTAGTAAGCTGAATGTCAAGTTTTTATGAGGTTCTGTATTCCATAAACTTCCCCTTTGTCCCTTTCCTGTAGTTTGGTTTTCTGCTACCACTACACTGAAGTTTTCTAGTGGTTGTGTACTATAAAGTCCTTTCAGAAAATCATTGGTCGAGCCGATGGCATTGAGTTTGATTATAGTCATAGCACTAAAGTTGCCAAATGTGTTTTTTTTAATGAATTGAAATTCAAAAATACATACAAAAATGGTAACTTTGCGAATTATTAAACTTTATAAATGGCAAAAAAGAAAGCAGCAGGTTCAGATGAGTTACTTACACTTATCATCAAAGGTATAGAAGATACTAAAGGATTAGACGTAAGTATTATGGACTTGAGAGATATAGAAAATACAGTTTGTGATTATTTTGTAATCTGTACAGGTGGGTCAAATACCCAAGTAAATGCAATTTCAGGCTCAATCCAGCGTGTGGTATCAAAAGAGTTACACGAAAAACCTTGGCACGTAGAGGGCGAAGGTGTAGGAGAGTGGGTCTTGATGGACTACGTAAACATCGTGGTTCACGTCTTCCAGAAAAATATCAGAGAATATTACGATTTAGAAAGTTTATGGGGTGATGCTAAAATCACTGAAATAGCCAACAACTTTTAGTTAGTCTTAACAAAGCTTCGTAAATTATTCGCTAATTTGCAAAGCTTATGTTTTTATTGATTTTAGAGAAAGCCAAATTGGCTTCTGAGATACGATTATATTGCATATAGTAGTTATTCAAACTTTATAAAAAATAAATATGTCAAACGACAAAAAAGATGAGACCAATAAGAACTTAAAACCAAACCTTAGCCCTAAGGGTGGATTTAAGTTTAATATTTGGATGGTGTATGTCGCTCTTATTGCTCTTATTCTAGGATGGAATTTATTCTCGGGCGGATTTGCTATGAGTGATCCTAAGAAAATTAGCATTACAGAGTTTTACAAATACTTAGACCAAGGAGATTTTGATAAGGTAGTGATTCACAACAAGAGTTCTGCTGAAGCCTTCTTGAGTGAAGAGGCGCTTGCTGAAGAAGCACATGTCAAAGTACCCAAAGAAGACCTACTTAAAAAACCAAATAAAGGACCTCATTACAAATTCGAAATTGGTAACGACCAGATTTTTGAAAAACGATTAGAGAAAGCGCACGAAGAAGGGCATCTTAAGGCCTATGACAGTGAGACTTCAGGCTCATGGACTGATTTCATCGGTTTCTTGCCCATCATTCTACTTATAGCCGTTTGGATCTATATGATGCGTAGAATGTCAGGTGGTGGCGGTGGTGGTGCTGGACAAATGTTCAGTATCGGAAAATCTAAAGCCAAGTTATTTGACGAAAAAACAGATATCAAAGTTACTTTTGAAAATGTAGCAGGTCTTGAGGGCGCTAAAGAAGAGATACAAGAGATTGTAGAGTTCTTAAAAAACCCAGATAAATATACTGCCTTGGGAGGTAAAATCCCTAAAGGAGCTTTACTTGTAGGACCTCCAGGAACTGGAAAAACCCTACTTGCAAAAGCAGTGGCTGGTGAAGCAAAGGTTCCGTTCTTCTCGCTTTCAGGTTCTGATTTTGTCGAGATGTTTGTAGGAGTAGGTGCTTCTCGTGTGAGAGACTTATTCAAACAAGCCAAAGAAAAAGCACCCGCTATTATCTTTATTGACGAGATTGATGCCGTAGGACGTGCCAGAGGAAAAAACAATATGTCAGGCTCAAATGACGAGAGAGAAAATACGCTAAACCAATTGCTGACAGAGATGGATGGCTTTGGTACGAATTCAAACGTAATTGTCCTTGCCGCCACTAACAGAGCTGATGTTCTTGACAAAGCACTGCTTAGAGCTGGACGTTTTGATAGACAGATATACGTAGACTTGCCAGACATCAACGAGAGAAGAGCTATTTTTGAAGTGCACTTAAGACCACTTAAAAAAGTAGAAGGACTAGATGTTGAGTTCTTAGCCAAACAGACGCCAGGTTTCTCAGGTGCTGATATTGCCAACGTATGTAACGAAGCTGCACTTATTGCCGCTAGAAAAGAAAAGAAAGCAGTAGACAAACAAGATTTCTTAGACGCTGTGGATAGAATTGTAGGCGGATTAGAAAAGAGAAATAAAATTATTACTCCAGAAGAAAAACGCGCTATCGCCATTCACGAAGCAGGACACGCTACGGTGAGTTGGATGCTAGAACACGCGGCTCCGCTAGTAAAAGTTACTATTGTGCCAAGAGGTCAGAGCTTAGGTGCTGCTTGGTATTTGCCAGAAGAAAGACAAATTGTCAGAACAGATCAAATGCTCGACGAAATGTGTGCTACTATGGGAGGACGCGCAGCAGAGAAAGTAATCTTTAATAAAATCTCAACCGGAGCTTTATCTGACTTAGAGAAAGTAACCAAACAAGCACGCGCTATGGTTACGGTATATGGTCTGAATGACAAGTTGGGTAACATTACCTATTATGATTCTTCAGGACAATCAGAATACGGATTTACAAAACCTTACTCAGAAGAAACAGCCAATACTATCGACAAAGAAATCAACTTGCTGATTGAAGGTCAATACCAAAGAGCTATTGATTTGCTTGAAAAGCACAAAGATAAGTTGATAGAGCTTGCAGACGTTCTGATTGAGAAAGAAGTAATATTCAAAGATGACTTAGAGAGAATCTTTGGCAAGCGTTTGTATGATAAAGAAGTGATTGTAGAAGAGCCAAAAGCAACGCTAGAGATTACACCTGAATCAACTACTGAAACTACGCCTGAAGTTTCTCCAGAAATTACTCCAGAAGACAATTAGGTGATTTATAGCATCAAATTACAAAGCCTCTGATTTAAAATGTATTAAGTCAGAGGCTTTTTGTATTTCGTGATTTTTGCGATAGATTCTAGCCCAAGCTAAAAGAAATTGTTTTCTTGTGTTTTCTTGTTAAAAAATGTAATTTAGATGCGCAAAAAGTAGCCACAATCAATTATGACAAACACCAAAATGAAATACATGTTTTTGACAATGAGTTTTTTCATGTCACTATCCGTGTTTGCTCAACCAAAAGATACACTAGACTTCAAGGGCAAAAAACCAAAAATAGGTGTGGTGCTAAGCGGAGGTGGTGCAAAGGGTTTAGCACATATTGGGGTCTTAAAAGTATTAGAAGAACAAGGCGTTCATGTTGATTATATCGGAGGAACCAGTATGGGAGCGATGATTGGGGGCTTGTATGCTGCGGGTTATACCGCCACTCAGCTTGACTCTATTTTTAAGAAAATTGATTTTGATGCCATCGTCCAAGACAACTTGCCTAGAAGAGTAAAGTCATTCTATGACAAAGAAAGTGACGAGAAATACTCGATTACCTTCCCTTTCAAAAACATGAAGTTTGGCTTGCCTGTGGCTTTCTCTAAAGGCCAAAACACCTACAATCTCTTTAGTCAATTGCTTTATCACGTTAGATTTGTTCAGGATTTCAATAAACTGCCCATTCCGTTTTTATGTATAGCTACCGATATTGAAACCGGTGAGGAAGTAGTGCTAAATAAAGGGAATATTGTGAGTGCTATACTCGCGAGTGGATCTTTGCCAGGACTGTTTTATCCTTTAGAAATTGACGGTAGATACCTCTCTGATGGCGGAATTGTGAATAATTATCCTGTAGAAGAAATCAGAAAACTCGGTGCAGATATTATTATCGGGGTTGATGTGCAAACAGGATTTATGAACAGAGACCAGCTTACCTCTGCCACAAAACTAGTCATGCAAATTGTAAACTTCCAGATGCTTACCACCATGCAAGACAAACAAGAAAAAACAGATATTTATATCAAGCCAAATATCAAGGACTTTAATGTGGTTTCTTTTGTCGATGGCGAGCAAATTATAGAAAATGGTGTGACTGCCGCAGAGGCATTTAAAGAACAGTTTAGCCAGATTGCTGAGGCTCAAGGACACATACAGACTAGGTCTCCAGTAAAAACAGAGACTGTGTTAAATGAAATAACCTCTATAGAGATTCAAGGTAGTAATAAATATTCAAGGGCTTATGTGTTAGGAAAACTCAGAATTAAACAAGGAGATATTATCAGTTTTCCGATGTTTTCTGAAGGTCTCGAAAGGCTGAATGCAACGCAGAACTTTAAGAGTATTACCTATGACTTCAAACCTGACTTGTCTAATGAAAACAACAATGAGTGTGAAGGTGATGAGCTATTGTTGCGCTTAGAGGAAAACCACGTTAAGACTTTCTTCCGCTTTGGGTTACACTACAACGAATTGTATAAAAGTGGCTTGTTGCTGAATCTCACCCACAAGAATATCATTGCCAAGAATGATGTGTTTTCTGCAGATTTAGCCTTAGGTGACAATGTGCGCTATCAGGTAGATTATTATCTGGACAATGGTTTTTATTGGAGCTTTGGTCTTCGCTCGAGATTCAATCAGTTCAAAACCAAGATGCCTGCTAATCTATATAAATTCCTTCCGAATTATCAAGGTACTAATAAGTTCAACATTACTTATTTTGATTTTACCCACCAAGCCTATCTTCAGACTATTTTTAGACAAGTGTTCACCGTTGGTACTGGATTAGAGTATAAGTATATCGATGTTGATTCAGAGAGTATCGTGATAGATAACGTGAGTTTGAGCGATATTTATAAAAGCTCAGATTTCTGGAGTGTCTATGCATTTCTGACACTAGACACCTTTGACAAAAAACACTTTCCGAAAAACGGTATTTACTTTAATGGGAATTATAAGTCAATAGTAAAATCAGCCGAATTAGGCAAAAAAAACGAACATTACTCAATTATGCAAGGAACATTAGGCTTAGCGAAAACTTTTTTTAATAACTTAACTTTGAAAATTGACAACGAAGCTGGATTCACAGTGGGGAAAAGTAACGGAGTACTTGATTTCTTGTTGGGGGGTTATGGCTATAATACGATAAATAACTTTAGTCATTTTTATGGTTATGATTTTTTGAGTATTTCTGGAGATAGTTATATCAAAGGTGCCGTAGGTTTTGATATTGAAGTCTACCGCAAAAACCACTTTAATTTTTATGCCAATTTTGCCAATGTAGGCGATGATATCTATAAGAAAACCAGTTCTTGGTTTTCTAAACCCACCTATACAGGTTATGCTTTTGGCTACGGACTAGAAACTTTAATCGGGCCAATTGAGGTAAAATACTCGTGGTCGCCCGAGACAAATGCTACGTTTTGGTGGGTCAACTTAGGCTTTTGGTTCTGATGGAATTCTTTAAGAAACATAAACTCATAAGTTTTCTGATACTTCAAATTCTTCTAATCAGACTACTTGCATTCTTTCCTGAAACTGTTGAGAAATACTATACCCAGGGTTTTTATAGTTTTTTGTCTACTACTTCCAGAACATTTTTTGCAAAGTTTAGCTTTTCAGTAGGAGATATCTTGTATGGCTTAGTAATCCTTTTTTTATCCTATTATATCCTCAAAAATAGAAAAACCATAAGCCTAAAAAGTACTTTCATAGGGTTGCTTAACTTTATTTCTGTGTTCTACTTTCTATTTAACTTGTGTTGGGGGCTCAACAATTATAGAATTCCATTAAAAGATAAAATGGACTTGAGTTATGCCTACAGCTTTGAAGAGCTCCTTGACTTTACCGATACGATGATTCACAAAGCCAATACACTCCAGTTGCAACTCACGCAAAATGTTAATCTTGTGGTAGAGAGTCCGTATTCAAATCAACAGATTTATGAAATGACGCTAGATGCTTATGATTTGTTGGCACAAAGCGATAGGAGTTTTAGTTATACCCATCCGTGTGTCAAGAATTCACTGATTAGTCTTCCGCTTTCGTATATGGGTTTTGGAGGCTATCTCAACCCATTTACGAGCGAAGCTCAGGTGAATGCACGATTGCCAAAGTACTCTTTTCCTGCAACAGCCTTACACGAAATAGCGCACCAAGTGGGGTATGCCTCAGAGAGCGAAGCTAACTTTATAGGCTATTTGGCCTCTGAGGCGAGTAATGATTTGTATTTTAAGTATGCAGGAGTCACTTCTGCGTTGAGGTATTGTCTAAGGAATATTGAGAAAATAGATCCCGCATTATTAGAGATGTATGCCGCAAAAATTAATTCTGGAGTGTTGCAGAATTTTGAGCAAAGCAAAGAATTTTGGCAAGCACATCAAAACCCGTTTGAGCAGGTTTTCAGTGTGTTTTATGACAATTTCTTAAAACTAAACAATCAGTCAGATGGTTTAGATGCCTATAGCAAATACGTCGGGCTGCTGATAAGTTATCAGAAAAAATAAAGGCTTATTTGAAGGCAACTTCTGCAGCTTCTAGCATAAAATGATGCAGTTCTGTGTTGCGCATAAAGGGCTTTAGCTTTTCACTTCCAGGGCCAAACATGGCGAGCTCTACATAATCTGCAGAGTGATCCATACTTATCCAGCCTACTGAATTGGTTTTTTGTTGTATTTCTGAGAGTAACTTAAACGGCAGTTTTCTGTAGTTATAAAGTCCGTCTTCTGCTTTTTCTAAGCCCGTGTAATATTTCAATATTTTTTGTGCATCCTCTTCAGCTATACTATTTCCGTTGGCAAATTTCACAGTATCTATAATTTCTTTTGTCTTGCTTTTTTCTGAAAACTGATTCAGAATCCACTCGTTAGTCTGTTTGTAGTTGTGCACTGAATCAAAGTTGTCATTGGCATATTTTCCGTAGATGATTCCCGGGTTTGCGTTGCCGTGGTCAGTAGTTATGATCACTAAGGTATCGTTGTCTTTCTCAGCAAAATCCATGGCTACTTTGATGGCTTTGTCAAACTCTATTTGCTCGTATAATAAAGCACCTAAATCATTGGCGTGTGCTGCCCAGTCTACCTTACCTGATTCGATTTGCAAGACAAATCCCTTTTTGTGTGTACTCATGGCATTGATGGCTTTTTTGCTCATCTCAGCCAATGATGGAACGCTATCCGCAAGGTTTTTATCAGCGTATCTATCGATGGCATACGGAAGCGCATCATCAGCAAATACGCCAAGTATAGGCAGAGTATCAGACAAGCCTTCAAACTCAGATTTGCTTTTAGCTACCTGATAACCTTTTGATTTATACTTTGCGTATAAGTCTTTTTTATCTTTGCGAATACTAGGGTCAAAGAACTTTGTTCCTCCTCCTAAAAGTACATCAAAACCTACTTTTAGGTATTGTTCTGCAATGTCATCTTGTGCATTTCGTCGTTTAGAATTGGCACAAAAACCAGCGGGTGTAGCATGTGTGATGGCAACAGTGGTCACGCAACCCGCTAGCTTGCCCGCACTTTTGAATTTTTGCCAAATCGGCATATACTCTTCACCATTTTCACCCACGTTTAACGAACCGTTTTTTACGCGTACGCCTCCACCCCAAGAGGAGCTGGCGGCAGAAGAGTCGGTTACTATAGAACTGGCAGATGCCATATCCATAAGTGCTCTAGAAACTTTGTTCTCGTGGTATAATTGCATCCAATTAGAAGAAACGCCATATTTGCGATTCATAAATAAATCAGTCATAGAGAGCGTTCCTGAGCTCATGCCATCACTGACTAAAACGATGATGTTTTTTGGGGTTTTACCTGAATAGGTAGGGATGTCAAGACTAGCTGCAATTCCGTTATAGGTATGTAAAAGACCAGCACCTGCGGTAGCTACTGAGCCTATTTTAAAAAACTTTCTTCTATCCATTACTATTGTGTTTTATCAAAATAACCCAACAAATATAAAGAAAGTTATTTTTCTGGGAGTTGTGTTTTTGTTATAAATTAGTTTTGTCTGTTGACTTGTCTTTTTGTACTTCTTTAGTAAAGACATAGGTTATTTTGATGTTTTCATCAGTAGTTGTATGGGTATGCGGACTAGAAACGAAATTTCCTTTCTCATCAAAATGTTTCATAAACGGGTCTTTATATCTATTGAAACCCGGTTGTTCCCATTCATAGCTGTGCATTTTCTGGAACTCCTTTGGGGTTTCTACTACAAAAGCTAAGATTAAACCAGTGATAAATCCGCCTAAATGCCCTTCCCAGCTCATATTTTCTTTCATATCCGGAAAGATATACCAAAGCATTCCTCCATAGAGAAAAACCACCACAAAAGAAACAGCGGTGAGTCTATAGTTTTTAGTTACGATGCCCTTAAAGAAAATAAAACTCACCAAAGCATAAATGAGCCCACTCGCCCCGATATGATAGGATGGCCTCCCGATAAGCCAAGTAATCATGCCTGAGAGCACAATGCCGATGACAATCACAAAGTAAGTTTGCTTTTTATAGAAGAATTGCATTATTAAAAGCAATACAAAAAGCGGAATGCTGTTGTTGTATAAATGTTCTAAATCTCCGTGTATGAAAGGGCTCAGTACAATGCCAAAAAGACTCGAAACGTCTTTTGGATAAATTCCGAAGCGAGCAAAGTTGAGTCCTGTTTTAAGTTCTAACCAAAAGACAAACCACAGTATAAATATAGCTATAAAGGGCAATCGGAAAATTTTAAGATCTAGTTTCAAGTCTTGTTTTATTTAGCTGTTTACCTATTAAATCTCTTGAGAAAGACATCCATAGTTTTGGTTTTAAATCAATTATCTTTGTCAAAAACATATCCACTTTTCAAATTTCGGATATTTTGTCAGTTTAAGCTAAAAAAGATGACACAAGCACAACTTTTTGAATTTCTTGAAGAAAAGGTCGAGTTATACAACAGGCCAAATTTTATTGAATCTGATCCAATTCAAATTCCGCATCGCTACACCCAAAAAGAAGATATAGAGATTGCGGGATTTTTGGCTGCTACTATCGCCTGGGGCAATCGCAAAATGATTGTCAAGAATGCACATCGCATGATGGATTTGATGGGCAATTCTCCTTTTGATTTCGTGATGTCACATACTGATGACAACCTAGAACAACTGACTGGTTTTGTGCACAGAACATTCAATAGTCAAGATTTTTTAGGCTTTGTCAAAGGATTAAAGAACACCTATACAAAACATCAGTCTTTAGAAAATGTCTTTAACAGATATGATGATTTGCAGTTGTCGATTCACCATTTCAAATGCAATTTTTTTGACGGCACTCACCTCAAGCGAACGGAAAAACACATCTCTGATCCGCTCAAAGGCTCAGCAGCCAAGCGTATCAATATGTATTTGCGATGGATGGTTAGAGACGACAAGAAAGTAGATTTCGGTATTTGGAAGAGTATTTCGCCCACGCAACTCTCGTGTCCGCTGGATGTGCACTCCGGAAATGTAGCCCGGAAGTTGGGCTTGTTGACGCGCAAACAGAATGATGCCAAGGCAGTTGCAGAATTAAATGCGTCGCTTAGGGCTTTTGACCCAAATGATCCGGTGAAATATGACTTTGCACTTTTTGGACTCGGCATATTTGAAGGATTTTAGTCATATAAGCCTAAACTAAAATTTTATGGAGTCCTTTTTTTGACGTACTTTTGTGCAACTTTTTACAACAACAACACAATGAAATACACAACTCGAAAAAAAGCTGTTTTGCTATTGGCAGACGGAACAATTTTTTACGGAAAAGCAGTAGTTGAAGGAACTTCTATCGGCGAAATTTGCTTTAGCACTGGAATGACAGGTTATCAAGAAGTGCTTACAGATCCTTCTTATTTCGGACAAATTATGGTGGCTTCTTCGCCACACATCGGCAATTATGGCGTGCATCAAGACGAAATAGAGTCTGATTCTATCAAAATAGCAGCATTGGTAGTCAAGAATTTTAATTTTAATTACTCTAGACCCAGTGCAGAAGGTTCGCTATTAGACTACCTCGAAAAACAGAACATAGTAACCATTTCAGACGTAGATACAAGGGCACTAGTCGGGTATATTCGTGACCACGGTGCTATGAATGCAATTATTTCTACTGAAATTGAGGATATAGATGCGTTGAAAACAAAATTAGCCACTTATCCTGACATGAAAGGCTTGGAGTTAGCTTCAAAAGTTTCTACTAAAGAACCTTATTTCTTTGGGGACGAAAATGCCAAGTATAAAATCTCAGCACTTGATTTAGGTATCAAAAGAAATATACTGAGAAACCTTGCTCAGCGCGATTGTTTTATCAAAGTTTTTCCGTTTGATGCTAGTTTTGAAGAAATGAAGGGCTTCAATCCCGACGGCTATTTTCTTTCAAACGGACCTGGAGATCCACAGCCACTTGTGAATGCTCAAGATATAACAAAGAAAATCATCGCAGAAGACAAACCGCTTTTCGGAATTTGCTTAGGACATCAAACCATCGCTTTGGCACACGGAATCTCGACTTACAAAATGTTTAACGGACATAGAGGAGTGAATCACCCCGTGATGAATCTAGCCACAGGCAAAGGAGAAATCACTTCGCAAAACCACGGATTTGCCGTAGATAAAGAGTCTTTAGCGCAACATCCTGATTTTGAAATCACTCATGAGCACATCAACGACGGCACCGTGGCGGGAATGAAAATGAAAAATAAAGCTGTTTTCTCAGTTCAATATCATCCTGAAGCAAGTCCAGGACCACACGATTCGGCTTACTTATTTGATGAATTTATATCCGCTATCGAAAACTCAAAATAATAAAAAAGAGTTGCCTTCAGAAAGCAACTCTTTTTTTAGCGCTATTTTTGCCCTCGATTTATTTGCAATAAAAATTACACTACGTGAAGCAAGATTCGTTTTTGACTTATTTTTCTGACCATCAGATCAAAGGCATAGTTTTGCCTGAGAAATTCACTTTTCCGTTTTATTACCAACCTCATGAGTTGACCCAAATTGCTACGCAAGATTTGCAAGACTATCTGGAGAAGCAATCTGATTTTCAGCACAACTTTGGGGTGGATATAGCACTAGACGGACCTGTCATCGGCAAGATGTTTGGGGTTTTGGTAGTGCAAGACGCACAAGGAAAGCTAGGCTATTTATCTGCTTTTTCGGGAAAAGTTGGCGGTTCAAACAATCATAAAAAATTTGTGCCTCCTGTGTTTGATATGCTTGTTGAAGGCAGTTTTTTCTTAGAAGGACAAGAGCAGTTAAACCAAATCAATGCACAGGTAAAACAACTTGAATCAGCTGCTGACTATCAGCACTTGTTGACGGCGTTTGAGAAATTATCCGCAGAAGCTAATCAAGTAATTTCTGCCTTTAAAGTACAGCTCAAACAGAATAAAAATGACAGGAAGTCTACCCGAATAACCTATAAATCTGTATTGTCTCAAGCAGATTATCAGCTTTATGAAGCCTTTTTGATTAAACAAAGCTTGAGAGATAAGTATGAATTGCGCGTGTTAGAAGAGCTGTGGGCAACTCAATTACAGGAGTTAAAAACCAAAATTGAAGTATTTGAAACTGAAATAGAATTGCTTAAAGCCCAACGCAGAGAAATGTCAGCTTTGCTTCAGCAGCAACTCTTTGAGCAGTATTCTTTTTTGAATATACACGGAAGGGTCAAAAATCTAGAATCGATTTTTAAGTCGACGGTTTTTGAAAAACCACCAGCAGGAGCGGGAGAGTGTGCTACGCCAAAGTTATTGCAATATGCTTTTTTGCATCAGCTCAAACCCATTGCTATGGCTGAATTTTGGTGGGGAGCCTCGCCAAAATCAGAAATCAGAAAACACAAACACCATTATCCAGCCTGTACCGGTAAATGTCAACCGATCTTAAAACATATGTTAGACGGCATTCAGATCGAAGACAATCCGCTATTGCACAATCCTGGAGAAAATAAAAGTTTTGAGATTTTGTACCAGGATGATTTTTTTATAGTGCTGAATAAACCTGTTGATTTATTGTCTGTTCCTGGCATTCACATTAAAGACTCAGTCTATTCGAGATTGAAAATTATGCTCGACAATGCAGAGCCTTATATGGTACATCGGTTAGATATGGCTACTTCAGGGCTTTTGGTCGTGGCTAAGTCTAAAGAAATTCACAAGAACCTTCAAAGACAATTCCTCAAGCAAACTGTAGTCAAGAGATATACGGCTTTGCTTTCAAAAGCTATTGATAAGAAACAGGGCGAAATAGATCTTCCGTTAAGAGGTGATCTAGATGACAGACCAAGACAATTGGTTTGTTTTAAGCACGGTAAAAAATCAGTGACAAAATATGAGGTTATAGCAAAGAACCAGCAGACTACCAAAGTTGTCTTTTATCCGCTAACTGGGCGCACACATCAACTCAGAATGCACGCAGCCCACCAGATGGGCTTAGACGCACCAATTGTTGGAGATGACCTCTATGGTGTGATTTCTGACCGGTTGTATCTACATGCTTCGTATCTAGAGTTTATCCACCCCAATACAAATCAGAAAGTGAGCTTTGAAGCAAAAGAGCCTTTTTAGGCTCTGCGTCTAAGGTCAGCCATTTTGATAGCTACAATACCGGCTTCAGTTCCTTTGTTTCCGTGAATTCCGCCGCTTCTGTCGATAGATTGTTGTAGGGTGTTATCTGTGAGTACACAGAAAATAGTAGGGATATCGCCTAAGATATTCAAGTCTTTGATGCCTTGGGTGACGCCTTCACAAACAAAATCAAAGTGCTTGGTCTCGCCTTGAATCACACATCCGATAGCAATAACCGCATCTACCTCTTGGGTTTCGATCATTTTCTTGCAACCGTAGATAAGTTCAAAGCTGCCCGGAACATCCCATCTGATGATGTCTTCTGGAGCGACTCCGTTTTCTGTGAGTGCCTGAAAAGCACCGTTAAAAAGTCCTTCTGTGATTTGTTCGTTCCACTCTGAAACGACAATCCCAAACCGAAAGTCCTTCGTGTTTGGGATTGTAGATTTATCGTAACTTGATAAGTTTTTATTTTCTGTAGCCATTTCTGTTTATTGTGCCATCCCGATATATCCTTCGATGTTCTGTGCTTCTGGTGCACTTCCGAACTCATTTTGGATTCTTGAGAAATATTTGAAAGCTTTGTCTTTTTGGTTTAAGGCTAATGCCACTTGACCTGCTTTGAATAAAAATCGCGGTGTAGTCAAGTCATTTGTTCTTGCTGCAAATGCTTTTTCGTAGTAGTTAAGGGCTTCTTCGATTTGGTTGTTTTGAGCAAACGCATCTCCGATAGCACCAGTGGCCAAAGGATTTAGAAGCTCGTCATCAGATTTGAATTTTTCTAACTCAGAGATTGCCTCTTTGTAATTATGTAAGTTCAAGTAAGAAATACCTGCATAATAATGAGCGATGTTAGCTGTTTTGGTTCCGCTGTAGTGTTCCATGATTTTAAGGAAACCCATTTTACCTTCAGCTCCATTCAGGGCTAAGTTGTAAAGTGAATCACTAGCAATGCCATTGGTAGCTTGTTCAAAGTATTGTTGAGATTGATAAATTGCATTTACTGCTTTGTCTTCTTTGGGTTCGATTACAAATTTTTGGTAAGCGAAGAAACCAACCACAATTAGTGTCAAACCTCCTAAAGCTGCAAAAATAAGTTTCTGGTTGTCTTGAATCCAGTCTTCAATTTTGTTGGCTCCCGAATCTAAGGTATTAAAAACCTCTGCAGTTGCACTGTCTTGTTCAGAGATATTTTCAACTGTTTCATTTTCATCTTTCGGTTTAGGTGCTTTGTAACCTCTCTTGTTATACGTTGCCATAATTGTTTTCTAAGTTAAAGGTGCAAAAATATAACTTTTCTTCAAATAAAAAACTCCTTTCAACTCATATTTTTTTTAGGCTTTATTTTATGGGTCAAAATTACTAACTTGCAAGGCAAAATTACCTATATATGATTGCTACAAAAGACGTTAAGTTCTCTTACCCTGGCTTGGAATTCACCTTTCCTGATTTGAGTTGTAACTCGGGTGAAACCATGTTAATTACCGGAAAGTCAGGAACCGGAAAAACCACACTTTTGCATATACTTTCAGGTATTCTCAAGCCAAAATCTGGAGAAGTAGTCGTAGGATCAACGCATATTGAGCAATTATCAGACAAGGAGCTGGACCAATTTAGAGGCAAAAACATCGGGCTTGTTTTGCAACAATCGCACTTCATAGCTTCGTTATCGGTACTAGAAAACATAGAATTTTCTTCTTGGCTATCAGATAAAGCACAAAAAACAGAGAAGGCGACTTCATTATTAAAAGAATTAGGTCTCGAAGATCAATTGCACAAAAAACCATCGCAACTCAGTATCGGACAACAACAACGTGTTTCTATCGCTAGAGCATTAATCAATGAACCGACTTTGTTTTTAGCCGATGAGCCCACTTCAAGTCTGGATTATGAAAATGCTGAAATTGTCTCTGATTTACTGTCGAATTTATCCAAACAATACAAAGCTTCTTTGATTATCGTTACCCACGACCAAAGATTGAAAGATAAGTTTGCAAAAGTGGTGACGCTATAGAAAAGCAATCTTAGTATTCGATAGCAAGAGCGAATAAGAAATTTGTATCTTTGTAACGGTTTATTTTATAAAAAACGAAAATGAGTTTCTTCAAAAAAATATTTTCTTCTGAAAAGAAAGAAACACTTGACAAGGGCTTAGAAAAGTCGAAAACAAGTTTCTTTTCAAAATTATCAAAAGCAGTCGCCGGAAAATCAAAAGTAGACGATGAGGTATTAGACAACCTCGAAGAAGTTCTGGTCTCGTCTGACGTAGGTGTAGAGACTACCCTAAAAGTAATCGATCGCATCGAAGCGCGTGTAGCACGTGATAAATACTTGGGCACTGACGAATTAAACGCTATCCTCAGAGAGGAAATTGCAGCTTTGCTTTCAGAAACCAATACGGGCGAAGCAACTGATTTTGATATTCCTAAAGATAAAAAACCTTATGTATTGATGGTTGTGGGTGTCAACGGTGTGGGGAAAACCACTTCGATTGGTAAGTTGGCATACCAGCTAAACAAAAAGGGCTACAAAGTTGTCCTTGGTGCTGCAGATACCTTTAGAGCAGCCGCTATTGACCAACTTCAGGTTTGGGCAGATAGAGTAGGCGTCCCGATTGTGAAACAACAAATGGGCAGCGACCCTGCATCGGTTGCTTTTGATACGTTGCAATCAGCAGTGACTCAAAACGCAGATGTGGTGATCATCGATACTGCTGGGCGATTGCACAATAAAGTAAACTTGATGAATGAGCTCACCAAAGTAAAAAGAGTGATGCAAAAGGTGGTTGCTGATGCGCCACACGACGTGTTGCTTGTGCTTGACGGCTCTACCGGACAAAATGCTTTTGAACAAGCCAAACAATTTACTGCAGCTACTGAAGTTTCGTGTTTAGCAGTCACTAAACTTGACGGCACAGCCAAAGGCGGTGTGGTGATTGGCATTTCTGACCAATTCAAGATTCCTGTAAAATATATTGGCGTAGGCGAGGGGATTGAAGACTTGCAGGTATTCAACAAAGTTGAATTTGTAGATTCGTTCTTCAAATAGTAATTATTTAAAAACAAACTTCTTTTTTTCTTTGTCAAAAACGACAGCTTCACCTTCAAAAAGCTGATCAAAGATGCCACTTTGGGTCAATTCCTGGGGAGTTCCTTTTTGGATTTTATCTGGAGTCATCACAATAATCTCATCACATAATTCTAAGGCGAAATCTATGTTGTGTGTCGAAAACAAGATGCATTTGTTTGCCTGGTGTGCGAGTTTTTTGAGCAATCTAAAAATAGATACTTTGTGAAATAAGTCTAAGTGCGTGGTGGGTTCGTCTAAGATAATTAGGGCTGTGTCTTGTGCCAATGCCCTAGCGATAAGTGCTTTTTGGAATTGTCCATCGCTGAGCTCAAAGTGTTTTTTATCGGCGAGATCTTCTATCTGTACCAACTGAATTGCCTCTGCTACTTTTGCTTTATCGGTGTCTGATAATTCGCCAATCCAGTTGGTATAAGGTTGTCTGCCTAGGGCGATGAGTTGTGAGACCGTCAAGTTGCTCGGAGGCAATTTCTCTGTAAGCACCACGCTCATCAGTTGAGCCACTTTTTTTTGAGGGATTTCGAAGAGGTTTTTATTGTGCAATTCAACCTTTCCGCTCAGAGGTTTTTCTACAGCCGTAATGGTTTTGAGCAAGGTTGATTTTCCAATTCCGTTTGCCCCAATAAGTGCAGTGAGTTTTCCTTTTTCTAACGAAAAGTTGATATTTTTAGCTACAACCTTCGTTGCCTTAGAGCTTTTGTAGCCTATGCTCAGATCTGAGATTCTCAATACGACATCCTTAGTATCCATAACCTTAAAAATACAATTTTATCCTTAGCCAAGCCCTACCCAAAAAGAGAATTCTTTTGAGAGAAATATTAACCACGACTATTTGGGTTAATTATTTTTTGTCAGCCGGAATTCCGTAAAGGTCAAACTCTGTAGCATCAGTAATTTCGATAGTTGCAAAATCACCTGTTTTGAGGTAGTATTTAGCAGCGTCGATAAGCACTTCGTTGTCAACGTCTGGACTGTCAAATTCAGTTCTGCCCACAAAATATTGTCCTTCTTTTCTGTCGATAATACAACGGAAAGTTTTGCCAATTTTCTCTTGATTCAAATCCCACGAAATCTGAGCTTGTATTTCCATGATTTCGTTAGCTCGTTCTTGTTTAACTTCTTGTGGCACATCGTCTACAAGCTTGTACGCATGTGTGTTTTCTTCGTGAGAATAGGTAAAACATCCCAAACGCTCAAAACGCATCTCACGCACCCAATTTTTCAGCAAGTCAAAATCTTCTTGTGTCTCGCCAGGATAACCCACGATAAGGGTGGTTCTGATAGCCATTTCTGGAACTATTTTTCTGAATTCTTTGAGTAGATTAGTGGTTTTCTCATAGGTTGTTCCTCTGCGCATTGAGGCTAGAACACTGTCAGAGATATGTTGAAGCGGAATATCTATATAATTACAAATCTTAGGCTCTTTTTTCATAAGCTCTAAAACATCCATCGGGAATCCAGTAGGGAATGCATAGTGCAGACGAATCCACTCGATGCCTTCTACTTTCGCCAAATTCTCTAGGAGCTCAGCTAGATTTCTCTTTTTGTAGATATCAAGTCCATAATAAGTAAGGTCTTGCGCGATTAAGATGAGTTCTTTGACGCCGTTTTTAGCTAAGAGTTCAGCTTCTTTGACAAGTTTCTCGATGCTTTGAGATTGATGCTTTCCGCGCATAATCGGGATGGCACAAAAACTACACGGGCGATCACAGCCTTCTGAAATCTTCAGATAAGCATAGTTTTTAGGCGTAGTGGTAAGTCGTTCGCCTAAGAGTTCGTGCTTGTAATCTGCACCTAATACCTTTAGAAGTTGTGGCAGCTCAGAAGTGCCAAAATACTGATCTACATCTGGGATTTCTTTAATCAAATCTGGTTTGTAGCGCTCTGACAAGCAGCCTGTAACAAAAACTTTGTCTACCAATCCGCGTTCTTTTTGGTCTACATAATCCAAAATCATATTCACAGACTCCGCTTTGGCGTTGTCTATAAATCCGCAGGTGTTAATCACGATAATGTTACCTTGGTCTTTACCTTGTGCCTCGTGCGTAACTTCTTTGCCGCTGGCGCGAAGTTGTCCCATAAGTACTTCACTGTCATAGACGTTTTTTGAACATCCTAAAGTAACTACGTTGATTTTGTTTTTCTTGATAGATTTGGTTCTCATAGCTTGATTAAAAAAGAGAGCAAAGGTAATAGTTTTTGCACAATATCAGGACTTTAATAATGATTAAAGTTTCCTTAAAAGCAAGCGCCATCGCATTCCTCTCTTGTTTTTTTGTTTAATTATAATTCTACACTAATCGTTTTTTCGAATAAAATCAAAGTCCAATTGTTTTTTGACTAGGTCTGTGTTTTTGACCTTAACCCAAATCTCATCGCCAAGCTGAAGCAAGTCTTTAGAAACTTCGCCAACTAACGCGTATTGCTTTTCGTCAAAGGTGTAGTAATCGTCTTTGATATCGCGTATTTTGACAAGTCCTTCCACTTTGTTGGCAATAATCTCTACATAAATTCCCCATTCAGTAACACCGGAGATTACACCCAAGAAATCTTCTTCTTTGTGGTCTTGCATATATTTGACCTGCATATACTTGATGCTGTCTCTTTCAGCATTTGAGGCAAGCATTTCTCTGCTCGAACAATGCAAAGATTTTTGTTCAAATTCATCTCTATCTGCTGATTTGGCTCCGTCGAGGTATTGTTGCAAAAGCCTGTGCGCCATCACATCTGGATAACGTCTAATAGGAGAGGTAAAGTGAGAATAATGGTCAAAAGCCAATCCGTAGTGGCCTTCAGGATCAGTGGAGTATTTAGCTTTACTCATACTTCTGATGGTAAGCGTATCTACTAAGTTCTGTTCTTTTGTGCCTTGCACTTCTTCTAGTAGTTTGTTTAACGACTGCGAAATATCTTTTTTTGATTTTAGGTTAATGTTATAACCGAATTTAGAAATCACATTCTGAAGTGCAAACAATTTGTCTAAATCAGGCTCGTCATGTACTCTATATATAAAGGTCTTTTTTTGTTTGGCTATAAATTCTGCTACTTTTCGGTTGGCTAGTAGCATAAACTCCTCGATAAGATGGTTTGAATCTTTCTGTTCTTTAAAATAGACACCAATAGGCTCAGCATTTTCATCTAGGTTAAATTTCACTTCAACTTTATCAAACGAAATTGCGCCGTGTTCCATTCTCTTTTTTCGCATGATTTTTGCCAAGTTGTTTAGCCCCAACACCGCGTCAATTATGGGTTGACTAAGTGTATAGTCATCTCCTGTGGTTGATAGTTCTTCTGGGATATTCCCGTTGTTGTTCTCGATGATGTGTTGTGCCTCTTCATACGACATGCGTTGATCTGAATGCGTAACTGTACGTCCAAACCATTGGTTGACGATTTCTGCTTTTTTGTTCAGCTCGAAGACTGCTGAGAAGGTATATTTCTCTTCGTTAGGTCTTAGTGAACAAGCGAAGTTTGACAATACTTCTGGCAACATCGGTACGACTCTATCCACCAAATATACAGAGGTAGCTCTGTCATAAGCTTCTTGATCTAGGATAGTTCCTTCTTGTAAGTAATATGAAACGTCAGCAATATGAATTCCGATTTGGGTATTGCCGTTTTCTAATAGTTCATAAGACAGCGCATCATCAAAATCCTTAGCATCTTTAGGGTCAATGGTGAAGGTGAGGCTTGAGCGCATATCTCTGCGCTTTTCAATCTCTTGTTGAGTAATTGAAGTGTCAATTTTATTGGCAAACTCTTCTACTTCTTTGGGGAATTCTGCGGGGAGCCCGTATTCTGCTAGGATGGCGTGCATCTCGGTGTTGTGTTCACCTGGTTTTCCGAGTACTCTGAGCACTCTACCAAAAGGTGAATCGGCTTTTTTAGGCCAATCTTCAATACTTACCAATACGACATCGCCATTCTCAGCTTCGCCTATTTTATCTTTAGGGATAAAAATATCGGTATACATCTTAGGGTTTGAGGTAGATACAAAAGCGAAATTCTTCTGGATATCAATGACTCCCACAAATTCGGTTTTATATCTTTTAATAACTTCTACTACCTCAGCCTCAGGGCGTTTTCCTTTGCGTCGGTTATAGATATAAACCTTGACAATATCTTTGTCAAGGGCGTGATTCAGGTTTTCTGTAGGGATAAATACATCTTCTTCTAATTGGTCAGAAATAAAATAACCTGTTTTTCTGGTTGTCATATCAATCTTGCCTTCGAGATAATCCATTGACAGTACGATTTTGTATTTGCCTACTTCTGCCTCTTCGAGGTTGCCTTTTGCTTTTAAATATTTTAGGTCTTTGATTACCTGATCTCGGCTTTGGGTGTCGTTAAGGTCTAATTGGGCTGCTATCTGTTTGTAGTTGAATGATTTTTCAGGATCTTTAGACAGTATTTTTAGAATTTTATCGGTGAAACTCTTTTCTTTTCTACCAACTCTAAAATGTTTTTTATTTTTCATATATTGTTAATTTACGTCTCTGATAATTACAAAAACCAAGCCTAATACTTTATCTCTTGTGGCAAACGGCCAGCAAAAAGTATAATGGAGGTTGAGGTATAATAGAGAAAGTGTTTTTTTATTAGGTGAGAAAACAAACAAAAAGCATAACTATTTGAAGAGGTTTTTCTAAAAATCAGAAAGTGTTTTGTGCTAAAAATATTTGTTTTTTTAATTGGAAATAATTTGAATCAAATATACATTTTTTGTTTTAGAATTCACTTTATAATCAGAGTTTTTTTAACAGTAGGCAACGCCTCTGACAAACTTTTGATGTTTTATAGAAGCAAACTTAAGTGTGTTGTGCTTAAGTTATAGATCAATTTTTATATTTATAAATATTTTATATTAAATTATGACTTTATTTGTAGTTCTTTTCTTTAAATAATATTTCTACTTTAGCAAAAAATACAATTTAGATTAATGAATGCGTTCAGGCGGAATATAGTGTTGTTTCTTGTTTTTTTTGTGGCTCTAAATCTGATTAGCGCACAAGATTACAATAGTGTGGTAAATAAGAAAAGAGATACATGGCATGAGTTTATACAACAGAGATTCTATGTGTCTAACGAAATCCGCAATGACTCACTCACTTTTTTTACAGAGGTAGATAAACTCCGCCAAGCTGCGGCTAATGCTGGAGATAGACAATTAGTCTTAGAAGCTGATTTTCTGAAATTCAATTTTTTGTCCTCAAGAGCCTATCCACATTACCTCGAGGAAATTAATTTATTAAAGAAGGAAATCAATACTTCAGGAATTAAACAACTTCAAGCCAGAATATACCAAGCCATAGGGTTGCATTATTTTTATGAGGTAAAAGACTATACTAAGGCAGTTCAAGAGATAGGGCAATCGTATGACTTTATAAAAGAACTTACTGAAGCTGACCTTCCAGACAAGCAAGAGCTCTTGTATAATATTGCCTTTATGTATTATCAGGTTGACTATAATAATACCGCTTTAGAATACCTTGAATTAGCAGAGAAAGAAAAGACTAAATCCTATTATCCGTTACTGAGATTAAACATCCTTAATACCAAAGGGATGATTTATAAAAATAAAAACGATTGGGATAAAGCTATTGCTACTTTTAATAAAGTATATAAACATGCCGTTCAGATTGATCATCTGCTTTGGCAACGCGTGGCTCAAAACAATCTAGCTGAAATTTATTATTTTCAGCATAAGTATGACCGCGCGCTGCATAACCTGCGCTGGACTATGCAGCACAATTCTAATCACGAGATTATTGACTTACTCTTAAAGAAACATAGGTTGCTGGCTTTGATTTATCTCAAAACCAATGCGAATGAATATTTCAATAAAGAAATTGAAGAGATTGAGCAGTTGTTGAAATGGACAAATCAGAAGGAAGAGGTAAGTAAATTAGATCAAATCTTATATTTAAGAGCCCACTCAAAAAAACTTAACGGAGATTTTAAACAGGCTTATGTGCTGATGGATTCTGCTTTGGTGCTAACTAAAAAAGAAAATACACTCAAAAATGCCGAACTCATCGAGAGACATAGCTATCAAGAGGCTGTACACAGATATAATCACGAAAAGATAGCGTTTGAAAATCAAAAGAAAATAAATATTATAGTGTGGATAGGGGCAATTTCTATTGTGATTTTATTGGTTTTTATATTTATTACGCTCACACAAAAACAGAAACTTCTGCACAAACAAAAGAAAGTAAAGTTAGAACTTGAAAAACAACTCATCAAAAGCGAGCTAGAAGATGCCTCTGAAAAGTTAGAGAAAATTACTCTCTCGTTATTAGAGAAAAATGAGCAGATTCAACAAATTCAAAAAGAACTAGAATCAATTGGCAAAGACAAAATAAATGACAAAGATTCTAAAGAGAGAATTGCCCATTTAAACTCATTGTTATCACGGTCAATAATCACCGCTGATAGGTGGCTTGAGTTTAAAAGAGCTTTTGAAAATGTGCATAAAGACTTCATTGAAAACCTAAAAATAAAAATGCCCGATATCACAGATTCCGAGATTAGATATATCGTTTTAAGAAAACTAAATCTGACTTCAAAAGAAATTGCATCTATATTGGGGATACAGTTTGATACTGTCAGACTCTATAAATATAGGATAAAAAAGAAATATAATATTGATGATGAAATTTTAGAAGGCATAATCAATAATTTATAAACTACTGTAAATAAATCACTTAACTATGTGTAATGTAATTGTAACGGTTTTGTAACGAGTGTTTTTTGGTTTCTTGCAGCAAATCCACTCTATTTGCAGTATAGATTCCTAATAGTTACATCAACCATGGACAATCATTTTTACATTCGATATTTTTTGCATTTCTGTGAATATCTGCGTCAGAGTTTTCACAATCACTTGTCATAATCACTGATGAGGATTGAGTCTTACAATATCTCAATTATACAATATGCACATCCTTAGGATTCATACCAAAATGTTCCTAGTATAAAGTCATATGTATTCCAAATAATTAAAGTTTTGTTTTGTGTAGTTTTCTTCGATAAAAATAGTCTCATAGTTTATCTCTGAGACTGTTTTGTCGGAGTTTTCTCTGAGTTTCTTAGCAAGACTTTATCACAATCAACTTCAGATTTTCGACTTAATGGAGTATCTTTGCTTTTTGCCAAAAAATTATGTCAGATAATCAAGAATACATAGAAGTTTATGGAGCTAGAGTCCATAACTTAAAGAATATAGATGTTAGCATCCCCAGAGAAAAGTTAGTAGTTATCACGGGTCTTTCAGGCTCAGGAAAGTCATCTTTGGCTTTTGATACTATTTATGCAGAAGGTCAAAGGCGATATATCGAAACCTTCTCAGCTTATGCCAGACAGTTCTTAGGTGGCTTAGAGCGTCCTGATGTCGATAAGATTGACGGATTATCACCTGTGATTGCTATCGAACAAAAAACCACCAACAAAAACCCGCGTTCTACAGTGGGCACCGTAACAGAGATTTACGATTTCTTGCGACTCTTATTTGCCAGAGCTGCTGATGCTTATAGTTTTAACACTGATAAAAAAATGGTGAGCTATACTGACGAGCAAGTCAAAGAACTGATCGTTGAGCAGTATGCAGGAAAGCGAATTTCAATTCTAGCACCTGTTATTCGCTCTAGAAAAGGACATTACAGAGAGCTTTTTGAGCAAATTATCAAGCAAGGTTTCGTAAAAGTACGCGTAGACGCAGAGATAGTTGACTTAGAAAGAGGTATGAAACTCGACCGGTATAAAAACCACGATATCGAGATTGTGGTAGACCGACTAGAGATCAACACGCAAGCAGATTTAGACAACAGACTTTCAGAAAGCATCAAAACTGCAATGTATCACGGTGATGATATCTTAATGGTATTAGAGCAGGAAAGTCAACAAATACGCTATTTCAGTAGGACCTTGATGTGTTTAGACTCAGGTATTTCATACCCTAATCCTGAGCCCAACACTTTTTCGTTTAACTCACCAAAAGGCGCCTGCCCTAAGTGCAACGGATTGGGAATTGTCAATGAAATCAACCTCAATAAAGTTATTACTAATCCTAAACTATCTATTAAAAGCGGTGGTTTAGCACCTATAGGTGAATATAAAAACACTTGGATTTTTAAGCAATTAGAAATCATCGGAGCTAAATTTGACTTTAAGCTTTCAGATCCTATCGAAAACATTCCCCCACAAGCCATGGATATTATTCTTGACGGAGGTAATGAGAAATTCTCAATAAAATCAGAAGCTCTAGGTATTACTAGAGAATATAAAATTGATTTTGAAGGAATTTCTAACTTTATTAAAAACCAGCATCAAGAGTCAGAATCACGTGCTATCAGGCGTTGGGCAGAAGAGTTTATGGATGAAATTCCGTGTCCTACTTGTGAGGGAAGCAGGCTCAGAAAGGAAGCGCTGTTTTTTAGAATCAATGATAAAAATATTTCAGAGTTAGCCTCCATGGATATTGAGGAGCTTTACCAATGGTTTGCAGAAGTAGAGAAGCAGCTTACTGAAAAGCAAAAAAGAATTGGCAGCGAAGTAGTCAAAGAAATCTCTACTCGATTAAAGTTTTTGCTCGATGTAGGCTTGAATTATTTGAACTTGAATAGAAACTCTCAATCGCTTTCAGGCGGAGAGGCGCAGCGCATTAGGTTAGCAACTCAGATTGGCTCACAGCTAGTTGGGGTACTTTATATATTAGACGAACCCAGCATCGGATTGCACCAAAGAGATAACGAAAAACTTATCTATTCACTCAAACAACTACGGGATATCGGTAATTCGGTTTTAGTCGTAGAACACGATAAAGACATGATTCTAGAGGCTGATTACCTGATTGATATGGGGCCACAAGCAGGTAAGTTTGGCGGTGAGATCGTAAGCAAAGGAACACCGCAGGAAATGCTGAAAGAAGATACGCTAACTGCTTCTTACCTGAATGGATATAGAACGATTGAAGTGCCTAAAGAAAGAAGAAAAGGAAACGGACAATTCTTGAAATTAGAAGGTGTGACCGGAAATAACCTCAAAAACATTTCAGTAGAATTTCCGCTAGGGATGTTAATCGGGGTAACCGGAGTGTCGGGGAGCGGAAAATCAACTTTGATTAACTTAACGCTTTATCCCATTCTCAACGCTCACTTTTTTAAAGCCGTCAAAAAACCATTACCTTATAAATCAATCCAAGGATTAGAACATATTGACAAGGTGATTGCTATTGATCAAAGCCCGATTGGTCGTACGCCTCGTTCAAACCCAGCTACCTATACTGAGGTTTTTGCAGAGATACGAAAGTTATTTACCCAAACTCCAGAATCGCTTATTAGAGGATATAAACCCGGGCGCTTTAGCTTTAACGTAAAGGGCGGTCGTTGTGAAACCTGTGAAGGCTCAGGAGTAAAGACCATCGAAATGGGATTCTTGCCCGATGTGTATGTGGAGTGTGATTCGTGTCACGGAAAACGTTTTAACCGTGAGACCTTAGAGATTAGATTCAAAGGAAAATCAATTGCAGATATATTGGGAATGACTATCGATGAAGCAGTTCCGTTTTTTGAAAATATCCCTAAAATCTACCGCAAGATAAAGACGATTCAAGATGTTGGTTTGGGGTATATCACCCTAGGTCAGCAGAGTACGACACTCTCTGGTGGTGAGGCGCAACGCGTGAAATTAGCTACTGAACTATCTAAAAAAGATACCGGAAATACTTTTTATATCCTTGACGAACCCACAACCGGATTGCACTTTGAAGATATCAAAGTCCTGATGGAGGTCATCAATAGATTGGTCGAAAAAGGAAATACCGTATTGATTATTGAACACAACTTAGATGTGATAAAGCTTTCAGATTATGTAATTGACATCGGTTATGAAGGCGGTAAAAATGGTGGAGAAGTGGTGGCAGTAGGCACACCTGAAGAGATTGTAAAAAACAAGAAAAGCTATACGGCTAGATTTCTGAAAAAAGAGTTATCTTAGCCATCTTGGTTTAAAACCTTATTAACTACAAAAAGATTTTTTTGAAACAACACACTCAAAAGCTTGATGAAGTTAAACTAATAATTATTTATAGATGATGTCAGACGAAAAAGTAAAAGATGTATTTACCCAGAAAACCTGGAACGAAATAAAAGCAAACGATTCTTGGGCTATTTTTAAGATAATGTCTGAGTTTGTAAGTGGCTACGAAAAAATGTCAAAAATAGGACCTAGTGTTTCTATTTTTGGATCAGCACGTACACCAGTAGACAGCAAATATTATCAGTTAGCAGAAAAAATTGCCTACAAACTTACCCAAGCAGGATACGGAGTGATCACCGGCGGAGGTCCTGGTATAATGGAAGCAGGAAACAAAGGAGCTTATTTAGGGGGTGGAGTATCTGCTGGACTAAACATAGAACTACCTTTTGAGCAACACTTTAACCCGTATATCGATAGAGATAAAAACCTGCATTTTGATTATTTCTTTGTCAGAAAAGTGATGTTTGTCAAATACTCACAAGGATTTGTAGTCATGCCTGGAGGTTTTGGTACGCTTGACGAGTTGTTTGAAGCCATAACACTGATTCAGACCCATAAAATTGGCAAGTTCCCTATCATTCTTATCGGTAGAGATTTCTGGTCAGGACTCGTAGATTGGATTAAAAACGTATTGCTAAACGAGCATAAAACCATAAGTCCTGATGATATGGATTTATTCAAAATTGCAGATACAGAAGATGAGGTGATTGAGATTATCAATGAGTTCTATAAGAAGTACAACCTTACGCCAAACTTCTAATATCTGCTGTCTAGAAAATGTAAGTCATAAAAAAAGCTGTTATTGTACAATAACAGCTTTTTTTATAGGTTTAGTTTTTAGATTATATCGGACAAAGTCCCCAGCTCGTCATATCGGCATTGGCGAAGTCAATTTTATACTTCTCTGCCATATCGCCTTTGAGCATCGCTCCAGAGCGCACAGAAGGGAAGATCTCTTCATAAGTAAGCATCTCGTTGAGATTTACACGTCTGTAGATGTGAGAGCGCGTTAAGTTTTTCATTTCATCTAGACCAGACGCACCTAGTAGCTCCACAAAGTTTTGGATGGTTCCGCTGTGGTAATTTGCTAAACGCACTTTTTTGTCAGCTACGACAAGTCCTACCGTTAGTTTTGGATCTTGTGTGGCTATTCCTGTCGGACATCGGTTTGTGTTACACAATAAAGCTTGGATACACCCGATTGCCATCATCATTGCTCGAGCCGAATTACATGTGTCAGCTCCTAGGGCCAATGCACGCGCAATGTGAAATGCAGTGGTGATCTTTCCTGAGGCAACTATTTTTATGTGTTTGCGGATGTCCATTCCGTTTAAGATGTTATGAACAAATGCCAATCCGTCGAGCATTGGCGCTCCGATGTAGTTAGAGAATTCTTGTGGTGCAGCACCTGTTCCGCCTTCTCCACCATCTACGGTAATGAAGTCAGGATAGATGTCCAAGTGGATCATCGCTTTGCAGATAGATATAAATTCGCTTTTATGACCAATACAAAGCTTGAAGCCCACTGGTTTTCCGCCTGATAAATCTCTTAAGGTCTTGATGAATTGCACCATCTCAAGCGGATTGTCAAAGGCTGAGTGGTACGGAGGTGAGGCGATTTTGGTATGTGGTTTGACATGACGAATTCTCGCAATCTCTTCACTGTTCTTAGAAGCGGGTAATATTCCCCCGTGTCCAGGCTTAGCACCTTGAGACATCTTTAATTCAATCATTTTTATATTCGGAATTTTTGCTTTCTCAGCAAATAATTCAGGGTTAAAGTTTCCTTCATCATCTCTACACCCAAAGTAACCCGTTCCGATTTGCCAAATCAAATCACCGCCGTGTTTTAAGTGATAATCACTGAGCCCACCCTCTCCGGTATTGTGTGCAAATCCACCTATTTTAGCTCCGCCGTTTAAGGCTTCGATAGCTTGAGCGCTAAGTGAACCATAACTCATAGCTGATACGTTGAGTACGCTAGAAGAATAGGGCTGTTTACAATCCTTGTTTCCGAAAGTCACCCTTGGATTGTGGTTTAATTTTTCAAAAGCTTTAGGGGCAATAGAGTGACACATCCACTCATAGCCTTCGGCATAGACATCGAGTTGGGTTCCGAACGGAATGGTCTCGAGTTCTTTTTTGGCGCGTTGGTATATGGTAGAGCGATCAATTCTGTTGATAGGACGCCCGTCGATATCTGATTCGATAAAGTATTGGTACATCTTTGGGCGTAGCTCTTCTAAGACATAGCGAAATCTACCAAATAATGGATAAATCCGCTTGAGCGTATGTCTGGTTTGAAACATATCTTGATAACCCATAAAGGTGAAAATCAAGAATATAACAAAAAGCACTGACCAGTTCTTGTTCATAAAAATGGCAAGAGCCAGTGTGATGGCTAGAATTAAAGTTGAGAAAATGACAAATTGTTTACGCATACTATCAGTTTTATGAACTCAAAAGTGAAACAACTAAGATAAAATTTACTTTCTAAATAGGTCTGCCTTGATACTCATAATCTTACCCTATTTAAATCAGATTATAAGACGCGAGACATCGGTATTAGCCGTAAATGTAAGAATTTAAAGAAATAAAAAACAGCTACAGCCACACAAAAATCAAATTTAACTGATAATTATAACTATTCTACTAGCCAATGATAAAAATTAGCGGTTATTGTTTTTTGTTTAAAGTGTATTAAGATAGAATTACAGGTAAAAATTAAGCGCTGGGTATTAAATGAACCTTTTTTTGTTTAGATTTGTCCTAAACAGACTTAAACCAAATAATTATGTACAACTTTTTGAAAGAAGCTCACTCGGGTTGGGCTTATCTAGTTCTTATTTTATTGCTAGTTGCAGGAATCAATGCATTGATGGGAGCTTCAAGCAAGAGAGCATTTATGCCTAAAGATAGAAAACTTGCTCTATTTGCACTTATCGCAACACACATTCAGTTGTTGATTGCTATGTTTCTGTATTTTCTTTCTCCGTATTACGCTGCGTTAAAAGCTAGTGGTATGGGAGCAGTGATGAAAGACTCAGGCCTGCGTCTTTATTTGATTGAGCACCCGCTGATCAATATTATAGCTATTATCTTAGTGACGATCGGTTGGTCAAAACACAAAACCAAAGCTACCGATGTTGCCAAGTTCAAATCAATTGGAATAATGTATCTAATTGCTTTAGTGCTAATTCTAAGCAGACTCCCTTGGAATGCTTGGTTTGCCTAAACACATATAAAGAGCTATGAAAAGTACTTTACTTATACTGTGTAGCTTTATAGGATTATTGGCTTCTTTTGAGCACCGCTCAGAGAAGCCATTTTCATATGTAATGGAGCAAGATAGTCTCCAAAGAAATAAAAACCAAAAACCAAAACTGGTTGATAAGACTAAATTATCAGATAGTATTTCTAAGTTTTATACCAATCTGATTCTAGAAGTTGAACAAGATTCGCTGTCTGGCAGGCTTAAGTCTTATAAGACACAAGTGACCGTTTCTTATTATGCCGATAAATTTAACGGCAGACGCACAGCGAGTGGGCAAGTTTATGACAATAAAAAATATACTGCAGCTCACAAGACACTCCCTTTTGGCGCTCGTTTGCGGGTGACTAATCTCTCTAATAACAAATCAGTACTAGTGGTCGTGAATGACCGAGGTCCTTTCTCAAAAGGCAAAGAATTAGACCTGTCAAAAGCAGCTTTTATCGAAGTAGCAGAAAATATCCGCAGTGGTGTTATAAGTGCGAAGATTGAAGTTGTTGAATGATCAATGTTATTTTATCTGCCTGCCTACGAAGTAGGGGGTTTTCGTTTTAAATAGATACTATCCATAACTATTCTGACATCTTTATGAGCTTTCTAAGCCGTATAACTAGAACTCTTTTAATGCAAATTGTATGTGGATAAAACGTCTAATTATGACAAACAATTAATGTTTGGTTGTTTAAATTAGGGTTTAACCAATGTTTATCTTAAATTTGGATGAATATATAAAACGAAAACTATGAAGACACTATTTAAATTAACACTTGCTGCTTTAGTACTTACTGCAGTGAGTTGTACAGAAAAGAAAGAAGAACCCGTGCCAGTTGCACCAGTACAAGCAGCGCCTGCACCTGCCCCTGTAAAAGCTGAAGAGCCTAAGACAAAAGTGGATGTCAAGCTAAATTCTAAAGACGGCACCATAGGTGTTGATGTTGAAAGTAAAAAGTAAAAAAATAAAGTTTTAAAAAATGCATTCTTCGGGATGCATTTTTTTAATGTACTAGTTTAAAGTCAAATAGTGTAACGATATACACTTGAAATTAAAAATATCTAAACCAAAAAAAAGCCGCTAAGTGCGGCTTATATCTTTAGAGGTTTATACCTCGTCGGTACGTTTTGATTTTCTGTAAATGTAGTTGGGATAGATATTTCGTTTTGCAAAACGATTCAGTTTATCAGTGTTGACCATCTTGATATACATCTGCTTGTTTACCCCAAAGTATTCATAGGTGCTTCCGTCTGTAAAGGTGATTACTAAAAGCATGCCTTTGTGTTGGAAATCAGTAATCCCAGCATTAGTAATGGTCTCTGTATACTCCTCTAAGTTAGCTGCTAGAGTTTCTGGTGCAAGACTTACCAAGAAGTGATATCCATCTATGATCTTTCTGCTATTTTCTTCAGCCTCTAAACGCATAGCGTCTCCCTCTTGAAACTTATCAGGATGCCATTCCTTAACCAAATTTCGATACGTGGTTTTTAAGGTTTTTAATTCGATTTCTTTTTCAACCCCAAAGAGTTTTTTGTATTCATTAATGCGTTTCATAAACTTGCTGTTTTTTGCGGGTGCAAAGTAAAGTTTATTTTTTATGGAAAGCTAAATATTTAATTCTATTTAACGATGTGTAAGAAAGTTGCGAAAATCACAATATAAAGTATAGCTAAATGTTTTTCACAGTATTCGTTTTTAAATCACTTCTATTAGAGCCCTTCTGTTGTTGCTAAATAGGTGTCGATAATTGAATAGATATCTTTATTTCCTAATTCCTTATTCATAATTTTATTTAAAAGTTCAGGGTCTTCTGTCAAAAGTCTTTTTGAACTGTTTCGGAGTTTGGAGTTTCCCCCTACGATACCTATTATACAAAGTATATAAGCGTGTTCTTCATCGCGTTTATGCATATAAAATTGAGTAGTTGGTACATCATGACCTTGTCTATAGCGATAATACGTATAGATATCGTTGGTTTTAGAATCTACCTTGTAAACACCTGACTCAACATAAAATTTAACAAAATTGTTTTGTTTTTGGACTAGTAGCAGTCGGTTGCGGGCATAGTTAGCTCTTCCTTTGAAATCTAAAACAGTTGAGATGTGATCATAAGTATATTCTTTACCGTTCGGAGAAGTCACATTAATAGATTTTATCACCTTTCTTTTGATGGTTTCTTCCTTTCCTTTTTCTGTTGGTCTAAAAGCTATATTATTTTCTCTTGTAGAGTTCGGAACCATTATAAAACCAGTGATAATCGTTCCGTCATTAAGGTGAATTGACCCAGGCCAATATGGATTAGTATTAATGTTGAATTGTGCATTTGACTTATGTGTAGCTATAAGAAAAATGATTGTAGCAAATAGTAGAAGCGAAGTCTTGTGTTTCATAATTAGGTTTTTAGGATAAAAATTTGACCTTATACAATTGCGTAAATTCAATTATACACCAATCTCAAGATAACTCTAGAAACCTGTATTTTAACTAAAAAAATATATACGCATAACAAACATAGATAATAACTAGTTGTTATCCTATCTGAGATGTAATTATTTCGTTAACAAAACTTTTGAAGTTAAGAACTATAGCTCATTTAGAAATAATACAGTGTCAATTCCATCGGTGTAGTCTGATAATCCTGGATGTTGTGTTTGTCCGAGACCTACTTGGTTTTCCAGAACATCATTACCAACTACACACTGAATCAGTTCTTCGTCTTGTTTAAGTCTTTGTTTGAGAGTTTCTAAATCGGTGTAATGTTCGTAAAACCCACTTGAAATAGGAGAGGAATAGCCCGAATCTTGTCTCAGTACTAAAAATCCATTGTCTAAAAGCAAGAAATTACTCATCAAGAAAACAGCTTTGTTGTAGTCGTAGTTGTTGATGTATTTCGGGTTATTGATGAGTTCTTTGTAAGCGTATATCGCATTAAAAAACTCATCGAAATCATAACCTTCAGGCACATAGAATTTAGAAACATTTCTGCATCCCAAACCAAAATAAGTGAAAATATCTTTACCCAAAACCCGATCAGATCTTCTTCTGATTCATCACGAGTCAAAAAGGCAACTGAATTTTGGTTTTTTCTGATGAACAAGAAAGTGATAGATCCTTTTTTAAAATAGTTATGAAGTAGGTTTGGTCAAGCTCCACAATTTCTTAATACCCATAAATATAAACAGGAAAATAAAACCTACGGTTAAACCAACTAGAAATTCGGTGACAATCGAAGGTAGCGTAGGTAAGAAATTGTGTAAAAAATCTAAGTTATGAACGAATATTCCTCCAGAGACCAAAATAAGGGCAATCGTACCAATGACTGTTAATCCTCTAATGACCTGAGGCAAGGCTTGTATTAGAATCTTACCTAATTTCTTTGAAAAACTTTTCTCATTTGTGCTTCGCTTAATCAGTATAAAACCAACTTCATCCATACGGACAATAAGTGCAACTATTCCGTAAACACCAATAGTAGCAATGATTGCAATAAAAGAAACCGTCAATATCTGTGTCAACAAAGGTTGCTCAATGACAGTACCTAAGGCAATGATAATAATTTCTACAGAAAGAATAAAATCTGTTAGGATAGCGCTTTTTACACGTTTTTTTTCGAATGCTATGATTTCCTCTTCACTCGATGACATCTCACCCATGACGGATACAGATTTAGGGTTTGGCACTATAAACTCATATATTTTTAGCGCTCCTTCATAGGAAAGGTAAATTCCACCAATAATTAAAATAATGATAATTGCCGAAGGTAAGAAGGCACTCAACAAGAAAGCCATGGGCAGAATAATCACCTTATTTAAGAATGAACCTTTAGTAATGGTCCAAAGTACAGGCAGTTCTCTTGAGGAGGCAAAACCAGAAGCTTTTTCAGCATTTACGGCGAGGTCATCGCCCAAGATTCCTGCAGTTTTTTTCGCAGCTACTTTGCTCATCATCGCTACATCATCAAGTAGTGCCGCTATATCGTCTAGAATTGCAAAAATGCCTGAAGCCATATAGTATAAGGGATTTGTTTTCGAGTTTTTAGGTAGTTCTATTTCAGATTTTATTTAGCTCAGCAAAGCTACTAAATAATCTGGTTTTCTTTTTATAAACTTACAATTATCGATAAAATACCAATGGATAAAATCACAGTCATTAAGCATCATTGTATTTGATTGTATTTATCAGACTAGATTTCGTTTAAGAACAAAATAGTGTCAATTCCATCAGCGTAGTCTGATAATTCTGGATGTTGTGTTTGCCCAAAAGCCACTTGGTTTTCCAAAACATCATTCCCAACCACACACTGAATTAGCTCTTGGTCGTCTTTTAGTCTTTGTTTGAGCGATTCTAAATCAGTATAATATTCATAAAAAACACAAGAAATAGGTGAGGAGTAGCCCGAATCTTGTTTTAGAACTAAGAATCCATTGTCTAAAATCAGGAAATTGCTCATCAAGAACACCGCTTTGTTGTAGTCGTAGTTGTTGATGTATTTTGGGTTGTTGATGAGCTCTTTGTAGTTGTACATCGCATTGAAGAACTTCTCAAAATCATAATTTTCAGGCACATAAATTTTTGACACGTTTCTACACCCCAAACCAAAGTAAGTGAAAATATCTTTGCCCAACCCAATCAGATCTTCCTCTGATTCGTCACCAGTCAAAATGGCTACTGAATTTCGGTTTTTTCTGATAATGCTGGGTTTGTCTTTGAAGTAATATTCAAAATAACGAGACGTATTGTTGCTTCCTGTAGCAATGACTGCATCAAAACCTTCTAACCTTCCGTCTGTAAACTCGATGCGACTTTCTAGCGAAGGCTCTACCTTGATTAAGTAATTTGCCAGAAATGGCAGTAGTTTTTTATCGTTAGAAGAGGTTTTAACTAGGGCTTTATGTCCTGAGATAAGCACGCTCAAAAAATCGTGGAATCCAACAAGAGGTATATTTCCAGCCAAGATAAGTCCTACGGATTTAGGTTGTTTGTCATTGATTGTATAGGCTGATAGCCAATTGTCTAGGTTTTCTTGTGTCAGTGCTTTAGCCCAAGATTGAAGGGCAAAATAGACCTCACTTTCTACAAACCATCCGTTATAGTGTTTTTGAGAGGCAATAAGCTCTTGAAACTCGTCAAAAAACAAATCGTTGTGTAGCACGTCTGAATTTCGGACATTTTTGTCCGAATTAAATTGAGATAAGAATTTACCTAATTCTACGAATGCTTTTTTTGTTTTTTCTAACATCATATAATTTGTTTATGAATGGTTTTGAGCGTAATTTTGTGCAAAAATAGAGTATTATTTACAATTGACTCCAATCAGCACCAGAAACAAGTGCAAAAGAGCATAGCGACTCAGGGGTTACAACCTTTAAACTTTACACAATGGCCATTATAATAACTGATGATTGCATCAATTGTGGTGCATGCGAACCTGAGTGTCCAAATAATGCAATTTACGAGGGAGCAGATGACTGGAGATATAGCGACGGAACCAAATTAAAAGGCAAAGTCGTGTTGCCCGATGGCACAGAAGTAGATGCCGATGAGGCGCAAGAGCCTGTTTCAGATGAATTTTATTATATCGTTGCAGATAAATGTACCGAGTGTATCGGTTTTCACGAAGAGCCACAGTGTGCTGCCGTGTGTCCGGTAGATTGCTGTATTCCTGACGACAATCACGTCGAAGACGAAGAAACACTACTCAACCGAAAAGCATTCTTACACAACGAATAGTTTGCAACAAAACTGCAATTAGCCAATGAAAATAGCACTCTTAGGATACGGAAAAATGGGACAAGTCATCCAGAAGATTGCCCAAGAAAGAGGCCACGAGATAGTTGTCCAGAAATCAATACACGACAACTATGACGGACTCGAACACGCAGATGTCGCCATTGATTTTTCTGCTCCAGATAGTGCTGTTGCTCATATATCAGAATGCCTTAACAGAGGAATTCCTATTGTCAGCGGAACTACCGGCTGGTTAGCACACTATGACCAAATGACACAGCTATGTAAAGATAAAAACGGAAGTTTTATCTATGGCTCAAATTTTAGTCTAGGCGTAAACCTATTCTTTTTGCTGAATGAAAACCTCGCAAAATTGATGAAGTCTTTTGACGCCTATGACGTGCATCTGCACGAAGCGCACCATACCCAAAAACTCGATGCACCAAGCGGAACAGCCATTTCACTTGCCAATCAGATTATCAAAAATTCAGACTATACTTCGTGGGAATTAGGTGCTACAAAAGGGCATACCATCGGTATAACAGCTGATCGTATTGAGAATGTTCCCGGCACCCATAGTGTGACTTACAAATCGCCGATTGACGAAATCGAAATCAAACACACCGCACACAACAGAGAGGGCTTTGCCTTAGGAGCGATTATCGCTGCAGAGTGGCTCATCGGTAAAAAAGGAGTTTTCTCTATGAAAGATGTGTTGGGTTTATAATATTTTTGAATATCTTGCGACTTATTAACTTCAAAATAAACTCTCACATATGTCTTTTACAGGTTGGTTAATATTCTTTCTGATAATTCAAGTTGTTCATTTCTTAGGCACTTGGAGGCTCTATCAAAAAGCAGGTCGTAAAGCCTGGGAAGCACTTGTCCCAGTATATAATGCCATCATTTTGATGAAAATTATCAACAGACCTTCATGGTATGTGATACTGCTTTTCGTACCGATTGTCAACCTATTGATGGTACCGGTAGTCTGGGTAGAAACCATCAGAAGCTTCGGTAAAAACAAAGCTATAGACACTTGGTTAGTATTGCTCACTTTAGGGTTTTATATCTTTTATCTGAACTATATAGAAATAAACAAGCTTAGTTATATAGAGGATAGATGCCTAAAGCCTAAAAATGCAGTGGCTGATTTTGTAAGCTCTATTGTATTTGCAATTATCGTTGCTACGGTTATACACACTTATGTGGTACAGCCTTTTGTCATTCCGTCTAGCTCTCTTGAAAAAACCCTATTAGTAGGTGATTTTCTGTTGGTGAGCAAGTTACATTATGGCGCCAGAACCCCGATGACACCCATCGCACTGCCGATGGTTCACGATACTATTCCGCTTATTCCCACAAGTTATGACGGCTTGCCAAAATTTGTCAACAGATATAAATCTTACCTCAAAAAACCACAGATTCCGTATCTAAGACTACCGGCTTTTGAGCAACCCAAAAAAAATAACATTGTTGTTTTTAACTGGCCAGCAGATACTGTTCGCTTCTTCTTTAGCGATAGAACAGCGCTAAACATCAGAAAACCAATAGATAAAAAGTCAAATTATGTCAAGCGTTGTGTCGGAACTCCAGGAGATTCTATCGAAGCTAGAAACGGAGATGTGTATATCAACGGAGAACTGCTAAAACTCTCATACAGAGCTAAGCCACAATTCTTTAATAGCATTAAAACCAACGGAGATGTGTCAGCTGAGATTTTCTCAAAATACGGTATCGAACAAGCGGCTTTTTACGGATATACCTATAAAATGAAAACCAACATCTGGGATGATCCAGCGGTAAAGAATTATTTTGAAAACCCACAGAACAGAGTTAACTTAACCGAGCAAAGCAGAGATTCTGTAAATGTATATGCCTACGGTATTGTTAATAACCCAGAGGTAGCCCAGCGTTTAGGCATCGAATTAGACGGTATCCAAGCCAATATTACTATTCAGCAAGAACAACAGCTCAAAGCCGCTGAGGGTATTGCCAGTGTCACAAGAATGCAATCACCACCTACCTCACAAATCTTCCCGCACAGCAAACCCGAATGGAGCGAAAGCAATTGGGGGCCCTTATACATCCCTAAAGAAGGTGTGACTGTAGATCTAAACAAAGAAACACTTCCTTTTTATAAAGAAGTCATCAGAGATTATGAAGGCAATGACCTAAAGGTAATTGGCGATGATATACTCATCAATAACCAACCTTCCACTTCTTATACCTTCAAACAAGATTACTATTGGATGATGGGAGACAACAGGAATATGTCAGAAGACAGTAGATACTGGGGATACGTACCAGCAGATCACATCGTAGGTAAGCCCGTGTTTATATGGATGAGTTATGATTCTGTAGCCGGAAAAGTGAGATGGGATAGAGTTTTTACCACAGTTGGGGGAGACGGAGAGCCTCAATCTTATTTGAGATGGTTTTTATTTCTTCTGGTAGGATATTTTGTAGGAGATTATTTCTGGAAAAAGAAAAAGAAAAAGTCTGAGCACAAATAATTTTTTATACTGAGGTTGTTGATTCACAATCGGTTGTGTTTTTGAAGAGTGAAAACTAATAAAAAGAGATTAGAAAGGTTTGCTTAAACGGAAATAATATCTATCTTTGCACCCGAAATCAAGTAGATAATGACCTATGGTGTAATGGTAACACATCTGATTTTGGTTCAGTCATTCTAGGTTCGAGTCCTAGTAGGTCAACAAAAACCGCTTCTGTATAAGAAGCGGTTTTTTTGTTTTCAGACCCTTGTTCAAAAAATGCTTAGCGCTGTTTTATATAGATTTGCCTATCTTTGTTAGTGTTGTCTTCTATGTCAGATTTCAATGTTTGCAAAGAAGAATATAAATCTAAAACTATAAAAAGCATCAGCGATGAAAAAAACACTTGTTATAGGAGCTTCTGGCAATCCAGAGAGATATGCTTACAAAGCCATTTCGATGTTACAGGGGCACAACCACCCAGTAGAGGCCATTGGTAGGAAAGAAATAGAGGTTTTGGGCGTTCAGGTACATAAAGAAAACAAAGCCTTTGGAGGGATTCACAGCGTTACTTTATACGTAAACCCAAAAATTCAACAAGAATACTACGATTATATCTTGAGTCTCAAACCCCAAAGAGTCATCTTTAATCCGGGCACTGAGAATCCAGAGTTTTATGCGCTCTTAAAAAAGAACAACATCAGTTATGAAGAGGCGTGTACACTTGTGTTGCTCACTACCGGTCAATACTAACATTCATTCCTAAAAACAGATTAAAAAAATTTAGTGTCAAAATGTCATTTTTCATAGAATGGCAGTGCTTTTGTATATAGATGCACGTAACAGAATTTATCACATCACAATCATGAGCACAGAGAATCAAAAACCAGATGAATTGAATACAGAAGAAACTGCTGAGAATCAAGTAGAAGTATCTGTTGAGGAGCAACTACAAGAGGAGTTAGCCAAAGAAAAAGACAAGTTTTTAAGACTTTTTGCGGAGTTCGAGAACTATAAAAAACGCACTACCAAAGAGAGAATAGAGCTATTCAAAACTGCCAGCCAAGATGTAATACAGTCATTATTGCCGGTATTAGACGACTTTGATAGAGCAATTATAGAAATCTCTAAAACAGATGACAAAACTTTGTTGCAAGGCGTTGAGCTTATTCACAATAAATTCAAAGACACACTGACCTCAAAAGGTCTAGAGGTTATGGAGGTAAGAGCTGGAGATGCTTTCTCTGCGGATATCGCTGAGGCTGTAACTCAAATTCCGGCACCTTCAGATAAACTCAAAGGAAAAATTATTGATGTCATTGAGAAAGGCTACAAGTTGGGTGATAAAATTATCCGTTACCCAAAAGTAGTGACCGGAATGTAATACCATTTTTAAGGCACTGGTATCGAGCTTCAGCAATGACTAAGCTTTGATGCTCTTTACTAAATCTAATACATAGAATGAAAAAAGATTTTTACGAAATATTGGGGATCAGCAAAAGTGCTACTCCAGAAGAAATTAAGAAAGCGTACCGAAAAAAGGCAATTGAGTTTCACCCTGACAAAAACCCAGGAAACGCAGAGGCTGAAGAAAACTTCAAAACTGCAGCTGAAGCCTATGAAACCCTGAGTGATGCTCAGAAAAAAGCCAGATATGACCAATTCGGACATGAGGCCTATACCAACCAAGGTGGCGGAGGCTACGGCGGTGGTGCAGGCGGTATGAATATGGATGACATCTTCAGCCAATTTGGTGATATATTTGGTGGTGCTTTTGGCGGTGCTTTCTCTGGTTTTGGAGGAGGTGGTGGCGCACGTAGAGCCAAAGGAGGTAGCCTTCGTATAAAAGTAAAATTAACCCTAGAGGAAATTGCCGCTGGAGTTGAAAAGAAAATAAAAGTAAAACGCAAAGTACAAGCCAAAGGAGTTACCTATAAAACCTGTACGACCTGTGGCGGTAGAGGACAAGTAAACCGAATTGCCAATACGGTTTTCGGGCAAATGCAAACCTCAATGCCTTGTAATGTGTGTGGTGGCTCAGGTCAGATATTAGATACTAAACCAGCCAACGCAGATAACCACGGGATGGTTGTCGAAGAAGAAACTGTATCGATCAAAATTCCTGCTGGAGTAGTTGACGGTATGCAACTCAAAGTTTCTGGCAAAGGAAATGATGCTCCAGGAGGCAATAGTGTTCCCGGTGACCTTATTGTGGTTATCGAAGAAATTGAACACGATACGCTAAAAAGAGAAGGCGAAAACTTGCACTATGACTTATACATCAGTTTGTCAGAAGCCGTTTTAGGTGCTTCTAAAGAAATTGATACCGTAAGCGGAAAAGTAAGAATCAAGATTGATGAAGGAACACAATCAGGAAAAATCCTGCGCTTGCGCTCTAAGGGAATTCCGAGTATAAACGGATATGCCTCTGGAGATATGCTGATTCACGTCAATGTATGGACGCCAAAGAAACTCTCTAAAGACCAAAAACAGTTTTTTGAAGACAACCTGAATGATGACAACTTCAAGCCCGCTCCTGAACGATCTGAAAAATCCTTCTTTGAGAAAGTGAAAGATATGTTCTCTTAAGGTGCTATTTATTTGTGCATAAGAGGCTATAAAATTGATGGAATTTATAGACATAAAGGGAATGGTTTTTGAAACTATTCCCTTTCAATTTTAATAACACTAAATACAAGCTATTATGTTAAACTTCGAATTATATAATCCGACAAAAATAATTTTCGGCAAAGACCAATATGCTAAATTAGCTAAAGAAATACCTCAAGACGCCAAAATTCTGATGGTCTATGGAGGCGGTAGTATTTTCAAAAATGGTATTTATGACAAAGTCAAAAAAGCACTTGCCGATTTTGAAATGCTAGAGTTTGGCGGAGTAGAAGCCAATCCTTACTACGAAACACTTTTAGAAGCAGTCAAAGTAGTAAAGACAGAAAACATTGATTTTATACTGGCTGTAGGTGGCGGCTCTGTGATTGATGGCGTAAAATTTATTGCAGCAACAGCTGCGTATCAGGGCGATCCGCTTGATATATTTTATAGAAAACACAGACCTGTAAAAGCTGTTCCTTTCGGGACAGTACTTACATTACCAGCTACCGGAAGTGAAATGAATTCGGGTTGGGTGGTTTCTCGAAAAGAAACACAAGAGAAAATCTCTTTTGGCTGTGTATGGACTTTCCCGCAATTCTCATTGTGTGACCCAACAGTCATTACTTCTTTGCCCAAAAGACAACTTCAAAATGGTGTGGTAGATGCTTTCTCACACGTTTTAGAACAATATTTGACCTATGCGCACGATGCTATCCTGCAAGATAAAATTGCAGAGAGCCTTATGAAAACACTCATAGAAATAGGTCCAAGAGTAGTTGAATCTCCAGAAGATTATAAATTAGCCTCAAACTTTATGTGGAGTTGTACCATGGCACTCAATGGGCTCTTATCAAAAGGAGTTCCGACAGACTGGGTGACACATATGATCGGACACGAACTTACAGCGCTGTATAACATTGATCACGCACGTACGTTGGCTATTATAGGTCCAAACCTATATAGAGTGATGTTTGATACTAAAAAGGAGAAGCTAGCACAGTTCGGGAGAGAGGTTTTTGGACTTACAGGTGCCGAAGACGAAGTAGCGCACAAAGCTATCGATGCCTTAGAAGGATTTTTTCATACCATGGGAATGAAAACCAAAATTAAAGAAAATACTACACAAGATATTTCTGCAACAGCTCAGTTTATCACGGATAGATTCGAAAAAAGAGGACAAACAAGTATGGGCGAAAGACAAAATGTCACCCTAGATAAGGTCAAAGAAATAGTTGAGATGAGTTATTAGTACAAAAAAAGAGCCTTCAGTAATGAGGGCTCTTTTAAAAACCAAAAATAAACATACTAACTAAAAACCTTAAATTTATGAAATTGTTTATTATGCTTAAATAACGTTAGGGTTTGATAATTAGTGTTTTATAATTATTAATATTTTGTTAAATATTGCTAAGCCTTTGAAAACCCCTATAAACACTACTATTTATATTAGTTTACGGCTTTATGAAGTAACGGAACTTAAAAGGACAAAATTTTCAATTATCACTAAACGAAACAAAGCCATTTTTTCTTTTGCTAAAATATAAAAAAACAGCGAAAGAAAAAATGGCTTTGTGACTAAGAAATGATAGAAGTTTAAACTTTAAGAAAAACTCCGCATTTCATAAAACCGATGTTGCAAGAAGTTTTTATTTTACTCATATTCCATTGGTGGTTGTGCCATTGGCAAATCTGTTGGTTCTTCATATGTTTCATAAACATAAACATCTAAAATATATTTTTTTAATCCATAACTTCCTAAAAAAAGTAATACAATAATAATAATATTCTTTAGCACTATTTTGTACCTTTTTTTGATTAAATCTAATACTAATATTATAAGAAACAAAAAAGGAAGTAAAAAAAATAATATTATTATTGAAAGGGCAATTATAGTGTGTGCACCAATTATTAATCCATTATATTTTGATGGGAGCAGTATGAATATTATCAAAAAATAAATATACAGTCCAAAAAAAATAGAGTATCCGTTAATTTTTTTTTTTCATAATATTTTAAAACTTAATTACCCAACAAATTAGTTTTATCATCTTGGAATAATATCCAATTATCATTCTCTTGGGCTTTTAAATCAAGACCAAAAGAAAGTACTATAAATATGTAAAGGATTATATTTTTCATTTTCATTTTTTCCTATTCTTTTTCTGATGATATTGAGGATAATAATTTTTCCATATATTCTTGTTTTTCTTTTTACTTCATTTTTGAAGGCTTCTTTTGCTATTGAGTCTAATTCTCTACTTATGTAATAGTGTAAGCAAGTAGCAGATATATAATTCTTATGTTTGCTTTCGTCTTTTTCGTAAAAAAATTCTTCGGAGTTAAAATATGTTTCTTTTGGAAGGTCTTGGATTATTTTTTTCCCCTATAATCATTGTTGTATCTATATCTACGAAATCAATACCATCATAAGGATTAAACCAATCTTCTTTACTCATTAAAAACCAAATACTATCATTTTTATAACCCTCTCTGATACAACTATAAAATACAGCGTCTTTATATGCTGTAATCCAAGAATTGTTTGTTGCACCATATTTAAATGGTTCAGTTTCTTTCCCAAAAGAATCTCCCCAGTACTCCTGTTTTTGTTTTTTAATTGAACAACCAAAAATAGTCATAAGACTAATTGAAAATATGATATACTTTTTCATTATAAATATTCTTCGGATAGGGTATATGATCTCTAATTGATTTCTAATAGTTTATATCCTGCATTGGTTTTTATAAATCCAAAATAATTGAAATTACTTTTTTCTTTGTTTCTTCTCTTAAAACGTACTTTAAAATAAGGAAATCTTTCATTATCAAACCAACCACAATCATTTTGATAATCAAAATTGTTATACTCATTAAATAATATGGGAGTATCTCCTTTTATGATAGAAAACTCAAATTCTTCTTTAAGAAAATTTAGAACTTCGTTTTCAAATAGGCTTTCATTATTTAACCAAAAATTTTCTTTAGTATCAATAAACCAAGCGTATTCTTGAAATTTACCATTAAATTTTTCATTACTTTTCCAAGTAGTTTTTTTACCTATTGTTATTTCATTTAAAAAAATACTTTTAATACATTGTTTATCATCAATATTTTTTAGAAATACTGTTTTAAACCAATTTTCAAAATCCACTTTTAAATCTTTAAAAGATATATATCCATTTTTTGCAGGAAAACTTTTATAAGTCCCATTTGATATAGAATCTTCACTCATCTTAAATGAATACCAATCAATATCCACAATATCAGCAAGGTTTAAGTTTTCTATTAAAACCTCATTTTTACCATTTATCAAAAGCCAGTTTCCTTCCCAAAACCAATGTTCGCAATCATAATCTTCTATAGATTTTGCCTTATCATAACAAGTTCTTTTTCCGTTTTTTAACACAACTGCCAATCCATTATAAAATCGAGAAGCTTCATCATATTCACAAGGAATTATAATTTTACTTGTATAATCAAAAAAACCAACTTTTTTCGTTTTTTTATTATCCCTAAACCTTATTTTACCTTCATTTTCACAATCTAATGCAATGTCAGGAGATAAATACAAGCTGTCAATACCTACTTTACGCCCATCTTTTAAGAGATAGTAATTAATAGATTCATAATTGTTAAAATCATCTATATATATTTTTTCAGATACAGGAATTATATTTTTAAATAATCTTGCTCCTATCAGTCCTGTAAATTTGGGTTTAATTTTAATATTCCCTTGAATATCTTTAAAACCCAACAAATTAGTTTTATCATCTTTAAATAAAAACCAATAATCATTTTCTTGAGCTTGTAAATCAAGACCAATAGAAAGCACTATAAATATGTAAATGATTATACTCCTCATTTTGTTAATGTTAATGTAAAATCCATATATCAATACGCTCTATAGATAGATGAAAAAAGCAACCAAACGGACATTTTCCATTATACATTATATCTGCGTGTCCTGAAACATCATATGTGTTATCCGGAGTAATCAATGTATAAATACCTTTTAATCCTATTACCTCATTAGGAAAATTTTCTCCTTTTGTTCCTCCTTGTTCGGATGTAAGCATTATATGATTTTCATTGTAAGGATTATTGTCATTTGGGTCATTTGTTCCAAAAGTAACTCTCATCCATTTATTTAGTGCTTTAACATTTAAGAAAAAATACTTTCCTGCATAATCACCTCCTCCTTCTATCGTTTGTCCAGGTATATAGGGAATTACTACCCCAGAATAATTAAGAGCAATAGATACTTTTAAAGCACAAACATTTTTTGTTTGTTCTCCAGGATAATCTATTTTGACTGTTTGTTCTCTATGTATTGTTTATATGCGTTATTAGCAATTGAATCAAGTTCTCTACTAGCATAATAAACTAAACAATTATAAGAAATAAAATTTTTATTTCTTAAATATTCTTCACCTTTATCTATTTTAATATTAGCGTCAGGCATTTCTTCAATAATTCTCTTACCATATTCTCGTGCTTGGTCAATTATGAAGAAATTTACATTTGAATTTTTACTAAACAAATCCTTGTTTTTTAAAACAATTCTCAAGCTGTCATTTCCTAATCCTCTTTCAATACAACCATAAAAAACTTGATATTTATATGAATTTATCCATATTTTTTTCTCCTGCTCATAATATGTAAATCTTTCTCTTTTGTAAGAATTACAGGAGAAGAAAAACAAACTACTAATAAACATAATGATAAAAACTCTCATAATATAATGTATAATTTTGTTAGTCTAAAACCCAAATATCTATATAGTCTATAGGTGCAGGTGGTATATCGTATAAATGACAACCGAAGACACATATGTCATTTTTTATATCTTTTTATAGCTATTTTTTGTAACTCTTTACTGTTGTAAAATTCCAAACACCCATTTATTATATTATTATAACCGTCCAAATCTCCGCCCTTATACCAAACATTTCTTTCTTTAATAATGTCTGAATACATTTTTCCAATAGAATCTGTTTCAGCAATCACATTAAAATCTCCAATTATTTGAAAATTCAATGATGGAGATGCGTCATTTTTTATTTTAACATCTAAATTTTTTAAGCAAGAGCAAAATACATTTGCTTTATAAGCTGATACCCAGTGTTTTTCTTTTTGAGTTTTGCAAGATATTACAAAGAACACCGCTAATAATAAAGTTACCTTTTTCATCTCATTTTAATCTAAAATCCAAATATCTATATAGTCTATAGGTGCGGGTGGGGTATCTTGAAAATGACACCCCGCTTTACACGTTCCGTCAGGATATAAAATATCTGCGTGACCTGAAGCCCATTGAGGGTTAGTAGAAACCATTGAAAATATTCCTTTTAACCCATTTACCAAACTTGGAAAATTTTCTCCGTTTGTTCCTCCGTCTTCAGCCGTAAAATGATAATGATTTTCATTAAAAGGAGTATTATTCGTTTGATTATTTGTGCCAAAAGTTTTCTGCATCCATATATTTAAAGCTCTTGCATTAAGAAAGTAATATTTTCCATCTCCTCCCTGAACTGTTCCAGGCATATCTGTTGTACTTGGAATATTAGGAATTACAACCCCTGAATAATTTAAAGCTCTTGATACTTTTAAGGCACAACCATTTTGTGTTTCCAATGGAAAATTAATTTGAGCTTGGGCAACTGCCCCACCTACTACACCATATAATTGGGCAGAAGTTTCGTTTGGGTATGCGGCAGAAAAAGCACTCCACGTAGGCAAACTTTGTTGTTGAAATGTTAGATTAGGATTTTCCCAATAATCTTCATCATAAAAGAAATCTTTGCCTTCTAATTCAATCATAAACCAATTTTCAAACTGCTCCCAAGTTGTGTCAGGGTTGTTTATGAAAAAAGTTGTAGCCCATTGAGCAAAGGTTTCACTTTCTGCACTATAATCATTATCTTCTAAATATCGAGTTATTAAAGCACTTTCGTCAGGGTTATTATTCCACCATAATTTTTGTGCGGGAGTAAGCCCTCTGTGAAAAGCCCTAGAAGCGTCTATTGGTAACAGAACTCCAACACTTCCGTCAGGGTCACAAGGGTCAGAAGCAAGTCTACAATTCATATAAGAAAGATTGGTTTAAGTGATTACTATTGTTAATCCATAATTACCATTTCCACAAACAGAACCACTATAAGTATCCCAATTACCATAAGAACGATTACAATTATCGCACACAAAAGATATATCTACTTGTGTGCAACCTCCGGAACCACCTCCGCCTCCAGAACCGGGGTTACCATTTCCAGGAAAATCAATAATCAATTCGTCACAAGGAGATGTTGCTAATCCTCTTGATGTTATCGTTCCCTCAAAGTTGATAAAAGTTTCAGGAGCATTGTCAAATTGTTGGGCAAAGAAATCAGACATTTCATATTTTAGAACAGTAACTTCTAAACTATTTTCTTTCTCTGTAAGTACAAGATTATGAAATGTTTTATAATTGTCTTCAGGGTGATTTAAAATTTTGAAAGTATAGTTTTTGATACCAAGTGTATCTATTACTTCCATAATTTGACTATAATCTATTTCTCCAGTATTAGCTGTTCTGAAAGAAGAGCCTTTGTTTTCAAGGATACTAATTTTACCTGACTTTTCTATCTCTTGCTCTAATTTAGACTTAATGAAATTTACTTCATCGTTAGTAATTATTCTTACTTTAGTTCCTTTTTCTTTAATTCCAAAATGTGTACCATTGGAATTTTCTGTTGTTTCAAAATCTTCGCTACAACTAAATGTTACAACTAACTAAATGTTACAACTAGTAATAACAAAAATAATTTACCGATTAAAAGTGTTGTTTTTTCTTTTCATAAGGTAGATAAATTAAGTGGTTAGTAATTTTATTATTTCTTAGATACTTATTCCTTTGATTTTCAAATATATAAATCATTTATGAAAAACCAATAATTATTTTAACTTTACTCTTGGTTTTTTAGTGGTTTTTTGAGTAAAATCACTTCACTTTTGACGACCTAATATCATTTTGCTATATTTACGCCTTATTCAGGAAAAATAGTATTTAAAAAAAATGATTAGACACGTCTTATTCTTCTGTGCTTCGGCATTTTCGTTGGTTTCTTTTTCTCAAAACGCTCGTTTTCAACAACATGTTTCTTATGAAATGGAGGTTGAGATGAATGTCAAAACCTATCAGTATAAAGGAAAACAAAAACTTACGTATACCAATAACTCACCCGACACGCTTTATAGGGTTTTTTATCACCTTTATAACAACGCTTTCCAACCCGGAAGTGAAATGGATGCACGACTACAAACCATCCAAGATCCGGATAAGCGAATGGTTAGAACCTTTACTAAAGCCGGAAAAAAAGTTATCGAAAGCCGAATTAAAGATTTGACACCTGAGCAAATAGGTTATCAAAAAATCTTTAACTTCAAACAAGACGGACAAGATTGTGAAACTATAATTGAAGGAACAATCATGGATGTGCAACTCGCACAACCTATCTTACCTCATTCAAAAACAGTGTTTACACTCGATTTCGAAGCACAAGTCCCCGAACAAATCCGACGCTCAGGAAGAAATTCTACAGAAGGTGTAGCACTCTCAATGACACAATGGTTCCCGAAGATAGCAAACTTTGACTTTGAAGGCTGGCATGCCGATCCGTATATCGGACGTGAATTTTATGCGCCTTTTGGTGATTTTGACGTGAAGATTACTTTAGACAAAAACTATACGATCGGTGCTACGGGTTATTTGCAGAACCCAAATGAAATTGGTCATGGGTACCAAGACAAAGGCGTTGAAGTAAAACATCCGAAGAAAACAAAAAACCTTACGTGGCACTTCAAAGCAAATGATGTACACGATTTTGCTTGGGGAGCAGATGACGATTTTATTCATGATATATACGAAGGTGAAAATGGTGTTGCACTACATTTCTTTTATAAAAATGACTCGAAGATAAAAGAGAATTGGAAAGCTTTTCAGCCCAAGACTAATGATTTACTGCGTTTCTTCAATCAGCATATAGGAGAGTATCCTTACAAGCAATATTCGATTATTCAAGGTGGAGATGGAGGAATGGAGTATGCGATGTGTACGCTGATTACCGGAAACAGAAGCTTGCCGAGCTTAATTGGAGTGACGGCGCACGAATTGGCTCATGCTTGGTTTCAAGGTGTTTTAGGCATTAATGAATCAAAATTCTATTGGATGGACGAAGGATTCACCAGTTATATCTCAGATTTGGCCGTTTCAACCATTATGGACAAGAAACTTCAAGAAGATGAAGCGCCTTTTCAGACAGCTTACAACAACTATTCTTATATGGCTCGTTCTGGCAAAGAACAACCGCTCTCCACCCACGGCGATCGCTATGAAATCAACCAAAACTACGGTATTGCCGCTTATTCAAAAGGAGCTGTGTTTTTGGTACAGCTTGGTTATTTGATTGGCAAAGAGAATTTAGACAAATCGATCAAGCGTTTTTATGAGGAATTTAAGTTTACGCATCCCACTCCAAATGACTTTAAGCGCGTGGCAGAGAAAGTAAGTGGTGCAAACCTAGATTGGTATCTGGTAGATTGGACACAGACTACTAATTACATTGACTACGGAATCAAATTAGTAGAAAATAAAGCGGATAAAACTGAGATTACTCTAGAGCGTATCGGGCTTATGCCAATGCCTCTAGAAGTTGCCGTTGTGTATCAGGACAACACGATGGAGTTGTTTTATGTTCCGTTAAACTTGATGCGTTTCAATAAACCCAATGAATATCCGATAAACAGAACTATACTCAAGACGTGGACGTGGACACACCCTACGTATACTTTTGAGATCCCTACGCCAAAGGCAAATATCAAAGCTATCAACATCAACCCAACCGCACTGATGGCAGATATTAACTCTGATAATGATTATTATACAGAGTAGTCTTTTACTTAAGCCTTTTCTACTTCAAGAAGTGAGGCATAATAAAAAGCATTACCTATCAAACCAGATTGTAAAGGGCTTCAATTTTAATTGGAGTCCTTTGCTTTTTTATATATGTGTTGGTTTATTTTTGGTTAATCGATTGGTAGGCTAAAAACCTCTGCTAGTTTTTTTTAATAATTAGAGTATAAAAAAAGACCTCAATCGTAATTGAGGTCTTTAAAAAAAAGAAAAAAGTAGTGTTATTTGTTTTTAGTGCTGAACAATTCCGGATTGATAGAGATCATCAGCCAAGCCCAATTGTTGTCATAGCCTTTGTTTCCGCCTTTGAGTGTTTCTAGGGTTGTGCTGGCAAACATCTGAGAGTATCCACCTAGAATAGTGATGTTTGGGTGCAATTTATAACTCGCCATAAGGTCAATCTCTGTGCCTAGAAAATCATTTTGTTCTTCCATGGTAATTGGATCCAAGACTTTGGCAGCGGTATAGAACAGGTGAGGCGTTAGGCTCAGTTGCCATTTGCTTTTCTCGTAGGCAAATTTGGCATAGATATCTTTTAGACCCACCGAGTTTTTGTGATTGCCCACATAGAAATAATCCATAAATCCGTTGAAACCGTGGTTAGTCCCGAAAAGTGGTGAGAATGATTTTGCCTTGCTATCTGTATCATCTTGGTCTTTACCCGAAAGGAATTCCATTCCCACTTCTGTTTTGAAGTTTTCAGAAAAAATATAACCCAAGTTAAGTCCTGCATAATAAGCCGCTACTTTGGTTTTGTCATTTGCCAAGGCTATTTCTCCCATCTGCGCATAGACAGCTACATCTCCGTAGAAGTTTGATTTCTTCCATTTACCGTATGCACCTGCAGTTTGGATATAAGCTGTTTCCAATTTGTTTTCGATGAGGTTTTCATATTCAAAGCCGTTGTTGATTGCCAATAGGCTCAGGCTCCAGTCTGTGAATTTCTTGTTGAACCAAGCAAACTGCATATTCTTGTAATTGGTGAAGTATGCCGCTTCGTATAATCCGTCTTGGTTGTTGTTGAGTGCCCCACCTAAATCGAGTTGGTAACTGTCTTTTTTGTGCGAAACCAGCAAAGCGTCGTGGCTTTGCCCTTGTTGCGCCCAATCAATTCCGCCAAAGATTCTTTGGTTGTCATATACAAGTGTTTGTCTACCTAGTTTGGCTGTCCAATTTTCATAAAACTCGTAGGCTGCCCAAGATTCAAAAAGGGCGATGCCGTTTTGGTCTTTCACACTAGAGGTAGGTACTTCACCCCAAATTCTGATGTTTTGAAAAGAGATTTTGGTCTTGAGTTTATCGTTTTCAAAAGCTAGGTTTAGCCTGCTTCGTTGCGAGATAAATGAGTTGGGGTATTGCTGGTCTTTCATCAGCTCTTTATAGCCATTTCTGTATTCAAAACGCGGTCTTAGTTGTAGGTTTGCCTCGAATTCTTGACCGAAAGAAGCCGTGCTCGTAACAGCGATGAGCGCTGCTGCAAGATATTTTATAGTAGTTTTCATAACTATGTGGTGTTGGTTTGGGTTATTTTATTTTTTTAGCTTCCTCTACGATTTTAGCTACCGTATTGTCATAGCTAACGCCCAATCCTTCTTGTTGGAAGGTCAGTTCTCCCTCAGCATTAAATACGCTGATGATGTTTGAGTGCGAGAAGTCAATCGGAGAGATTCTCTTGTAGTTTACGGCTAGTACGGCTGCAAACTCACGTGTATTCTCTTCTGTAGAGCGCAAGAATACCCATTGATCTGAAGTCATTTTATTCTCGATTGAGAATTCTTTTAGCCTTTCTGGCGTATCTACCTCTGGGTCGATACTGAACAACACTAGTTTGACTTTGTCTTTGTATTCCTGCGGAATTTGTTCTTCTATATTTCGCATATCTGCTACGAGTCTCGGACAAGCAGCCTTGCAAGAAGTATAAATCATAACCATTACCAATACATTTCCGCGAAGCTCGACAAGTTCGATATCTTTTGCGTCTTGCGTAGTCCATTTTTCAGGTAGGTTATAGATAGATAAGTCAGTAAGTGGCATATCTTCTACTGATGTAATTGCATCAGTGTCATTTTCTGTAGTTGATTTCTTGTCAGAGTTGCACCCGATCAGGAGCAATAATAAGACAGAGAACAGGGTGGTTACTTTTTTCATAACTGTGTTTTTTTATCGGATTATTTGATGTTTTTGGCACATCTAAAGCCAAGGTTTTTTGTGGTATAACTCGCTTTTATACTTCCTCTAAAGGCATAGCGCATAAAGGCGGCATAATCCATCAGGTCAGTAGCGTCAACCGAGGCGCTTCCGCAAAATAATTCTCTATCAGAGTCTTTGTCTTTACGAGATTCTCCTGACAGGAATATACTGTTGAAATCAAAAGTCCATTCCCAAACTAATCCGTGCATATCATACACACCCCAATAATTTTTAAAAGTACTTCCGACTTTGTTGTTGTAGGTTTTGTTTTGCTCATACCATCCAAGGATGTATTTGTTGAACTCTTCTTTGGTACGGGCATCTTTTTGTTTGTCGTCTGCCATGGCTGCGTACTCCCATTCCTCTAGGGTTGGCAAACGTTTTCCTTGGCATTCGCAATATTTTTTAGCAGCAAACCAAGATACATTGGTCACCGGTGCTTGCGGATCTAGATTTCCGAAATCTGTTTCTGACGCCCAATGTGACAAATAACTTTTGGCTGCAAATAAACGTTTGATGTTTGTTCTGTTGTAATCTGGATATTCTTTGACAAATGCTAAGAACTGTTGATTAGTAACGGGGTAGATGTCTAACAAGAAGGCATCTACCTTAGTTACTTTATCTTCTGTAGAGCCGTATAGGGGGATGAAACTTCCTGCCCCTATAGTGGCCATATCAGTTTTAGTTTGAGAAAAAGAGATAGAACCCCAGAGCATTAGTAATGCATAAACCAAATATTTACTTCTAACTTTTAGCGATTCCATCTCTTTATCTTCTTTTGAATTAATAATTTACTTTTTATGTGTAGTCAAGACTAATTGATTAGTCGTGAATATCTACGTGTTTTGGTGCTGGTCTAGCTCTACGCTCTTTAACCAATTGTGGTGTTACGACAGTTTTGTTGTTACCCCAGCTGTTGTATACATAAGTCATTACGTCAGCGATTTCTTGGTCAGTCAAGTTTTGACTAGTCATCACTGAGTTATATTTGGCTCCGTTTACAGTAATTTCTCCAGTTAAACCAAAGATTACAGCATCTACAGCACGGTTTACGTCAGCATTCAGATAATCTGATTTAGCTAGCGGAGGGAAGGCACTTGCGATACCTTGTCCTTCTGATTGGTGACAAGCAAAACAAGTGTTTCCGTAAATGTTTTTACCGTCAGCAATTTGTTGTGCCAATGTTTTGTCTACGATAACGTCATCTTTAGCGGCTTTTTTAGGCATATTCTGGATACCTCCACCCTCTGGAAGGTAAATTCCCTCTTGGATAGTTCCTGAATAGATAGTTTTGTTTTCTTCTCCTTCAACTTTTAAGATACCTAAAGCTCCTTTGTTGAATGCTCTAAAGATAGAGTGGTCTACTAGAACTAAAGATCCCGGTACGTCAGTTTTGAACTCTACAATAACCGCTCCCCCTGCAGGAACTAGTGTAGTCTGTACGTTGTGATTGATTAAATCAGCTCCCTCTACATATACTTTGTCAAATATTTCTCCAATCACGTGGAAAGAAGATACTAAGTTTGGTCCACCGTTACCCATAAAGATTCTTACTGTTTCTCCTACTTTAGAAGTCAAAGCTCCGTCTCCGATAAGCGCACCTACTTTTCCGTTAAATACTACGTAGTCAGCGTTTTCTTCGATGGCTTTATTCATATCAAAAGCTTGAAGTCCTTGGTCACCATATTTACCTTGGGTATAGAAGTCACCTTGCATTACGTAGAATTCTTTATCCACTGGAGGCAATCCACCTTCTGGCTCGATTAAGATAAGTCCGTACATTCCGTTTGCGATGTGCATCCCTACAGGAGCAGTAGCACAGTGGTATACGAATAAACCTGGGTGAAGTGCTTTGAAACTAAATGTTTTTTCTTGTCCTGGCGCTACAAGTGAAGATGAAGCTCCACCACCTGGTCCTGTTACTGCGTGAAGGTCAATGTTGTGTGGCAGTTTGTTATCCGGGTGGTTTTTTAGTGTGAATTCGATTTCATCACCCACTCTAGCTCTGATGAAGCTTCCTGGAACTGTACCTCCGAAGGTCCAGTAAACATATTTTACGCCGTCAGCCATTTCACCTTCTTCTTCGATGATTTCCATATCAACGATAAGTTTCATTGGTTTTCTGTCTCCAACTGGTTTTGGTACAAAAGGTGGCGCTGTTAGTTCGGCTACCATTTCACCTGAAACGACCATGTCTTTAGGGTCTGTCTTTTTTTGGTCTTGTTTGCATGAAATGACAGAGGCGGAAATAAGGCCTATGACAAACAAACTGAGGATTCTCTTTTTCATAATTATTGATTTTGATGGTTTAAATAATCAGGACAAAATTAGTGAGGTAATAAGTTATAAAAACTGATAAAAGTCATTCTTTTTAAATTATTATAAGAGTATTCTTTTACTCCTATTTTTTATGCTCACTTTTCGTGTTTTGTCAATACACTTTAATATGATATTCGGTTATACTTAAAATATTATTCAACAATTGTTTAAAAATGTTGAATATATGACCAAAGTCATATTCGTTATGATTTTATTGTGAATAATTTTGACCAATATAATCAAATAATACTTTTTAACAAAAGATATTTTAACCAAAACACTAACCAAAATCTAAAACTATGTTATCAAAATCACAAGCCAGAACATTTTTTTTAGGAGGTACAGTAGTCACTTTTTTAATCTTCATCGGATTGACGGTTTACTCACTTATGCCTAGAAATGATCAGACCAACCACGGCGAAATTACAGAGCAGGTGGTCAGGGGTAAAGAACTTTGGGAAACCAACAACTGTATGGGATGCCATACTGTTATGGGCGAAGGAGGCTATTATGCACCTGAGCTTACGAAGGTTATCGAGAGAAGAGGTGAGGTCTACGTAAAAATCGTACTTCAATATCCTGAACCTTGGGGACCACGAGGGCGTAAGATGGTCAAATATGAAATGAATGACGAAGATGCTGAGGCAATGGTCGCTTATTTTAAATGGATCGGGAATATTGACCTCAACGGATTTGACCGCATTGTATCACCACTAGCTAAAGAAAGAAACAAATAAAAAAACACTACCATGAAATATAAATCACAAAAAGTAGCCTATTGGTTCTTTGCGCTGTGTGTGCTTTTATTCGCACTACAGATTGTTTACGGATTCATTATGGGATTTGCCCGTATCGGGATGGACGGATTACACGATTGGATTCCTTTTAACACTGCTCGTGCAGTACATACTAACTTGCTTGTAGTCTGGTTATTGACTGGATTTATGGGAGCCGCCTATTATATTATACCCGAAGAGGCACAACGCGAACTCGTAAGTGTGAAGCTGGCTTATGTACAGCTTATATCCTTAGCATTGGTGGGCGTAGCCGCCATCGTAGGCTTTCACTTTAACCACTGGGAAGGGAGAAAATTCTTAGAAATACCAAGAGAATTAGACTTCTTAGTCGTCATTAACGTACTGCTGTTTTTAGGGCTCATATTAGGAACGCTCTTCACCGGTAAGAGACGGACCACAACGGCACTCGTCTTGACTATGGGGTTAGTATTCGCAGCACTTTTATACCTGCCAGGTATGATATGGTTTGACAGTCAAGTAACTGACTCGCTGTTCCGTTGGTGGGTAGTTCACTTGTGGGTAGAAGGTGTTTGGGAACTTATTATGGGTGGTATTTTGTCTTACTTACTCATCAAGCTTACCGGAGTTGACAGAGAGATTATTGAGAAATGGCTGTATGTTATTATTGGTCTTACCTTCTTGTCAGGAATTTTAGGAACGGGTCACCACTATTACTTTATCGGAGTAAACAAGATTTGGCTCATTGTCGGGGGGATTTTCTCTGCACTAGAACCTTTAGCTTTCTTGGCGATGGCACTCTTTGCCGTCTATATGTATAAAAAAGGAGAGAAATCTCACCCCAATAAGATTGCACTTTTCTGGACTATTGGTTCAGCTATCGTATCCTTTGTAGGAGCGGGGCTATTGGGGATGGCACATACTTTTCCGCAAACAAATATCTATACCCACGGTACCTTAGTTACAGCCATGCACGGACACTATGCCTTTTGGGGAGCGTATGCCATGATAGTTCTGGCAATCATCAGTTATGCATTGCCCAATATGACCGGAAGAAAACGCTATGACAGCAAAGGCGGACATATGTCTTTCTGGTTGTCAAACGTTGGGATGCTCGGGATGACCGTTGCCTTTGGGGTGGCTGGTGTAGCTCAAGTGTATCTAGAGCGCAAAATGAAAATGGAATTTATGGAAGTGCAAAACGAAATCAGCGTTCACTTTGTGATCCTACTGGTTTGTGCAACCATGTTTGCCACAGGAATTACTTTGTTTATTATAGAATTCGTTAAACACGGAAGACCAACAGATCAAGCCCTTCTAAAAGAGGGAGAAGAAGAATAGTTATTACTTTTTATGGATTTTAAGTAATAAGTAAAGTTGCCGAAGCCTATTGTGACTGTTGCCAACATCTGGTTTCGGCATCTTTTTTAAAAACAACACTAATTATGATACTTACAGAAAAAGAAATATTTTATAAAGCCATCGGCTCAGAGGTAGAAGTCTTTAGACAAATCAACCAGCTCAGGTTGCCTCTTTTGCTCAAAGGACCAACCGGTACCGGAAAATCTCGTTTTATCGAGTATATGGCAAATGAAGTTGACAAACGCCTGATCACCATTAGTTGTCACGAAGAGACTTCGTCAACAGATCTTATCGGGCGTTTTATTATCAAAGGAGCTGAAACTGTCTGGATAGACGGACCACTGACTACTGCTGTAAAAAACGGATATATCTTGTATCTGGACGAAATTGCAGAGGCAAGACCTGATATCATCGTAGCCATTCACTCGCTTACTGACCACAGACGAGAATTGTTTATTGACAAACTAGGCGAAACCATCAAAGCACACCCAGATTTTTTATTGGTTGCCTCTTTTAACCCAGGCTATCAAAAGGGATTCAAAGAATTAAAACCCTCTACGAGACAGCGCTTTGTAGCACTTTCGTTTGATTATCCGTTGGCTAAAGCAGAAGTGGAAATCGTAGTAGAAGAAACAGGCGTAGCCAAAGAAGTAGCTCAAAAATTAGTTTCAATTGCCACTAAGATCAGAAACTTGACCGAACTGGGTTTGACCGAAACCGTTTCTACCCGATTGCTCGTGGATGCTGCCAAACTTATCCACAACGGATTGCCTAGAAGATTATCAGTGCACGTGGCGATAATTGAACCGCTGACTGATGAGCTAGAAACCCTACAAGCACTCAAAGATTTGAGTGATTTAATGATCTAAATACAAACACAATGGACTTAGAAATAGACGAATTTTTATATGCAAAGGTTTTAAGATATATAAAGAGAAGAAAGCTCAACACAGCAGAGATTCTAAGTCGTAAGATTGTTTTGTCTGACATCAAACCGCGACTAACACTGCTCTCGAGAGCTATTTGTGGCATACCAATTGAGGTTTTTCCGGCGGAGAGAGAAGGCGGTTATAAAAACAACAACTTCTTTTTGCCCATTGACTGCCATTTATTTGCTTCCAAAGAAGACAACCTACAGTTTTATATCTTCAGAACCGTGTATTTGAGTGTTCAAAAACAACTCAATTTAAACTGGCACAACCAAGACCAACCCGAACAACTCTCTTCAGACAGAGCACTTGAGTCAGCTCCACAAGTTTTAAAAGCCATATTTGCTGATTTCCCCGCCTTACAAAACTGGTATGAGCATGCAGTTGCACAACTGCCTGTAGACAAAAAAACACTCCAAAAAGATGTCACGTGGCTCTACGGAAAATGGATGAAAAACACTCCAGAGGACAAAGACCAAGACTTGCTTAGCAATTTTGATACAGAGAAAAAGAAATTAGAAAATAAAATTGAGGCAAAAACTACGCTACATACCAAGGCGGTTGAGGAAATAGAATCACTGACTATTGACAAAAAACAACAAGAAGATTATGTGCTGCTACACAGCTTTGAGAAAATTGAAACAGCTGAGGAATTCAACGGAAACTGGCGCGACTTTGACGGAAAAGACGACCTAAAAGACCACCAAGACGCACTAGAAGAAATGAACATGAAATTTACCGTTAGGGTAGATGATACGGTGCATTCTGTCTATCAAGCTGATTTTGTTGAGAATACTTCAATTGCTGAAAGTGCAGAAATTGACGAAAAAGGTTTTCACCTGAAATATGACGAATGGGATTTCAAAAAACGCGTTTACTTGCCTGATTTCTGTAAAGTGTATCCGAGGTCACAGCTAAAAGCGAATCCGAATTATTATAAAAACACGATGATTAAGCACAAAACCACTCTTGTGGGGCTCAGGAAAATGCTTGCCAGTGTCAACAATAAAATGCAACAACAACAAAGACAACTACAAGGTGAAGCCTTTGACCTAGATGCTTTGACTGATTTGTATACCGATATTCACTCCAGAGTTACGCCTGATGAGCGCGTGTATTTGTCAAAACGCAAAAAAGAAAAAGACATTGCCATCTTGGTTTTACTTGACTTAAGTCTTTCTAGTGACGGTTATGCTGCAGGAAATAGGGTGATAGATGTCGAGAAGGAAGCTTCTATTTTGTTTGGAGAAATACTTCACGAGTTTGATATTGATTTTGCCATTGACGGATTTTGTTCTAAAACCAGAAACTATACCAGCTATCTTACGCTAAAAGACTTCAACGAAAATTGGAATACAGCCAAGTTCAAAATCGGAGCTGCAGAACCCAGCGGATATACTAGAATTGGCCCAGCACTCAGACACGCCGGTGCGCGAATCAACGCCTCAGGAGCCAAAAACAAATGGATTATAGTGCTGTCTGACGGAAAGCCAAATGACTATGATAAATATGAAGGGAAATACGGCATACAAGATATCAAACAAGCCCTCAGAGAACTGAATCAGCAAAACATCAATTCTTATGCACTTGCCATCGAAGCACAAGCGAAATACTATTTGCCGCAGATGTTTGGGCAAAACCACTATCAGATTTTAGCCTCTCCAGAAGCTTTACTCACCTCATTGGCAAAGCTGTACGAGAAAATAAAACATCAATAAAATGAAGACAAATCAACATCAGTTGCCTGAAGGACATCCGATTCATACCTATAATCTAGAAGCCGTTCTCATCCACGAGTTGCTTGACGAATTCTGTGCTATAGATGCTGAGGTAGAGTTTCAGAAATATTATAACGTATTTAACCATCTGTCTACAGTTGAAAAGAGATTTCAACGCAAAGAAAACCAGCTCTTTCCGTTTTTAGAGCAAAAGGGATGGACTAATCCGTCGCAGAATATGTGGTCGTTTCACGATATGATTCGAGAGCTTTTCAAAATTGCCAGAAGAAGTATCGATGCCAAGGATTTTAAATCGATCAAAGACAATACTGAGTATATCAACCACAACCTCAGACGCTTATTAGATGTTGAGCGCAATGTGCTTTTTCCGAGTGCATTGTCAATGCTAACTGACGAAGATTGGATAAAAATGAGCCAGGGCGAGCAAGAGATAGGTTGGATGCTGGCTACGCCTCCAGCAAAATATCAAAACCAACCCGAATACATTCACCCTTCAGCCGATACAACCCTGAGAACAGATGTGGTTTTTGATGACAAAGCAGCCCATTATGACGAGGGTTATATGACTGTTGAACAAGTGAATTTGCTGTTCAGAACCTTGCCACTAGACATTACTTATGTAGACGAAAACGATAGAGTGATTTTTTATAACCGAGGAGAAGAACGCCTTTTCCCTAGAAGTGCCGGAATCATCGGTAGAGAAGTCAAGTTCTGTCATCCGCCCAAAAGTGTAGATACGGTGATCAAAATCGTAGACGCCTTCAAGAGTGGCGCACAGAACGAAGCTTCTTTTTGGATAAACATCAAAGGCAGGCTGATATACATCCGTTATTTTGCTGTCAGAGATGCGCAGAAAAACTATAAAGGAGTCATCGAGATGTCTCAGGATATTACCGATATTCAGAAAATTGAAGGAGAGAGAAGACTATTAGCATGGAAATAAATCACAAATCAATATACTATCCGCCTGGGGGAATTCTAGTTTGGATAATCATTTATCTAGAACTGCTCACCTTTGGTTTGGCCATCTTTGCCCTGACGTATTATGGTGCACAAGAAAGAGCTGAGTTTCATCAAGACAGTCTATTGCTGAACAAACCTCTAGCGACAATCAATACTATTCTGTTGTTAACCAGTGGTTTTTTTGTGGCGCAAGGCGTTGTTTATTTTAGAAAAAAAGCCTTTGATAAGACTTCAAAATACTTTTTGTGGGCTGTGTTTTCTGGCTTTGGATTCTTAGTGTTGAAGATGCTAGAATATTATCAGAAATTAGAGGCGGGTCTAGATATGGACTACAGTACCTTTTTTATGTTTTATTGGTTTCTGACTGCTTTTCATTGGGTCCATGTCTTGTTGGGAATTATAATCTTATTGTTCTTAAGGGCCAATATCCAGAAAAAGAAAGCGGAAGCCGCAGTAGATGACATCGAAGCAGGTGCTACTTTTTGGCATATGTGTGATTTGATTTGGCTACTGCTCTTCCCGATTCTCTATTTGTTATTCTAAGTAATTATGCAGAAATCTCTGGTTTATTCGTATGTAGGTTTGTTAGTGCTCACCTTGCTCGTGGCAGTTTTGTCATCGAGTGAAAATGCTATGGCGCTAATTTTCATCATCGCCTCAATCTCTATTTTAAAGTTCTGGGTGGTCGGTCTTGAGTTTGTCGAACTCAAAAAAGCACATGTGTTCTGGAAGCTGCTCTTTGTCTTATTCGGATTGCTTATCGGAAGTATTTTTGTGATTTTACTCTAGAAAAATATAAAGTATTTGAAGTCCTTATCTCACAAAGAATTGCAGTCATATTGGGCTGTTTGTTGATAACTTATCCGGATAAAACTATAATAAATATGTAAATTTGAAAACTACGATTTAATGTTATTTTCAGATTTATGTACTTAATTTTTGATACTGAGACCACTGGTTTACCCCAACGATGGAACGCTCCGATAACCGATACTGACAACTGGCCAAGATGTGTTCAGATTGCTTGGCAATTGCATGACGAGCTGGGGAAGCTGATCGAACACCAAGATTATTTGATCAAACCAGAAGGCTATAACATTCCGTTTGACGCTGAGAGAATTCACGGTATTTCAACCGAATTGGCGCTCAAAGAAGGTGTAGATTTAGACTTTGCCTTAGAGCAGTTCAACATCGCTTTATCAAAAGCAAAATTTGTTGTTGGACATAATGTGAGTTTTGACTTGAATGTCATGGGATGTGAATTCCACAGACAATCACTGCCTACAGACCTAAACGAAAAACCACTTTTAGACACCTGTACAGAAGATACAGCTACGCTATTGAAACTCCCCGGAGGTAGAGGAGGTCGTTTTAAACTGCCTACTTTGGGCGAGTTGTATCACTTTATGTTTGGCGCAGATTTCAAAGAAGCACACAATGCCACCGCTGACGTTGAGGCGACCACTAGAGCTTTTTTAGAACTCCTGAGAAAAGAATTTTTCAGCCTAGAGAAACTTGACGCTCCCGCAGATTACTTCAGAAGATTCAAAGAACGCAACCCAACTACCATACAGCTCATTGGGCTGAAACAAATTAATCTAAAAGCTGCTTCAGATAGCATCAGACAGCAATTAGACAAAGAATTTACCAAACAGCAAACGGAGGTTCAAGAGCAATCTGTTGCGATTACAGGTAATTATGTGCACTTGCACAACCATACCCAATTTTCTGTCCTGCAATCGACCATCTCTATAGATGCCTTGATCAATGCCACTGTCAAGCACGGGATGAATGCTGTAGCGATGACTGACTTGGGCAATATGATGGGTGCTTTTCACTTTGTGAGCAGAATAGAATCACATAACAAAAACCTGGCAAAAAAGATAAAACTAGCTGCTGATAATGCCGAGGAGCCTGTCAAAGAAGAATGTATCAAACCCATCGTGGGCTGTCAGTTGTATGTATGTAATGACCACCTAAACAAAAGCCAAAAAGACAACGGTTATCAAGTTGTTTTCTTAGCCAAAAATAAAAATGGCTACCACAATTTGGCCAAGATGTCATCGATTGCCTATACCAAAGGATTTTATTATGTCCCGAGAATTGACCGAGCCATCGTTGAGCAATATAAAGAAGATATCATCATCTTATCAGGAAACCTCTACGGAGAAATTCCGAGTAAGATCTTAAACGTGGGTGAAGCCCAAGCAGAAGAAGCGCTATTGTGGTGGAAAGAGCAGTTTAACGATGATTTTTATCTAGAACTCATGCGCCATAACCAACAAGATGAAGATGTGGTCAACCGCACGCTAGTTGAGTTTTCTAAAAAACACGACGTCAAGCTTGTCGCTACTAACAACACTTATTATATCGATAAAGAAGATGCCAATGCGCACGATATTTTGTTGTGTGTGAAAGACGGAGAAAAACAAGAAACACCCAAGGGAAGGGGCAGAGGCTACCGCTACGGATTGGACAATGACGAATATTACTTCAAGTCAGCTGATCAAATGAAGGAGCTTTTTAAAGACCTTCCAGAAGCGATCAATACTATTGATGAGATTGTAGATAAAATCGAAACCTACTCGCTCTCCAGAGATGTGTTGCTGCCAAAGTTTGAAATTCCGCAGGAGTTTTTAGTTGCAGAAGACGAAGAGGATGGAGGCAAAAGAGGCGAGAACAAATACTTAGAATTTCTTACCTATGAAGGTGCAAAGAGAAGGTACGGAGAGATTACTCCTGAACTAAAAGAGCGCTTAGACTTTGAGCTTGCCACCATTGAAATGACGGGATATCCGGGTTATTTCTTGATTGTTCAAGATTTCATCGCAGCTGCTCGTGAGATGGACGTTTCCGTGGGGCCCGGTCGTGGTTCAGCTGCGGGTTCTGCCGTTGCTTATTGTCTGCAAATCACCAATATTGACCCGATTAAATACGACTTGCTTTTTGAGCGTTTTTTGAATCCTGACCGTGTGTCTATGCCCGATATTGATATTGACTTTGACGATGAAGGCAGGTCTAGAGTCATGCAATATGTGATTGATAAATACGGAAAGAATCAAGTGGCTCAGATTATTACCTATGGTACGATGGCTGCAAAATCTTCTATCAGAGATACGGCTAGAGTGCTTGATTTACCGCTTTTTGAAGCAGATAGAGTCTCTAAACTTATTCCGAATATGAGTTTGGCAAAGATATTTGCTATGCCTGATGCGGAGTTGAAGAAAAAGCTAAGGGCAGACGAGTATGAAAAGGTGGCACAACTCATAGCCTTAGCGGCTGAGGATGACCTTATTGGTCAGACCATTAAACAAGCCAGAATACTTGAGGGCTCTCTCAGAAACACGGGTATCCACGCCTGTGGAGTGATTATTACGCCAGATGATATTTCAAATTTTGTACCTGTAGCCAACGCAAAAGATTCGGATTTGAATGTCACTCAATTTGATAACTCGGTGGCAGAAAACGCAGGACTCTTAAAGATGGACTTCTTAGGACTGAAAACGCTAACCTTGATAAAAGACACTGTCAAATTAGTGAAATACACTAAAAACATAAATCTCGATCCGGATGCTTTCCCGATTGATGATACCAAGACCTATGAGCTGTTTCAGCGCGGAGAAACCATTGGAATTTTTCAGTATGAATCGGCTGGGATGCAGAAATATATGAGGGAACTCAAACCCACCGTTTTTGGAGATTTGATTGCCATGAACGCCTTGTATCGCCCAGGACCTTTAGAGTACATCCCGAGTTTTGTCAAAAGAAAAAACGGAGAAGAGGAAATAAAATATGACCTCGATGTGATGGAAGAATACCTGTCTGAAACCTACGGAATTACGGTTTATCAAGAGCAGGTGATGTTGCTTTCTCAAAAATTAGCTGACTTTACAAAAGGTGAGGCCGATGTGTTGAGAAAGGCAATGGGTAAAAAACAAAAAGACGTACTCGACAAGATGAAGCCTCAGTTTATTGAGCGTGCTTCTGCCAAAGGTCACGACGCAACCATCTTAGAAAAAGTGTGGAAAGACTGGGAGGCCTTTGCAAGTTATGCTTTTAACAAGTCGCACTCTACCTGTTATGCTTGGATTGCCTATCAGACGGCATACCTAAAAGCACATTTCCCGGCTGAATATATGGCGGCAGTGTTGTCAAACAATATGAATGACATCAAGCAAGTGACCTTCTTTATGGAGGAGTGCAAACGCATGGGCATTGAAGTGCTTTCGCCTGATGTCAACGAATCCTACTATAAGTTTACGGTAAACGAGAACAACGCTATTCGCTTTGGGATGGGCGCCATTAGAGGCGTGGGGATGAACGCCGTGCAAGCCATAGTAGAAAACCGAGAAGAGGGGAAATACAGATCTGTTTTTGACCTAGCACGTAGGGTAGACCTCAGGGCTGCAGGCAAAAAAGTTTTTGAAAACCTCGCCTTAGCCGGAGGTTTTGATGGTTTTACCGATACCCACAGGGCACAATATTTTAATGCAGATACTGACGGCATCGTGTTTTTAGAAAAGGTAGTCAGATACGGCGCCAAGTTTCAAGAAAACGAAAACTCTGCACAAGTAAGCCTTTTTGGCGATGCGAGTGACGTACAGATTCCTGAACCTATCGTTCCGCCCGCAGAAGAGTGGGGAGCGATGGAGAAATTAGCCAGAGAAAAAGAAGTAGTTGGTATTTATATCTCAGGGCATCCGTTAGATGATTTTAAATACGAACTTAAGTATTTTTGTAATACAAGCCTTGGGAAAGTCAATGACTTGAGTAGCCTTATAGGCAAACAACTCAATGTTGGCGGTATCATTACTAACGTAGAACACCGAGTGAGCAAGGTAGGAAAAGGATGGGGAACTTTCACGCTAGAGGATTATGACGGTAGCTATACCTTTAGGGTTTTTGGCGAAGATTATCTGAAATTCAGAATGTATTTTAACCTCAATCAGTTTACCTATATGAAGTTTACGGCAAAAAAAGGTTGGTTAGATAAAAATACCGGGAAAAATTCAGAGCCAAGAATTCAGATTTTACATATGCAATATATGCAAGATGTTTTGACTGATTTTGCCAAGACGCTAGTGCTGCGATTTGATATTGAAACCTTAGACAAAAGGCAGGTCGAGATGATTTTAGAGGCCTTTAGAAGAAACAAAGGAAAGCAATCTGTGTGTTTTGAATTATTTGAAATAGACCAAAACTACGAGACTAAAAAAGTGATTCCTAGTGTAACTTTTGATTCTTTTGACGAAGATGTTGACAGTGACGAAATCTTAGACTTTGAAATCGTAGAAGAAATCGTAGAAGAAGAAACTGCTCCCGAGGAAGAGAAATATAAAGTACTGAATTTCTTGAGTATGGATAGTAATAGTGTGAAAATAAATATTTGCAAAGAACTCTTAGAAGAATTAGAACAGAATCAGATCAATTTTATTTTGAATTAGAGCTACTTATAAGCCTTTTATAAAACTAAAAAACCTGCTATGTGCAGGTTTTTTAGTTTTATAAAAGCTTGGTTATTGGGAAAGCTTATTGTTTAATTTTTAGAACTATCTAAGAACATCTAGTATTTAGCAGAACTTTAAAAAGGTTTAACTAGAATATAGTATTGATATGCAGAAGTCAAAAAAGTAAAAATGAATGTGATTGTTATTAAACTAAAAACTAAAAAATCATTCTTTTTATTACTACTGTTCTTTTTTATACTTAATAGCATTGTATATATACCATATATGAATAAAAATGCACTACAAATATAAAAAAAGACATTATTTCCTTTATAATAGAAACTGTAAAAGATAAATAAGCTACTTGAAATAAGGGTTAAAGTTTTATATTTATTATTACTCTCTGCCAGTTTATTGTTATTTCTAAACATTTCAATAATTACATATACAGAGAATGAAAAAAACAAAACACTATAGTAAAGAACAGGGATTTTTAGAAAAAATAAAATTGATAATATTATAAGGTGTAATAAGATAACAGGAGTAGTTATCTTCATTAACCTACTGTAATTATAGCTTGATAACTCCATATTTTTTTAATTTAAATATAATAAGAATAAAGTACATAAATAATAACCAACTGTTAAAAATAGAAAGATAGGACCTTTAATTCTATACTTTTAAACAGCTTGATTTTTAGGAAGCTTATGCAAATAAGACTACACTCGTGAAAAAGGCAATTATAAAATGAAGATACAGATTCTGTCTATACTTCTTCCAATAAGAAAAAATCATTAAAATAAAATTTATAAAGCTTAACAGTATAAAAGTTGTACGAAAAAAAGAAGGATCGTTTATATAAGTCAAGGCAATAGAAATTGCTAAAATTTTGGCTATGATTAGTGAGCTAATGATGAATATTATTTTTTCATTCTTGTTTTTTTCATACTTAAACCTAAAAAATCGAATAGGCATAAAGTAAAAAGAAAAAACCAATATAACTATCAAGTAAATATAGTTAGGGATTACATCTTTTGTGACTAAAAAAAATAATACACAAGCTAAAGCAGACATGAAATATTCAAATTTGATGGCTGTGTTTTGTAATATATTAGTATTTTCCATAATGTTCTTATCGTTAGTTATGTCTTTAATTTGCACTTAAAAGTTAAACGAAAACTAGAAGGTCGCATTTACAACTTGAATCCACCTTATTATTTCTATGCTATTAAAAAAAAAACGTTATGGTATCGAAAACATTTCATAGAGACTTACGCTCCATGTGGCGGTAATAAAAAAAGCCCCCATAAGAATTCGATATAAATATTTTTCTCTAAAAATTTCTTGATTGTTTTTATACTCCATATAAAAACCAGTAGTTAAGGATACGAAGGAAACAACTGCACCTATATAAATAAACATAGGATATTTCTCAAAAAAATTAACATATACAATTAAAATAAATAAAACTATAGGGATGCTGAATAATATTTTTTTCATGATTTTTTAGTTTTAAAGTTATGTGTTTTGTTTTAAAAAAGAGACGTTTAGTTTGGATTCATACAGTCTTTATAATCTAATTTACAATCATCATTAGCCGCTACCCAAACTAATGTTACTCCTGCATGGCAAGCCATTCCTAATATAACTGTTATATCTAAAGCAGCACAGCCAATATGAGCAACTGTAGCGATTCCTGCTGCTTTTGCAAAACAATTTCTTTGTCGTCGTGCACAATCATCAGAGGAAGTTTCAATACCTTCAAATCCTGTTATAAATATAGAATCTAATTCATTTTGCCTTATATTAGATATATTATACTTGTTGTCTAAATTAATGGCTAAACTAAAAAATCTTTGAGTATACTCTAAAGCTTGTTCTTTGTTTTCATAACCCATACTTTGAGCAAATAACTCCATATCTTTATTACTTAAATTTTTTTCTCTTTCAATTTTAGAAATAAAGTAGGTAATCTGCTCAATATCTTTCTCTACCTCTGCATATTCTGAAAATAAATTATATAGTTCAATGAAATCTTCATCTTTTGATAAGTCTAAAGTTCCTTCTCTTTTTAATATGTGGTTACTTATCTCTGATTCTGAAATTTCATCACTAGAACATCCTGTAATAATAAATGCTCCTAAAAGCAATGTTGCAAAAGCTGTGAAAATTAATTTGTACGTTTTTATAATCTAAATTGGTTTAAAGTTAAAAAAAATAATTTGTAATAAATACTACTTTTTGCGAAAAAGTTTTTGTTGAGGCAGAATTGTTAAACAATAAACAACTTTCCTATGCATTTTTGAGCATAAATAATGTGAAAGTTAACATAATTTTATATGTTTGATTAAAATCAATTTATTCTGATAAAATAAATTACTGAAATATATAAATTAGTGTGCTTTACTTATTAAATGCTTTGAATTATGGGTTTATTATTTATTGACAAAGCAATAAAAATATATTTTATCATTATAATTAGCTTAACTATCATAGAGTTCTCTAAATTTTAATCAGATAAAAGTGAAATACAATCTAAAATCATGATAAAACAAAAACTTATAAATAGGCGTAATGAACAGAATATTACTCAGGAAGATATGTCTTTTCGTTTAGGAATGAGTTAATCTCAATATTCCAGAAGAGAGTCAGGTGTGACTAAGATTTCAAAAAAAGAATGGGGTAAAATTGCCAAGGTTTTAGAAACTTCTCTTTGTCCCGTCCTGAAATAGCGATACACAAAAAAGTATCATTATGAAAAATCAAGAGGAACGTGGCTATATCAAGCGCACTCAGAAAGACTATTCTATGTCTTTAAAACTACAAATTGTACAAGAGATAGAAAGAGGAAC